>JBEKNI010000007.1:0-123908 GCA_049522975.1 Occallatibacter sp. | reverse complement strand
AAACAGGCGCCGCCCGCTACGCCCCCGGCACCCCGCCCGCGCGGGCCTGTTCCTGCCCGCACCGTCCCTTTGAAACCTTCGCTGAGGTCTGCCCCTGGCGCGCACATGGGGGTTCCAAGGCTTCAATCTCTTCCGGGTCTGATTCCCCGCCGCTTGCGGCGGGGTTGTTCATTTCAAGCTAAGCCCTGTTTTTCGCCCACTGAAACTCAACTTCCGGTTTGCCAATCCCCCGGCCCAGTGCCAATCCCTCGGAAAATCTTGCCACAAGCCGATTCTCAGGAGGAATCTGCGCCTGATGAGTGATCCATTCCCTCCACACAGAGTCATCGGACCCTACCCGCAAGAGAGAGTCTGTTAAGAATTCCAACGGCTGCCAATTTCCTGAAATGCTTCGATGGCCCGATTCAGTATCAGAGGAAGGGTGTGTTTTCTTTGAACCACCAGAATGGCTCTGCCTGCCGGATGAGCTTGATCTCAGAGATGGCGTCTTTATTCCAAATACATCCGCTGGCGCAACCCCAGGCGCCGTACCAGAACAGGGTGGGATATCTGGTGTGTTCCGCTATGTACGGAGCGATGATTAAGCCCTGATGTTCAGTGGCCACTTTTACCCAATCGATCGCTATCCGCCGTTCTCCGCTAGGCTTAAGCCCATACTTTTTGGTGAACTCAGAAAGTTGCTTTCTGCCGTCAATGAAACGTATTTTGTCTTCATCTGCCAGAGTTATCTCGTACTGATGTTGGCTTCTCAGATCGCCTGGGTTCATACTCGGCCAGTCTCTGTCTCCAACGACCGATACCCAAAGTCCTTTGGGCCTCGTGTAATGCTTCTGCTCAGTGGACTGCTCCTTAGAAAGGATCTCGTTGATCTTATTGCTAGAGTAGTGGTGGAGGAGCATACACAATTGTTACATCACCCAAGGAAGTGACGAGCTACGAATTGGGGAACGTCGCCAGCAATTTGAGTTGCATTTCGGTTCTTCCAGCCGATTAAGATTGGTATCGATAAAACGCCGCAGGCTCCGGGAGCCTCTTCGCGTGCCCCAGTCCGGCAGCTGGACACGAGATTTCAGTTGCCATGCCGACTTCTCGTTACCGATCCCAAGTGTCGAGAACCGGCAGGACCATCCACGATGCGCGGATATAGGAGTTAAGACCAGCTACCTGGCTGACTTGCATGAATTCGTTCTCCTATGACCGTCTCAAGAAACTGTTCAGGCAAGATTCGCTCAAAAATGTTGACTAGACTCTTGATGAGTGCAAGGTGTTGGTCCCAATCACCTCCTTCAATTCGACGCCATGCGCTGGGCATATATCGAACGACGATTGAAAGCGCATAGAGAATCACAAGAGCGTTCACGCGATAAGGCGTCGGATGCCTAAAAGCTGGCACAATGAGACATTGGGACAGGAGGAAGGGACTATGATGAAGCGGAAGTGCTTCGTACCATGCCCCTAACCCTGGGTGATCTACACGCGCTCGATACTCATTTCCTGCTCCTATTGTAGGAACTGACGAAAGCTCGGCAAGAGGCCATCCTGTGGCTGATAGTCTCTGGATGTCGATGCGGCCGGACCTATCTAGAAGATGAATATATGTGCTTCCGACTCCCGCAGGATTTGGCAATCCCGGACCAGACTTGTTCTCGAACGGTTGATAGATGGGCAGGACCCAGGATGGCTGCGTTGTGAAAACCTCTAAAAAGAGATCTCCTAGCTCTGGAACAGCAGAGAACAAATCGCGCAGGTTGGTGAACGTCCCAGTAGGTAAATCATCGAGATCGCTGACGGATTTTGGCTTCTTCCTGGGATAGTCACTGGTGTCAACTCCTAGAAAGTTCATCCATTGGGGAAAGAATCCAGTCGCAACGACTGCGACACTCAGCCCTCCAAAGTCATCCGCGTCCCCCGGCACTGTGCACAAACCATGTCCAAACTTGGTCATACCCTCGACCTCATCAAGGTCTTTGGGACCGTTTGGCGATGAAAGCATCTCTGCAAAGCCCAAGGACAGAACACCGTAATAAAGGCTTAATATCCGCTTATTCAAACTCTCGGTCGCGGAACTCCGAAGGTAATCGGCCGCATTTCTCAGTGAAAACGCAACGCCAGCAGCTTTTGCACGAACGACTTCGTGTGCCAAACTCTCGCCAGATTCCGATGCTCGTCTGACAATGAGCTTCTCTGCAAGTACAACACTGCCAAACTGTTCGAGTCTAGACCAAATTCCTCCTAGAGGGTTCTCTGCTGTAATGTGCCTCACTGTACGCTGGGGTGGCGGAGGCACGGGGTGCGGAAGTGTTCCCGGAGCGAGTTGCTTATTCCACTCGACGAGTAAGGGGAAGAAGTTCCCCACTGGCGAAACTGAAGCCGTGATTCCGTAAGCAAACTGTTCGATGTGATAAAGAGCGCCATTCGTAAAGATATGTTCGACAGAACCATCTAGCACTTTGTAAACACCGTTCGCCGTAGCTGAGGTATAGAGCAAAGCAATCTTGTGCGTCATTATTCCCTTCGTTGCTCCAATGACGAAGTATTCACCGGCCGAATTTTCCGATTCAATCCTGGCGGTCCAGCCGTGCGTCTCCAATGGCTTAAGAATTTGCCGTTCCGCTACCTCCCGGAGGAGTCGCAGCCTCGCCTCTACTCCCTGGCTACCCACTATGATCCTCCTCGCTGCCGGTGCCCCAGGTCTGGCTTTTCAGAATATGGGAATTCTGCCTTATTTCGGGCTGATACCGAAGTGCTTTTGCAACCTGCTGATCAAGCTCGAAAATGCGGAGTCCTGAGAAACTTTGCGCTGCCTAATTGCGTAGATTGCCGTCCCAACGGCTGAGGCAACAACAATCGCGAGCATCACAGCAGCCCAGACAGCCGTGCCCCATTTTCCCTTCGTGAAGACCTCGCCCCAGTCGGTCGTTGCCATCAGGCCAATTAATCCAATAATCCCGCCTATTAAGAACCCTAGAAACATATCGCGACCGGCTCTTGCGCCAGCAATGTCTCCGTCCAGAAGCACTTGAAACTCCATCTTTCTGAGAACGGCAAGCTCTTCATCGGGGAGGCGGCTAACGATTGAGGAACCTACCACTGTAGTGTTCGCATTCGGAGTGTACGACGCAGACTGCCCAGGTGTGCTTTGCCCTCCGACGACTTGAAGGCTGCCACCACCGACGGCATTGCTAGATAAATCGACGTCACCGCTCCCGGGATTGTTCGGCTGGCTCATCTTTCCTCTGGGATAGCTAGTCCGAGCGCATAAAGGTTGTGGAACATCGTATAACCGCAGTTTTTGCAGACAATTTGTAGTAATAGAATCCGACCTGGAAAATAGGAGAGAGGCATGTGGGCCGGCACCCCCTCGATCGGAATAACATCAATCGCTATCGGGTCGACCGACCAGTCGAACACCTCGCAGCGCGGACATTTGTCGTTCTTTACCTTGCCCTTCAAAACTTCGAGCGCCTGATTTACGAGTTTGATCGCCGCAGGTTCAAGCGTGTTGGCCATAGAGTCCCATTTTATATCGGTATTTGAATCCTGCAACCATCCACGGCTAGTTGCCGTGGGATTTCAGCTTTGGTGGATCGGTCCCAGCAAACGCCGTTTGCGACGGCCGCCCTCAGCAGAGAGGAGGGCGCGATGCAATCCTACCCACACGAACCGCAACCGCCCACGCTACGTGTTCTTCCCCTGTGGTGACAATTCGCCATTTCTTCGCCTATACTCGGCGAATGAGTTTTGGATTCCCAATCCTGGAGCGTAAGCAGTTCGTCGTAACCTGCAAACGGTGCAGAAGGGATGTCCCGGCAGGTGTGAAGGAGTTCCCATTCCAGCCCATCGTAGTGTCCTGCCCACTCTGCGGAGAGCTGCGAAGGTACTTGCCCTCAGAGGTGTTCCTGGGCCAGCCAAACAGCCTTGTGTCTAAACAAGCACGCAGGCGGGAGAACTGAGCTTACGACAGAAACCAGAATTGGGCTGCCAAATGTTCCAAACCGGCCGTATGACCGTGCGCTGAAATCACATGGTGCAATCATGTTCAGGTCGAGGCATTGAGTAATTCCGGGCCGTTGTTGCGCACGTTGCCGACGCGATCGCTCACCGGCCAGCCTTTCATCCGGTCGGCGGCGTAGGGGCGCAACAGGTCTACGGGCGGACGCGCCGGGTCTCCGGGGTCCAGCCAGCGATCATAGTCTTTCGGTTCCAGAATCACAGGCATCCGGTTGTGGATTGGCTCCATGAGCTGGTTGGGATCGGTTGTGAGAATGGTAAATGTCTCCAGCGGCGCGCCTTCCTTGGGGCGCCAGCTCTCCCACAGGCCAGCGAAGGCGTAAGGCTCGCCGGACGCGAGCGCAAAAGCGAACGGCCGTTTGCTCTTGGCATCGAGCCGCTGCCACTCGTAAAAGGCGTCAGCGGGCACCAGACAGCGGCGCTTCTTGAGCGCCTCCCGGAAGGCTGGCTTTGACGCAACATCTTCGGCACGGGCGTTGATGGTGTTGTAGCCGATCTTTGCATCTTTTGCCCAAAAGGGCACGAGGCCCCAGCGCAGCAAGGCAACCTCGCGCCGGCCGGAGTCGTGATTCAGGCGCACCGCCGGCTGGACACTTTGCGGCGCCGCGTTATAGCTGGGCGCAAACCAGGGCATCTCTTCAAGTTCAAGGCCGAACCAATCGGCTAGAACCTCTTGCGTCGATTTGCGGGCGAATCGGCCACACATGGTTCTCTCAGGATAGCCAACTTGGCAGCCCTGCATCCAAGGGCAGACCCCAGACCGTGTGTTCATCAATGGTGATACTGAACTGGGCGCGAAGGATCTGCTCAATAACCGCATGGCCTATGTGTCAGTGTCGCGCGGCGCATACGACGCGCAAATCTTCACCAACGACCGCGAGAAGCTGGAAGCGGCGCTCGGGCATGAT
Source organism: Occallatibacter sp. (assembly GCA_049522975.1). Lineage (GTDB taxonomy): Bacteria > Acidobacteriota > Terriglobia > Terriglobales > Acidobacteriaceae > Telmatobacter. The sequence continues at coordinate 118,989 of JBEKNI010000007.1, read as the reverse complement.
GTTTCACACAGCAGCGCCCATGCGCCGGAGATGAAGCCAGAACAGAAGCAGGAGCAGGCTGTCACGCCGCAGCGGGAGATCGCGCCGGAGCAGGAGCAGAGTTACGATATTGGTTTGGGCCTCTAGCGAAAAAGGTTGAGGCCTAGAACCCCTGTCTTAGCGTACGATTTTTAAGTAGTTCATCGTCCGTTTTTCCAGCGGGAGTTTTCACCTCATTCGAGGCACGCATATGCAGATGATTCAATGCCCTAATTGTGGCAAGTTGACCGGATTCAAGAGGGCTCTCGGCTTTGGCACGTTCTTCATGGTGGTGATAACCGGAGGGCTTTGGCTACTGGCGATTCTGTTTTACCCGCTGCGCTGTATCACGTGTGGCTTGACGAGCTCAGACGCCAGAGGTTCCAGAGGTGCTTTAGCCATCGTTTTCATATTGATACTCGCGGCCATGTTCGGCATCTTCACGCACATGGGGAAGCGTAGCGACTCAGCGGCAACGTATATCGACAATAGCCCATCTATCTCAGATGCCAGAAATGATGTACCCGCCCCAGCACGCCATATTTACACCGTCGCGCAAATCAGCGCCCACATGAACAATATCCCGACAGGAACCGATCTCTCTGCCAGAGGATTCTACCTTCAGCCCCACGTTTCAGGCGGGTGGGCACCGCCCAATCAGATGGACCCGTGCTCGGTCCTGTTGTACGGTGGAACGGTGAGGATTCAACACGGAGAAGCGGACCCTAGAGACTATTGCCGGTTCTCTGTGGTGCTGCAAGATGAGAACACCAATCAAATCAATTATTTGGTGTGCAACATGAGCTTGGAAGAGGCACAGGTCGCGAAGCGCCTATATCACTATAAGAGTTCCCTACTGGCGCACGGGACGTATGCAAGTTCATTGGACTTTAACATCATGCCTGCGTTCATGGGGCAACAAATCGGAGTCCCGGCTTTGGATGGTTGTACCTTAGAGCCACAGTCAGAGCCTCCTGCGCCTCAAGAAGCCCAAACGCCTCCTACATCTTCTCAAGCTCCCCAAGAATCCGAAGCACCTCCAACACTCGATAAGATCACGCGTGCAATGAACGAAGTGGACTCGCTCCCTGAGAACAGGAACAAACCGTATCCCGTGGACGGCGAGGTAGAGCGTGACGTGCGGAACGCCTTAAGCACTTCCAAGGCGCTAAGGAGCGCCACCATAACGCTGGCTTCTCTTCATCGCGAGGTTACCCTTTCCGGAACCGTGGTAGACGAGCCTTCCCGCGAACTGGCCGAGGACATCGCCAGTCACGTTCCTGGTGTGGTGGCGGTGCACAATAATCTGAAGGTCGGTAGCGGCGCGAAGCTTCAGTAAATATCCTCCGGCAGAGCCGGAGGATATTTACTCAGGTGCTCCCATGAGGTAGCCGGTTGTTAGCCCGTGCGACTTAAACCAGTCCTTCACTTCGCTCTTGTTGTCGGACAGGATGCGGTCAATGTCGTCGTTTGGTGGTGAGTCCCATCGCTTCCACGAGTAGAGCGCCTTCACAACACTTCCAATTTGGTCCAGCTCTTTATCGCCAAGCTCACGGTAAAACGCACGTTCCCGATCCTCTGCATCATTGAGGTCCAACTTGCCGCAGATGGCACCGTGAACAAGGCCAGTCCAAGCCATCATGGATTTTGACCTAAACATCCGAGTGAGGCGGCGCTGAGCACCATTATTGGCCCCTGACTTGGCATTCCATTCAGACAAGCCAAAGTCTAAAATGAGGTTCATCAACCTTACGACATTCTTCATTTCGGCTTCCCGTTTATATGCCTCTGTGGTGAGGTCATGTGTGACGGGTTCGCGATACAAAAATGAAGCAAAAATAGATTTCTGGAGCATATCCATCGTGATCGGTTTATCGTCAGTGCTGCGGTTTGTTGCCGAAACCAGATCCTTGAATCGACACTCATCATCGTTAAGTATGGTCGAATACAGATAGCTGCGGAAGCGTGTGTTTAGCTGGGCCTTCGACTGCGTGTTTTTTTCCCGTGATGCCAAGAATTCAACGAAGCCTGCTTCACTCTTTGGCTGCGCGTCTTCCAGGTTTTTGTACTCATCAAAATCAACTCCGAACTGCGCCCCTAACTTTGTAACCATCACAGAAGAAAAGAAGCGAGCTTGCGCGAACTTATCGTGAGCGGCGATATTGGTTTGGTTCAGAAGCCGTATGTCGGGATTGACGTAAATCTTGCACTCGAAAACACGTCTGCCATTCCAGAGCAGAGCGGCCACTTTGTGTTGGCCGTCGAAAAGCCTAATCCTGTTTTTTACGACCCGCCCAACAGATGGCTGTAATACCGGGTGGCGCTGGAAGTGCCTAGACAGTTCGAACACTGTATTTGTGATAAGGTAGCGCGGCTGAAGACCGGCTTCATGTTCCTCGTCATCGTCACTGTCAAGCACATCTACATCAAGAGTGGCGTAAAAATACTTCCATCCTGTTGTGGGGCACTCGTACACCGTCTGAGTATAGGATTTGTCGGCGGCTTCAATGATGACCTGATTGCCAGCTTCCTTGATCGCGACTGGTTCCCCAAAGCGAGTGATTTCGCCCATTGATTTCAGGTGCCCTAACAAGTGGCGAAGCGTCAACTTGTCACCCGTTGCGAAGAATTCGCTCAGGCGGAGTTTTGTACGAAAATCTTCAAGAGACAGGACGCCCTTCTCCTTGTTGTGCCGTGCACACATCGGAGCGATGTTGTCCATCTCAGACGGGAAGCCGAAGCTGTAAGCCTTTATATGATCAAAATGGACAGGCTCATTCTCGGGGATTTCGTGCCCTGTGGCGAAACACTTACGACCGTGTTGTATGAGAATCTGTTGTTTCTCGGCGTCGTTAAGCTGACGCTTCAGCAATACGGTCATTCGGAGAATCCTCTAGGTGAAACTGGAATCCGCGTTCGGCCAGGTTCGATCAACTATATCAGGTATATATAGCCATTCGCGGCCAGAGCACCCTATGGGCACCATAGTGCTAACGATGCGTTCCCAATGGGCCAAAGGTCCCGATCAGCCCCGGACAGCAATTGTGACGCCGCTGGTGTCACAATTGGCGGGGACATCCGCGCTGAGATCGGGTATACCAAAGATCAGATAGTGCCTTTTGGTAGGCTTTGGGGCACAACGGGTAAGTTTCGACCCACGACCGCCGCCCCGCGTTTTCAAGGGCTTGCATGGGTCAAATGTCAGCGCCATGATTAATCCATGAAATACGGCTATGCCCGCGTATCGACTGACGACCAGAGTCCGGCCTTGCAGCTCGCCGCTCCGTTGCCTCAAGGCTATGCGCGCCCTCGCCCGACTTGAAGCTGGCCAACCGTGAACTCGGGACCGTGGAGGGCATCGGCCAGGATGGGCGGATGAGTTTGAAGATGGACGGAGGCCGCGAGGTCGAACTCGATTTGGTGAAGAATCCGCACCTTGACCACGGCTACGCGGTCACAAGTCATTCCAGCAAGGGACAGATCGCCGACCGTGTGCTGATCCACACCTACAGATACCGAGCGGGGGGCCAAAGACCTGCTCAACAACCGCATCGCTTACGTTGCCGGTTCGCGCGGGGCCTACGATGTGCAACTGTTCACTGACAGCCGAGAGAAGCTCGGCTCGGCGCTCGGGCATGATGTTTCGCACCGGAGCGCCCGTAAGCCCGACCGGAAGCCGCCGCAACGTGAGATAGCCGAGACTCCCAAGCAGGAAAAGAGTCAGGGTATGGATATAGGGCTGAGCCTCTGAAGGCTCCTACGACGGATGCGATTATCCGTTGCCTGAAGCCCATGGCTGAGACTTCGATTGATTGCGGCATCAACATTCGGTTTCATCGTTTCTGTTCACTGAACATGCGGCGGAGATGCGGCCATCGCTGCGATCATTTATCGTTAGCAGTATGAACAGCAGGAACCGGCATCGCGTATTGGCCCAGATTCACCTTCGGAAGAAGGGGCGACGCACCCGGCTCCTCATGCCCAAGGGACCTGTAGCAGCCAAATTGACTGAAATTGCACAATTGCCCTGCACAGTTCCTACACAGCATGAATCTATGGAGTTATGCTCATTTGAATCAGTATTTTCCAAAATCATTTTCACCCGCTCAGGATGACAAGCGTTATGTGACGAACTTAAGACTCGGGACACTAGTTCAAGGTAGATAGCAATGTAAGCTCAACAAAACAAAGGTTGAGAGAAAGAAGTCCCGGGTCTGAAGGCCGCCCCGGTCGAGCCTCTGCGTTCAGGGGTCTAAAGGCCCCTGCTCCCTCCGAAAAGACATATCGAAGCAAGCTCATTTCATCCTCCGCGGTTCGGCGAAGCCGGTGGACGCCCAATACAAGACCGGCTGAATTGGAGGTTGATTCGGACACTTCGCCGATCATGAGGTTCTTGGGCGCCATTGACTTCCATGAGTCCGGCGCGAGGCCACGCCGCCACCCGCCCTCACCTGCTAAACTCTCTCTCGTTATGCTCCTCGCAAGCCTGCTCATCGCAGCCGCCGCTTACCTGCTCGGCTCCATCCCCATCGGCTACCTGCTGGTCCGCCTCTTCCTCCACGAAGACATCCGCCAGGCGGGCAGCGGCAACATCGGCGCCACGAATGTTCTCCGCTCCGGCGGCAAGCTGCTGGGCGCGGCCACCTTCCTGCTGGACATGCTGAAGGGCTGCTCCGCTGTCTGGCTTGGCGCATACATCGCCGCCCTTCTGCCCGGCCTGGCCAGCCGCGACGCGCAGGCCCTCGCCGCCCTGGCTGCCGTCCTCGGCCACGTCTTTCCGGTCTGGCTCGGCTTCCACGGCGGAAAGGGCGTCGCCACCGGCTTTGGCGTCTTTCTGGCCGCTACGCCCTTGGCCGCTCTGGCCGCTATCTCCGTCTTCTTTCTCGTCCTTGCCATCAGCCGCTATGTCTCGCTGGCCTCCATTCTCGGCTCGGCCAGCTTTCCGCTCTTTGCTTACTTCCTAGTCACCGGCAGCCGATCACCGTTCTTCATCGCCGTCGAGATCACGGTTGCCCTGATCATCATCGTCAAGCACCACCAGAACATCCGCCGTCTGCTCGCCGGCACGGAATCCCGCATTGGAGCGAAAAAGCCCGCATGAGCCGCATCATCGTCTTAGGTTCCGGCGCTTGGGGAACCGCCCTGGCGCTCTCGCTCGACCGCCGCGGCGGCCATCAGGTCACGCTCTGGGCGCACAGCCCCGAATTTGCCCAGGAGATTCTTGGCGCCGGGGAGAACACGCCCTTTCTACCTGGCTTTCCCATCCCGCCGGAGATCGTCGTTACCGGGGACAACGCCGCCGTCCGCGACGCCGAGATCGTTCTCTCCGTCATCCCCTCGGAGTTCCTCCGTTCCGCGCTGGCCCGCCTCGGCCCCCATCTGCGCCACGGCCAGATCATCGTCAGCGCCACCAAAGGCGTCGAGGACCACACCTTTCTGCGCATGACCCAGGTCATCGCCGCCTGTCTAACGGAAACGGGGCTGATCCTCCCCATCGGCGCCCTCAGCGGCCCCAGCTTCGCCCTGGAAGTCGCCCAGGGCCAGCCCACCGCCGTCACCGTCGCGTTCGAAGACTCGGCCATCGCCACGCGCATCCAGCAGGAATTCTCCTCCGAGACACTTCGCATTTACACCTCGACCGATGTGATCGGCGTCGAGCTAGGCGGAGCGCTGAAGAACGTCATCGCCATCGCCGCGGGCGTCGCCAGCGGCATCGGCCTGGGGCATAACTCCGCCGCCGCGCTGATGACTCGCGGCATCGCCGAGATCACTCGCCTGGCCGTGGCCTGCGGCGGCCGCCGCGAGACCCTCGCAGGGCTTTCCGGCGCGGGCGATCTGGTGCTCACCTGCACCGGCTCGCTCTCCCGCAACCGCACCGTGGGCCAGGAGCTGGGCCGCGGCGGCAAACTGGCAGAGATCCTCACCGCGCTGGGCGGAAAGGTCGCCGAAGGGGTGCTGACCACCCGCGCCGCCCTCGGCCTCGCCCGGCAGCATGAAATAGAAATGCCCATCGCCGAGCAGATGGAGCTGATCCTCAATGAAGGCAAAGACCCCCGCGAAGCCATCAAAGCTCTCATGCTCCGCCCCGGAAGAGACGAAAGATAGACTGGGAGCCTTCAACGGGCTTTCCATTCGAGCCGGTCGCCGCGGCCGGCTTTGGCGACGCATGGAACCCGATTTGCCACCCTTCGCGCTTCAAGCAGCATTGCCGGGCAGAGGTAACGGAGATAACATGCAGTCAGTGAGTCAGGAGAGGAACCGATGCCACAAATGCAAGTGATTTTCACCCCTGTCAGACTTCAGCATCAGGGCGCGCATGTCGATCCGGCAGTTGTGCTGGAGCGGCTTCGCGCCCTGGTTGGCAGCGAGCTAGCCGCTGGCTGGACGCTTGCCGAATTCGATCGCGTAGACGGTTCGGCGCTCTCCTGGCTGGCGACTTTACAGCACGACTCGGAGAGCATCTGCCGGACCGTCACCGAGCGCGTCGCCTGGACCGCCGATCCGGAGTTCAGATTGTGGCTGGGGGATAGTGCATCCCAGCCGGAGGCCGAGCTGGCCCTCGAACCTCCGCCCCCCCCGCCGCCGCTCTCGCTGCCGCTGCCGTCGGAACTCCCCAACATTCTGAGCGGTCCCGAGGCCAACCGGCAGTGGGCTGCCGCCATCGCCGGCGTGCTTGCCGGAATCGCTGTTGCGCTTGTTCTGGGGCTTCTGCTTCCGCCGGGTAACGGGATCCGGCAGTTCTTCGATCCTGGTTCGCTCTCCTTCGCAGTACCGACCGCCATCCTCTGCTTCTTTTTCTGGGGACTCGCCCAGGGATTGATTCGCTGGCGCCGCTTGGAGGCGATCAATCATTTGGACGACCCAGATCTGCTGCCCATTGTCCTCGACAGCTTGAGCTCTCATGGGGTCCGTGGACTGAATGAGGCGCTCAAAGACGAGTTCGCCGGATACAGTCCTCTTCTGCGCGCAGTCCAGGCAACGCTGGAACAGTGGATCTTCCGTCCCAGCCTACAGAATGCCAACCTGGCCATCAAGCGGCAGATCCTCTCCAGGCAGGATGAAACTCGCCGCGCCTTCAACCAGTTGCGAATCTCCATCTGGGCCTCTGCGCTGCTCGGAGTGGTCGGCGCTCTGCTCGGAATTTTGCTCGCCGTGGGAGGCTTTGCGCATTCTCTTTCCCTTTCCGCCGATGTTGACAACCTCTCCCGCATCAAAGACGGTCTTTCCGGCATAGCCGGCGGAGTTTCCTTCGCGGTCTTCCTCACCCTGGAGGGCCTGCTCTGTTCGCTCCTTCTCTTCTTTCTCTCTTCCTTTCTTCGCAGCCGCGAGGAACAGCTCTGCGCCGGCCTCGAGCTGACGCTTGTCGAGGAGTTTCTTCCCGAGTTGCAGCGCGCCGCTCCCGAACAGGACCCTCTGGCCATCGACCGCTGGAAGGAAGCCATGGCCGACGCCACGCAGAAGGTGATGGAATTCATCGACTCCGCGGGCAATACTCTGCTCGCCAGTTGGGATGAAAAGCATCAGGAATATCTCGCCAATCTCGAATCCGTCCAGCAGGCCTTCGACCACACCACGCTCAGCGTCGTCAAGGCACTGGAGAATGGCTCCAACGCCATCGGTTCCCAGTTGGCGCAGACCGTCACCGCCCAAAAGACCGCGCTCCAACAAATGCTGGAAGAGGCCAAGCAGGGCCTGCAATCGCACGGCGCCGAGCTGAAGACGGCCACGCAGAGCGTGGTCGAGTCCTTGCAGCAGTCCACCGGCGAGATTGGAACTCACATCAAGTCTGTCACCGAGGCGCTCGACAAGTCAGCCGAGGATCATCGCAATCTCACCCAGCAGGCTTTCGCCTTGTCCAGCCAGGCTCTCGCCGGATACCCCGCCGAAATGACTCGTTTCTCCGAGGCCCTGAGCGACCTGGGAAAGGTCACAGGACAGGCGCTCCAGGCCCAGGCGGCTCTGCAGGAGGCCATGACCAAGCTCGGCGATTCAAGACTGGCCAACATCATGGAAGAGCTGGATGGAACACTCAAGGACCTCAAGCCGGCGATTGCGAATCTCTCCCAGCCCTTCGTCCTGCAAGCAGTCCCGGTAAGGGGCAACCAGCCGTAGCACCAGCGCGCTGAAGCCCTTTTTGAGGATTGAAAGGCCTCCGTGCCCCCGTCCTTTTCGCGTTTTCCGCGAAAAGGGCGGGATGCTACGAACGCTCGCGGGCCGGGGGTAGTGGGTCAGTTTGGTTTTCCACAGGCCGCTTTAGCATCCCGATCTGTGAAATCATGAAGACATGACCATCGGTAAGGGCAAACGACCCCGCGATCCGAACCAGCTTGCCAAGTGGATAGTAGAGCAGTCTACGGCAGAGGCAAAGTCTGTCGCGCCAGGACCGGAACCTTTCAGCCTGTCTGCCTATATGTCGGCAATGGGCCGTAAAGGTGGGATGGTGGGCGGGAAGCGTCGTTTGGTGACGATGACGCCAGCGGCACGGAGAGCATCGGCTGCGAAGGCCGCTCAAGCGCGATGGGGGAAGAAAGCCTAATTTATTCCTTCCGCAATCTCTCCTCGATTCCAGCGATAATACAGGCCACGAATACGGCAAGCATTCCATAGACGAGCACATGGGGAACCTTGCCGGTAGTGAACCAGAAAAATGCGCTAAGAACACTGAACGGCAGCAGCCCAAAAGCCAAGAGAAATAATTCCAAAGCCAAATTGGTCTTTCTCATATCAGCGCCTATTCATCCAATTTTGATTCGATCTTCTCTTGCAACGCATCGACTTTTTCGTGCAGTTCGTCCAGCCGGAAGCCGAGCACACTTCCCACATGATAGATGGAGCGGATTATCGCGCCGACAGCGAATAGGGCTGCGAGGATGATTCCCCAATCTTTCATTGCGTGTTTCCTCAGTTGAGCCTATTATAAGCAGTAATAGAAAAGCCGCGCTTGCAGGCGCGGCCCTTCCGAATCTTGTGTTGGCAATTCCAAGATAACACAGGAGTGTGCCAAATGCAAGATGTCGAATTGAAAGAACAAATCTCTGGCGGTGAGGCTAAAACTGGCCTTTCAGAGTTTTTTCTAGCCCTTCAATCAATTTACGAATCGTTGGTTGCGAGTTCTTCTGAGCCTGTTCGTGCTCGGATACGTGCTGCTGTTGCTGAGAATGATCGTGAGATTGAACGGCTGCTTCAAGAGCAGCGATTTTCTCTTCAATCGCCTTCAGAACCTTAACAAGCTCTGCTTTTTCGAGTGGGGTCATTTGAATCGTCCTCTCCTGATGCGCGATTATAGACCACGAAACGCAGAAAAATCTGCACAGAGCCAACTTTTCTCTTGACATTCCAAAGCGGCTTTGGCATAATAGTCATTATGAATTGTTTGGACTCCCAAACCCGCGCCAGAATCGTGAATTGCCTGATTGAAGGCTGCTCGATCCGTTCTACTTGCCGTATGACGGGAGCCGCTAAAAATACCGTGGTCAAGCTGCTGGAAGACATGGGAACAGCTTGCGCTACGTTTCATGATTTTCACGTTCGCAATCTTCCGGTAAAGCGGTTGCAGTGCGATGAAATCTGGTCGTTTGTCGGCGCAAAGCAAAAGAACGCCACGGTAGAGCAAAAGTATTACGGATGGGGAGATGTTTGGACGTGGATAGGGATTGACGCCGATACCAAGCTGGTCGTTTCCTACTTAGTCGGTGGCCGGGATGCGGGCTGGGCAATGGAGTTCATGGAAGATTGCGCCAGCCGTATCCGTGGGCGCGTCCAGGTGACTACAGACGCGCACAAGCCGTACCTTAAGGCCGTGGAAGGCGCTTTTGGGTTGGAAGTGGATTTTGCCACGCTCCAAAAGATTTACGGTGCAACGACCGATGAGGATCAGCGCCGCTATTCTCCCGGCAAGTGTATCGGCTGCGACATGAAAACGGTATTAGGGTATCCCGATCCGGATCACGTCAGCACGAGCTATATTGAAAGGCAAAATCTGACTCTGAGAATGTCATCTCGCCGGTTTACCAGGCTAACGAACGGATTCAGCAAGAAAACCGCGAACCATGCCCATGCTGTCGCGCTCCATTACATGCACTACAACTTTTGCCGTGTTCACCAAACCTTGAGAGTGACCCCGGCAATAGAAGCGGGGCTTGCGGATCATGTTTGGACGATGGATGAATTGATTGCTCTGCTCCCGAAACCTACCGTCTCGAAAACGAAAATCGACAATGAGCTATTTCGGAGGGCGCTTGGGGAGAGCGCCTAGCGATTGTTTATTGCTCATTCTCTGACCGCATAGAGAGCGGCGGTAGACACGCGTCTTCTCCTGACTCGGTAAGAAATCTGTGTGATCTGAACCTTTTTTGGCCCGTCATTGTCGGCTTGAGTATGTCCCATAATTTTTCTGCGGCTTCATCTGTTTCCGCCATAACAGTACAAGTAGCCATTTGTAAACAATAGTCGAGCATTCTCCCATCGTCCTCAGCAATTTTCATACATGATGGGTCTACCCATAACGGAGGGATGAATTCATTCTTTAACAAAATGGCATTGGTCTTCCCTCCACATGCGGTCGCTGCATCTTTCTTGGCTCTGTACATTAAATAGGCGATCTCATAGAGTCCAGTATATGCGGAAGACTCTTCGCTAAAAAGCATTCGATAAATCGGATCGGTAACGTTGGCTCCCGCACCTATCCCCACATAGCCTTCGCTCACATCGTCACGGTCTACAGAAACCATCGTATTCGGCGGCTCACAATAGTAGAGCCGTATTCCCCCGCCAGTCCTGACATTTTTCTGTCGGGGCCGATTGAGATATACCCCCAGGATGATCTGAATATAAGGATTCCCTTGTCTATACCGCTCCGCCCATTCAGCCATCGAAGCCCGCACAGTTTTTTCAACGTGCGCAAAACTCTTGGGGTCATCATTCTGTAAATCGGTAAGGATGTCTGGAATTAGCGTGTTAGCCGCGTTTCCATCGTCAGTTGCATTTGCAGTCACATAGATGCCCGTGTCGGCAATTGCCTGATGGACTTTGATTCCCTCACGGGTAGAGCCGTCAGTCATCGCAAGTTGCGTATCAGCGGCAATAATCAGCCCCTCATCGCAGAGCATACCGATAGCGATTGTCATGCGTATAGATTTCCTTGCGGGCCGTTTCGTGGTGAAACATTCAGGAACCGGCTTAGGAGAAATCATACTCGCCTCCCTTGCCATGCTTGCAAATGCTTGATTTCCCCTGTGGAAAACCAAACTGACCCACTACCGGGCCGGGCTTTGTCCGCCCCGCTGCGCTATACTTCCCTCTTTGGAGTCTTTTGTTTCCTCAGCAGGGAGTTACCATGCGGCCTTTGCCAACAATTGGATCGGCTCTTCTTTGCGCGCTCGGCATTGTCGCCACCTGCGCCGCACAATCCCCCGCCCCGGCCCTCACCCCGGCGCAGATCGTCGATAGGGCCGCTCCCGCCGTCGCCATGGTGCTGGCCTTCCAATCTCCCGGCGATACATCCGCCTCCACCGGCGCTGCCCTGGTTGTCTACGCGGACGGCGACCTGCTCACCTCGTATCACCTCATCCGCAACGCCTACGCCCTGCAGGTCCGCTTCAAGTCCGGCGAGGTTTTCGACCGCGTGAAGCTGCTCGGCGTCGATGAGCGCCGGGATGTCGCCGCTATCCGCATCACCGCCTCCGGACTTCCCGTGCTTCCCGTAGCCAGCCCTGCCGACATCAGTCCCGGCGACCCGGTCGTCTCCATCTTTCATCCTCAGGATCTGCCCTGGTCCACTTCGACTGGCGTTCTCTCCGCCTATCGTCTCGCCGATGAGATTCCCGGCGCGAGCAGCGGATTCCGCGCTCTCCAATTCACCGCACCCGCCTCGCCCGGCGCCTCCGGCGGCGTTCTTATCGATGCCCGCGGCCGCGCTCTCGGCCTCATCACGGGCGCGCTCAACGGCGGCCAGAGCCTCAGCTTCGCCGTCCCCATCGAGAGCGTCGTCGGCCTGGCGGACACTCCTCCAACCAAGACCTTCGCCAGCGGCGCGCAACTGCCGCCGCTCCATCCAGCCGCGCCAGTCGCGCCCGCCGCGGCTGTTTCTCCCGCTGCCGCGCCGCCTGCGCCAGCAACACCCGCGCCCGCCGCCTCGACGCCAACCACTCCCAGCCCTGCGCCACAGCCGGCCCAAAAGCTCGCGGAATCCGGCACAGCCGCCAGCTCGGAGCTTGCCGCATCCAAAGACCGCGACTACATCCTCCGGCACTTCCAGACCATGTATATCGATGCCCACGCAGATTACTTCGGCAGCAAGCAGGTCAAGGCCGCCTTGGGTCGCAACAAGGACTTTGCCGGACTCAACATCGTCCTCGTCGACGACCCCAAGGCCGCCGACACTATCCTCGCCGTCAGTCACACCTTCGGCTTCAACTTCCCCTTCGAGTTGAAGCATCAGGCCTCCTCCATAGTGCTTCTATCTGGCAAAGGCGTGGGCATCTTCTCCGGCCAGATAGGATCGGTGAACGTAGCCGGCGAGTTCGTCAAAGCCGCCCAACCCTTCCGCACCCCTCCGCCCAAGCCGTAGCCTCTCATCGCTCCGCCTTCAACCGAATGCACACAATCAAGAAGCCGCATTGAAGATGAGCTTGTTGATCCGAGGACGTCATCGGCGGTTGATCTCCAGACCGCCGCACCTCCCGCCCGATGCTCTAAACTCGAATCTGGAAGCTCCACGATGAAGCTCTTCGGCGGCAAAAAAGACCCTCCGGAATCCACTACGGCCAAGCCGCAGGGCTGGCCCGATTCCGCCCCGGCCGAGGCCCCGAAGTCCAGCCTCTTCAGCCGCATGAAGCAGGCCGTCTCGCGCACCCGCGAGTCGCTCTCGAACCAGATCGAAACCATAGTCGCCCTCACCCGCACGGTGGATGAGCAGACCCTGGAGAGTCTTGAAACGGCGCTGCTGACCAGCGACCTTGGCATCCAAACCACCACTGCCATCCTGGCGGCCCTGCGCGACCGCGCCCGCCGCAAGGCTATCGCGGGCGGCGACGAGCTGCGCGATCTGCTCAAGGCTCAGATCCGCGCCATCCTCGAAGCTCCCATTCTCAACAAACCAACGCCCGCTCCGCAAGCCGGCAGCCCCAACGTCACCTTTCTCGTTGGCGTCAACGGCACCGGCAAGACCACCTCCGCAGGCAAGCTGGCCGCCTGGTACCGCGCACAAGACAAGTCAGTTCTGCTCTGCGCCGCGGACACCTTTCGCGCGGCGGCAATCGAGCAGCTTGAAATCTGGGCCTCCCGCAGCGGCGTCGAGATGATCAAGACCCGCCAGGGCGGCGACCCGGCTGCCGTCCTCTACGACGCCTGCGCCTCCGCCAAGGCCCGCAAGATCGACGAGTTGATCGTGGACACAGCGGGCCGCCTGCACACCAAGACCGGCTTGATGGACGAGCTGGATAAAATGCGCCGCACGGCGGCCAAGCTGATTCCCGGCGCGCCGCACCAGGTCCTGCTGGTGATGGACGCCACCACCGGCCAGAACGGTCTCCAGCAGGCGCGGCAATTCACTCAATCCGCCGGAGTTACCGGCATCCTGCTCACCAAGCTGGACGGCACGGCCAAGGGCGGCATCGCCGTGGCCATCGCCCAGGAACTCAACCTGCCGGTCCGCTTCGTCGGCGTAGGCGAGCAGATGACCGACCTGCTGGAGTTCTCGCCGGCGGAGTTTGTGGATTCGCTGCTGGGGTAACGTCGTTTAACTGCCCACAAGTTGACTTTCAAGCAGTATTTGGCTATTGGAGTACACTAGCCAAGGTTTATGCGGAGGTGAGAATTGGTTCGCAAGGAGACTCGTATGCGTACCCTCGCAGCCTCCGGGCTCATCCTGCTAATCGCGCTGGTTCCTTCACGGCTCGCGGCAATGAATATGCCCGTCTACGATCTTGATTCGAAGGTTTATTTGAGCACAGACATTGTTGTGGTCCAGATATCCACGGACGAAGCGAAACACAAGATTGCCACGGTGCAGGAAACGCTGCTGGGCACGCTGCCTATCGGTACGCGTCTGGATCAAATCGACGGCTACCTTTCTTATTTTGCCAAAATTCGCTCCGGCGGCCGGTTAATCCTTTTTCTCGACAGCCGTCCGAGAAAGCTCGGCTATCTTTACAAGGAGCTCGAGAAGGTGCCCTATGCTATCGTTCCTTCCGGCGTGGAGCTCGTCGATCCATTCGGCCACGTACATTCCTACTATCAGCCGATGAATCCCGGAGGATATTTCCCCGTAGGCTACCCATTGTTTCCCAATGAGAAGCCTCTCACTGAGGCTACTGCGCGCAAGTTTCCCACCCTCAGTGAGGAAAAGCAGAAGATCAGCGAGGCGATCCGCTCGGTCGAGCCCGCTAGAACGATTCTCGGCCACGAGTCAACCGCGGAGGACGTGCCACGTTTGCTGCACTTTGTGGACACTACCTCCAGTGACACGAGCGATTGCGCGATCCGCACTGCGTCGGCCATCCGGGAAGATGCCCTTCAACTCATCAGACGCCGAAACGATCCTGACTTACTACTGCGCGCCGATACGCTCGCCGGCGAGGCGGAAAGGTGGAGTTCCGCTTGGGGATTCTTTGAACCAACACAGGATGTCATCCGTTCGAAAGACGCAACCAACACTTTCAAGGCGCAACGTGCTGAGTTTCTTCTGAATGCCATGGCTGATAAAAACAGGCCGGTGGAAATCAGGCGCACAGCGCTCTATCTCCTGTGGTTCATAAGCGCATGGGGCCATCCGTATTCCGGGACCGCGAAGGTTTTGCCCGTCGATGATCCCGCGCTTGCTTCGATTGACTCCCGAGTTGTCGAGGTCGGGCGCTCGATCTTTTCCGATCCGGACGACGACGCGGTGCTGCGCGGAATGTGCCTGCACCTTCTGGAACTGGACGAGCCGGCGAACGTAGCGTTGGCCAAGATGGTTTACAAATCGGCAAAATCCGACGCGCTGCGTTTCGAAATCGAAAATGCGCTTCTCAGCAAAAGTGATAAGTTGTTCTTGGATTTGGCTCCGCCGTCCAGCGAGGGCGCCAGCATCGTTAGCATCGAACCCAGGCCGGGATGCGCGCCTGCAGAGCGGCCCGAACCGATGTTCTTCGGCTTCTATCGCAAGCATGGCTACCAAAACCATGCGCACCCGCCAGGAGCGGAGGCCGACGAGTCCACGGTTCTTATCGACCGGAGAACAGGCAGAATCTTCGAGGTGAAGAATGCAGGCTACAGTAGCAGCAGCGATGGTAGCGGGGAGGGTAAGTTTGTAGTTGAAAAGCTGGAGGGAATTCCCACCGGCGAGTACTCGATCGAGATTCAATTTCGCCGTAACGGAAAAGCGATCGGACACGGCTATGGTGTGAAAGTCAGCGTGATCGAAGAGTCTGGCCGGAAGAGAATTGTCCTCGATCCTGAGGCATCGCGAGAGCGCCCCCAGCTGACGGATTTCTAGTTAGATTCCCCGTGCCGCTCGTTGAGCCGATGGTTACGCGCAACCCCCGGATTACTCCTGGTGAACACCCTTATCGCAACACACCACCGGAGTACGACGACGCACTCCATTTACACTAGAAGGGTTCCCGATTGACCTGCGCATGAATCAACAAGAAGACCAAGACCGTTATTGGATGCAGCGCGCGCTGGAGTTGGCGCGGCGCGGCATCGGCGTCAGTTCGCCGAACCCCGCCGTGGGCTGCGTCATTCTGGATTGCGCGGGGCAGGTGGCCGGTGAGGGCTGGCACGAGTACGACCTCCTCGACCACGCCGAGATCGTCGCCCTCAAGGTTGCGCAGCAACATGCAGGTGAGCGGCTGCGCGGAGGCACAGCCTATGTCACGCTGGAGCCCTGCAACCACACCGGCCGCACCGGCCCCTGCACCGAATCCCTTATCTCCGCCGGATTGAGCCGCGTGGTGGCGGCGACCATCGATCCGAACCCCGCCGTCGCCGGCCATGGAATCGAGGCGCTGCGCGCGGCGGGCATTGAGACCACTTTGGGAGTCTGCCAGCCCGAAGCGCGTCGCCTCAACGAGGGCTTTGCCCGCTGGATTCAGCATCACCGCCCGCTGGTGCTGATGAAGGTGGCCATGACGCTGGACGGGCGCATCGGGCCGCCGCCCGGCGTGCAGGCGCCGTACCAGCCCTACTGGATCACCAGCGAAGCCGCCCGCGCCGCCGTGCAGCCGCTGCGCTGGCAGGCTGACGCCGCGCTCACAGGCGTGGACACCGTGCTGGCCGACGATCCCATGCTCACCGACCGCAGCGGTCTGCGCCGCCGCCGGCCACTGCTGCGCGTGGTGCTGGACTCGGCTCTGCGCATGCCGCTCGACTCCAAGATGGTCGCCACGGCGCACAATGATGTGGTCATCTTCACCGTCTCAAAGGACGAGGCCCGCGTGAATGCGCTTCGCCAGCGCGGCGTCCGTGTAGAGGTGCTGCCCGCCGAAGCCGGGCGCGTCCCGCTGGGCAAGGTTCTGGACAAGCTGGGCGAAGAGGGCATTCTCACCGTTCTCACCGAGACCGGCACGCGCCTGAACACGGCTCTGCTGGCCGGCGGCCTGGTAGATCGCATTCATCTTTTTGTTTCGCCGCAGATCATGGGCTCCGACGCCGTCCCCGCCTTCCGCGGCATGGCCAGCGCGATCCACATGGCCCAAGTCGAAGTCGAGCGATACGGCAACGATTTGGGACTTTGCTCACTGCTGAGAGACCCTTGGCCGGAAAAACAGTGATCAATTGTCAGTGATCAGTGGTCAGTGATCAGTGATCAGTCTTGGAACTTTGTGCTTTCCCAGGTTTCAAAACGTGAGTTGGGGCACCCGCCTCCGGAGCATGATTATCACTGAAAGGACTTGACTCATGCATCTGAGCGTTTACCAAATCTTTTGCTAGAACGAAGCTCGCATTGCTTTCGATCCGATGTGGAAAGAAAAGGCCGGGAGCGGCAGTCGTGCCCACTCCCGGCACTCATCGGCGTCGATGAGTCTCCAGCCGGCTATACCTTGGCGGGGCGCTCTCCAGCAGTGCCCGACTCCGCTTCACCGGCCGGCTTCAGAATGCGATAAAGTGGTTCTGCCGGCCAATTGCAACATCGCCGACCAGGTAAACTTCAACCGCCTGCCAGAATCCATGGCAACCTAAACCGAAAAACAGAGCTTCCACTTAAGAATCGGCGAAAGCTGTCCGAACAACCGGGACTCCCGCTCTGTGAAGTCGTGCCTGAAAAGAAACAAGCGTGGACCGGGAGGGCGACGCTACAGTTTCATGCGCCGCGGGCCGGCAATTCCGGCAAGGAACTATAATAAAGAATGGCCGCCTGCGTCTCGATCCTCGCTGTGCGAATCGGAACGCAGCCAGCCGATTTCTTGCCCGGTGCCTTCCCTTGAATGACGCCATCATCATCCGCGGCGCGCGGACGCACAACCTGAAGAACATCTCCTGCGAGATCCCCCACGGGAAGCTCACGGTGATCAGCGGCGTCTCCGGCTCGGGCAAATCGTCGCTGGCCTTCGACACCATCTACGCTGAGGGGCAACGGCGCTATGTCGAATCGCTCTCCGCCTACGCCCGCCAGTTCCTGGAGCGCATCGAGAAGCCCGACGTGGACCTGATCGACGGCCTGGCTCCGGCCATTGCCATCAAGCAGAAGAACTCGACGCGCAACCCGCGCTCGACGGTGGCCACGGCCACCGAAGTCTACGACTATCTGCGCCTGCTCTATGCCCGCTGCGGCACGGTCCACTGCGTCCACTGCGACGGCCTGGTCAAGCGCGACTCGATCGACGAGATTGCCGAAGCGACGCTGGCACTGGGCGAGGGAACGCGGCTGAATGCGCTCTTTCCGGTGCGCCACGCCGAGCCTGCGCTGGAAGCGGAAGCCAAGCCTGTCCGACGGGCAACCAAACCCGCAAGCAAAGCTCAAGGCAAATCCGCCGCCAAGGCCCTGGCCAAAACATCAGCAGAGTCGCCGCTCTCCGAGGCACTGAAAGCCCGCCTCATCGAGCTGCGCGCCTCCGGATTCAACCGGCTCTACCAGCAGGGACGCATCTTCGAGTTCTCCACCCCCGAATCGCTCCTCGACCTGGACTTTACGCTGCCCGTCTTCATTCTCCTGGACCGGGTCGCCGTCAGCGCAGAAAACCGCGCCCGCATCGTCGATGCCGCCGAGATCGCCTATCGCGAGGCCGGCGAAGTGATCTTCGAGGAGGTTCCGCGCGACGAAGCCGCCCCGCGTCCGCGCCATCGCTTCTCCGCCGCTTACGAGTGCAAAAGCTGCCACCGCGCGGGCCGCGAGCCGGAGCCGCGCTTATTCAGTTTTAACAATCCCTTCGGCGCCTGTCCGCGCTGCCAGGGTTTCGGCAACACCGTGGACTTCGACCTGAACCTGGTCATCCCCGACAAGGAACTCAGCCTCAACGGCGGCGCCATCGACCCCTGGAATCGCCCCAAATGCCGGCCCTGGTTCACCGATCTGCGCCGCCAGGCCGCCGAGCTAGGCGTGCCGCTCGATGTGCCCTGGCGCGACCTGCCCGAAGCGGCGCGCGAGACGGTGCTGCGCGGCAAAGGCGGCTTTGCCGGCGTCTACGGCTTCTTCGCCCAGATGGAGCGCAAGAAGTACAAGCTGCATGTGCGCGTCATGCTCAGCAAGTATCGTGGCTACGCCGAGTGCCCCGACTGCCGCGGCCAGCGCCTCCGCGCCGAGGCGCGGAGCGTCCGCATCAGTGGGCTGAATATCTGCCAGGCCACCGCGCTCACCATCGCCCAGGCAAAGACATTCTTCGGAGCACTGCGCCTCTCGCCCATGCAAGAGGAGATCGCCGGTTCGATCCTCCAGGAGGTCCGCCAGCGCCTCAGCTTTCTCGATGCGGTCGGCCTGGAATACCTCACCCTCGACCGGCTGGCCTCCTCGCTCTCCGGCGGCGAGGCGCAGCGCATCCAGCTCGCCACCTCGCTTGGCTCGCGGCTGGTCGGCGCGCTCTACGTCCTCGATGAGCCTTCCATCGGCCTTCACACTCGCGACACGGCGCGCCTGATCCACATACTTGAGGAGTTGCGCGACTTGGGCAACACCATTCTGGTCGTCGAGCACGACGCCGATGTGCTCCGCTCAGCCGACCACCTGCTCGACCTGGGCCCCGGCGCAGGCGAGTTGGGCGGCAAGCTCCTCGCCGAGGGCGTTCTGGCCGAGATTGAGGCCAATCCCAGCTCCCTCACCGGCCAATATCTCTCCGGAAAGGTCTCCATCCCCCTGCCCGCCCGCCGCCGCCCCCCCGGCCGGGATCGTTTGATTCTGCGCGGGGCCACGGCCAACAATATCCACGCGCTCGATGTAGAAATCCCTCTCGGATTGCTGGTGGCCGTCACCGGCGTCTCCGGCTCGGGAAAGTCTACGCTGGTGCATCAGATTCTCTACCGGGCGGTGGCGCGGGCGCTGGGCCAGAGCGATGGCGGTGATCCCTCCGGCGTCTACAAATCCCTGGCCGGCGTCGAGCGCATCAACGATGTGGTGCTGGTGGATCAGACACCTATTGGCCGCACCCCTCGTTCCAATCCCATCACCTACATCAAGGGCTTTGACCTGGTCCGCGAGATATTTGCCCAGCAGCCCGAGGCCAAACGCCTCTCCCTCACACCCGGTCATTTTTCATTCAACGTCCCCGGCGGCCGCTGCAACACCTGCGAGGGCGACGGCACCGTCACCGTCGAAATGCAGTTCCTGGCCGACGTCGAGCTGCCCTGCGAGGATTGCAACGGCACCCGCTACCAGGCCAAGATCCTTGGCGTCCCCTACAAAGGCAAGAACATCTACGAAGTGCTGCAAATGACCGTAAAGGAGGGATTGCGTTTCTTTGCCGGTCAAACCCGCCTGCTGGAAAAGCTCGCCGTGCTGGATGAGATCGGCCTCGGCTACCTGCGCCTCGGCCAGTCCGCAACGACGCTCTCCGGCGGCGAGGCGCAGCGTGTCAAGCTGGCTGCTCACCTGGCCCAGGTCCGCGCCGCCAACGCCGTCGCCAAACCCTCCCAGGCCAGCCGCGTCCTCTACATCCTCGACGAGCCCACCACTGGCCTGCATTTCGACGATGTCTCCAAGCTGCTGACCGCCTTCCGCAAGCTCATCGACGGCGGCGGTTCGCTCGTGGTCATCGAGCACAATCTCGATGTAATCAAGTGCGCCGACTGGGTCATCGACTTAGGCCCCGAAGGCGGCGAAGCGGGCGGCAGAATCGTAGCCGAAGGAACGCCCGAAGAGGTCGCGGTCAATCTCCTCTCCCACACTGGGAAATGGCTGGCAAGGGTGCTGTAATTATTTCCTCAGTTGTCATCTTCCACAAAATTGTCATCCTGAGCGAAGTGCTGAAAATAATCCGATAAAGACAAATGGCTTGACTGCAAAATGAAAGGGAATTACATACTTGACTCCAGTGAAGGCATCGTTCCTTTTTGACGAACAATAGGCCAATGGGAAGTTACCGCCGAGTGATGAAACTGCAAGGCACTTGATCCCGTCAATCGGACTGCGGTGGCTACCTGATGCTTGATAGACCGATTGCGCGTCCTGCACTGAAACATAGGAGAGCGTTGCCCCATTTCTCCCGAACCTCATCATCGTGTGGCCCCTACGTCTAACCCACGGGAGTCAAGTATGTAATTCCCCAAAAAATGGGCGGCAAGGTTGCCCCTGCCGCCGCCCTGTCCCTGGGTTGTCTTGAAGGTGCTGCAATGGTGCGAAAACCTTATTGCAAGAGCTTGGTCACTTCCTGCTGCACACTGTTAGCCTGCGCTAATGCGGCGATGCCGGTCTGCGAGAGAATCTCGTACTTTGACATATTCGATGTCGCCGAGGCGTAGTCGGTGGCCTGGATGGCGTTCTGCGCGGAGACCACATTCTCCTGCTGCGTGCTCATCACCTGGCTGATGGAATTCAGCGTATTGATCTGCGCGCCGATGTAGCCGTCCAAAGCCGCCACGTCGCTGATGGCCACATTCAGATCGTTCAGAGCAGCCTGGGCATCGGGCTGGTTGAGCAGGTCGGTGCCGCTCAACGACTCGCCGGGTGCGTCCGTGTAGCTGATGGTGGCGATTCCTCCGGTCGAATTCGTGTCGGTCGTGATGCCTGTGTTCCCCGTCCCGCCGTAGGTGGGAGTTCCACCAACGGCCGTGGACTTGTCCGAGATGCCGCCGGGCGCGGAGATCCCGATGCTGTAATAATCCTGCGCCGTGGTTATCGGACCGGCAGCGGTGTAGGTCAGGGTTCCGGTGGGATCGGTCTGATCGCCGGTAACGCTTCCCGCGGCCTTGGTGTAGCT
Source organism: Occallatibacter sp. (assembly GCA_049522975.1). Classification (GTDB taxonomy): domain Bacteria; phylum Acidobacteriota; class Terriglobia; order Terriglobales; family Acidobacteriaceae; genus Telmatobacter. The sequence continues at coordinate 97,642 of JBEKNI010000007.1, read as the reverse complement.
CAGGATCAGCGCGGTGTTCGAGGAGGTAAAGACGATATCCTTGGCCGTTTGGCTGTAGGTGGCGGTGACCCCGTAGCCGCCGGCGTTGATGGTCTTGGCCAGGTCCTGCAACGTGTCGGTGGTTCCGGTTCCCCCCAAAGTGATGGAATTGGCGCCGATGGTGAGCGTGCCATTGAGCACATCCGTGACCGACTCCCCGGTTCCGCCCAATGCAAGTGTGCCGAGCGTGCTGGAGCTGGCGGTGTTGATGGTGGGCGTTCCGGTCAAGGAGATAGGCGTTGCAGCGGCGACGGTGTCGGAGGTTCCGGCGGTGCTGAGAGCGGTTTGAACAGCGACCACCCCGCCGCCCGCGCTGGTAATGGTCATCACGGCGCCGGCCACCGAGGCCGTGACCCCGGCGCCCGCGGCTTGCGTTGCGGCCCAGTCGTTGATGGTCTTGGCAAGGTCGACCAGGTTGTCTGTCGTGCTCGCGGTGCCCAGGTTGAAAGCGGTGAGGATGCCGGCTTGACCGGTGATGCTCAGCGTGCCGCCGGTGAGGATGTCCGTGGAGTTGCCGAGCGTAAAGGTGCCGATGGTTCCGGCGGCGTTGCCCTTGGGCGCGCCGGCGGAGTTCACTGCGGGCGCGGTGATATCCACGGCCGTCACTGCGTCGGTGAGGTTTGTTCCGCTGACGCCGGCCGCCGGGCTGGTCGAGGTGAAGGTCAGCGTGTTGCCATTGACCGCGGCCGTGATGCCGTAGTTGTCGGCATTGATCGTCGCCGCAAGGTCCGTGATGTTGTCGGTCGAGTCCGCCAGCCCGAGGGTGAGGGCGTGGCTAACGCCGTTGGTCCCAGTGATGTTGAGGGCGCCTGTCAGCGAATCCAGAGGCGTCCCGCCCACGGTCAATGCTCCGATCTCGCCGGCGCTGGTTCCGGTGCCCACGCCCTGGCCGGAGACGATGATGCCGGTATCGGCGCTGCCGCCGCCCCCGTAGAGAGCCCCGTTAGCAGTGGCCACGGCGCCGGTTCCGGCCTGGTTCGCCGTGCCGAAGCTCGCAGTCAGGCCAAGGCCCGAGCCGTTGATCGCGCTGATCAATCCCTGCACGGTGTTGGCGTAGTTGGTGCCGCTGCCGACGCTGATGGTCGCCGTGGCCGGGGTGATCGCGCCATCCGCGCCCGTCTTCAGATAGGAGACCTGGATGCTGGTTGTCGCCGTCGTAAGGCCCAGGCTGTCGTTGACCGTCGCCTTGGCGCCGTCGTTCGACAGGTCGATGAAGACGTTGGTCCCGGTGGGTCCGTTGCCGTTGCCGTAGGCCATGACGCCGTTGGTGTCGCCCATGCTGGACGCTGAGAGGGGGCGAATGCTCAGGGCGTCGATCGAAGAGCCTTGTGTCGAGGAGTCGCCGGTGTAGATGGCGATGGTGTTGCCGGCAAAGACCTCCTCCTGGTTGTAGGTCGTCGTCGATCCAATGTTGTTCACTTCGGCAAGGATCGACTGATACTCCTGGTTCGCCGCGCTCTCCTGGTTGCTGTTGAGGGTGCCGTTGGAGGCTTCGGTGGCCAGCGTTACGGCGCGGTCCAGCAGGCTGGTCACCTGCGAGAGCGCGCCATCGGCAACCTGGAGCAGCCCCACGCCCTCCGTGGCGTTGGTCTCCGACTGGGTCAGCGCCGTCTGGTTGGCCTCCAGGCCGTTGACCAGCGCGAGGCCCGCTGCGTCGTCCGCTCCGGAGTTGATCTTTGACCCGGACGACAACTGCTGCAAGACCGTCTGCAGGCTGCTGCTGGTGTTGTTCAGGTTGTTTTCCGCGTAAATCGCCGACAGATTGTTCAATACACCGAGGGCCATGGAAGGTACTCCTTTTGGATGCCTCGAATCCTGCCTTGCCCGCCGGCGCCTCTTTCTCTCCGCCGGAGCCTCCGCATCTTCCGGAGGGGCTTTCCTGCATCCAACCCTTTCATCGGTCCTCCCGAAAATAACTTTAGTCACAAAATTCAGAATGATCCCCGGCCCCGATTGTCTCGCCCCGATTCAAGGTGTCCAGCTTCGGTTCAAACCATGTCCCGAAGCGATTCAGCGGCTGTATCGTTGCGCTTCACCTAGCTGTATCGCTTCGCGACAGGAAAAGCTGGTCCAATGGCCCTTTCAAGGGCTTTCGCAGCCGCTTTCCGCGCTGGCGCGCGGCCTTTTCCCGCCTGCCGCCGGGCACAAAAAACGGCGGCAAGAGGATCTCCTCCCGCCGCCACCGGTCTTGATTGCAACCGAATTTGCTCTCTGCCTGAAACCTGCTTTACAAATCCCCTTTTACTGCTCCGCTCCTGGAGCAGGAGCTGCTGGCGCTTGCGGAGGCGCAACTGGCGGAGGCGCTGGCGCCTGATGGTGGTACTGGCCGCCCGGTCCCTGGCCGTCCGGTCCGCGGGCGCCGCGTTCCCAACCGCGCTCCTGCCCGTGGTTGGCGCGGAAGGCCTGCACCTGCTTCCACTGCTCCGGGGTCAGCTTGTTGCGGATCGCCAGCAGAAAGCGCGCATTCGCCTTTTCCAGCTCTGCCCGGGCCTGCGCCACCTTGTCGATCTGAGAGAGAATCCTGGCCTCGTCCGGCTGATCGGCGCTGACCAGCGGCTCCATCTCCAGTTCCGCCTTTTCCACGCTGGCCTTCAGATCGATCAGCTTCTCCCGATGCTCTAGCAGAATGCCGTCAAAGGCCTTCCGCTGCTCATCGGTCAGCTTCAACTGCTCCGCCACCTTCGGATTGTTCCACCAGCGGCCATGACCCCCGCCGGGGCCGAAGGCACGCTCCATGGGAGGCCGATGCTCCCCGAATCCCGGCCCCGGCCCCATTCCGCCGCCGGGTCCCTGCGCCAGCGCCGTGCCCGCCAGCAAAACTCCCGCAATCGCCAATCCCAACCGCACCATCCCAAATCCCTTCATCGCCTTTTCCCCCTTGGCCCCTCGGCCTGGCTGATATCTGCCGATCATGCCTGATCTCTCCTACCGGGTCTCGTCCTCTGCCATCAGTTGAGCCAGCGGCTCCATGGCGCTGGGAACTTCCCGCGATACATCGCTATCCACGCCGGCCAGGTCCACCTTGGCCAGCAGATCCTCTTCCTCCTGGCGAGCCCGCTGCTGAGCTGCCAGCCGCCGCTGCTGCTCGACCAGGCGGGCCGCGGCAATCTTCATCTCCTGCCGATGATGCTCCCAGAGCCCCGCCGAAGCGCCGCCAGCGGCCAGCACGCAAACCAGCGCCCAGGCGGTTGCCAGCCGCCAAACGCGCCGCTGCCCAGGCTCAACCGCCCTGCGCGGCCAGCTATAGGCCGACTCGGACCAGGCATGAAGGCTCAAGCGGAAGTCCTGGAGCGCTTCATCCAGCATCTCCGGCTCTTCCGTCAAGTCGCCAACCTCGCCACTTTTGTTCAGAATGCTCATCGTCTTCCCCCCAACTCCGCGCGCACTCTAGCCAAGGCCCGGGAAAGGTGCGCCTTCACCGTGCCTTCATTCAGCCCGGTAGCCCGCGCAATCTCGCTCAACTCCATCTCTTCGACGTAGCGCAGCAGAAAGACCGTCCGCTGCCGTTCGCTGAGTCCCTCGACCGCCTTGGCCACCTGCTGCACCCGCTCCCGCGCCAGCAACTGTTGCTCGACGGACCGTTCGCCGCTCGGCAGCCACTCGCTGGCCTCGTCCAGGTCCACCGCATGGCTCTGCGTCTGCCGCCAGAACTGCAACCTGCGGTTGCGCCAATGGTCCTTTTGCAGGTTGATGGCGATGCGCATCAGCCAGGTCATTGCGCTGGACTCGCCGCGGAAGCTTCCCCAGTTCCGGTGCGCCTTCAGGAAACACTCCTGGGTCAGAGTCTCCGCCAGGTCCACGTCGCGCGTCGACGAGAGCAGAAACCGGAAGATCTGCGGACGGTGCTTTGTGACGACAGCCGAAAACTCCTCGGCGGCAATCTCCCGTGCCGTGGCCATGGTCATCGCTTCCAATGCTGTGCCGGCCGCCATCACTCAGGTAGACGCCCGCACCGGGTCCAAGTTTACAGCCCCTTGCACAATTCTCTTCCATTTGCGAAACTGGACCGTCGTCGAGCCTGGGAAGTTCCGATTGGGCCAACAAACCTCGCGGACGGCCCGGAGCTGGTAGAGCGCGGGCCGGCTGCTCTCGGCTGCCTGCCGTGGGGTCACGCGGCTGCGCCAGCACCAAGAGAGAACTTTACGGGAGTGAGAGGAAAGACCGGGTCTGAGATGAGACGGAGAGCGTGTGCCGCGCGCCCCCCGGCTTCTGGTTGGTTATCAGTTGGCGGCCCTCACGGCAAAACTCTGCGCCAGCGGCGGCGCCTCGGCGTATATGCCGTTGCCTGCCTGCCCGGCGTGAACGATGCAAGTGCCGGAATCCAAGAGCGATAGCGTGCTTCCCGAAACTGAGCAGACCGCAGGCGTGGTGGAGGAGAAGGTGACCGGCAGGCCGGAGCTGGCCGTAGCTGAAAGAGTCAGTTGCGTTCCCGCGTACTGCTTGCCGGCGATGGGCGAAAAGGCGATGGTCTGGGAGACAAAAGAGACAGCGAAGCTCTGCCCGGTGGTCGCTGCGGCATAAACACTGTTGCCGAACTGCCAGGCATGAACGATGCAGGTTCCCCGAGCCGACAGCGAGAGCGTGCCGCCCGATACGAAGCAGACCGCCGGCGTGGTGGAAAAGAAGATTACCGGCAGGCCGGAGGTGGCCGTGGCCGACAGGGTCAACTGAGTTCCCGCATACTGTATGCCAGGGAAGGCCGCGAAGGTGATGGTTTGCTCCCCGGCGCCCCTGCCGTACACGAAATTGCTTTGGACGCTGGAAGCCGGTGCATAAGCACTGTTGCCGGCCTGGGTTGCGCCGAGGATGCAGATCCCGGGGCTGACCATCGTTGCCGTGCTTCCGGAGACGGTGCAGACCGCGGTTGTCGCGGAGGAGATAACTACCGGGAGGCCGGAGCTGGCCGTAGCCGACAAAGCAGCGATCTCTCCGGTCGCCAGGTTGGCAATGGCGGGGAATGTGATGGTCTGCGGAGCCAGAGACACAGGGAAGCTTTGCTCGGTCATCGGGGCGGGAGCATAGGTATTGTCGCCCGCTTGCCTTGCATCGATGGTGCAGGTTCCCGCTGCGAGCAAGGATGCCGCGCTTCCCGCGACCGTGCAGACCGAGGTTGTGGTGGAAGTAAAGGTGACCGGGAGGCCAGAACTCGCCGTGGCCGACAGGGCCAACTGCGTTGCGGCATACTGAGTGCCGCTAATGGGCGTAAAGGTGATGGTTTGCTTCTCGACGCCCGTGCCGTGTACGAAAAAGCTCTGTGTACTGGAAACCGGAGCATGCGCGCTGTCACCGGCCTGCGTGGCATGAACGATGCAAGTGCCGGCGATCAGCAGGGATAGCGTGCTACCCGAAACGGAACAGACCGACGGCGTAGTGGAGGAGAAGGTGACCGGCAGGCCGGAGCTGACTGTAGCCGAGAGGGTCAGTTGCGTTCCCACGTACTGCTTGCCGGTGATGGGCGTAAAGGTGATGGTCTGTGGGACGAGAAAGACAGCGAAGCTCTGCCCGGTGGTCGTCGGGGCATAAACACTGTTGCCGAACTGCCAGGCCTCCACGATGCAGGTTCCCCTTGTCAGCAGCGACAGCGTGCTGCCCGAGACCGAGCAGACCGCCGGCGTGGTTGAAGCGAAGCTGACGGCAAGCCCGGAGCTGGCCGTAGCCGACAGGGTTAACTGCGTCCCCGCAGACTGAGTGCCGGAGATGGGAATGAAGGTGATCGTTTGCTGCTCGACGCCTCTGCCGTACACGCGATTGCTCTCAGTGGTGGAAGCCGGAGCATAAACATTGCTGCCCGCCTGGGTTGCGTCGAGGATGCAGAGCCCTGGGCTGACCATGGTTGCCGCGCTTCCCGAGACGGTGCAGACCGTGGATGTGGCAGAGGAGAAAGCGATCGGCAAGCCGGAGCTTGCCGTAGCCGACAAAGCCGCGACGTCCCCGGTCGCCAGGTTGGCAATGGCCGTGAATGTGATGGTCTGCTGTGCCGGGCTCACTGTGAAGCTTTGCGCTACCATCGGGGCGGGGTTATAGCTGCTGTTGCCCGCCTGGTTTGCGTCGATGGTGCAGGTCCCGGGGGTGAGCAGCGATGCCGTTGTTCCCGCGACGGTGCAGACAGCGGTTGTGGTCGAAGTGAAGGTCACTGGCAGTCCGGAGGTGGCCGTGGCTGAGAGGGTGATTTGCATGGAGGCGTACTGGGCGGCGGTGATGAGCGGGAAGGTGATGGTCTGCGAAGCCGGGCCAGATACCGTGCCGGTGACCGCAATCGACTGCTGCGCTCCGGTCACATTCAGCGCATTGTCGGTGATCGTTACGTTTTCGCTCAGCAATCCGCCATTCTGCGGTGTGAAGTCGATGCGCAGATCGCATGTCTGCCCGGCGCTCAGGCTGGTCGAGCTGGTGCAGGCGTTGGCATCGCCGCTGGCTTCGACGAAATCGGCGGGATAGCTGAGGCCTGTGAAATTCAGCGCGGCGTTGCCGACGTTCTCGATTTGCACGGTCTGAGGGCTGTCGGTGCTGGTCGAGCCTACCGCCGTTTCCGCGAAGCTCACAGTTGGAGAGTCCCAGAGATCCTCCTTCAAAACTTTGGAACTGTAGGTATCGGCGATATAAAGGTTGCCGTAACCATCCACTGCCACTCCCCAGGCATTATTCAGCGGGCTGGTTGAGACCGTGCTCTGAACATAGTTGCCGTCAACAAGCGTCTCCCGGAGGATCCGGGAGTTGTCGTCATCCGCCACGAAGAGATTGCCGCTTCCGTCCACCGCAACCTGGGTAGCCCAACTCATGCCGCTGCCGATCGTACTCTGGGTATAGCCGTCCGCCGACGGCGTCAGCTTCATTATCTTGCTGGCGTCGAATGTCGAGGAACTACTGAAGGCCGAAACATAGACGTTGCCGCTTCCGTCCACCGCGACCGTGGATGGGCAAGTATATTCGCCGTGGACTCCGCAGGTCAGGATGACGGACTGTGTATAGCTGCCTGCCGAAAGAGTCTCCTTCAGCACCCGGCCATTGAAGGCATCGGCGATATAGACGTTGCCGAAACCATCCACCGCGGGAAAACTGGGATAGTACAAGCCGCTGCCTATTGTGGTCTGGACATAGCCGTTTCCCGTCCATGTCTCTTTTACCACCTGGTTCAGGCCGCCCTGGGAGATGTAGAGGTTGCCGGCGCCGTCCACGCTCATTGCGCCTCCCACATTCGGGCCACTCAGAATGGTGCTTTGCGTATAGCCGCTCCCCGTCCAGGTCATTTTTAGAATCCGGCTGTTGTTGACATCGAAGACATAGACGTTTCCGCTTCCATCCACCGCCACCGCGCCTGCCCAATTGATGCCGCTGGTGGGAATCGTGCTCTCCGTGCCGGGCAGGAAGTTCACCTGCGCTCCCGTCCCCGAGCCCTGCAGGTAGACCGTCGCCAGCACATTTCCTGAGCCGTCACTGAACACAACTGCGCCTTTGCGCGTGCCGGCTAACGTCGGCGTAAAGTTCACGTTGACCACGCAGTTGGTGTCCGATGAGTAAGTCGTGGCCGTGCAGGTTGTCCCCGCTGCATTGGTAAAGTCCAGGTTCGGGACTCCCTGCGTCACAACCGCAATGCTTCCCACCGTCGTGCCTGCGCCGACGGTGAAGTTCAGCGTCTGCGCGCCGCTGGGCGAGCCGACCGCCCACGAGCCGAAGTTCAGGCTCCCCTGCGCCGGGAACACACCCGGCGGCGTCGCGCTCACATCGATTACCGCGGAGGTCCCGGTCAGCGAATTCGCCGCATCCGTTGCAGTGATCGTCTGGCTTCCCAGCGTCTCCAGCGTCACCGGAAACGTCCCCGTCCCCGCCGTCAGCTTTGAGGCCGCCGACAGCACAGCGCTTGCATCCGTGCTGGTAAAGCTCACTGTGCCGGTGTAGCCGGTCGCCGTGCCTCCGCTCGCATCCAGCGCCGTAACGGTAATGTTGAACGGCGCGCTTGCACCGGCATTGGCAGGAGCGGTCACCGACAGGTGTGTCGCCACAATGCTCCCTGTCGATGTTCCGCTCACCGCGATCGACTGCTGCGCTCCGCTCACATTCAGCGCATTGTCGGTGATCGTTACGTTTTCGCTCAGCAATCCGCCATTCTGCGGTGTGAAGTCGATGGGAAGATCGCACGTCTGCCCGGCGCTCAGGCCGGTCGAACTGGTACAGGCGTTCGCGTCGCCGCTGGCCTCGGCGAAATCGGCCGGGTAGCTGAGGGCCGTGAAGTCCAGCGCGGCGTTTCCAATGTTCTCGATTTGCACGGTCTTTGGGCTGTCGGTGCTGGTCGAGCCCACCGCCGTGGTCGCAAAACTCAGCGTGGGCGGAGTGGCGCGGTCGAACTCCTTCACCGCCTCGCAGCCGTTATTCGCGACACAGTATGCCGCGATATAGACGTTGCCGCTCCCGTCCACGGCCACCTCTTCGGGATTGCCGAAGCCGCTGCCCAGCGTGGCCACGCAGCTCGCCGACGCGCAGCCTAGGGGCACCTCCTTCACCGTGCCGTTGCTGTAATCCGAGACATAGACGTTGCCGCCACCGTCCACCGCCACGCCAGAGGGACCAGAGAAGCCGCCGCCCAGCGTGGTCACGCAGCTCGCGGACACGCAGCCTGGGGGCATCTCCTTCACCAGGCCGAAGGGGGAGCGTTGATCGGTGACAAAGACGTTCCCGCTCCCGTCCACCGCCACGTATGCGGGAACGTCGAAACCGCCGCCCAGCGTGGTCACGCAGCTCGAGGAGGCGCACCCGGGTGGCATCTCCTTCACCTCTCCGCCCTCCCACTCGGCGACATAGACGTTGCCACTCCGGTCCACTGCCACGCCTATGGGGGTGGCGAAGCCGCCACCCAGCTTGGTCACGCAGTTCGACGAGGCGCAGCCGGGGGGCATCTCCTTCACCTCGCTACCACCCCAGTCGGAGACATAGACGTTGCCGCTCCCGTCCACCGCCAGGCCTTCGGGATAGACGAAGCCGCCGCCCAGCGTGGCCACGCAGCTCGACGAGGCGCAGCCGGGGGGCATCTCCTTCACCTCGCCGCTGTCGGCGACATAGACGTTGCCGCTCCCGTCCACCGCCACGCCATAGGGAGCGCCGAAGCCGCCGCCCAGCGTGCTGAGAGTGGCCGGGCTGAAGACCACCTCCGGCCCTAGGCCTACCCCTTGAAGAAAACCTGTGGCGAGCGCGTTTTTCTTGCTATCCTGAAGCACTGCCGCGCCCATCCGCAGGCCGGGATGCTTGGGCGTGAAGATCACATCGATGGTGCAGCTCTCGCCGGCGGTATAGGCGGTTCCCGCCTTGCAGCTTCCCGTGCCGGCATCGGTAAAGTCCAGATTGGGCGCGCCCTGCGTGAAGACAGCCGTTGAGCCGAGCGTGCCGGCCGCGGAGAAGGTGAAGTCCATGGAGATCACCGTGCTAGCTGTCCCGACGTTCACCTGCCCAAAGTTCCCACCTGACGGCGACAGCTCCATCACCCCGTTTTTGTTTGGGTCGGGAGCATAAACATTGCCGCGGATGTCCACCGCGACGCCACTGGCCCCGACATCGTCGGCCAGCGTAAGAATGGTGGGCGAGGCCGGGATACTGCCATTGACCGCCAACATCTCTTTCACCTCATTGCCGTCGTCGGCGACATAGACGTTTCCGCTGCTGTCCAACGCCACGCCAAAGGGCCCAAGAAAGCCGCTGCCCAGCGTTTTGATGGTGGGCGATGCCGGAATGCTGCCATTGACGGCAACGATCTCTTTCACCGCGTTGTTGTTGGTATCGGCGACATAGACGTTTCCGCTGCCATCCACCGCCAAGCCATTGGGGCGGTTGAAACCGCTGGCCAGCGTGAGAAAGGTAGGCGAAGCCGGGATGCTGCCATTGACCGCGACGATCTCATTCACCGTGCCGCCAAGGAGATCGGCGACATAGACGTTTCCGCTGCCGTCCACGGCAATTGCAGAAGCGTAATAATCGTCTGGCACCGTTCTGATGCTGCCATTGACCGCGAGGATCTCCTTCACCGCGTTGTTGTAATCATCTGTGAAATAGACGTTGCCACTGGCGTCCACTGCCACGCCGCAGGGAAACGGCGCGCCGCCCAATTGGGCCAGGAAGGCCAAGCCCGGATAGGCAGGAATCGTGCCGTCGACCGCAAGGATCTCATCCACCTGGTAGCTGTAGCCGTCGATGTACTCACCTGAACTGTCACAGAAATAGACGTTTCCTTTGCCGTCCGCCGCCACGGCCGAGGGCAGGGCAATCGTCCCAGTGGAATTGATTCCTGAGATGAGGTAGGAGATCTTCTGCGCATCGGTGAACTGCGCAGTCTGCGCAGACGCGATGTTCCCAGCGCCCCCGAGCAGCACCGTCAGAAGCGCGCACAGCAAAGCCGGCTTGGCGCGCATCGGTGGACGGCTGGAAGTTGGAAGAGTGGCGGCGGCGGAAATCGCCGGACGGACGGAAGAAGGCATGGAAATCATGGCTGAATCGCTCCTTTGTGGGGGTGGATTCGTCCGCCATCGCTTCTAATTGGCCCTGGACGGCCTGCCCGGAGAGCCTGCTCAGGATCGCAGGCAACAGAATTGAGTCTTCATTTGAAGACGAGTGAGAGCATAGCACAGCGCCGCCAGAAGAACTGTCGTAAACAGAACAGGAAGGTGGGGACGGCAGCGGGGCAGTCGCGCGCCGGGGATTCATCGTCAGGCTTGGCGCAAGGGTTGATTCCCAATCACTGACCGATGAGCTCGATGCCGGAGTTGAGACCCCCTCCTGCCAGCCCGCACCCGCAGAACCCCGCACCCGCGCCGGTGTTACACTTGCGGTTGGACGGAGATGCACGTCAGCCATAGTCGTTGCTTGCGCGCTGTGCTGGCTGCCATCCATAGCGCGGAGGCCTGCGCGGGATGTAGTTTACGGATTTCAGTAGGCTGATCCTTTTTACTATAAGCGACCTTCCACTTCCGGTATTTTCTTTCTCAATGTCTTGAATCCCATTGACATTTCCCGCGATCTAACGTGTCTATCTCACGTGTTCTCAATCGATTGCCCATTGGATTTCTGTCTTTTGCCGGCTTCTTCCACTTGGCAGCCCACGTGCTATAAACAGAGAGAAGGCGTAAGGCGCTCCCTTTATGATGACAAGCCTCCTCAACCGTCTGCAGGCGACGCTGCTGGCCGTGGCCACAGTCGGTTTAGTGGTGCTTGCGGGGTTCAACTTCTGGCAGGAGCGTCAGGCCCAGCAGCCTCCCGACGACGGCGTCTGGTGGCGCGAGTCGGCTGACGGTAGCGGGCTGGTGGCAGACAAGGTGCTGCCTGGCAGTCCTGGGGAGCGCGCCGGCATTCGGGACGGCGATCTGCTGACCGGAGTGAGCGTCCCGCCCAAAGGGCCTGTAGGGCCCGGCCTGCACGCCGGAATTCGGCCCCATGACCTGCTCACCGGAGTCAAGGAACTTCCGGAAGAAGCCGGCCCTCCTGCCGGGACCGAGCCTATGGGCCTACCCGCCGAGGTCAAATACACCCCCGTCGCGCGCGTAGCCGATCTCGAGCACGCCCTCTACCGCACCGGCAGTTACTTCCAGATCGACTACCGGATCGTGCGCAACGGCGCTGCGCTGGGCAGGCCAGTCGAGGTCATTCCTGAACCCATGGACCGGAGCCTCCAAATGGGGCAGCGTCTCATCGGCCTGGTTTACCTGGCCATCGGCATCTATGTCCTCTTCCGCCGCTGGACGGCGCCCCGCGCCACCCATTTCTACCTGTTCTGCCTGGTCTCCTTCGCCCTCTACGCGCTCGCCTACACCGGCACGTTCGACACCCTGGACTGGACTGTCTTCTGGTTGAATGTGCTGGCCAGATCCCTGCAGCCGGCGCTGTTTTTGCATTTTGCCCTCGGCTTTCCCGAGGAGCGTCTCAAGAAGCTCCGCCGCTGGCTGCTCCTTCCCATCTATGCGCCCGGCGTCGTGCTGCTAGGCTGGTGGCTCTATGCGGTCAACTTCTGGCAGGCCACAGCGCTGCTCAAGCACCGCCTGGACCAGAGCAGCATAGGTTACGAAGCCGCTTACTATGTCTTCGCCGCCGTTCTCTTTCTGCGGAGTTACAGCCGCGTCAACACTCCCCTGCTGCGCCAGCAGTTGAAATGGCTCACGCGGGGCACGCTGGCAGCGGTGGCTCCGTTCACCCTCTACGCCATTTTTTTCATTTTCGACCTGCCTCTCAACAGCGTTATCACCAATCTGGCAGGCCTCTCCATCGTGATTCTGCCGCTGACCTTCAGTTGGGCGATTATCCGCTACCGGCTGATGGACACCGACCTGATCTTCAAGCGCGGGGTGGCGTACACACTGGCCACCGGCCTGATCCTGGCGGGCTACTTCGGCGTCATCGCCGGAGCAGCGGGCCTGGCCCACTATCGCTTGCCCGAGTCGGTACGCGACTGGGGCGAAGGCATCGCCATCGTGCTGGTGGCCGCTTTCTTCGAGCCTCTCAAGCGAAAGATTCAGGGCTGGGTGGACAAGGTCTTCGACCGCCATCGCTACGATTACCGCAAGGCGCTGATCGAGTTCGGCCGCGGCCTCAGCTCGGAGACGGACCTCAATGCCCTGCTGGAATCGATCGTCGAGCGGCTGCCGAACACTCTGTTGGTTGCGCGCGTCGCCGTCTTCCTCACCCAGGGGCCGGGCCGTCTACGCCTGGCCGCCTCCCACGGACTGCCCGCCGAAGTCAAAGCCGGAAGGAGCCGGTTTGGACAGGAGGGGAACGGATTTGACGCTTTCGATCTGGGTTTTCTGGACTTTGACAGCGCAACGGACCACTCGCACATCTTCCTGGAAAACGCTCAAGCCGCCCTGCATCTGCCCCCGCGGCAGCAGCGCACGGCCGCCCTGCTTGATCTGAACTACTATTTGCCTTGCCGCGTAGCCGCGAGCCAGGTGCAGGCCAGCGAAGCCGCTGCAAACGGCGCCGCCACACCCCGCACCATCGCCGTCATCGGCCTGGGCCGCACCATCGGCGGCGATTTTCTGTCGAGCGAGGATGTCGAGCTGCTCGAATCCCTGGCCTCCTACATCGGCATCGCCCTGCAGAACGCCAGCCTCTACGCCCGCCTGGAAGAGAAGATCGGCGAATTCGAGCGGCTCAAAGAGTTCAACGAGAACATCGTCGAGTCGATCAACGTCGGCATCCTGGCTCTCGACCTTGACGACCGCATCGAGAGCTGGAATGCGCAGATGGAGGTCATGTACGCCCTCAGCCGCGCCGAGGCCATCGGCCAGGAGCTGCGCTCGGTCTTCCCGGCGGAGTTTGTCGAGGCTCTGGAAGGCTTCCGCCATGAGTCCGGCGTCCATCATCTCTACAAGTTCCGCCTGACCACCCGCGCCGGCGAGCAGCGCACCGCCAATATAGCCATCGCTCCCCTGCTCTCGCGGGATTTCGTTTCGGTCGGCCGCATCATTCTTGTGGACGACATCACCGAGCGCGTCTCGCTAGAAGCTCAACTGGCGCAGGCTGACAAGCTCAGCTCGATCGGCCTTCTGGCCGCCGGCGTGGCGCATGAGATCAACACACCGCTGGCCGTCATCTCCTCTTACGCGCAGATGCTCTCCAAGCAACTCAGGGGCGACGCCCGCCTGGGCCCGGTTCTGGAGAAGATTACCCAGCAGAGCTTCCGCGCCGCCGATATCGCCAACGGCCTGTTGAATTTCTCGCGCACCTCGACGACGGAGTTCCGCGAGACCGACCTCAACCAGGTGATCCGCGACACGCTCTCGCTGCTCGAACACCAGTTCAAGACGGCCATGATCGCCGTCGATTTGGAGTTGGCCGAGGATCTGCCGCTGATTCACGGCAACCCCGGCAAGCTGCAGCAGGTCTTTCTCAATCTGCTGCTGAACGCCAAGGAAGCCATGCCCGGCGGCGGCCGTCTGCGGGTGGCCACGCTGGCCAACAGCCATGTCGAGGCGCTGGTCGGCGACTCCGGCTCGGGCATCGCTCCCGAGCACCTCAAGCGCATCTACGATCCCTTCTTCACCACCAAGACCGTGCCCCGTCATGGCGACCGGCGCGGCACCGGCCTGGGCCTCTCGGTCTCCTACGGCATCATCCAGGAGCACGCCGGAAAGATTCATGTCGAAAGCGCCGTCGGCGCCGGCACAACCTTCCACCTTGAGTTTCCCCTGCTGAGGAATTCCGTTCATGCCTGAGGTCGAACTGCCCCAGAGTCTTCCCGCACCCGCAACCGCCAGCAACGGCGCCCCGGCTCCGGCCAATGGCTTGGCCAGCATTCTGGTCATCGACGACGAGGTCTCGATCCGCGAGTCGCTGGAGGTGCTGCTCACCCTGGAGGGCTACGCGGTTTCGCTGGCCGGCGACGGCCAAGAAGGCTTGCGGATTCTGGACACCGAGAGCTTCGACCTGCTGCTGTTGGACCTGAATCTGCCCGGCCAGAGCGGCATCGAATTGCTGCCTCAGATCAAGGAGCGCCAGCCCGAGATGCCGGTCATCATGATCACCGCCTACGGCACCGTGGACAATGTCGTCGACGCCATTCGCGCCGGCGCGGAAAACTTCGTCCAGAAGCCCTGGGACAACGAGAAGCTGCTGGCCGACATTCGCTCGGCGGTTGCCCTCCACAAGGCCGAAGAAGAGAACGTACAGCTCAAGCGCACCCTCAAGCAGCGCTACAACTTCTCCAACATTGTGGGCAAGAGCGAGCTAATGCTCAAGGTCTTCGACTTGGTCGCGCAGGTCGCGCCCAGCCGCTCCACGGTGCTCATTCAAGGCGAAAGCGGGACCGGCAAGGAGATGATCGCCAAGGCCATTCACGCCAACTCGCCGCGCAAAGACAAGCCGTTTGTCCCGATCAACACCGGCGCCATGCCCTCGGAGTTGCTGGAATCGACGCTCTTCGGCCACGTCAAGGGCGCATTCACCTCGGCCATCGCCAGCAAGAAAGGCCTCTTTGAAGTCGCCAACGGCGGCACGCTCTTCCTGGACGAGATCGTCACCATGGGCATGGACACCCAGGCCAAGATCCTGCGCGTGCTGCAGGACCGTCGCTTCATGCATCTGGGCGGCGTGCAGGAGATTCAGGTGGATGTGCGCATCATCGCCGCCACCAACATCGACCTCCGCCAGGCCGTCCGCGACGGGAAATTCCGCGAAGACCTCTTCTACCGGCTCAACGTGATCTCAGTGGACCTGCCCCCGTTGCGCGCCCGCCGCGAAGACATTCCCCTGCTGGCCGGCCACTTCCTCGATTTCTACGCCAAGGAGAACGGCCTGGCTCCGCGCAAGCTCTCCAACGACGCCCTGCGCGCCCTGGTCGATTACGAGTGGCCAGGCAACGTGCGCGAACTGGAAAACGTCATCGAGCGCGGCGTGGTGCTCTCCTCGGGGCCGGTCATCGGCTCCGACCTGCTCCCCGGCCACATCACCGGCCGCAGCTTCCAGGACGCCCTCATGGCCAACAACCCCAACGCCTCGCTCTTCGACATCCTGGAGGACATCGAGCGGCGCATTATCGTCGAGAAGCTGGAGCGCTGCAACGGCAACCAGACCGACGCCGCCGAGCAGTTCCATATCCCGCTCTCGACGCTCAACCAAAAGATCAAGCGGCTCAACATCGAGATCAGAAAGAAGAGCCGCGAGTAAGGCGAATTATTGCACGGTGAGGGCGACCGTTCCGGTTGCCGTGAGTGTGCTTGACTTGCCGGTTACGGTGATGGTGTAGGCTCCGGGCGTAGTGCCGGGAATGCTAGAGACAGTGCAGCCCCCGCCTCCTCCGCCTCCGCCGCAAGCGAGGACACCGCCGGAGAGCGCGATGAGGAGCGCAAAAATTCCGAGCATGGTTAGCGATTTGCGCCGCCGCGCTGGAATGCCAAAGAGCAGCAGGCAAGCCAGAACCGCGCTACCCGGCGCGTACCACGGAACACTCTTTTGCATCAGATAGGCCGAGGAACAGCCGCTGCTGGCTGCCGTGGTGGAGATGGTGAGCGTGGCCGTACCAGCGGTTGTGCCGGTAATGCTCACCGGAGTCGTCGAGCCGAAGCTCAACGTGGGCGGGTACTGCGCGCCGGTTGGACTGGAAGTGATTGCGGCGGTCAACGCCACGCTGCCGGTGAAGCCACCGCCGGGCGTGATGGTGATCGTTGAGGTGTTACCTGTGGTTGCGCCGGGAGCGACGGTCACCGTTGTGCCGCTGAGCGTGAAGGTGGTCACTTTGACAGAAGCGGAGCCTGAGGCGCTGGAATAAGTTGAGGAGCTCGCGGCGTAGGGCGTGTAGGCGACAGTCAGCGTATCGCTGCCCGTGGCCAGGGAACCAGCCGGGATGCTGATCGTGGCGCTGCCAATGGTGAGTGTTGTTGCCGTGGAGGTGTAGCCGCCGCCGGTCAGCGTCACTGAACCCGTAGGTGTCGGGGCGCCAGGTCCGCCGCTGACGGCAACCGTAACCGTCAATGTCTGCGCCGTCGTGATCCCGAATGAAGATGGTGTAACCGTCACCGAGGGCGTAATCTGACCCACGCCCGTTCCACGGCCCACTTCCCGGATCACGTTATAGCTCCAATCCGCAATGTAAAGATTTCCCTTCGCGTCCACTCCGACTACCTGAGGGACATTGATTTCCGCAAGCGCTGCCGAGCCGCCGTCTCCCCCATATCCCCCAACCCCATTGCCAACTACGGTAGTGATTGTCTCCATATTAGCCGTAACCATGCGAATCACATTGTTTAACATGTCCGCAATGTAAAGATCCCCGGCGCTGTCGAGCGCAATACTAGTCGGATGCCCCAATTCTGCACTACTCGGAGGGCCATTATCTCCACTGTAACCTATCTGTATATCTGCATTGTCTCCTACATGTCCATTGCCAACAACGGTGGAAATGATCCCGGTCATGGCCGTTACTTTGCGAATCACGCTGTAAAAACTATCGAGAATATAGAGATTGCTGGCACTATCGACCGCGATACTTTGCGGGTAAGAGATCAATGTACTGGTTGCCTGACAACCATCACAATAATAGCCTCCTGTCCCGTGGCCAGCTACGGTTGTAATGATCCCAGTCGCGGCCGTTACCTTACGGATCACAAGATTAACCGTGTCTGCAATATACAAGTTGCCAGCAGCATCTACCACGATGCCATTCGGTTGGTAGAGTTCGGCACTTGTCGCGGGGCCATTATCGCCGCTGTAGCCTGCCGTTCCGTTGCCTACGATAGTAGTAATGATGCCAGTTGAGGCAGTCACTTTGCGGACCCGATTGTTTCCAGAATCCGCAATGTAAAGGTTATCGGCGCTGTCGAATGCGAGACCGCTTGGACCATCCAATTCGGCGCTAGGCGCAAGGCCACCATCACCACCATAGCCTCCTGATCCTTTGCCAACAATGGTGGTGATGATGCCCGTTGAGGCATTCACCTCGCGGACGCGGTTGTTTCTATAATCCGAAATGTAGAGATTGCCGGCGCTATCGAATGCGAGACCGGATGGATATGACAATTCGGCACTGATCGCTGGACCGCCATCGCCGCTATAACCACCCGTTGTTACCATCTTTCCCTTGCCTGCAACAGTCCAGATGCTCGCAATTGGAGAAGCGGCAATGTCATAATTTTCCGTTGTAACGGCGCTCGGCAGGTAACTAGGTGCGATGGCCATTGCATTAATCGTCACATTGCCGTTGATGTTGATGGGACCGGTGTAGACATAGGAAGCAGTGTCGGGCTTCGATCCATCCGTCGTGTAATGGATTGCGGCTCCCGGCGTGCTGTCGGAAATGGTCACCATCTGCGGGATGGTGTAGTTTCCTGTAGGGATACTAAACTGAGGCGCCGCTGTTGCCGTCAAAGGAGGAAAGGTGGTAGCTGTTACCATACGGACGGCTGATCTAAAACTGGTCCAGTCTACATTCCAAGAAGCATCACTGGTCGAAAAATAGAGGTTGCCTACACTGTCGATTGTGGGGCCGCCCACATTACAGCCCACAGCGGCGCTGCTTGCCGGGCCTCCGTCGCCGCTAGACCATAAATCACAATCTCTTCCAGTCACTTGGGAAATAAGTCCGGTCGCGGCCGCAATCATGCAAATCGGTCCATCTTCTCCGCCAGCAAAGTAAAGGTTCCCGACGGAATCAACCGCGCTGCCGCTTGGATGCAGGAAAACGGCGCTGGTCGCTGGACCACCGTTGCAATAATAACTTGGTGTTCCTATTCCGTTCCCGGCTATGGTATTGATGATTCCCGTGGTGGCAGCTACCTTACGGATTACGTTATTGCCAGTGTCGGCAATGTAGAGATTGCCAGCACTATCGAGTGCGAGACCATCTGGACCACCCAATTCGGCATTAATTGCAGGACCACCATCACCGCTGTAGCCTGATTTTCCGTTGCCTACAACAGTGGTAATAATACCCGTCGAGGCCGTTACTCTACGGATCACGCTGTCCTGGGAATCTTCAATATAGAAGTTGGCGGAGTTGTCCACCGCCAATAAACCAGGTCTCAACTCGGCGCTTGTCGCTGGGCCACTATCGCCACTATAGCCTAGTGTTCCGTTCCCAGCTACAGTAGTGATCACCCCAGTCAATGCTGTTATCTTGCGGATTACCCCGTTTGTACAGTCTGCAATGTAGATGTTGCCAGCGGCATCAACTGCAACCGATAAACATTCGCCGATTTCAGCGCTAGTCGCTAGGCCATTATCTCCGCTGTAACCTGATATTCCATTGCCGGCGACAGTCGTGATGATCCCTGTCGTGGCCGCGACCTTGCGAATTCGCGAATTACCAGCATCCGCTATGTAAAGATTGCCGTCACCGTCAACGGCGGTATTTAACAATTCAAAGCTAAGTTTGGCGCTGGTTGCTGGACCGCCATCGCCGGAATATCCAGGGATTTCGCCAGCGACGGTGTAAATCAGACGCGTGGCGTCAGTGCCGAAGAGGAACTCTGCGGTAGCACCCTCACTGACAGAAGAGCCGGGGGCAAGAGCAACAGCTGCCAAAGTCTCTGGATCCGAGATGGTGATAGGGCCAGAATAAAGGTTTCCATCGCATGTAGGTGTAAAGTTTACATAATAGGGATATCCGCCATTCGTTGTATAGCAGATGGTGGCTCCGGGCGTCGCATCCGTGATGGTGACGTTTTGCGCACTCGAATAGACCCCGGTGCCCACCGAGAATTCCGGCTTGGCCGTCTGTTGAGCAGTGACGTGCAAGGAGATGCTGACCAACAGGGCCAGCAACGCGGCCACCGTGCCAGTCCTTGGCGCTCCATGCATAGCTTTTGCAATTAGCTGAGAGAATGTGCACATAGACCTTCACCTCGTTGATTGATGCAGCCTGGCTTGGGAATCCCCGCGCAAATCCGCGGCTGCTCCGCGATTTTCCTATTTCATGTCTGAGAGATTTTCAACAACTCCGGGGTCTGTGGAGAAGTTTATGCCGCTGACCCCTCCCCTACCGTGACAGCCATCACCGACAGACGAATGGGGTTAGCCGGCGGCGGGGACGCGCATTACGGCGATGGCGGCGGTGAGGTCTTTGGCGAGGGATTGCTGGGCTTCTTCGGTGAGCTTCGCGCCTTGGCTGGTGAGGTAGAAGACGTCGATGGCGGTTTCGCCTTCGGTGTCGATCAGCGCTACCTCGATGTTGCACTGGTGGCGGCTGAGGGTGATGGCGATCTGGCGCAGCAGGCCGGGAAGGTCCTGGGCGACGACTTGCAGGATGGTGGAGTGGGTGGAGGACTCGGAGTCGAACTCGAGGCGGGTGGCGACTTCGGTCTTGAGGTTGGCGGGGTGGTAGGAGTGGCGGCGGGCCTCGAGGAGCTGCTCGACGGGGACCTTGAGCGAAACAACATCGTGAAGATAGGCCAGGAAGCGGTCCTTCTCGGTGGGGTTGAGTTCGAGGGTGTGGAAGATGTCAGTAAAGTGGAAGCTGTCCACGATGACGCCGGCTTCGTTGGAGAAGGCGCCTGCCTTGACGATGTTCATGCCCCAGGCGGCGAGAGCGCCGGCGACGTCGGCAAAGAGGCGGGAGCGGTCGCGGGTGATGACGGTGAGGTCGTAGAGCTGGCGGTGAGGGCGGAGGTCGAGCTGGACGGCGTCCTCGTCGAGCTTGACGGCCATCTGGAAGTGGTTGCGGATCTGCTCGGGAAGGCGGGTCTGAAGGTAGCGCTGCGGCAGGCCTTCGAGGAATTGGCGGAGGGCGTCGTGCTGCGCGGCGGGGACCATGGCGCGGAGGCGGTTGAGCAGGGTGGGATCGATGGCGGCGTGGTAGCGGACCTCGTCCACCGAACGGTCCATGAAGTTGGCCGTGGCCATGTAAAGCTGCCAGAGATTCTCGGCCTTCCAAGGAGTGAGGGCGTCGGGGTTGACGGCCTTGATGTCGGCAAAGGTCAGCAGCGTCAGCATCTTGAGCATCTGCGGGCTGCCGATCTTCTCGGCGAAGCCGCGGACGTTTTCGAGATCGAAGATGTCGCGGCGCAGGGCGTTGGACATTTCCAGATGCAGGCGGATGAGATCGAGGACGGCCTCCCGCTCTTCGGCGTCGAATTCCAGGCGGGCCAGGAGGGCGTCGGCCAACTCGATGCTGGGGGCGACATGATCGCCGGTGCGGCGGGCTTTGCCGGTGTCGTGGAGGAGCAGCGTCAACAGGAAAAGGTCTAGGCGGTCAATCTCTGGGAGAAGCTGAGCCAGGCCTTGCTCGTAAGAGTTGCCCGGCTGGCGAAGGCCGTGAACGTTGTCGATGGTGAGCAGGGTGTGCTCATCGACGGTGTAGCGGTGATAGCTGTCGCGGATGACCAGAGCGTCGATGCCGTGGAACTCGGGGATGAGCATCTCCAGGATGCCGAGAGCGTGCATGGTGCGCAGGGCGTGGGCGGCGTGCGGACCGAGCAGGACTTCGCGGAGGGCGTTCCAGAGATAGGGGCCTTCGGGGATGTGAATGGCCAGGGCGGGCAGAGCGTCGGTGATGCGATCCTCTGCGCCTTGCGAGAGGGCGTAACCGTGCGTGGCCATGAGCGAGAAGATGCGCAGGATGGCGCTGGTATCGCTGAACTGGGCACCGGGCACGATGTCGATTCGTCCCTGGTCGAGGATGAAGTCGGTGCCGGCGATGGGCGTGCGGCGGCGGCGGAACTGACGGTAGAAGCTGACCGGGGCGGGGAGATGCTCCATCAGCAGCGCTGCGCGGCGATAGATGACGCGGGCGTGGCGATAGTAGGTGCGCATCCAGTAGGCCGGGTCGGCGGTGCCGCGGGTTTCCAGACCGATGGAGTTGGCGGCGGCCTCGTCCTGGGATTGCCAGTCGAGGATATTGTCGTCGCGGCCGTGACGGAAGTGGAGGAAACATCGGGCGGCGGCGAGGAAGTCGAAGGCGGCCTCGGCATCGCCGCGGGCGCTCTGGAAGACTCCGCCGCGGTGGCGCGGCCACTCCTTGGTCTCCTTGAGGTGGAAGAGCAGAGCGAACCAGACGGCGAGGCTGAAGTCGCGCAGGCCGCCGGGACAGTCCTTGAGGTTGGGTTCGAGGTGAAAGATTGTGTTGCCGAATTTGGCGTGGCGGGCGCGGGCGATCTCGCCGAGCTTCTGGGTGATGGTGTTCCACTCGCTCAACACCAGGCCGGGCAGGACGGTCCCATGGAGCTGCTGGTAGAGCGGAAAGTGGCCGGCAAGAAAGCGGCGGTCGAGGGTGGCCAGGGTGAATTCGAGGTTGTCGGGGTCGAAGCGACCAGCCTCCTTGGCGGTGCGAGAGCTGGGACTGGCGCGCAGGCCGATATCCCACATGCCCTGGATGATGGCGCGGACGGCCTCCTTGGAGCCGGCCTCGGTCTTGTCGTCGGCAAAGGCGAAGAGCACGTCGATGTCGGAGTAAGGGAAGAGATCTTTGCGCCCGTAGCCGCCCATGGCCAGCAGGGCGGCGTTCTGCGGGGGCTGGCCGTCAAAGGCCCTGCGCCACATTTCAATGAGGATACGGTCCACTACGGCGGAGCGGCGGCGGATGGCGGCCGTGCCGTCGCCGGTGCGCTCGCAGGTCTGGCGGACGAGCGCCATCTCCCGCGTATACTGCTCCCGAAGATCGTCAACCGCTAAAGCGACTGGATTCATGGTTGGGTGGGTGTGGCCTGCCGAAGCAAGAAAGGATTGTTAACAGGATAAGCGAATTTGGCGCGGATGGGAATCTTTTGATGGGCGGGGCCGGAATATGGGACGGGACTGTCCGCCCAGGCGGATGCCTCACGTGGTTTCCCAGGCCTGAAAGTCCAGGGCTGGGCCAGACGCCGGATCAGTAGTCCGCCGGCCATTCCGGTCCCACATATGACGCGATTATGGCGCCGGTCGCCCGATCGAGAAGGATCAGCTTGGTGCGCGATGCGGGCAAAGTGAGTTTCAAATTCGCGCCAGTCAGCTTATCCCGTAACTCAATATCCTCATTTCGAGAGGACTCGGAGACAAAAAGATACAACACGGAGTTCTTCCAGATCTCTGTCCTCACCAAAACGCCGGGCGCCAGATGAGCGGCTTCAAATTCAGGGGCAATGCCGATCCTGGACAGAACATGCCGATAGACCGCAGTAGCACTTTCGGGAGACTCGGCCAGTTCCACCGGAGAGGCAACGATGAAAATCGTTCCCTTCCCGTGCCTCACCTCCAAGTAGGACCGCCCTCCGGGAAGAACCAAGGTCTCCAGCGCCCTTTGCGCGGCCGATGGAAAGCTCACGTCTATGCTCTCGGCGCCGGTGTCGATGGTTGTGTTTCGATAGTCGAGCGTTGCGGAGGCCGCGTCGATTCCCAACCGACGAAGCCTGTTTTCCGGTTCCCAGTGCTCGTCCCGTTCCGCCGGTCCTGTGAGCAGCAGATTCCCGCCGTTGTCCACATAGGCCATCAGGCGTTGCCAGGTTGCATCCCGCAGAACCTGCGCGGAGGGGAGAACTACCAGCTTGCTTCCTTCAATATCATCCACCTGATTCTCACTTACCATTCTGGCCGGGATATTACATGAATAATTCATGACGCGCACCGCCCGGTGCTGAGCGTCGATTGCCAGGTCTCCAAGCACGGAGAATTGCGCGGCCTGCGAAGTGAGAATGGAAACCTCCTCTGGATTGGGCTCGCTCAAGCGTCCTTGCATCGCCTGCGCAAACTTTGCGTAGGCGCTCATGACTTGGGCCTCGGGCTTTTCCGTGCCGTCCGGACGCACGGCGCCGATGGTGATTTCCTGCTGGGATCGCATGAGGGCATTGACATTCCACAGCCATTCCATCGCCCCCGCTCCAGTCGCTACAGCGATGCCGAGCTTCTTTTCCAACAGTGCGCCATCCGCCTCGGGGCTGCGCCGGGGGCGGCCATCCGGCCCGGTCTCCGTCACAACTCCCGTCTCCTGAACCAGCAGAGGCATTCCCGCCTGCCTGACAGCCAGCGAGTCCCATAGCAGGTCGTCATTCATCCACCAACTGTGCATGGTAGAAAAGTCGACAGCCTTGTTGAA
The DNA here is from genome assembly GCA_049522975.1 of Occallatibacter sp. Classification (GTDB taxonomy): domain Bacteria; phylum Acidobacteriota; class Terriglobia; order Terriglobales; family Acidobacteriaceae; genus Telmatobacter. The sequence continues at coordinate 74,136 of JBEKNI010000007.1, read as the reverse complement.
GAATGCCGGCGAGGGCGAAGACAGCGCGCCGCCCTCGTCCTGGCCGATAGTGATAAGTTGCTCGCTGCCGGTGCTGCGTATTGTCTGGCGCACCTTGAGAGCCCAGGCCGCGAAGCTCTCCTGCGCAAACAAATCAAAGTCATAGATGGCTAGCGGATGGCCTACATCGTTGGCGCTTTGCGCGGTCATCTCCTGATCGGCTGGAGTGGGAGTGGGTCCTTCCGGGAACGAAGCTCTCCACGCGGACTCGACGGCGGCGCGGCTGCCATACTTATGCAGCAGCCACTTATCCCACTCCTCCGCCTCGACCGCGTCCCCATTCGGGTGCGTTGCAAATAACCTCTTCGGGTTATCGAAGCTGGGTTCGTTGATAACATCCCACATAAGAAATGGGACGCGCGCAAACGGCTTCGCCATCGATTCGACAAACTTTTGCTGCCTTCGAATGGCCTCCGGATCAAGATATGGATTGACTCCGCCAAAGACCTCCGGCATGAAGGCGAAGAGGTTGAACTGCACCGGTAGCCGATGCCTCCGCGCGGTCATCAGAAACGCTTCCATGGTTCGGAGCGTCCGCTCGCTCGCCACCCCGGTATTCGCTGTCACCTGATCCCAATTTGTCCACAGGCCGGTCCGCAGCATATTCATGCCGTTCTCCGCAATCTGCCGCATGTCCTCGTCCCATACGAGTGGATTGGGATAGCGAAAGTAGAGCCTCTGGGCGTCGCTTGCCATATAAGTTGTACCGATCACCTCAATCGGCTTTCCGTCGATGCGAAAGTAGTTGTTGTCAACAGTGACCGTAGGACCGGACTGGAGGTACGCTTCGTCCCGCACCCAGAACGCTGTGTGATAGCTTCCGCACTTATCCTCGCCGCAGAAGATCTGCGCGTCCACGCGGTGAAACCCGGGACGCCCAGACAACGCCAGGGTAACTGTAGTGACGCCGCGACGCGAGTCTGCGCCGAGGTCTACAGTTTGCCTCGCTTCTTCCTGGCCTTCATAACTTACGGCGATCGATAACTTATAGGGCGCTTGTGGCTTTTGAAATCTCTTCCACTCGATTTCAAACTGCCATGCTTCCCCCGGCAGAAAAAGGGCGTAGGTTGGAGTCAGGCGCAGCAGTTCGGCGCCGTCTGCCGCTTGCCTGGCAAGCCCTACGATGAGCGTGCCCGCTACGCGGCTTTCAAAGAATGTCCTGTGGATTTGGCAATTCAACATCACCCAGCGTCCGCCCGCAAACTTATTTTGATAGTGGTCGATCTCTACAATGGGAGCAGCCACGCGCCTGGAGCGGCTTGTACCCCAGAGCAGAGTTTTCAGTTGTGCGTCGAAGGTCCCGCTTGCGCCAATCCGAGCGGATGTCTCGTCTTGGCTCAGGCGAATCACCATGCTGTAGGCGCGCTGCCATCGAAGCAGAGAGAAATCAGCCACAGCTTCATCCGGATTGAGCGTCGAAGCCAGATGCGAGGATCCCGGCGTCTCTTGGTAGTCGCTGATGAGGAGTTCCCGCGCGAAAGCATAAGTCTCAGGAAGTAACCTCCATTGGCCATCTTCAAAGCGTGCGGGGCGCGTAAACGGCCGGCCTCCAAGAGTGAGCATGTTTCCGCCATGCGCCAGAAACTCCTCGATTGCCCTCCACTGATCGAGAGGGAACGCCGACCCGTAGGGCAAGATCAGCAGAGCCGCGGACTGATCGCTCAAGCGGCGATTCAGTTCCGCCGCCGGGCAGAAGATCGCGGCGGGAAGCGCCTGGCGCAGGAGGGTCAGCGGGGCTGGCGCGGTATCGATTGCAGGAAGACCCGGCTCATCCAGAATGACAATGCCTGAGTGTGCTTGAGCGCAAAGACGAATCGCAAATGCAACGAGATAGAAGAGAGCGAAGCGGCGTAAGATGCGTTTCATTCTTCCTCCAACCCTCCGGCAGCAGTACCGTTATTGCACCTGCAAATTCACCGTTGCGCTGTGAGTGATGCCGCCGGAAACTCCCATAACCGTAACACTGTAGCTTCCCGCCGGCGCTGGAGTTATGTTGTTCCCGTGCGTTTGATTCGAAGAGCCTCCGCAGCCAAATGTCCCGAACAGGAACGCGCACAAGACGACCAACACAAACAGCTTTGCCGAACGCTTGCGCCCCGGCAAGCCCGCAAGCAACAGCAACGTTAGCGCCAAGCCTCCTCTGGACTTGAACGGGAACCGATCTTTCTTGGAAGCCGTGCCCTTTGCGACAGAAGCTCCGCTGGTTACGGTGAATGCATTGATGGTCAGGCTCGCGGTGCCGCTGCCGGTGACACTGGCGGAAGTTGGGCTGATCGCGCAGCCAATGCTAGCCGACGAGGGAACGCAACTCAGCAAGACTGAAACGCTCGCGGAAGAAGGACCGCCCAGAGCCACTGGGACTGTGAGCGACTGTCCCGATGGAACGGAAAGATTCTTGCCCACCACGCTGAGCGAGAAATCAGTGGCGCTGACCGTGAGCGGAACCGGAGTGCTGACAGAAGGCGAACCCGGAGATCCGAGGTACTCGGCAACCACCTGGAGCGTTCCATACGGAATCTCCGATGCCGGGATGGTGGCGCTGCCGGTGAAAGTCGCCACGCCATTGAAATTGCAAGTCAATGAAACATCCCCGAAGATCGTCCCATTTGCGTAGAGCGCCGCCAGGGCGTTACCCAAAAAACATCCATTCTGACTCGATGCCGGCTGAACCGAGACATTGAAGATGACGCTTCCTGAGCTATTCACGCTGGATGGAGTCAGAGTGAGCGTGGTGGCCGTTGCCGAGGCGTTCTCGCTGGCGTAGGTCAACTGATTTTGATAGGTATAAGTTGCAACGTTCCAGTTGGCGTCCCCGGAGTAACTCGCGGAAAGCGAATAAGTGCCTGCGGGAATATTGGCAAAGGTGACGAAAGCGGTGGACAGATTTTCGTTGAGGTATGAGTCGATTGTGAGAGTGAGCGTTTGCGTGAGGGAACCCAGGCTGACAGTCACCGTTCCGGTGGGCGGCAGACCGGCGCCGGAACCCTCCATCAAAACATGGACGACCAGACTGGAGCCGGCTTGAAAGACCTCGGCGCCTGTGCTGCTGAAGCCTGCCGGCATCACCTCGGGGACGGCCTCGAATGCCGGAGTGCCTTTGACTACGGTTAACGCAAGAGGCGCGCTCGTCGATGCCTGATAGCTGGCGTCGCCCGAGTAGTTCGCAGTGACCGAATGGGATCCAATGGCAAAGTTCTGCGGCCACCAGGTGGCAGTGCCGTTCGAATCCAACGGAACAGTGACCGTCGTGGGGCCATCCGTGAAAGTTACCGATCCGGTGGCGAGTCCCGTGGTCTTCGCCGCGAGACTGGCAGGCGTAGCTGTAAACGACAAATCGCTGCCGTAGTAAGCCTCACCTTTAGGAGGCAGCTTGGAAGTTACCGGAACGCGAAAGCCGTACCTGATTGTGGTTGCGCTCGCCTCCGGCGTAACCGTCAGCGAAACGGGCGTGGCGGCGCTGGAGGCAAAGCTGCCGTCTCCTCCATACCGCGCGGTCAACTCATAACTTCCACCGGGAAGATTTGTCAGGCTGGCCGAAGCCGAGCCGTTGGCGAGAGTCAGCGGAGTGTTCTGAGGGATGGTCGTGCCTGGGCTGGCGGAGAGCACCACATCTCCGGTCGGAGTCGCAGAACCGGAGGCCGCTTTGACGGCAACACTGACCATGATAGCTGAGCCGTGAACGACGCTCGCCGGAGTGGCTTCGAGCGTAGTCGTGCTGGCGGTGTAAGTAATCTTGCTCCAGTTATTCAGCAGTTGGTTTACATCCACGGAACCCAGACCGCTGGCCAAGTCATAGCCCGGTCCGGCGGCATAGACGCCGTAGGAATCAAGCGGTTCATTCGGAACGGGGATATCGCAGTCCGGAGGAGCGGAGCCCGGAAGGCAGGTTATGTCGTTCGTGCCCAGCGTGATGTCGTGGAAGACATTGGGAAACTGCCGCGCCAGGGCGTAGAGCGTGTAATTCGCCTGCCCCTGACGGCCATACTTCTGATTGATGAGAGCCATGACGCCCGCCATGGAAGGCGAAGCGACAGAGGTGCCTCCCACCAGGAAGACTTGCGGGTCGCCGCTGCCCACCGGAGCGCAATCGCCGGGGTCCGCGCAGATGGGAGTCGCACTCAGGTTCGCGCCGGCGGACGCAAAGAGAGAAACGTCGGGCAGGTCGCGCACCTGGTCGTTGGGCACTCCCGGCGAATTCTGCCAGGATGGCTTGGGATACCCCGCGAGGCACGTCGGAAGGGTACCAATAGTGGGAATAGTCTCCTGCGAGCAGTTGCTCACCCCGCCTCCGCCTGCGCCGCCGTCAAACGGGTTAGAGATGGCGTTGAACCCGAGAGGATCGTCCCAAGGCTGTTCCGGCAAGGGCGCTTTGAGCGAGCCGTTGGAACTGTCATTGGTCTGGTTCCACAGCGTGGCCGCGCTAGGCGCTCCGCTGGCGTAGTCGGAGTAATAGAAATCCGTGCCGCCAACGGAGACATTCCACGGGGTTGAGCTAAGCCCATTTACATTCAGGCTGTCAAAGTACTGAATGCCGCTGGAAGAAATCGTTATCGGCTGGCAGGTGGTTGGGCCGCTGTCTCCGCTGGAGACAAGGACGGTCTGGCCCTGCGCCGCGGCCTGCTCCCATAGACTCGCCCAGAGCTGGTTGCCGGCTTCGCCGAGGGCTTCCTCGCACTCTCCGAAGCTGGCGCTCAGCACCGATGCCTGGTTGTCTTCAATCGCCCGCAAGGCGGCCAGCGCGAGCAGATCCTCAAGCGGGCCTTCACCGGCAATATAGAAGTTGACTGTCGCATCCGGCGCAACCGCCCCACTGACCTCCAAATCGAGATAGGCCTCGATATTGGGCGCAATCCCGTCGCCGGGATCCGGGCCGTCGATGATGACTTGCGCGTGATCGGCGGGAAGATTGAAGAGCTTTCGATACGCGTCCACCAGTGCAAGATTGATGTTGCCCTCTCCCAGGATGCCGATGGTCTGTCCCGCGCCATTGACTCCCGCCGCATAGACGGGAGTCACATCGTATTGGGTTGCAAAATCCTCCGGGCCTAGAGCGTAAAAGGGCTTGCTGTTCTCGCTTAAGGTGAACTGCGGAGCGACTCGATGGCTGGTGCGGTCGATCGTGCCGCTCCCCACCGGCTTCACATAGCTATCGAGTGGATAGCTGTTGAGCGGAGCAAAGCCGCGGATGCGAGAAGCAATGGCCTCCGGCACCGAGATCTCGCTCGCATTGGCGTAGAAGGTCTTTCCCTGGACGCTGTACTGATGAATCTCCGTGTGCAGGGCCTGGCTAATCTGCCCGGCCGTGGCGGAGAACTCGATCATGGACTTGTTCTTGGCGACGCGGGATACCGCCAGGCCGTGGGAGAGAAGCCAGCCCGAGACCAACTGCGTATCCGCGTCAGCCGCGCCGAAACGCGCCCCATATTCTTCCGGAGTGACCCATTGGTGATAGGCCGCTGAGCCGGGCTGATGCACATCCCGCAGGAACTGTTGCAGATCGTTCTCTCGATCGGCCGGGCGAGCCATCATCAGCAACAAACGGCGCATCGGAACGTCATCGGCGACCACTCCCTGGTCATACTCCGGACGCGCCAGGGGATGTACGGTTCCATGGAGAGTTGTAAGATGGCTCTCGTCGACGCCTGATCCGGCAGGCAGCGCCGTTTGTTGCGCATGAACTGAGGCCAAAAGACCGGACGCGCAGATAAGAGGAAGACAAAACCGCAGCCAAGGCAAGCTCATGATTATGGTTCTCCGCTTTCAGTGCCGATTTACTCGAATTGTACCGCTTGTGAGCGGTATGAAGGGACGAGGGACGCGAAGCGGAAGGCATGGCCGGGCCTTGCAATGGCTCAGGCGATGTGAATTCCCTTTCGCATTCGGGAACAGAGACCGGCCACTGCCAGCCCCCTCCCCAAACTTCATTGACGTTCGACGACCTCCATCTGCTCGGGCCGCGCGGTGGAGTTCACCTCCGGATCGTAATACTCGTAGACGCGCGACTGAAAGGTGCGGGCGTGGATGGGGTACTTGGCTCGCAGGCGGTAACTCATGGATACAGTCTGCGCCGGCGAGAGAGCGTTGAAGTAGAGGATGGCCTGCGTGGCGGTGAGCGAGAACTTCTCCAGTCGACCGCTTTTCTGGCCCGCGGTCTTTTCCTGAAAGGATTGCAGGTCTTCGCTGAGCAGATCGAAGCCGGGAGGAATGCCGAGATCGACCATCACCATGTTAGCGGTCTTCGTGAGATTGTTGCGGATGGTGACCTTGGCGGTGGCAATGTCGTATTGGGCGAGACGAGTGCGGTCGTAAGCTACGTCGATGGAAAGAGGCTCGGCCTCCGGCTTCTCTTCCCAGGGAGTGAAGTATCGGCCGACAACCTGGTAGGCCAGCGTGCCTTCGCCGTCGAAGGCGAGATCGATCGAGGCGGACTTGCCGGCGTCGATGCCCTTGAAGACGAATTGGTGAAGGAGGTCGTTGTTCTCCGCGGTCAGCTTGAGGCTCTCGGCGGGCTTGCCGTCGAGGAGGATCTCGAGCGTGCCGCGCACATCCGACGCGCTGAGCTGCGATGCCAGTAAAAGCGCGCGCAGAGCCATGATGGTGGCCTGCGTGGTGCCCCAGTTGCCGGCGGCTTGCTTTTTCGAGGAGAGATAGCTGAGAGATTTGCGAACGGTCTCCGAAGCTTGTCCCCACTTGAGCAGGGCCTGCGCGGCGAGGCCCGTGGTTTCAACCGCCGCACTCGATCCGGTGGAGTAGACGCCGGTCTCTTCGGCGCTCCAGAAGACTTGATCGTCCTTTTCGGTTCGCGCATCGACGAGGGCCTGCATGGAGCGGCGGGTGAGTTCGCGATCCTTGCCGTAATCCGCGGCGAAGTTGGCGATGACGGCCAGCGTGTAGGCGTCAGGTTTGTAATCCACATGGGATTCGATGAAGCGCTTGGCGCGCTCGACAACCGCGCCCTGGTAGCCGGTATTACTTAGTGACCAGGCAATGTAAGCGGTGATGCGCAGAACATCGGAGTTATAGCGATTGGTTGCGCCCTCGTTGATGAAAGAGGTGTCGGGCTTCCAACTGCCGTCGGGCTGCTGCTGGCCGGCCAGCCATGCGCCGGTGCGCTCGATGAGCCTCGGATCGACATTACTAACCTTGGACATATCGCTAAATTCCATGAGGCCGTAAGCGGTGAGGATTTTGTTGGCGGGCGCCTGACCGAACCAGGAGAAACCGCCGCCGGGAACCTCGAAGGTGAGCAGCCGCTGATAGCCGTTGGCGATGTAGCCCTCGGCTTTGGCGTGAATCTCCGGGGTGAGCTTGCCGGTGCGCTTCATGTAATCGAGCGCGAGAACATTGGGGTAAGTGCTCGACGAGGTTTGCTCGAAGCAGCCGCCGGGCATGCGCAGAATGCTGTCCATTCCCTCGATGACCTGGCTGAGCGGGCCGGGATAGAGGCGCACCAGGACGCTGGTTGCATCGGGAATTGCGCCGGCGGGAAAGGCGAGATCGTGGTGAACGCGGTGGTCGAGGCGGCCGTTGAAGACAATATTCTGTTCGCGGCCGTTGGGGATGACTTCGATTTCGCGGACGACGATGTCTTCGCGCGCGTCTCTGTCGCGCACGCCATCCATGCGAGCCGAGAGCGTGAGCTTGAATTTGCCGATGCGCCGCGCGCTGAGGGTGAATTGCGCGCCGCCCACCTGGCCCGATTCGACCGGTACAGTCTTTTCGTAGGAGTCGTCTTCCAGCGCGAACCAATCTTCCGGCTGAAGCTTGAGGCTGACTTTGCCGGGCTTGCCGGAGTAGTTGTAGAGCGCAACAGGGATCGAGACGCGATCACCCTGGGTCAGAGTTACGGGAAGGTCGAGGTCCACGAAGAAATCCTGGAAGACCTTGAGGCTGGAGTTAGCGCTGCCCAGCGCGCCGGACTGCGTGGAGGCGAGCATTGCCATGCGCCAGGTGGTAATCGAGTCCGCAATGGGGATGGTGATGCTGGCGTCGCCGCGGCCGTCGGTGAGGATTTCGGGGTTGATGTAGAGCGCCTCGGGGAACCAGGAGCGCACGTGCGCGGCGGGCGAGGATGCTTCGCCGGTAGCTTTATCGTTGCGGCCAGACAGCCCCTTCTTGAGTTCGACAAGGTTCTCGCCGTTGAGTGGCAGCTCGCGCACTTTGGCTCCCGCGATGAGATTGCCGGCTACCCCCGCGCCGATTGCCGCAGCCTTGTCCCAGGGCTCAGGCGCGAAGGCTTCCACCTGTAGTGCGTCGGCCTGCACCGCCACCATCTCGGTTACCGCGCCTATTTGCAGGGTGACGGAGAGAATGGCGCGGTCGCGCGGCTGCAGCGAAAAGCTGCTGGAGGCGCTCACGAATCCGGGAGAGTAAATGGTTGCGCGATAATGGCCGGCAGGCAGAGCGGCGAAGTTGAATTGACCGGCATTGTTGGCGTAAGCGGCGCGCTTGCCGGCAGTCGAGAGTTGCTGGAGCGTGACGGTTGCGCCCGGAATGACGGCTCCAGTGACATCCGTGACAGTGCCGGTGACCTCGGCATGGCCGTTCTCCGGACCGCGATCATGTTCGATGCGCAGGCCGACTGAACCGCGCTCTCCGGGTTGTTGGACAACGCCTCCAGCGCTCACCCGGAGATAAACGCTCAGGTCGTCGGAGTTGTAGAACTGGCGATCCGGTCCGGCGCTCTGAACCAGGAAGACGCGGTCTTGACCCCAGCGCCAGCCCGCGGATTGGACGCGCAAGGGCGTATTCCATGCGTCGCGCGGCTGTGAGCCGTCCTCCAGGGTAAGCTTCTCGAATTGATCGACGATCTGCTCATTTGTCAGGTGGTCGAGATTCTTTTTGTTTAAGATCGCGGCGAGTTGCCGGACTTGATCCGTAAATGCAGCCTGATAACGCTGGTGGTACTCCTCGTAATTCGCCTGCGGCAGCGCGCGTCCTGCCTCGGTGTCGAGCGTGTGGGGATTCACGGTCTCGGCGGCCGAGAAGAGCGCGCGGGCGGCGCGATCCTGCGCGCCGGCTTCCTCTTCGTCCGCGTTCTCGACGATGCCGTTCATCGAGAGCGAATGAATCTCGTAGCGCGGCTTGAGCAGTTCCTGCTCCAGATAGAAGAAGACCTTGGCGAAGCCCGGCTGCTTTTCGGCCAGCGCGAAGACCGCCTCATCGACGGCCTCCAAACCAATGGCCGCGCTAACGCCCTCGCCGCGCGCATTGGTTACGTGGAAGTGAACGCGAGCCTCCGCGCCGGGCCGGTAGACCGGGGCGTCGGCGGTGGTCTCGATCTTCAACTCGTCGGCGGGCTGAACGAAGACCAGGCGATGGTCGGCGACGGGCTGGGCGTTCGAGCCGAAGAGATAGGTGTCAATGTCCAGCGTGCCGGCCATCTCCGGCGTCGCATCCACGGCCAGCTCCGCCTCTCCGTTCACCAGATCCAGGTCGCGTGTGAGTATGGTCTGGCCGTTGCGGATGAAGTCGATATAAGCCGTGCCTCGGGCGCGAGTAGAAAGCACCTTGAGTTGGATGTGCTCGCCGGCCTTGAAGACGGCGCGGTCAGCGCGCAGAAGAATCTGGTCCGCGCCGCCGCGAGTTTGGAGGTGAACAGTAGTCGAGACTCGGTTGCCGCGATGATCGTCGGCGGCGATGCGCAGCGACTCCATTCCGCGGCGCGGCTTGATGCGGAGGACGGCGATGCCGGCGGAATCGCTGAGCAGATGCATGTCGTGCGCGGACTGGTCGCCGATCAACGGGATGGGGCCAATATCCTCCGGGTTGTGAACTGTAATTGCGGTGCGGGCCGGGCTTCCGTCGGGATACGAAGCAAGAATAAACACCTCATTTTCGATGTTGGGAATCAGCGTTCCGCCCTCGGGAACCGCGGTAATCAGCAGCGGCGACTGGCTTACGGTGATCGGCTCGCCGCGGCTCTCGGTGTGCGCGGCGGAGTCCTTGACGGTGGCTTCGATGAGCACGCTGGCCGCTCCCTGGCTGAGCGGACGTCCGGCGAAGGAATCGGGCAGCGTGAGGTCGAAGCGATAGACACCGCTCTCGTCCGTCGCGCCGCTCGATGCACCCGCCTCGAAGACGGCGACGTCCATGCCCTTGGCTTTCACGGCGATCTCAGCATTCGCGACGGGCTTGCCGAAGAAGTAGTTGGCGCGCACCGTACCAATCACGTGCTCGCCGGGGTGGTAGTCGCGCCGGGGCTTGCCGTCCTTCTGGGGAAACTCAATCTCCACCTTGAACTTGGGAAGAACATAACGTTCGACCGTGAACGTCAGTTCGGCGGTGTTCGCCGGCGCCTCCGGATCGCCCATCAGCGCGCGCAGATGATATGCGCCCAGGTTGACCTCATCGGCCAAGGCAAACTCCGCCGAGGCGATGCCGAAGCTGTCGGTCTCGGTGGCTTTGCGGAAGACCTTGTTGCCGCGCGAGTCTTCCACCACAAAAGTCAGCTTGCGGCCGGCGGCGGCCTGTGAGCTGGCTCGGTCCAGCGCCAGCGCGCGAGCGTGGATGCTCTGGCCGGGCTGGTAAATCGGCTTCTCGGTGGTGAGAAGAATCGAAGCCTTCTCCTTCAGCTCGACAGGCTCGGTGGTTTCGGTTGTGCCGATGGAAGTCTCGACCACGAAACGAAGTGTGCACTTGCCGGCGAGTCCGGCGGGAAAGAGGAAGCCGGCCTCGACGGCGCCGCGACGGTCGAGCTTGCCGGAGAAGAGCGCCAGCGGCTCTCGGTTGGGAATCAGAAGGTCGATGCGCAGCGAGCCTGCCTGCGCCTGGCTGCTTTGGGAGTCGGAGACCAGGACGCGAATCGCGGCGCGGCTGCCGGCAAGGTATTCTTTCTGGCCAAGAATGTGGACGACGGGCCGGCGGAGAATTTGCGAGATGGATTCGACGCCCTCAATGACGCCTTGGCCTCCGCCGCTCGGCTCGAAGCGGTAGCGGACGCGCTGCCAGACGATCTCCTCGAAGGGGATGGGCTGCTCGGGGCGGATTGTCCGCTGCCAGACGCCGTCGCCTTTGGCGATCTGGATTTCGCCTTCGGTGCGGCCCAGCGCGTGGTCCTCCGGGTCAAGGATCTCGACAGTCAGCTTGCCTGAGGCTGCCTGCTCCGAGTGATAAGGAATGGTGACGACAAGGCTTCCGCGCGCGTATTCCGCGGCCATACGCCGGTCCGGCTCCTGCGAGAGCGCAGCGACGGCGAAGAGCAGAATCGAAGACAGGATGCGGGCCAAACGAAGCGAGCGATCGGGACGGCGGAGGTTCATGCGGTTTCTCCTCAGAGTCGCCGGTTGAGGGGCAGCTGGCGGCTTTCTATCCGGAGAACGTGGCAATTTGGGAAACTTGCAGGAAAGAAAAAAGAATTTTGCGCGGCGACGCGCGGCTATCGGCGCGTCCAGGTCAGCCCGTCGGTGCTCATCCAGCGTTCCCCGCTATCGGTCGTAATCTCGAAGACCGGAGGCGTCGGCGCGGAAGCGGCAGGCTTTGCGCGCAACTTGTCGGCGGGCTTTGCAGTTGTATTTGGCGGAGGCGTGATCTCGCCGACTGCGGGCGAGGTGGTTTCCACCTGGACTGCATCGGCCTGCACGGTCACTGCTTCGGTGACTGCACCCAGAGCGAGGGAGAGATTCTCCGCGATCTCGCGGTTGACCTCGACGTTGACGCCGGTCTGCACAAACATCTTGAAGCCGGGAGCACTGGCTTCGATTTTGTAGTTTCCCGGAGCGAGACCGCTGACCAGGTAGCGGCCAGTGGAGCCGGTCTTCACGCTCCGCTTTGCGCCGGTTGCGAGGTTGACAACAACCACCGATGCGCCGGGGATAACCGCGCCAGTCTGATCCGTAACGATGCCGGTCAAACTGCCCGCTACCTTCCCGGCAAGCGACTCTTTGTCGGAGTAGAGCGCACCCATCGTTCCCCCCGTCGCCGTTTCGGACTCCGGCCCGCGTCCGCTCTCTAACGAGATCAGAGCAGCCTTGACGGCTCGGCCCGTCCATGGCGCACGGACCGTCTTCCAGCGCTTGCCCGTATCGCGGCTCAAAAAGACTGCGTTGTTCGCGTCGATGGCCAGCACCAGGCGCTGCTGCGCAACCGTGGAAATAGCAGGCAGACGGCTGGGCAAACGGATTTCAGGACATTGAGGCTTCTGCGGCGCAGCTCCGGAATGAACACACGTGAGTGAGACGAGATTCTCGCCTGATAAAGGCAATTCCCTGACTTGCGCTCCAGTGATAACCTCGCCAGCGGTCGCGCTGGCCGTCTCAACGGTCACTTTGTCCGCATTGACAGTAACCGATTCCGGAGGAGCAGCATTCTTGAGAATGAAGGCTTCGGCCTGGGGTGCGATGCCGGCGCTGACGCTGACCTTGTTTTCGGTTGAAGGACGAGGGGTAGAGAGCGAAGGCTGCGACGCGCTTCCGCCCGGAGCTTCTGCCCTGGCAACGCCGAAGGCCGCTGGCGGCGCGGGCATCTCAGCCGGAGCTTCCTTTTTTGCGGCCATGAGGTTATTTGCCGGTACGCGAGATTCGCCTGGCACGGCTGAAGGCGCGGCAAGTACAGACAGGTTGCGCCCGCTGAGCGGGAGCGCGGCAATCGCCTGGGGTTTCTCTGCCGGTGCATTGCTCCGCGGAGCCGAAGCGCCAGCATTGCTCTGGAGTTGGCCGATTTCCTGAGGGTTCGCGGGAGGCAGCGGCGCAGGCTCAGCCGGACGCCCCGGCACGGCTGTGGACGCGGAGGGCTGGGAATGAGCCGTCTGGGCCGGCACATTGCGGGTTGTTGCGGCGCGGTAGACGTAGACCGTGAAAAGGATCGTCGCGGCCAGCGCGGCGGTGGACCAGGCCAGATTCCAGCCGGAGAACCAGCGGACCCAGCCATCTCTGGCCGGTCCGGAGAGCGGCCGAACGGGCTCGTCCATCGGCGGCAACGAAAGCGCGACGACGGCGCGGCACTCGGGGCAGACGGCCAGGTGAGCCAGCGTCCGCTCCCGCTCATCGGCAGGCAGAGCCTGCTCGACGAACGCGCTGAGTTGGTCCGCGTCAGGATGAGGCCCGAATTGGAGAAGTTCGCTCATAGGGATTCCGATGCGGTCGCCGCCCCAGCCTTCTGATCGAAGAACGGCCCGGTCTGGGAAGTTTGCAGCAGCGCGCGCAGGTTTATTTCAATGTCGCGGGGATCGGCGCCCAACGCTTCTTCGGCGGCTCGCTTGCTCAGGCCGCCGGATTGCAGGTTTTGAAGCAGTCGCTTGCGAAGATCGGCCAGCAGCCGCTTCAGCCTTCTGCTGATGGTAGCTTCGTGAACGCCGAGGATGCGGCCGACTTCGAGCAGAGTCTGGCGGTCGAGGTAATAAGCCGAGAGCAGATAGCGGTCTTCGGCCCCCAGACTCCGGAGGGTCCGGGCAAGGGCAACCTCCAGATGGCCCGGCTGCGCGGAGACCAAGGCGGGTGCGGGGGCGGGAGCGTCGAAGCCGTCCAGCGGAGCCTCGCGATACGTGCGGCGATGGCGATCTACGCTGCGCTGCGCGAGTGTGGTCCGCAGCCAGCCCAGGAGCGACCCGCGGCCGGTGTAGGAGGCCAGCGGGGAAGTGCGCTGGCCATCGCGCGAACGCAGACCGAACAATTCGGCGTAGACCGAGTCGGCCAACTCCTGGCCCAGCGTTGCGGAACCTGTAATCGCGATGGCCGCATGGGTCAGCGGGGCGCGATAGAGGCGCAGGAATCGCTCCCATGCAAGTTCGCGGCCGAGGGCGCAGCCATGAGCCAGCGCCAGTTCGCAAAGATGGAGGGAACGGAAGAATGTCGCTTTTCTGGCAGTATCGGAAAGAACGCCGGGCGGAAGACCATAGTTGACTCTTTCGCCAACGGATTGGAGAATGCCGCCGAACTCTTCCACGCTCAGGCCGCAGGTCTCTGCCTCTGCTATGCTCCAAAGCTCCTGGACGAGGCTTTGCGGGAGCGCCGGAATTGGAGTTGCCGCGTCTTCGGCCGCTGTGGATGGCTTCTCGCAGGGAACGGGCAAGTCGAGGTCAGCGGGCTTGGAAGAGACCATGTCCACGAAACTGAGGATACTGCATCCGCGCCGCCAGGCAGTCGCGTCCCAGAGCTCTTCGGCAAGCAGGATTGAAAAGATTGAACCAGCGCCGCGGAGAGCAAATGCGCAGCATCATCCCCAGCCCAGCTGGCGGACGGGCGTTGCCTAGCTTTGGGTGATTCGGCGCAATCAGGAGAACCTGTACAGGAACCCCGTGGGCGTGCCCCAGAGGTTGCGCGACCGGTCTTCATAGAACATGCTGAACTCGATGCCGGAGATGTCGTAGTCGAAGAGGGGAACGCGATCGAAGACGTAGTCCCCATACATGGAGTATTCATCGCCGCCACAGTCGATCATCAGCGTGTCTTCGGCGGAGAGCCGCTCGGAGTGGGTCAGAAGCATGCAGGCAAGAGTAAAGACGCCCAGGCCAAATTCGTTGCCGGCCATGGCCACGCGGGCGCGGCGCGCCGAGCAGCCCCGATGCAGCATCCCGAATTGAGCGGCCATCACCACCAAGTCATTGCCTTGCTGCTGATCGGCGAGGATCTTCTCAGCCAGCTTGGAGCGCTCGGATTGGCGCAGATATTTCGGCCCCAGGCGGCCAATAATGCGATTCTGGAATCTGCGTTTTGTGGCCAGAACGCCCAGCACCAACTCCACCGCCTCATTGTATGTGGGAGCTAGCGCCTGCCAGCGCGGAATCGCGAACCAGGCCTCGGCGCCCGTCAAAAGCGGCTTGCGCGCCAGCTTTTCCATGCAATTGCCCAGCGAGGGAAAGAGTTTGCGCAACTCCGTGACCTGGGCCTCGACCGGCCGCACCCGGTAGGTGGGAGGATAGACGCGATTCGAGCCCACCTCCTCGTCCTTGTACTTGTCGCTGATCGTGTGCCGCTGGATGATCTCCACAACCGAATCGGCGACCTCGGACTTGAGCTTCTTGGCCATCTCGATCACGGTTTGGGCGCTGCTCCGGTCCAGTTGCTCGATGGCCGCAAGATAAGCTGTCTGGGCGGCAGCTCCGAGAAACTCCTGAAGTTGAGCATTCTGGATATCCGTCGTGTTTCCAGACAGATGCAACGGAGTTACAAGAGATGTGGTCGCCATGGTCACCGCTTTCCCCGCGCTTCAAGCGCACTGGACTCTTTGCCTCTTATCGGCACATTCGCCGCTTTCAACAGGCCCCAAGGCACCAAAGTTGCCGTTTCTTGGAACAGAAGCCTAGTTCTTCCCGCGAGAGACTGGACCGCCATGGCCCATCGCGCACTTTAGGCGGTAAGTCCGTAACGAGTGTTTCCGTTCTATACGCTTTCCATGCGGAACGAATTCACAAAGGCGGCTCGCACTCGTTGTGGTGCAATCCGAATACCGGACAGCTCGAAGCCATTCCCCCTATACCGAGGTTGCGGATTTGCTGGCGCGGAAGATTTGCGGGGGATAGTCGGTTCCGGCGCTCGGTCGATAAGACCGAGCGCCTGCTGTCCATCGCGAAGGCATTCGAGTCTGAGGCTTGAGAAACCACGCGACGTTCTGACCAGTTCACACCACGGAACCCACGGGGACCTCCGTTCGCTCGGCCGCCGACTGCGTATCCGGCCTTGCTTTCAACAGCGGCAGGGCCACGGCGAGCACGTCTTCGATGCGGCTGGCGTAGTGAATCGTGACACCCTCGATCAGCTCCGGCGTCAGGTCCTCTTCCACGTTCTGGCGGTTTTCGGCGGGCAGGATGATCGTCTCGACTCCGGCACGGCGCGCGGCCAGGAACTTCTCCTTGATGCCTCCCACCGGCAGCACGTTCCCGCTGAGGGTGATCTCGCCGGTCATGGCGGTCAGCGGGCGCACCGGCGTGTCGGTCAGCAGCGACGCCAGCACCGTGGCCATGGTGACTCCGGCCGAGGGACCGTCCTTGGGAATCGCTCCGGAAGGCACGTGAATGTGCAGGTCGGTCTCTTTGGTGAAGTCTTCCGCCAGCCCCAGACTCGCGGCGTTCGAGCGCACCCAGGTCAGCGCGGCCTGCATCGACTCTTGCATCACTTCGCCGATCTGCCCGGTCATGGCGAAGTTTCCCTTGCCCTTCATCTTGTTGGCCTCGATAAAGAGGATGTCGCCGCCGGCCGGAGTCCAAGCCAGCCCAACAGCCACGCCGGGGCGCTTGACGCGCTCGGCGACCTCGGTGTCCACGCGTACCTGGATGCCGCCCAGGAACTCCTTGAGCGTCTCGCGGGTCACAATGAGCTTTTCCGTGTGCCCCTCGACGACGCGCCGCGCCTGTTTACGGCAGACTGTACCGAGCGTCTGCTCCAGCTTCCTCACGCCAGCCTCGCGCGTGTAGTGGCGGACGATGTGGCGCACCGCATCCTCGGGAAACTCGATCTGCTCGGCCGAAATGCCGTTCTCCTTGATCTGCCGGGGGATCAGGTAGCGGAAGGCGATGTGCATCTTCTCGTCCTCGCTGTAGCCCTGCAGGAAGATCAGTTCCATGCGGTCCAGCAGCGGGGGCGGGACCGGGTCCAGGATGTTGGCAGTGCAGATGAAGAGCACCTTGGATAAATCGAAGGGCACATCCAAGTAGTTGTCGCGGAAGGTATAGTTCTGCTCCGGATCGAGTGTCTCTAGCAAAGCAGACGCCGGATCGCCGCGGAAGTCGCGGCCCAGCTTGTCCACCTCGTCCAGCATGATCACCGGATCGTTGGTTTCCGCTCTGCGGATGCTCTGGATGATCTGGCCGGGGAGCGCGCCGATGTAGGTGCGGCGATGGCCGCGAATCTCCGCTTCGTCATGCATGCCGCCCAGCGAGACGCGCTGAAACTTGCGGCCCAGGGCGCGCGCGATGGAGCGGCCCAGGCTGGTTTTGCCCACTCCCGGCGGCCCCACGAAGCAGAGGATCGGCCCCTTCATGTCCGGCTTCAACTCCAGCACGCTCAGGTAGTCGAGAATGCGGTCCTTGACCTTCTTCAGCTCGTAGTGATCCTCGTCGAGAATCTCCTTGGCCTTGCCGATGTCGATCTTCGAGCCGGAACTCTTTGCCCAGGGGAGGATGGCCAGCCACTCGATGTAGTTGCGAGTGAGCGAATAATCGGCGGCCATCGGAGACATGCGCCCGAGGCGCGTCAGTTCCTTGATGGCCTCTTTCTTCACGTCCTCCGGCATTCCGGCGGCATCGATCTTCTGGCGCAACTCGTCGGTCTCGCGCTGCCCATCGTCCTGTTCGCCCAGCTCCTTCTGGATGGCCTTGAGCTGCTCGCGCAGGTAGTAATCGCGCTGCGACTGCTGCACCTGGTCCTGCACCTCGGACTGAATCTTGGTGCGCAACTGCTGCACCTCGATCTCCTTGGCCAGATGCTGGTTCAGGAGCTGTAACCGGGTTCCAATGCCGGGCGTCTCCAGCAGTTGCTGCTTGTCGTCGGTGGTCAGGAAGGGCAGCGAAGAGGCCACAAAGTCCACGAGGCGGCTGGGCTCCTCGATGTTGGCGGCGATGGTCCGCAGCTCATCGGAGAGCGTTGGGGAGTCGGCGACGATCTGCTGGAACTGCCCGATGACGTTGCGCACCAGGGCCTGCGCGCCGGGGGTAGCCACCGGTTCGGTATCCTGCAAAACCTCGACCTCGGCCACCATGAATGGCTCAGTCTGCGAGTAGCGCACCAGGCGCACGCGCTCCACGCCTTCGGTGAAGACGAAGCGGCTCTGGTTGGGCATGCGCACGATCTTGTGCACCGTCGCCAGCGTCCCCACATCGTGCAGGTCGGCGGGCTTGGGCGAATCCAGCCGCGCGTCCAACTGGGCCGTCACCACGATAGCCCGTTCCTCGCCCAACGATTCGATCAACTGGATCGAACTCTCCCGGCCCACCGTCAGCGGCAGCACCGCGTGGGGAAACAGCACGGTATCCCGGACCGGCAGAACGGCAACCCTACGTACGCCGAGGGCGTCCTTTTCAGGAGGGATTTTGGGAGCCGGCGGAAGGGGGTACTGGTTTGACATTGAGTCTCCTTGTATCAACTTATCTTCATTAGACCACGCAGAGTTCCGAAAGTTTCAGGAAATGATCTTGCTTTCGATGATCTTTCCTCCTTCCGCAAATCGCGCACACCTCCAACTTACGGTCAAATCCAGGGTGCGGTTCCCAGGCTGCAGTGCGGTTCGGCGGTCCTTTCACCCCTTGCGGGATTTGCTCAAACCGGGGCTTTTTCGAGCCGGGACGAACAAACCGGAGACAGACGCGAACGGGCCCCTCGACTACCCGTTGGGCACTGGCTGCTCGAAGGGTGTATCGGCCAAATCGCGAGAGAAGTGAGCGAGATCAAGAGCGGAGGCGGAGCAATGCTGGGAGATGGGGCAATGGGAAGCCTGGAATACACGATACGCCAGCGGAGGGAATCAAAGTGCAACCCGATCCCGCTGCACTGGGCGCTCTTCCTCGTTAGTATAGAGGGCAGGGATCTGGAGTCGCGGACGACTGAGTACTGACGAAGTCAGCCCCGTAGTGCAACGGGGCTTGGTTCCCCATCTTTTGGGAGATATGGTCTTGAAGGCAAAGCCGCGGTGCGAATGCAGCAAGCGGTCAGGGTTCTGCACTCTCCTGGCTTGCCTCGCTGCCTTCGGGATTGCGAACATAGCCGGCGGCTGGAGCCAGAGCCTGGCGGGCGGAGTTACGACTCCCGGCTCGGAAGCCAATCCGGCGGCGCAGACGCCCTCCGACTCGCTGATTCAGTGGGAGGGTTTGCCGGTGCGGAGCATCCGCTTCGACGGGGTTTCCGCCGAGCGCCTGGCCCCGCTGCCCGGCCACCTGGCCCAAGCCGAGGGAGCACCTCTGAGCTCGCAGAATCTGAAGAAGAGCCTGCGTCAGCTCTTTTCGACAGGCCTGTTTGAAACCATTGCGGTCGAAGGCCGGCGCGATGCAAGCGGCGTGGAGCTAGCCTTTCGCGGAACGCCGCGGAGCTTCATCGGCCGGGTCAGCGTGGACGGCGCCAAGGGCGCGACGGTCAATACACAGCTTGAGCGCGCCAGCCAACTGGCGCCCGGCGCCCGGTTCACCCCCGCCAAACTCGATCAGGCTCTGGAACAGATGCGCGCGACCCTGGCCCAAAACGGCTTCCACCAGCCGGCGATTACGCACACCTTGACAGCCCACCCGGCGGAGCAACTGGTTGACATTGCGTTCCATGTGGTCAGCGGCTCGCAGGCGCGGGTAGGCGCCGTCGCGGTGACGGGCGACCCTGGGATGAGCACGGACGCCTTTCGCTCTTATGCGCGGTTGAAGGCGGATTCGAGCGTGGACCGCGAAACCGGCAACCGCGCACTGGCCGGGGTGCTCAAGCACTATCAGGGCCAGGAGCGGCTGGAAGCTGAGATCAAGCTGGAATCCGAGCAATACACAGCGGAGACCAACCGCGACAGCTTTCGCTTCTCCGCCAATCCGGGGCCGGTTGTCAGATTGCAGGTCGAGGGCGCCAGCCTCAGCCCGGATCAGCTCAAAAAGACGATTCCCATCTTCGAGGAGGGCAGCGTGGACGAGGACTTGCTCAACGAGGGCAATCGCCGGCTGCGGGACTATTACCAGCGCCAGGGCTACTTCGACGCGAAGGTGGAGCATGAGCAGAAAACCCCGAGCGCCGACCAAGTGACAATCCTCTACAAGGTGCGGCTCGGAGCCCGGCGGCGCGTGGAGCGGGTCACGGTCGCCGGCAACCGCTACTTCGACTCCGCAACACTGGAAAAACTGCTCAGCGTTCATGCCGCCGATAGTCTCGACCGCCACGGCGCCTACAGTCAGGCTCTGGTCTCCGCCGACGTCAACGGTCTTCAGGCCGCTTACCAGAACAACGGCTTCTCGCAGGTGAAAGTCACCCCGGAGACCAGCGCGGAAGTGACCAAGGCGGGAAAAACAGCTTCGCTCACCGTGGTCTACCACATTGACGAGGGCGCTCAACTGCGCGTGGGTACCGTGCGCCTGGAAGGAAACGAACATCTGGATGCCGCCACGCTGACGCCGCTGCTGAATACCGTGGCCGGACAACTGCTTTCGCCGGAGAACCTGGCCGGCGACCGCGACGCGCTGCTGACCCGCTATATGAGCCGGGGATTCGACCAGGCGCGGCTGGAGGTCTCCCAACAGATTGAACCGGCCGACGCGAGCCGCGTGGACGTGGCCTTTCACATCACCGAGGGCCGGCAGATCTTTGTGCGGAATGTGCTGCTGACCGGGCTGCATTACACCCGCCCGGAGACGGTTGCCAAGGCGATCACGCTGCATTCCGGCGACCCGTTGAATGAGGCGGCCCTGATGGAGACGCAGCGCAATCTCTACGACTTTGCCCTTTTCAGCGAGATCGATACCGCCATCGAGAACCCCGCCGGGGGTGAAACTTACAAGACCGTGCTCTTGCAGGCAACCGAGGCGCGCCGCTGGGCCCTGACCTACGGCTTCGGTCTCGAGGCCCAGACCGGAACGCCGCACAACAACTGCGGCGGAGCCAATGCGGCCGGTGTCGCCTGCAACCCCAACGGCAAGACGGGCGTGAGCCCCCGTGTGCTGGCCGACATTACCCGCAACAATCTCTTCGGGCGGGAGCAATCGGCCTCGCTGCGCGGCACCTACGGCCTGCTGGAGCAGAAGATCGACCTGCTCTTTCAGAACCCGCACTTCGAGGGCAACCGGAACTTCGGCCTGACCTGGTCCGGGGGCTACGCCAACAGCCTGGATGTCTCCACCTACGTCGCTTCGAAGCTGGAAACCGGAGTACGCTGGACCGAACACTTCAATACGCCGGGCTCACGCATCTCCAAAGCCAACACCCTCATCTATGAATTCGATTTCCGCCGCGTCAAGGTGGATGCCGCCAGCTTGCAGGTCTGGCCGGGCGCGATCAAGGAGCTCTCCACGGCGGTGCGCGTGGCGGGTCCGGCTCTGACCTGGATTCGCGATACTCGCGATTCGCCTCTCGATGCGCATCGCGGCACCTACACCAGCTTTCAGGATTTCGTCTCCTCGGAAGGCTTTGGCGCGCAGGTCGAATTCAATCGCCTCGATCTCTCGAATTCGAGTTATTACGGCTTCGCTAAAGGCCGCTTCGTGCTGGCCCGCAACACGCGCTACGGCCAGGAGCGGGCCTTCGGCAAAGCTGAAGATGAGTTGATTCCCCTTCCCGAGCGTCTGTATTCGGGCGGCGCAACTTCGCTGCGGGGCTTCGGCCAGAACTCGGCCGGGCCGCGCGACCCGGAGACGGGCTATCCCATCGGCGGAGCGGGCGCGCTGACCGAGAGCACCGAATTGCGGCTGCCTCCCCCCACGCTCCCCTGGCTCGGCAACACGGTCAGCCTGGTGCTCTTCCACGACATGGGCAACGTCTTCACCAACGCGGGCGACGCCTGGGCCAGCGCCCTCCGGGTCCGCCAACCTCTGCGCAACAACTGCAAGGACCTGGCTTCTCCGGGCCCTCCTCCCACCGGTTACAGCCCTTCCGGCCACAACGCTTCCACCGGCCAGCAGGGGACGTGCAGCTTCAACTACTTCTCCCACACGCCGGGGCTGGGTTTGCGCTACCACACGCCGGTCGGACCCATCCGGTTCGATTTCAGCTATAACCTGAATCCGCCAATCTATCCGGTGAATACCGATTATTCGCTGAAGGCGGTAAGCGCCAACCCCCAGGTGCCGTATTACGACTTGAAACCTCACCTGGGGGAAGAGGGCCACTTCAATTTCTTCTTCAGTCTGGGGCAGAGCTTCTGATGAGCGGACGGACTCCAATTCGGTTCAAGAGCGGCTTCGGACCCGCTTGCGTCTGGGCGATGGCGGCGTGTCTGGCCGCCGCTGGAGCAGCTTCGGGACCGGCTCAAGAGACGGCCCCGGCGCCTCAGCCGGCACATACCGTGGTTCTCGACCGGGTGGTGGCCGTGGTAAACAACCAGGCTATCCTGGCCAGCGACGTGGACGACGAGATACGGCTGGCGGTGCTGGACCCTGGCCGGGCCGGACTCGCCGCTCTTACTCCAAGGACTGCCCTAGAGCAGTTGATCAGCCGCGCGCTGATCCAACAGCAGATTCGCCAGGAGGACGCGCTTGCGGTCGAGCCTCCTCAGGCCGAGCTTGATGCCCGGCTCAAGGAGATTCGCAAGGAGGTGCCCGCCTGCGTGCACTTTAACTGCGCCTCGGAGGAGGGATGGAAGGCGTTTCTGGCCGCGCACGGACTGACGCCGGAGCGGGTCCAGACCTATCTGCGCTATCGGATTCAGATTCTGCGTTTCATTGAAGAGCGCTTCCGGCTGGGGATTCGCATCTCCCCGGAGGAGATCCAGGCCTACTACCACGAAACGCTACTGCCCCAGTACGCGGCGGGCGAAGCGATTCCGCCGCTGGCCGAGGTGGCGCCACGCATTGAAGAGATTCTCCTGCAGCGGCAGGTGAACGTACTCTTCAACGACTGGCTCAAAAACCTGCGCAAGCTGGGCGACGTGGAAGTCCTTGATCCATCGCTCGAAACCCCTGAGCCGCAGAGCGGGACAGGTCCTTCGGCCGGGCGTCCCTCCGCTCAGGACGATAAAGGAGGCGCATGAGCGATCCCGAATCCACGCCTCCTGTTCCCGCCGGAACTCCTCAGCCCGATCTGCCGGAGCCGGTCGCGGCAGACTCAGAGGCCGCGCCGGAGCCGCTTCGTCCGAGCCGCCTGCGCCGCTTCTTCCTGCGCCATCTTCCTTTGACGATGGCCGGCGCATCGATTCTGCTGGCCATAACTCTCCTGGGCCTTTATCTTTGGGCCAGTTCGGCCGCATTTGAAAACCTGGTCCGCCGGCGCCTGGTGAACGAGCTGGAGGCATCCACCGGCGGGCGCGCCGAAATCGCCTCGTTTCACTGGCATCTGCTCAATCTGGAGGCCGATGCGGGCGGGATGGTCCTGCACGGGCTTGAAGCTCCCGGCGAGGCGCCCTACGTCCAGGTGGAGAACCTGCGCGTGCGCCTGAGCGTACTGGATTTCTGGAGCCCGCGCATCCTGCTGCGCGATCTGGAGATCTCCCGGCCCCAATTGCACCTCATCGTCTACCTCGACGGCTCGACCAACCAGCCCCAACCCCGCAAGAAGAGAAAGTCCGGCGAGCCCGCGCTCGACAAGTTCTTCGACCTGAAGACCGGGCACATCGCGGTTGAGCGGGGCGTTCTGGATTACGAAGATCGCGCCGCCGCCTTCGACTTCCAAGATCGGTTCATTCCCCTCGACTTCGACGCCAGCGACCTCTCCCTGCGCATGGCCTACATTCCCGCAGTGAGCGGTCATCCGGAGAGCTATCGCATCGAGGCCGGAGTCCGCGATTTGATGCTCGCTCGCGGCCCTTCATCCAAATCGGCCAAGGCGCCGCACCCGGTCCAGGGATTCATTCAGGCCACGCTGGATCTGACGCGCACCGCGCTCTCGGTGCCATCCCTGCGCATCACCGCCCGCGGCTCCGGCATCAAGGATCGAACGCTGGAGATCTCCGGCTCTCTGGACGACTTTGCCCATCCCCGCTGGCAAGGCAAGGCCGTGGGCGAGCTGGACCTTCGGCTGGTGGACTCCATCACCGGCTACCCTTTTACGCCTGAGGGCCTTGCCCATCTCGACCTCACCGGAGCGGGAGAGGCTGACGGTTTTCGCATCGATGGAAGCCTCCATGTCGATGGCGCTTCCTACATCGGCACCGGCGTTGTGGCCACCGGACTCCAGTTGGATACGCGCATTCATGCCGATCCCGAGCAACTCCTGATCACCTCGATCGTTGCCCGTCTGCGCCAAGGCGGCGAGATTGACGGCGATCTCTCGCTGGTTCACTGGCTGCCTCTGCCTCCCAGCAAGATCGGCGGCTACGTTCGCTCCGCGGCCCATCCGCAGCCGCCGCCCGACTTGATCACCATCCCGGTCAATGGCAAGGTAACAGCTCGATTCAAAAATGTTGCCCTTGACACGCTGCTGGAAATGGTCTGCGATCCGCCCTTCCAGCATCTCGGCTTCGACGCCCGCCTCAACGGCCCCGCCACGGCGCTCTGGACAAAAGGCGACAATCGCACCCTCTCCGTGGAGGCATTGCTGAGCCTCACCCCACCGGCGCAGGCCGCCAAAGGCGAAGTTCTCGCCGGTGGCCTGGTCGATGCCACCTACACTCAGCGCGATGGCGCCGTCGATCTGCGCAAGCTGGAGCTTGACCTGCCCTCCAGCCATTTGGATGCGCGCGGCCATCTGGGCGCGTATCCGATGGTCAGCCCCTCGGCGCTCACCGTGGATTTCCATACCGGCAACCTTGGCGAGTTCGCCACCGTTCTAAGCGACCTGGGATTGACCCGCAACGGCAAGACGGGAACGGCCGCCTTGCCTATTGCGCTTCACGGCCAGGCGGATTTTAACGGCACGTGGTCCGGATCGCTGCTCGATCCGCGGCTTGCGGGCAACGCGAGGGCCACGCAAGTGGCCGTCGATCTGCCGCCGGTCTCCACCACCAGCCCCCGCCTGCCCCAATCCGTTCTTTTGGATTCGGTCGAGGCGACCGGCAGTTACTCGTCCGTCCGGATTGATATCGCCCACGGCCTGCTGTGCCGCGGGAACACTGAAATCGCCCTCAACGGCAGCCTGGCCGCAGGCGCGGTCAGCGCCGCACGAGGCTCGGGACCCATTCTGCTCTTCGACGCCAATTCAATGCTTCATCTCCGCCTGCGCGCCAGCCAGCTTGGCATGGACGATCTGCGGCAATTCTCCGGGCAGGAATTGCCCGTGGCGGGCGCGCTGAATGTCCAGTTTCAACTCGACGGACCCATCCGTGCGCTGGAGGGCGGCGGATGGGTCGAGATGGACAAAGGTAGCGTATTCGGCGAACCGGTTGCCCGCATCCGGGCGCAGGGGAAGATCGCCAACCAGACCATCCAGCTGACCTCGTTGACGGTGAGCGAAGATGCCGGCAGGATTGCGGCCACGGGAAGCTATGACCTCCCGTCGCACCGCCTCCAGTTGGACGCCAAAGGCGCGGGGATCGACCTCGCCCGCATTGAAGGTCTGCGGGATTACGGCTTGGCCGTGACCGGCGAGCTGGGGTTTACCCTGCAAGGCTCGGGGACGCTCGACGACCCGCGCCTTGAAGTCCAAGCCACGCTGGCCAATCTGGCGCTCGGCGGAGAAGCGCTGGGCGAGATGGATTTGACCGCGCGCACCGCCAACCGCGCTGTCACCTACGATCTGACCGCCCGGCTGGAGGCGGCCGAACTTACCGCGCACGGCCAGACAGCGCTCACCGGCGATTACTCCACCCAGGCAAAACTCGACTTTTCACGGTTCAATATTGGCGCGCTATTCAAGCTGGCCCACATTCAGGGCCTCAGCGGGGAGTCCGCGCTGGCCGGCACGGTCACCATCCAGGGGCCTTTGGCGCGGCTCTCCGATCTGCGCGGCGAGGCCAGCCTGCGGCAGTTGGCCCTCACCGTCTCCGGCGTGCATCTCAACAGCGAGGGCGGCCTTCATGCCACGCTCGACCATGCCTTCATCCATCTCGACCCGCTGCACGTGACCGGCGAAGAGACCGACCTGCACGCCCACGGAAGCCTCTCGCTCAAGGGCAACCACGAACTGGACGTTGAGGCCAGCGGGGCAATCAATCTGAAAGTGGCCGAGACGCTGGACCCCGACCTCACCGCCAGTGGAAATACCACCTTCCAGGTGGAGGCGCACGGCCCACTGATGGATCCCGGCCTGAGGGGCCGAATCAACTTCGAGGACGCGGCGCTTTCCCTTGAGGACGTACCCAACGGCCTGAGCCAGTTGCATGGAACGCTGGAGTTCAACCAGAACCGGTTGGAGATCAAGTCGCTGACAGCCGTAAGCGGCGGCGGACAGTTGAGCGTCGCCGGTTACCTGGCCTACCAGCACGGCCTCTATGCCGACTTGACCGCAACCGGAGCGGGAATTCGCATCCGCTACCCGCAAGGGGTCAGCTCCCTGGCCGACGCTTCGCTTCACCTGCAAGGAGTCCAGAACAACCTGCTGCTCTCGGGCGACGTGCTCGTCACCCGCTTCGCCGTTGGCTCCGATCTGGACATTGCGGCCCTGGCCGCCGAGGCCAACGCCGTCGAGACCATCGCTCCCCCTGACGCCCCCTCCAACCACATCCGCCTGGACGTACACATCGCCTCTTCTCCGCAGTTGAACTTCCAGAACGCCTACGCCAAGCTGGCCGGCAACGTCGATCTCCGCCTGCGCGGCACCGTGGCCTCGCCCTCGCTGCTGGGCCGCATTTCCATTACCGAGGGCAGCGGCGTCATCGCCGGGACCCGCTACGAGTTGCAGCGCGGCGACATCTTCTTCACCAACCCGGTCCGCATTGAACCCTCCATCGACCTGAACGCCACGGCCCGCGTCGAGGACTACGACATCACCCTCGGCCTGCGCGGAACTCCGGAGAAGCTGGCGGTCACTTACCGCAGCGATCCCCCGCTGCCGGAGGCCGATGTGGTCGCCCTGCTTGCCCTGGGCCGCACCGAGAGCCAACAGCGCCTCTACACCGAACAGCAACAGCAATCCCTCGCCAATCCCACCACCGACGCCCTGCTGGGCGGCGCTCTCAACGCCACCGTCAGCTCTCGCGTACAAAAGCTCTTCGGCGCGGGCTCCGTAAAGGTGGACCCGAACTACCTCGGCGCCCTGGGTAACTCCACCTCGCGCATCATCGTCGAGGAGCAGTTGGGCCGCAATGTCACCCTCACCTACGCCACCAACGTCAATACCACCAGCCAGCAGCTCATCCAGGCCGAGGTGGCCGTTAACCGCCAGGTCTCCTTGCTGGTGGCCCGAGACGAGTCCGGCGTATTCTCCGTGGTTCTCAAAGCAACCCGGCGCTTCAAGTAAGGGATCAGGGGGCAGGGATCAGAGATCAGGGTGGGATGCCACGGGCCGTTGTGCCCCACCCTCGCCGGGTGCTTGTCTTCGCGGCTAGGGTGGGCGGCCACAAACCCCAAGCAAAAAAACGGTCACGCAACCTTTTCCAAAGTTTTGTGTCTATCCGGATGAACGGCAGGCCGCAAGCTGCCGGGTTGCTCGAAGGCAATCCGGCCTTCCCCGCGAAGTTCGCGGCTGCCGCAACGATCTTGTTTATTACAAGAGGAGGAATGAAACCATGAATTGGACGATGAGCAATCCCCGCGCCGCGCTGCTGGCGGCCTCGCTCACAGCAGTTCTTCTGAGCCTTCCCCAGGTCTGCCTGGCGGCGGGCCGAGCCCAAAGTTCCAGCGCAACCGCGCAGGCGCAGGGCGACAATCCCGCAGCCGTCGCCGCCGCGGCCCGCCTGGACAAGAAACAATATGCCGCCGTCAAGGTAAGCGTGGACAACGGCATCGCCACACTCACTGGAACCGTGGACCTCTACGAGTACAAGGCCGACGCCCAGAAGCGCGTGCAAAAAGCCAAGGGCGTTATCGCGGTGCGCAACCTAATCGAGGTTGCCGGGCCCACCGTTCCCGACCAGGAATTGGAGGCCAAACTGGTCAAAAGCCTGGCCTGGGATCGCGTCGGCTACGGCAACCTCTTCGACGCCATCACCGTCAGCGTGAAGAACGGCGTGGTAACCGTGGGCGGACATGCCCGCATCTATGAGGACCGGGATTCCGCTCTGGCCCTGATCGCAACTTACCCCGGCGTCAAGGACATAGATGGCGAGATTGAGGTCGATCCCACCTCCATCATGGACGATCGGATCCGAATGGCTGTTGCGCAGGCCGTCTACGGCTACACCTCCTTGAACAAGTACGCCATCGATCCCGCCAAGCCGATCCGCATCTCCGTGCAGAACGGCCACGTCGAGCTCTATGGCGTGGTGGACTCTCAGTCCGACAAGGACACCGCCTTCATCCGCGCCAACGGCGTCTCCGGAGTCTTCAGCGTGAAGAATTACCTGCAAGTTGCCGGCCAGCCCACCGAAGCGGAGAAATAAGCGGCGGGACGGGCCGCCTTCAAAGGGCACGGCTTTGGCCGTGCCCTAGCGACCAAGAAGAGGCGCGACCAGGAAGAAGAGAATTGGTTCGTTTCCAGCGGGCATGTCGCCAGCAGTTGGGTTTCCCCACCCCGTCCATCCGATCATGCGCGCAGCCATCGTGCGGCTACGTGCAAAAGGGCCTGCGTCGCGAAATGAATAGTATGATCAGAGATGATATGATCGAGATGCAATAATTGTGGATGTCTGCCCATTCCACGTGAGTTGAGAGCAATTGGAGGTGCAGCCGTGAACAGGCCGAAATTAGGAAGCATTGCGGCGGACGCTTTCTTCGACAACTTCACATGCGCTGCCCTGTTCGGCCGGCTCCGCATTCCAGGATCGCCTAGAGAGATTATTGACCCGCGACCGGTCGACATATTCTGGATGGACGAACTCCAACAGATCATGGCGGATGTTAAGAGGTTTGTTCGTATTGCCCAATTAGCAGCTTTCAGCGGGATTGTCTTCAAAAGCGTCAGCGAAAGCCTGATCCCCAAGGAAGTTCTGGAAAGTTTTCAGGGAAACTTGTCTTCCTCTATCAAGTTACAAGCTAATATGCACCAACCTCAGTGAGGTCCATGTGGCGAAACCGGACAATCAGGTTTACGCACAACTCGCAACACAACATGAGCAATCGGGAATTGTTCTAAGCCCTGAAATCCTCCTGCTTTACAAAGGCGTCAACGAAGCCCTTCCCGTCTTGATTGTTCAAGCAATCGATGGGCAGTTGAAACGTGAATACAGATATGCTCTCGGCGGCCAGATCGCAGCCGGTTTAGCCCTCATTCTAATGGCCGGCGGATTTGTTTTCCTGGTGATGAATGGACACGAAACGCCCGCCTATGTTCTTCTTGGAGCCGGTGTATTGAACACAATAGGCGGGTTCCTTCGTGCTCGCCTGAATGACAGCGGCTCGAAAGGACAGGAGAAGAGGCCACAGGCGGAAGATTCCAAATAGGTCTGGATGCCACTGACCCCAGCCATGACCCGCATCGCCATCATTGCCGCCATGCCCGCCGAGCTGAAGCCTTTGGTCCGTGGTTGGCGGCACTCGCGCTCCAACGGCGTCGATCTCTGGCGCAAACACTTCGAGGACGGCGAGTGGATTGCCGTCTGCGCCGGAACCGGCGTCAGTGCGGCAGCGAGAGCCTTTGCTGAAGCGGAAAAGAGCGGGGACCTCGACCTGGCGATATCCACCGGCTGGGCCGGAGCCTTGTGCGACGAGCTTGCACCCGGCCGCGCCTATGATGTTTCGGCCGTCATCGACGCTCGTACCGGCGAGCGCTTCCGCCCCGGCAGATGGGTTGGCGAGCGCTGGCTGGTAACCAGCCCCAAAGTCGCCAACACCCACGAGAAGCATCGCTTGGCCGAAACCTACCAGGCCGCGTTGGTCGACATGGAAGCCGCCGCAGTTGCCCGCCTGGCGCAGATGCGCGGCATCCCCTTTTATTGCGTCAAGGGAATCAGCGACGGCTACAACGATCAAGTCCCTGATTTCAATAATTTTATTTCCCCGGAAGGCCATTTCAGGCTGGCCCGGTTCCTCGTTTTTGCGCTGCTCAGGCCGTGGCACTGGCTGACCCTCATCCGGATGGGCGAAAATAGCAGAAAGGCCGCCCGAAGCATAGCGGTATCTTTGCTCGATTTTCTGGATGAGCGAGGTCACATCAGACAACGCAATGGCTACCCAAACCACCAACGCTGAGTCCTTGATCGAGTTGAAAATCCCCGCTGCCATGCAAGCCGCGGTCTATCGCGGCGTCAACGATATGCGCGTCGAGACGGTCCCCGTTCCCATGATCGGCCCCGGTGAACTGCTGGTCAAGGTGGCTGCCTGCGGCGTCTGCGGCACGGATCTAAAGAAGATTCACACCGGCTCGCACTCCGCCCCGCGCATCTTCGGTCATGAGATAGCTGGCACCATCGTCCGCCTCGGCGAGGGCGTCACCAGATTCCAGCTCGGCGAACGAGTCGTCGTCCACCATCACGTTCCGTGCGGCGATTGCTACTATTGCCGCAAACAGACGCCGGCGCAGTGCCCGCTCTACAAGAAGGTTGGCGTCACTGCCGGTTTTGAGCCCTCTGGCGGCGGCTTTGCGGAGTACATCCGGGTGATGGACTGGATAGCGGCCAGCCGGGGGGTGGTGCGGATTCCAGACGGCGTGCCCTTTGAACAGGCGGCTTTTCTGGAGCCGGTCAACACCGTCCTCAAGGGCGTGAAAATGCTCAATCTGGCCCCCGATGACACGGTGCTGGTTATCGGTCAGGGCCCCATCGGCCTGATGCACGCCGCACTCGCCGCGCGCACCGGGGCGCGCGTGCTCACCTCCGACCTCTATCCCGAGCGCCACGCCATCGCGGCACAGTTCGGTCTCCATCACCCGATCCACGCCGGCGTGGAAGATGTGGTCGAACGGGTCTTCAAGGAAACCGAAGGCCGCGGTGCCGACGCCGTCATTCTGGCCGTGGGCGGCAATGCGCTGATCAAGACCGCCATGGCCGCGGTACGCCCTGGCGGCAAGGTAATGCTCTTCGCCCAAACCCAATACGGCGAAGCCACTTTCGATCCGGGTCAGGTATGCATGGACGAGAAGACCCTGCTAGGCTCGTATTCGTCCTCGTTCAGCATTCTGGATGAAGTCACTGATCTGGTCTTCGGGGGCTATCGCAACGGATTCGATCTGACGAAACTGATCTCGCACCGCTTTTCGCTTCAACAGGCAGCGGAGGCAATCGAGGTCGCTTCCCATCCCCAGGCCGACTCGATGAAGATTATGATTGAGCCTGTGCCTGGAGCAGGGGCAGAGCGGGGAGGAGAGAGATGGCAGGCACGGTAAAAGCTGCGATCCTCCGGGGCCGCAAGACCGTCGAGACGGTAGTCGAGGAAGGCCTCAATACTGTCGATACGGTGGTTGAGGTCGGCTTCAACACTGTCGAGACGGTGGTGGTGGAAGGCCGCAAAAAGGTCGAATCCGCCGTTAGCCTGGGCCGCAAAACGGTCGAGCACGCGCTGCTGCACGGCCGCGGCACCATGCAGGCTGCCGTCCTCCATGGTCGTGAAGATGTCCGCATCGAGCAGATTCCCATTCCCAAGGCCGAAGCCGGTGAGCTGGTCGTCCAGGTGGGCGCGGCGTTGACCTGCGGCACCGACCTCAAAGTCTTCCGCCGCGGCTATCATGCTCGCATGATCGTGCCTCCGGCCCTCTTTGGCCATGAGCAGGCAGGAACCGTTGTCGAGGCCGGCGAGGGAGTCGAGGACTTTGCCTCCGGCAACCGCGTGGTCGCGCTCAACTCCGCGCCCTGCGGCCAGTGCTATTTCTGTGCACGCGGCCAGGAAAATCTCTGCGACGATCTGCTCTTCAACAACGGCGCCTATGCCGAGTTCATCCGCATTCCCGCTCGCATCGTGGCCAAAAACACGCTGCATGTCCCGGATCATGTTCCGCTGGAGCACGCCGCGCTCACTGAGCCGCTTGCCTGCGCGGTGCATGGCTTTGAAGACTCCCGTCCCCATCCCGGCGACACCGTGGCTATCATCGGCGGAGGCCCGCTGGGATTGATGATTCTTCACGTTGCCGCCTTGGCCGGCTGCCAGGTGATCGCCATCGTCAAGCACGACGGCCAAGTCGAGGCGGCGCGCCAGTTGGGCGCTACCCACGTGGTGCAGACCACCAACATTCATAAGGCCATCCGCGAAACCCGCGCGCTCACCGAAAAAAATCGGGGCGTGGACATCGCCATCGAGGCCGTTGGCGCGCCTGAAGCATGGGAAGAAGCTGTCGAAATGGTGCGCAAGGGCGGCACGGTCAACTTCTTTGGAGGATGCGCCGTCGGCACCCACGTCAGGCTCGACACCAATCGCATCCACTACTCCGACATCACCCTGCGCGCCACTTTCCACCACACCCCGGCCACCTGTCGCAAGGCCCTCAATCTGATCGCCGGCGGCCGCTTCCAGGCTGGAGCTTTCATCACTGGCCACGCCCACCTCTACGAACTCAACCGTGTTTTTCAGAAGCTGATGAAGCGAAGCAGCGAGATCAAGACGGCCATTGTGCCCTGAGGCAAAGCCATGACGAAGGAAGATCCGTTATCGGAAAAAGAGGCGCGCGAGAAGCAGGAGATGCGCGAAGGCCAGGCAATGCGCGAACGCCAAGCAATGATCGAACGCGCCTGGGCCTCTCTGCCCTCCAGCTATGCCATCCCCGAGGTCGCGCCCACGCTCGACGAGGCGCGCGCCTGGTGCCAGCGCCTGGCCGAATCGCACTACGAGAACTTCCACGTCGCCTCCTGGTTCCTGCCAAAAGATCTGCGCCCACACTTCTACGCTATTTACGCCTACTGCCGCGTCTCAGACGATCTGGGCGACGAGGTGGGCGACACCGAGCAGTCCCTGGCACTGCTGGAGATTTGGGGCCGCGAACTGGATGCCTGCTTCGAGGGCCGCGCGCGTCATCCGGTCTTCGTCGCGTTGGCCGAAACCATCAAGGAATGTCTTATCCCCAAGGAGCCGTTTGCCGATCTGCTGACTGCCTTTCGCCAGGACCAGACCGTTACCCGTTACGCCACCATCGAAGATCTTCTGGCCTACTGCCGCTATTCGGCCAATCCCGTAGGCCGCCTGGTCCTCTATGCATGCGGCGAATTCAACGAGGAGAACTCCCGCCTTTCCGACGCAACCTGCTCCGCGCTGCAGTTGGCTAACTTCTGGCAGGATGTGCGCGGAGACTTCAAGAGAGGCCGCATCTATATCCCCAAAAAGGATATGGACTTCTATGGCGTCACCGAGGAGTACATTGCCGAAGGCATTTGTACGCCAAGTTTTCGCGGCTTGATGGAATGTGAAATCGATTACACGCGCACGCTCTTCGAGCAGGGGCTTCCGCTGATCGGCAAGGTCAACCGCGATCTGGCCATCGACCTGGATCTGTTCAGCAGCGGTGGCCTGGAGATTCTGCGCGCCATCGAGCGAGAGGGCTGCGACGTACTCAGCGCGAGGCCGGCAATCTCGAAGAGCAGGAAACTGGCGCTGCTGCTGCGCGCCGCATGCGGCAAGCTGCTGCCCTTTCTGCGCCTCGGCAGCCGGAGTCGAGGGAAGGAAGATTGACCTTCGATCCCCAATTGGATGCGGCCTACGCTGTCTGCCGCGCCATTGCGCGCCGTGAGGCCAAGAACTTTTACTACGCCTTCCTCGCCCTTCCGGAACCGCGCCGCAACGCCATCTGCGCCATCTACGCTTTCATGCGCCAGGCCGACGATCTGGCCGACGACGATTCCCTGCCCCGCGAGGAGCGCCGCCGCCGCCTACAGGAGTGGCAGGCAAACTGGCGCGCCGTCTGCCACGGCCCCGCCTCTCCGCATTCATCCGCTTCCGATCCTGTCTTTATCGCCGCGAGCGATACAGTCCAGCGCTTCGCCATCCCGCTCAACCTGCTAGATGAGCTGATCGCCGGCGTGACGATGGACCTCGAACGTGCCGCCAATGACTGTCATCCTGAGCGAAGCGTAGCGGAGTCGAAGAACCTGCTTTTCGCCCCGGCCACCTACGCCACCTTCGCCGATCTTTACCGCTATTGTTATCTCGTTGCGTCGGTTGTGGGGCTGGTCAGCATCCGCATCTTCGGCTACTCGGACCCTCGCGCCGAGAAGCTCGCCGAAGAGACCGGCATCGCCTTTCAACTGACGAACATTCTGCGCGACGTGACCGAGGATGCCGCCCGCAATCGTGTCTATCTGCCACTGGAAGATTTAGCGGTCCACAATGTTTCGCTCGATTCTCTGTTGCATCGAGCTCCTGGCGCTCCGCCCACGGCCAACGAGCGCGCGTTGCTGGAGGCGATTGCCTTCCGCGCGGAGATATACTATCAGTCGGCGGAGGAGTTACTGCCTCATATCGACCCCGAAAGCCGTCCCGCGCTATGGGTGCTGGTTTCGATCTATCATGGCCTGCTCAAGCGCATCGAAAAGGCTGACTACGATGTATTCTCCCGCCGCGCCAGTCTTCTGATACCGCAAAAACTGGCCATTTTAGTCGTGGGTCTTGCCCGCATGGCGTGGGCGCGGCTGGTTGCTTGAATCAATGGCATTACTTTTTTGCAAGGAAGAAACATGTCTGCCTGACCGAAGGCCATCTCGTCTTGTATCAGTGCACGACTTTAGTCGTGCCGCATAGGCGCCAAAATGGGCACGGGCTTCAGCCCCTGAGGGATTTTGATTGACCAGGCTGCCGCAGAATCCGCAGAAGTCTGTCACCGTCACCGGCGCTGGCGTGGCCGGCATGAGCGCGGCTTGCGCCTTGGCCGAGACCGGCCTTCGTGTGCAATTAGTCGAGCGGCGCGGTTACCTCGGCGGGCGCGCCAGCTCCTATCTGCATCCCGGTGTCAATGAAGTTATCGATAACTGCCAGCACGTTCTCTTCGGCTGCTGCACCAATCTCATCGGCTTCTATCGCCGGATCGGCGTTGCGGAGCGCATTCACTGGACCAGCACAATGACCATGATCGAGCCCGGAGGCCGCAGATCGCGCCTGGGACCCTTTGAGTCAGGTCCGCTGCGTCTGCCCGCGCCGCTGCACTCCGCGCCCAGCTTCCTCTGCGCTCAGGCATTCACGCTCGCCGACAAACTATCTCTAGCCCGGGCAATGCGCACGATGATGGAACCGGAGGCGCTCAATGACACGGGTGAGTCTCTAGGCGCATGGCTCCGCCGCCACAAGCAGACGGAAGGCGCATTGAATCGTTTTTGGCGGCTGGTGATCGCCAGCGCGCTGAACGCGGAGATCGATTCGATTGCCGTCCCCTACGCCGTCAAAGTCATCCGTGAGTTATTCTTGAACTCTGCCGAAGCGGGCAGCATGGGGATGAGCACCGTCCCGCTGAGTGAGTTATACGCGGGCATAACGCCATTTCTTAACGAGCGCGGCGGCAGCGTGCACTTGAATATGCACGTCGAAGGCGCGGCCTGGAATAAAGAGACATCGCAATGGATGGTCTCCACACGCGCGGGCGAGATCCTTTCTGACTTCGTAATTCTGGCTCTGCCGTTCGAGGCAATGCAGAAGTTATTGCCCCGCTTGCCCGCAGTGGAAGCCGCTAAAGCGCTGGCGCGTCAGATCGAGCGCCACGAGCATTGGCCCATCTGTAGCGTGCATCTCTGGTTCGACCGCGAAATTACCGACCTGGAACACGCGGTGCTGCTCGACCGCGAGATTCACTGGATGTACAACCAGTCGCGGCTGCAAACCGGCCGCGGCGGCCATTACATCGAGTTAGTCGTCAGCGCCACGCGGGCCTTTGCCGCCTTGCCGCGCGAGGCAGCGATTGAGCAGACGCTTCGCGAACTGTCTGAGTTCTTCCCGCGCGTGAAAGAGGCAAAACTGGAAAAGGCCGCGCTGATAAAAGAGGTCCGCGCCACCTTCGGCGTTCCTCCGGGAATCGATGCCGCGCGTCCCACCGCTGTCTCGCCCTGGCCGAATCTTTTCCTGGCCGGAGACTGGGTGCGGACCGGCTGGCCCTCGACGATGGAGAGCGCCGCGCGCTCCGGCCATCTGGCAGCCGAAGCTCTCTGCACGTGCATCGGCGAACCGCGAGCTATTCTCATTCCCGACCTGAAGCCGCAAGGACTGATGCGAATCATTCGATGACAGCGCAAAGGATTACGTTGCACAGAAGGTGCATCTCCCGAGCTCGAACAAAATGCCTGGGAGATGCACGAGATAAACCCAAAGCTTATTGCGTCGTAACTGTGTCGAGGTACAGCGTGTTGGCTTCTGCGTTGGGATTGTCAATCTGAATTCCGAAGCCCTTCACAGAGGCAAATCCTGTTGGAATCACATACGTGACAGTGTTCCAGCCGACTGCCAGCGTAACCGGGCTTCCGAAGGCCGGAATCCAGTTCTGATCGAATGCAAATGGATAAAGCGCCGCTCCCGTTGCCGCGGTGCTATAGACGTGTAACGTGACAGTCGTGCCGGCATTGAAGCCAGTCAGGTTTGCCGGGGTCATGTTTACAATCGCCGAGTGCGTCTCGGTAGCGGAGACAGTCATCCTCAAAGAGTCCTTGCCGGTATATGCCTCCGCGGTGCTGTTGGCGATGCTGAGAGTGATTCCCCAGAGTTGCCCCCAGTTATCCAACGTTCCATTTTCCCAATCAAAGCGCACTACGGGCGGAGCGGTATTGACCACTTGCGAGAGCACGGCTGACTGACTCGATACGAATCCCGTCGCGCCGGTATAAGTCGCAGTAATTGAGTGCGTGCCGAGAGCCAGAGAAGTTAGAGTGAGCGCAGCAACGCCTGAGCTATTCAGAGCCGCAGAACCTAAGGTTGTACCGGAATCACTGAAGGTCACTGTGCCAGTCGGAACGCCGTTGCTGCTTGTTACAGTTGCGGTCAGAGTGACAGAGCCGCCAACGACGGAGGGATTCTTCGATGAAACAAGAGCTGTAGTGGTTGAAATCGAGCAGTTGGTTGTACATGCTGTTCCCCCGGCTCCGCGCAAAATCAAATCAACATTGGCGATGACTGCATAATCCGTCGATTGGAATTGGATGGTGTTTGTGCCGTCTATCACGTCAGTAAGATTGACAGGAACTGCAATTGTATTCAGCCCGCAAGAGGGCAGGCCATTCTGCGTGGGGCATGGGCCAAATGGCCAAGGAGCGAGTTGCCAAGCTCCGTTGTTCACACGGTAACTGAGAAAAGGCACAGGAGTTGCGAGATTGGCGGTATTTACGTCCACAAAATTGAAGGTCAGCAATGCGCCCTCGGCGCCGGCAATGTTATAAACACCGGAAACCGTAAGAGATACAGGTGCGGTTGCCGTGGGCGCAACCAGCCAGCCGTCATTCAGGATGCCGGGATAGCTTGGGCCGACCGGCGTCAGCGCGTCCAGAACATCGAATGCAAGATCGCGCGGCAGCACCGGGCCGTCAAAGGCAAGGTTATCCCATGTGAAAGTGTGAATGCCTTGCGGGGGGCCGGCATCGACACCCTTGTTGCCGTTGTAGTGGGCATCTTCAAGCCAGACCAGACCACGGGTTAGCCCAAGTGTGAAGTTGGTGATCACTGCTATTTTTTTCAGCGGCGCAACGGTGCCAGCATCTGTGCCGTAGACATCGATCTCGGCCGGCGAAACTCGCAGTTCGAAGTGATTCATGTTGCCAGGCCCGGAAGAGGCAACTACGCATCCAACGGGCTGAACGGAGATAGTGCCACCGTTGAATGAATCGTTGCTGATGTAGTTGTTAATGACAACAGCAGAGTCAACTGTGATGACCGGAACGCTCTCCGGCTCATCAGGGCATACGATTCGAGTGCCGCATCCGGGCCCGGAGTTTGCCAGGCATGCTCCGGCGAAGCGTACGCCGAAGCCATTCACCGGCACCGATTGCAATGAACCCTCATGTACAAAGGGAACGGGGACGGGTTGATCGGCATACCACAGTTCCGGCCATACGGCATGGTTTCCGTCAGAGTCATCACTGACATCAAACGCAATCGTGCCAGTGCGGCCGGCAATGTCGAAAGGCTGCTTGGGATACATCGCCAGAGAGGTAACACTGGTCTGGTCCCAGACTGAATCGACAAGCTGGCCGTCGCAGATCTGCACGTCATTCGGGTCGATAACCTGCAGGCTGGCGCCGCATAGCTGAATGGTGGTCGGAGCGACATCGAAATACATTCCCTGGCCTAAGTTGATATATCCGAGAAAGCGCGAGACACCCCAGAGCGTCCCATTCAATTGTCCGGAACGGTTACCTATACCGGCCGGAGCGTCGAAGGTTTCGCAAAATGCAGGGGTTGTGCCGGAAGGGGCGCTCAAGAGCTGACAGCCCGGCGAGGGGGGCGTCACTGTGAATGTTTGGGCGATGGCGGACATGGATAAGCTACCGAAGGTAGCTGACAGCGCGAGTGTGAACAGGACGAGTGCGGCACAGCGAAGATATCTTGAGTTTGGCATATAGCCTCCTTGATGGGGATGGACGTTCGGAAGGTGACCACAGACCAAGGAAACAAAAATGACTCAAACTCGCAAAGTTAAGACTGCGTAAATGAAAAGCTGTTCCGAGCTGCTTCATCACAATGCGCATCGGTTGATGAATAACTCATGAAGCAGTGCACGAATTTCGACAGTACTGGAAGATCGTCTCCATTCAGTGAGTGTATTAGCAGGGGAAGGAAATTGGAAACGCCTGTCGCTCACAGCCTCATACCGGACTTACAAAATAAGTATAGGGCCGGCTGAAGACTCAGTCAAGCAAATCGGGCATGAAAAATCGATTTAATGGGCGAGAAAGTAGACTCCGATACAAACCAGCACGGCCGCGGTCCAGCGGCGGCGGTCTACATTCTCTTTGAGGAATAGCTTGGCGGCGACGGCGTTTGTGACTAGCGTGAGCGAGGCGGTCGCGGGGCCGGCCAGGCTCAGGTTCAGGTGGTTGAGCGTGAAGAGCAGGGAGAAGAACGCCAATGCCAGAAAGGTCAATCCGGCATAGAACAACGGGCAGGTAACTACGGCTCGGATGGCGCCCTTCAGGCCGGCGCGGGCGCGAATCGCATCCAGGTCTCCGATCGACTTCATGGCCGCGGCGGTGAGCACTTCGCCGATGGTCGAAGAGAGCACGACAGCGGCGATGACGCCGACTGAAAACCAGAAACCGGGCTGAGCGGCAGCAAAGGGAGTCGTCATAGCCGCTCCTTCACGAGAGCCGCTTCGTCAAGCGCGGGATCTTCCGCCGTCGGCCTTTCCGTCAGCGACGGCCCTTGCGCCACGAATCCTACGCCCACGGTAATCAGCACGACGCCGATCCAGCGCTGGAGCGAGATGGTCTCATGCAGCCAGAAGCGCGAAAGCAGCGCCACGAAGACGTTGCCCATGGCCGTGGCGGGCAGCACAAAGGTCAGATCGGCCCACGACAGCGCGGTAAGATAGCTGGCGAAGAAACAGATGAGAAAACCGATGCCCAGGGCAATCCAGGGAGTGAAGACGGCCCCGATGAGCGCGGCGGGATGGGCCAGAGAGATGGGCGGCATGTTGGTCATGCCACGCGACAAGCAACTATCGCCCAGCGGCGTGCAGATGGAAACCAGTCCGAGGATCAGGTATTGCCGCGGCAAGAGTCTCTGATGAGTCATCGTTCTCTTGTTCTTCCTCTGTGCGCTTTAGCCGCAATC
Organism: Occallatibacter sp.; assembly: GCA_049522975.1. GTDB lineage: Bacteria > Acidobacteriota > Terriglobia > Terriglobales > Acidobacteriaceae > Telmatobacter. Next base: position 34,928 of record JBEKNI010000007.1, on the reverse strand, counting down.
AATTTATTAGACGGACGGGAAAAGCAGTCGAGGGCGGACGCATCAGCGCCGCCCTCGACTTCAAGCTGCCTGAGCCGCGATTACGCGCCCGCGCCCACCGGCGCTGGCGGTTCGGCCGGCCTGCTGCGCGCCGTCTTCACCATCTTGTTGCGTTGCGAGCGCAGCCTCAGAAAAGACTTTGCCTCGACATACAGCCGGGGCAGATCGCGATTCACAAACGCCTTCCACACCACGCGAAATGCGGCCTTGGGCCGGAAGTAATACTCGTCGTAGAAGCGATGCACCATCTCCAGCACGTAGTCGGTGGGCAGGCCGGGATACTCGATGTGCGCCATCTGGTGGCCGCCTTCATCCATCATCGCCGCTGTATTCACGATGAAGCCGTTAGCCTTGGCGTAATCGTAAAACTCGGTGCCCGGATAGGCGTGGGCGATCGAAACCTGAATTGTCTCGACATCCAGCGTCTTGGCGAAGTTGATGGTGTTGCGAATGGACTCTTTGGTCTCGCCGGGCAGGCCGAGGATGAAGTCGCCGTGAATGGTCAGTCCCAGGTCGTGGCAGTCCTTGGCGAAGGCGCGCGCCCGCTCCACTGTGGCGCCCTTCTTGATGTTCTTCAGAATCTGCGGATCGCCTGACTCGAAGCCCACAATGAGCAGCCGGCAGCCGGCCTCCTTCATGGCCTTGAGCGTCTCCAGGTCGGTAGTCACCCGCGAGGTGCAGCTCCAGGTCAGCCCCAGCGGCTTCAATTTCTCGCATAACTCAATGGTGCGGACCTTCTGGATATTGAAGGTATCGTCGTCGAAGAAGAACTCCTTCACCTCGGGGAAGTTCTGCTTGGCCCAGGCCAGTTCGGCGGCCACATCGTCCGTTGACCGCTTGCGCCAGGCGTGTCCGCTCAGCGTCTGCGGCCACAGGCAGAAGGTGCACTGCGCCGGGCAGCCGCGCGTCGAGTAGAGCGCAATGAACGGATGAAGCAGAAAGGGCACGTTATACCGCGTCACGTCCATGTCCCGCTTGTAGACCTTGGTGGCCCAGGGCATCGCGTCCAGGTCCTCGACCTGCGGCCGGTCGGGGTTGTGGACGATCTTGCCGTCCTGCTTGTAGCTGATGCCGAGAATTTCATTGAGCGGCTTGCCCTGCGCAAATTCGACCACCGAATAATCGAACTCGCGGCGGCAGATGAAGTCCAGCGCCGAGCACTCGTTCAGCGCCTTCTCCGGCGAAGTGGTCACCGGCGGCCCCACAAAGGCGATGCGCATCGACGGATTGGCCGCCTTGATGGCCTCGGCCAGCCGCTGATCGCCCTCCCAGCCCACCGTCGATGTGAACAGGACCAGAAACTCATACTCCTTGCAGATCTTGATGGTCTCCGCGGCGGAGACGTGGTGCGGAGGCGCGTCGAGCAGCCGCGATCCTTCCAGCAATCCCGCCGGGTAGGTCAACCAGACGGGGTACCAGTAGGATTCGATCTCGCGCGTGGCCGGCCAGCGCGAACCCGCGCCACCGTCAAATCCCTCGAACGAGGGCGGATTCAGAAACAGCGTCTTCAAAGGCATAGTCATCCCCTTTATTCTAACATTGCGGCAAATTTCAGCCGTCTTCTCTCGCTTTCGATCTACTTTCCGTGCAGTTCGTCGAGCCAGTCTTGCATGTGGCCCAGAGCGCGCAGCAGACTCAGCCGCGACCGGCTCAGGTCGAATCCCGCGTCCAGAGAGTCCTCGAACTTCTGCCGCTCATCGATGCGGGCCAACTGCTCCGCTGCCGGAGTCAGTTGCGCTGGCGCGCCGGGTCCGGCAACTGCGCCATTGCCCAACTCCAATTGCGCCAGCACAGCCTGGAGCTGCTCATGGGCGATCTGTTGTTTTAGACTCGCAATCTCCGCCAAGGTATCCAGTTCGCGCAGGCTGCCGGTAAGTTCCGCAATCTGTACGTCGTTCTGGCGCTCGGCCTGTTCGACCTCGATCTTGGCCCGTAGAGCTTCGGCTGCTGACTCTTTGACCTTGGCGCGACGGCTCAGGTCGAATAGAGGAAGGTTAATCTGAAATCCGGAACTGAAGTTGACGGGCGGAATATTATGTCGGTAGTAATAATCGGCGGCATTCAGAACATTCAGAACATCGGTGGTTGAACTGTATTGCGCGTTGAAGCTGATCTCGGGCAGGAACTCGCTCATTCGATCTCCCCGCGTGATCTTTTTCTTGGAGGCCGCGAACATCTGTGCGGATTGAATCGCGGCTGTGGTGTGTTGGGAACCGTCGGCCTTCACTGCGGGTATCTCCGGAATGCTGGCCCGATCCGGCGTGATCGAGCCCGCGGGCAGACCCGTCAGCACAGCAAGCTGCTTGACGAGCGTACCGGCGCGCGTCTCCAGATGCAGCCGCCTCAGCTTTAGTTGAGCCGCCGTCAACTGGGCCTGCAACAGCTCGCTCAACGGGTCCACGCCAGCCTCGGCGCGCTGCTGCTCGATCTCGACCAACCGCCCGGCAAAAGCCTCCTGCTGGTGGGCGGCGTCCAATTCGCGGTTGACCGCCTCCAGCTCAATGTAGGCTGTCGAGGCCTCCAATGCCGTCTCTTCGAGGGAGTCTTTCAGGCTGAGGGAAGCGGCCTTGATTCCGGAGTGTGCGGCTGAAATGTACTCATTTTGAGAGAGATTGAACGCCTGCGACTGTACGGTGCCGCTAAATGTCGCCGGTACACCCGGCATGAAGCCGATGGTGTGAAATGCCGGAAGCCCCGAGCCAAAGGTCAGGCTCGGGAAAAAAACATCCCGCGTCTGCGCCAGCACCGCGTTGGCCCTTTGCAGATCCGCTTCGGCCAGCTTGACCGCGCTCGAGTTCCGCTGCGCCAAATCCACCACCGTGCCCAGCGAAACCTGCGCCAACGCCGGAGCAGCCGTCAGCGCCGCTCCGATCAACAGCGCCGCCCAGCCCCTCAGCGGATTGTCTCCGTTCCTCACGTCCCCATTACCCTCAATGATTTGGAATCAATACTTTAGATCCAAAGCCGGCTTGTACTCATGCGCCAGGGCCAGCGCCGCAGCCCGTTCCCGGCTGGCTCCCGCCGGATCGCCAAGCTGCTGCTTCAACTTGGCCAGCCGCGTATGCGCCACAAACGCCGGCGCCTCTTCGGTCTTTGCCGCGCTGGCAAGGTAGCCCTCCAGCATCTTGGCTGCCCGCGCCGGGTCGCGGTTTGTCCGGATCAGGACGGCAGCCCCGTTGTAGAACGCCACCGCCGCGTGCTTGTCCCGCTCCGCAGCGCTTTCTCCGCTGTGCACCGCCGACTCCATCTCCGTCCAGCGCTCGCGGCTCCGATAGAAGCCGGCCAGCGTCATCCACTGGAAAGCCGGATGCGCCGACCCCGCGATTGCCAGCTTCAACTCCCGCTCGGCCGCGCCGTAGTCCTTGCGCTGCTCGGCGATATGGCCCCGCAATTCGTGGGCGCGGACCGGGTCGATCTTGTCCAGCTTCGCGGCCACTCCCTCCGCCTTGTCGATGCCCCCGCCCACCGCTCCAGGCGCGGAGTAATAAAACTCGCCCAGGTCGGCCAGCGCCTCGGCATTGCGGGGATTGAGCCGCACCGCCTCTTCAAACTCGGCCCGAACCCGCTTGGCCAGCGAATAAGCGCTCAGGAACGACGCCCGGCTGGCCTTCTCGCCCATAGCGCGCGCCAGCCACAGGTGATTGTCTGAGTTTTGTCCGTCCAGCTTGACCGCCTGCTCGCAGTCCGCCGCAGCCCGATCCCATTGCTCCAGCGTGTACTCGACGCGGCATCTGAGGTTGTAAGCTTCGGCCTTGCCGTCCGGTACTGCAAGCGGATTCAGAAGCGCCAGAGCTTTATCCGCCTCGCCAGCCTGCAAAGCCACGTTGGCCTGGGCAAGCGGCACGCTCTCGCCCCGCGCGGGCGCAGCAATGGCCATGGCCAAAACCAGCCCCGCCAGCACGCTCACTGTACAACCTTGATCGGAACGCCCGCCACCAGCGGCTGTCCGTTGACTGTCCCGGTCGCCACCAGATCTCCCTCCTCAAGTCCGGAGAGAATGGCCGCCTCGGTCAGATTTGTGGTCCCGGTCGTCACGAAGGTCTTCTGCAACTCGCCTTTTACAACCTTGTAGACGTAGGTCCTGCCGTTCTCCGCGCGCAGCGCATCGCGCGGCACGCTCAGGGCGTTCGGCTCGCTGGAGATGGTCGCCGTCACGGTCACGTTGGTCTCCGGCAGCAGCTCGCCGTCCGCATCGTCGATCTTCACCAGCACCTCGCCTACGCTGCGCGTACCCAGGTTGATCACCGTCACCGGCGTCCGCTCGATGTGCCCATTCCAGGTCAGCCCCAGCTTGGCGACCCACTTGATCTGAATCTTCTGGCCAACCTTCAGTCCCCCGATCTCCGGTTCGTCAAAAAATGCTCTTACTCTCTCGTGATGCAGGTCGGCCAATTGAAGCAGCGTCTTGCCCTCTTCCACATACTCCGTTCGCCCCGCATCGAAGCTATAGACTGTCCCCGCCGCCGGAGCGCGCACCATGGTCTGCTCGACCACCTGCCGCGCCGCTGCCAGGTTGGCTTCCGCGTCCTTCAGCGCCGCTCGCGCGCGCGCTACCTCAGCCGGCGAATAGCGGCTGGTCGCGCTCTGCTCCAGCGCATGAAGGGTGGACTCGGCCGCATCCAGCCGCTCCCGCGCCGCCGCAACCTCGTTAGCCGACGCCGCCCCGGACGCGTTGAGCTTGGTCAGCGCCTCCAGGCCCCGGCGCGCCTCCTGGCTCTCCCGCCGCGCTCTCGCCAGACCGGCTTCCGCCATCTGGCGCTCTTGCTGGGTTCCGTTGTGGGTCGCCGCCTCCAGCGCAGCCTGCGCCGCCGTGACGCCGCTTTCGGCGGATGCTTCGCGGGCGCGAGCCTGCACGTCATCCAGGACCAGCAGCAGCTTACCTGCCGCCACCTGGTCCCCCGTCTGCACGTATACCTGCTTGACGGTTGTCGCAATCGGGCTGTGAATCTCGTAGTTCATCTCCGGCTCAACCCGGCCGTTGGTGCTGATGGTGCTCACCAACGGCACACGCGACGCCGAGGCTGCATGGATCAACAGACGATCCCTTGTTATGGACCGCACCGCGAAAAAGACGACGATAAGGAGGACGGCCAGACCCGCATACATCCAGAGCCGGGCCGATGGCTTGCTTTCTTGGGTCATTCGGGCAACCAGAGTCAGTATATAGGACTCGGAAACCGGCTCCGGGAACCAGGGAATTTTCTCCCCAACGGCTGTGGCCGCCCACTTCCCTCTCTCGTACAATCGATCCATGGCTTCAGAACCGCGTTATACCGACGATCACGCCAAAGCCGGGCTCGACCACCCCTTCCCCGTCATCGAAACCTGGGCGAACCAATTTCCCGGCTACGAAATCCAGATCGACGACCCGGAGCTGACCTCTGTCTGCCCCAAGACCGGCCTGCCCGACTTCGGCAATCTCACCATTCGATACATGCCCCGCCAGCGCTGCCTTGAACTGAAATCCCTCAAGGAGTACCTCTTCAGCTACCGCAACCTGGGCATCTTCCAGGAGAACATCGTCAACCAGGTGCTGGAGGACGTGGTCAAAGCCTGCGACCCGGTCTGGGCCGTCGTCAAAGGCGAATTCCGACCCCGCGGCGGCATCGGCACCACCGTCGAAGCCCGCTGGCCAAGGCTGGCGGAGTAAAAGGAGAGCCTGGCATGCGTGTCAAACGGACTGTGCCTCTGATTATTTTTGTTCTTCTGACGACTTGTACTCTGGTTAAGGGGCAGACCTCCCATGCGCCTCGGTCCCAGCCTTTTCCTCATTTCACTCAGAAGGAAGGTCAGTTGGATGCCGAAGGGTTTCCGACCTCCGGCGCAACGCTTTGTGTACTCGCCAAGCCTGATACCTGTTTCGTGATGCCTTCAAAACAAGAGGATAAAGATCTCACATACGAATTTGGATTGGAACCACATTCAGAGCGCCTTCCACTAGCCGATGGCGGCTCATGGGTGTTCTTTACGGCCATGTTTTCCGGAGGCGGCAGCGGTACGCTGACTCGATTTGCTGTTTTGCGATATACTTCCGAAGGCAAGATCGTGAACCTGCTTCCGTGGGTTGGCGTAACAAACGTGAGCCAATACGCCATGTGGAATCTGCCTCAATCTTCGACCTATCCTGTATTGGTTCTTGCTGACTTTGTGTGGGGCAAAGGAGAAACTCACTTTGATTCTCATTTTTATACAGTTGAAATATGGATATATGATTCAAATACGGATAAGTATGTAAAGGCATTCGAGTACAAAACATCGAAAAAATATGGTGGAGGCGATTCTTCCCCAATCCGTGTTTTAGCTCCGGAGCGCGATGAAATTCTCCGGCGGTTGAAATCAATGAAGAAATAAAGTGGATGGTTATAGTTTATTGACATTTTTCAGGTAAAGAGAACAACAAATTTGGTCAACTTAACTAATCAGCCCCGCCCTCGCCTCACCCCCGCCCAGGGGACGCTGCTGCTGCTCATCGGCCTGAACCTGCTCAACTACATCGACCGCTATATCCTCCCCGGCGAGCTCTCGCTGATCCAGCGGGATTTCCACTCCACCGACCATCAGATGGGCGCGTTGACGACCGCGCTCTTCCTCTTCTACATGATCGCCGCGCCAATGACCGGCTGGCTCGGCGACCGCTTCCCGCGCAAGCCGCTCATCATCGCCGGCGCAGTTCTATGGAGTCTTGCTACCCTCGCCACCATCTGGGTTCACGGCTACTGGACCTTCTATATCCGCCAGGCTCTGGTCGGCATCGGCGAGGCCACCTTCGGAATCTTCGCCCCTGCGGTTCTCGCCGACTTCTATCCCGAGCGCGACCGCAACCGCATCCTCTCCGTCTTTTATCTTGCCATCCCCGTCGGCGCTGCCCTCGGCTACATGGCGGGCGGGTTGTTGAGCTTCGGCGGCGACTGGCGCAGGCCCTTCTTCGTTTGTGCCATCCCCGGCTTCCTCATCGCTGCCCTCTACGGCCTCTGGGGCCGCGAGCCGGAGCGCGGCGCCTGCGACCACATCCGGCCCACCCTCAACCGCTCCACCTTCCGGGGACTCTTCACCAACCCCGCCTACCTCACGGCTACCTTCGGCCTTGCCGCCCTCACCTTCGCCATGGGCGGCATCTCCGCTTGGGTTCCCACCTTCCTCAACCGCTCCGCCGGCCTTTCGGTCGGCAACGCTAGCCTGGTGGTCGGCGCCATCACGGTCATCGACGGCATCGCCGGAACCCTCGTCGGCGGCTGGATCGCCCAGCGCTGGCTCCGCACCAACCACCGCGCCCTCTACCTGCTCTCCTTCTGGAGCGTCGCCCTCACCCTGCCCTGCGGCGTCCTGGTCTTCTTCGGCCCTGTTGCCTGGGCTGTCCCCGCGCTTTTCGCCGCCGAGTTCTTCCTCTTCCTCAACACCGGTCCGCTCAACGCCGCCATCGTCAACTCGGTCTCCGGCCCCATTCGCGCCACCGCCATCGCCGTCAACCTCTTCATCATTCACTACTTCGGAGACACCTTCTCTCCCCAGATCATCGGCTACCTCTCCGACCGCGCCAAGACCTTCGGCCTGGACGAGGCTAAAAGCCTCCGCCTGGGCCTGGGAGCCACCCTGGCCGCGCTGGTTGTCTCCTGCATCATCTTGAGAGCCGGCGCTCGCTTCGCCCCGCCGCTGGAAGAAAGCGCCACAGCTTCATAAGTCTCGTGCCGGAAATCGCACGGAAGGGCCGAACTGACCGGTGTACCGCTATCGTAACTACTTTATTGAAATGCTCCTTGGACTGTGGGCACTCATTTGGCGTAAGGGATCCCTTAAGGCGCGAGGGTATGAGCGCTCTAAACCAGGACCTCTTGCCTCTCGGCTTGCAGCGCGGGCCGCCACGGCTCCTGAAACATGGGCCGCGGATTGTAGATCTTCGTCATAAGCAACTGAAAGTCGCTGATGTGACGTTCGAGAAAGGCGCCCTCGCAAAAGGCCAGGTAGTAATCCCACATCCTAATGAACCGGCTGTCAAATCCCAGGGCCTCGACTTCGGCGATGGAGTTGTGGAAGCGCTTGCGCCATGCGGCCAGCGTACGGGCGTAATGAGCTCCCATGTCCTCCGCGTGGAAGAGCGAGAGCCGGGTTGCGCGGGCCAGCGAGTCCAGAACTCCCCGCAATGAAGCAAGTTGAGCGCCGGGGAAGATGTACTTCTGAATCCAGTCGCTCTCTTTCACGTATTGAGGGAACCTCTGTTCGTTCATGGTGATCGTCTGGAGCAGCATGGAGCCATCCGGCTTTAGCAGGCGGTCGCAGGCGCGGAAGAACTCATCATAATGGTCGAAACCCACGGCCTCGAACATCTCGATGCTAACAATCTTGTCGAAACTGCCGCTCAACTCACGGTAATCTTTCAGCAGAAGCTCAATGCGGCGGTCCCTGTCCTCGGCATCGAAGAGCGAGCGTGCATATTGATACTGCTGCTGACTGATAGTCGTTGTTGTAACCTGGCAGCCATAATTGCGTGCGGCATGAAGTGCGAATGCACCCCATCCTGTTCCGATCTCCAGCACATGATCTTGCGGTTGCAGTTCCAGCTTCCGGCAGATGCGATCCAGCTTTTGGAACTGGGCAATTTCGAGGGAGTCCTCGGTGGTTTCGTACCAAGCGCAGGAGTAAACCATGCTTTGATCCAGGAAGAGCCCGAACAACTCATTGCTGATGTCATAGTGCGCTTGAATATTGCGCCGGCTGCCCTCTACGGTGTTCGCTCTCAGACGCTGGCGAAGACGGTCGGCGAAGCGGCTGAGCGATGAGAAAAACGAGTTCGACTTCTCCAGTTGCGCCAGATTGCGCACCGCCAGGCGCATGAGCGAAACGAGATCGGGCGTGGACCAATCCCCGTCCATATACGCTTCGCCGACCGCCGTATCGCCGCCGAGTAGAGCACGCGCGAAGAACCGCTCTCGATGCACCACGAGTTGCGCTCTGAGTTCTGACTGCACGTCTCCAAAGGTGATCGTTCTGTCTGGCAGGACCAGTTCGAGCAAGCCCCCCTGAAGCCCTTCGAGAATGGACAGAAACAGTTTTCTTGCAGCCGGTTTGAAGATAGCTTTCATGGTTTCAGGCCTCATTTGGAAGTTTGCGCGGGCATGTGAATACCGGAACTTTTTTCAGGTAGAGCCGCAAAGCCTCCCAGTGGATGGCGCCTATCACCTTGGCCGTCATCCAGGGATGGGTAAGCAGTGCGCGATGCAGAGAGCGGGCGCTCCACGGACTGCGCTCCAGCTTCAGCGTTGCATCGAAGAACTGCTTTCCGTCTTCGATCGTGTCCATGTGAACCACAAGCTTGCGGTCTGGCGGCGTAAGCGTGAATGTGTAGTCCAGCTTCATGCTCATGAATGGAGACACGTGGAGAGCTTTGGAGCGGCGATAGCGCTTTGCGTTGGACGAGGGCAATTCGTTGTTCTGCGAAAGCCAGTAATTGTGGCTCTCGCCAAAGGTGCTGTTTACCTCCGCAAGAACAAGCTGGAGCCGCTCCTGTGCGTCATAGCAATAAAAGAATGAGACGGGATTGAAGTTATAGCCCAGATACCGGAGGTGAGTTAACAGAAACACCGGACCATCGGGCAAAGAAACTCCGTGAGCGGCCGCATCCCGTTCCAGGCGCCGCCTGAGCGAAAGGACCGGATCGCCGAAGTGATCCCTTTCGTCGTAGCTGGCCCAGTTGAAGCGGTTATAACTTAGTAACCGGGAGATTCCGGTAAGTTCTTGTATCCGGTCGATATCCAGGAATGCCATGAATACGCCATAGGAAAAACTGTGCGGCACAGGCTGAAATCTGCGGTGTCTCACGGTGCCGAAATAGATGGCGGAGTCCATGGTCTAACACTCCACCGAGAGAGCGCGGGCCACACGCAATGCGGAGTTCAATCCGTCCTCATGAAAGCCGTAAAACCAGTACGCCCCGCAGTAATGCGTCCGGTTCCGGCCGCTGATCTCGCTCCACCTGTCCTGTGCGCGGATCGCCTCGTAGGTGTAGAGCGGGTGATGGTAAACAATCTTTTGCAGCACCTTCGCGCCGTCGATCGCGTCTTCCCCGTTGAGAGTGACGCAGTAGTCTTGTGCCGTCTTGAGCGACTGTAGCCGGTTCATGTGATACGTAAGCGTGACTGCATTGCTCCCCTTCAGTCCCAGGTTGTAGTTCCAACTGGCTCGCGCAGCGGCGCGTTTTGGCAGCAGCGATGAATCTGTATGCAGCATCGCCACATTACGGCTGGTTCTGAAGTTTCCCAGCACGTCGCGCTCAACCCCGGTTGGCTGCTCCAGTAGCGGCAGCACTTGGTCGCCGTGGCAGGCAAAGACCGCCTGATCGAAAGCCATGGCTGGACGACCCTGGAAGGTCAGTGTCACACTGCTTTCCTGCCGGCTCACCGATGCGATGCGCGCATCGAGAAAGATTCGCTCCTTGAATGGCGCTGTGAGCAGCGGGATATATTTATGGCTGCCGCCGCGGATTACCTTCCACTTCGGATGAGTATTGATGCCTAACATGCCGTGGTTGCGAAAGAAGCGCAGCAGAGTCAACGCCGGAAAAGAGCGGATGGAATCGAGCGACATGGACCAGACGGCCGAGGCCATGGGGAGTATATAACGATCGGTGAAGACCTGGTGGTATCGGCCTTCATCAATCACGTCTCCGATGGTCGAGGCCTCGGCTCCCGGCTGGTCGAGCAGTCTCGGCGCAGTGCGGTTAAATCGCAGAATCTCCGCAAGCAGCAGGTAGTGCTCTCGCCTTAGCAGGTTGGAACGCTGCGCAAAGAAACCTTTGATGCCTCGGCTCGAATACTCAAACCCAGTCTGACGGCAGGAGACGGAGAAGGACATGTCGCTGCGCTGCGTTTCCACTCCCAACTCGGACAACAGTCGCACCAGATTGGGATAAGTTCGATCGTTGTGAACAATGAATCCGGTATCTACAGGAATCGGATTGCCGCCGTTCTCCACCATTACGGTGTTGGTGTGTCCGCCCAGGCGCGGCTCCTTCTCAAAGAGAGAGATTTCATGCTTCCGGCTCAGATACCAACCCGCCGCAAGGCCGGAGATGCCGCTGCCTATGATCGCAATACGCATCAGGCCCCTCCAGACAGATTGCTAGCGGGAATCCGAAATGGCCGCAGGTCGCGGGCTATGCCCAGAAGACTCAGAACCTTCAGCACTCCATAGGTAATATCCACCTCCCACCAACGAAATCCCTGACGGCAACTGGCCATCGAAAAATGATGGTTGTTGTGCCAGCCTTCACCGAAGGTGAGCAGAGCCAGAAACCAGTTGTTGCGGCTCTGGTCTGGCGTGTTGAAGCGACGGCTGCCGAAGACGTGAGCCAGAGAGTTGATGCAGAAGGTGCAGTGATAAAGCAGAACTGTGGAAACCAGAAATCCCCACACAAATGCGGCCGGTCCGCCAAGGAGCAGCACCGCAAGAGCAAACCCAACCGCAGGAACCCAGTGGTGACGATCCAGCCAGCGCAACTCGGGAAACTTCGCGAAATCCGCGATCTGCTTTTCGTCATAGCCGTCGTACTCATTGGACAAGACCCACCCCATATGCGCCCACCAGAAGCCTCGCAGCCCAGGCGAATGAACATCCGGCTCGGCATCCGAGTAGCGGTGGTGCCAACGGTGGTGCGCCGCCCACCACAGTACGCCTTTTTGACCGGAACTCTGCGTCAGCGCGGCCATGCAGAACTGAGCAACGCGGCCCAGCTTGTAGCTGCGGTGGCTGAAGTACCGGTGATACCCGGCCGTGACTGCGAACATTCGAATTGCATAGGTCGCCGCCGTCCAGACAAGCAGGCGTGGGGAAAATGGCACGAAAAACACCGCCAGGGCGCCAGCGTGCACCAGCAGAAACAAAAAGACCATGCGGCTCTCGTAGCGGCCCGATCTGAAACCCATGCCCATCTCCAAAGCGCCCTCGTCAGGACGCCATATTTTGAGGTTAGTCCAGGCACACTTGTTTGTCAAGCATTTGTCCACGACATTTGCTTGACATTATCAAAGCCGATAGATTATGTTTTCACTATGGGTTCCGAAAGCGTGGTTCAGTATCCAATCCGGGCAGCGGCACTTTTGACCGGCCTCAGCATTGATACGCTGCGAGCCTGGGAGCGGCGTTACCAGGCGGTTACACCAATCCGTGGCGAAAGGGGGCGCGTTTACGGGGCTGGAGAGATACGGCGGCTCATCCTGCTGCGCGAAGCGGTGGCTCACGGACACGCAATCGGGCAGGTGGCCGGCCTGGACGACGGCGCGCTAGAGAAGCTGCTGCTGAGACCGGCAACGACCACAAACGCCTCGGTGCCCGGCAGGATAGAGCACCCCGCAAGCGATGCTTTGGTTCCCATAGTGGCGGCCATCGAGTCGTTTGACTACGCGGCAGCGAATCTCCACCTCGGCAGGCTGGCAGTGTTGCTGCCCGTTAGCAAGCTTGTGAGCGAAGTGGTGCTTCCTCTGATGCAGTCGGTCGGCGAACGCTGGGAGGGCGGCACCTTGAGCATCGCCCAGGAGCATATGACGTCGTCGATCCTGCGCAACCTGCTGGGTGGCCTAGTTCGCCTCGGCACATCCTCAACTCCCTCGCGGCGGATTCTGTTTGCCACGCCTTCAGGAGAGCTGCACGAGTTCGGCATCCTGGCGGCGGCCATGCTGGCTGTCGCGGATGGATTTGAAGTTCTCTACCTCGGGCCGAGCCTTCCGGCTCTTGAAATCGTGGCCGCTGCCGAACGGACCTCGCCGCGTGCGGTCGTCGTTGGAATCAAGGCAAGCGAACCCACCCAGGCAACCTTCGAAGAGCTGCGCATCCTTGCCGTGAAGCTGCCGAAAGCTGTGGAGCTTTGGCTTGGCGGGAGCAATGTGAAAACGGCTCTGTCCTCGATTGGAAACGCGCGGACGATTGCGCTGGAGGATTTCTCGGAATTGGAAGAACATCTGGCCAGACTGAAAGGGGAGGGCCAATGAAATCGTTATTGAAGCTCCTGTTTGGGGCAATCTTCGTCTTCATGGTCGTAATGACCATTCGCACCGGCCTTGCGATAAGCCTGCGCACAGCTTGGCCGAGTTACGCCGCCAACCCCTGGGCCATGGCCACGCTTTATGACGCATACTTCGGCTTCATAACGTTCTATACGTGGGTCTTCTACAAGGAACGAAAGGCATGGGCGAGGGCGTTGTGGTTTCTGCTCATCATGGGGCTAGGCAATATCGCCATGTCGTTTTATGTTCTGATCCAACTCTTCCGGCTCAGTCCCGATCAACCAGCCTCCTCAATCCTGCGGAGGCAAGCGGCATGAGAGAGAGATTGTGGCGCCTCGAAGTTGTACGGCCTATCCTTGAGTTCCTCCGCCAGGGTCTCACGCCGGAGAAGCTCTCCTTCACGATTGCCTTAGGGATCACGCTCGGGGTGACCCCGATATTGGGTTCGACCGCGTTGCTGTGCACGCTGGCGGCAATCGCATTTCGGCTCAACCTGGCGGCGATTCAGCTTGTCAATTGGCTGGTTTACCCGTTCCAACTCGCTTTGCTGATTCCTTTCTATCGCATCGGTGGATGGATCTTCAGAACTCCGCCATCCGAGTTTTCGGTGGTTACTATCCTTGCATTGATCCGCACGAATCTCCTCCACGCCATCGCAACGCTCTGGACTGTGACCATCCATGCCGTCGTGGCATGGCTCGCACTCGGAAGCATGGCCACCGGGCTGCTATACCTGCTGCTGGTTCCCGTGCTCTGCGGCATGAGCAACCAACAGCGTCCCGAGACAGGAGAGCGATTATGCTGACCTTGATTCTGACCGGAGCGGTTGCAGTCTGCGGAGTGATGCTCCTTCTGTGGTTGATTCATTTTCCGCTGCACAATGCGGCGATTGTGGATGCTGGCTGGGCCGGAGGATTGGCCCTGCTGGGCGCACTCTACGCTGCCATGGGAACCGGCTGGCCGCCGCGCCGCATGGCAATTGCATTGATGGCAGTGGCTTGGGGGCTGCGTCTTGCGCTCCATTTGTTGTTCACGCGCATCATCGGCCATCCCGAAGAGGGACGCTACGTCCAACTCCGCAAGCAGTGGCGTACGAACATCCCGCTGAAGTTCCTTTTGTTCTTCGAGTTTCAGGCCGTGCTGTGTATCTTGCTGTCAGCGCCTTTCCTTCTTGCTTCCCAAAACCCGGCGCCGGCGTTCTCCATCTTCGAGTATGCCGCGGCTGTTCTGTGGTTTATGGCGATTGCGGGCGAGATCGCAGCGGACATGCAGCTCAATGCCTTCAAGTCGAAGACAGAAAACCGCGGGAAAACCTGCCGCGCAGGTCTATGGAATTACTCGCGCCATCCCAACTATTTTTTCGAGTGGCTCATCTGGGTTTCCTTCTGCCTGTTCGCGATCAATTCAAAATACGGCTATCTTGCGCTCATCCCGCCCGCGCTCATGCTGTTTTTTCTCTTCCGAGTCACCGGCATTCCTGCCACCGAAGCGCAGGCGCTGCGTACCAGGGGCGAGGATTACAGGCGTTATCAGCAGACTACGAGCGCGTTTGTGCCGTGGTTTCCGAGGAACAAATACCATGCAAACTGAAGCACTCACCGCATCCCCCGTCTCGGAGGCGGGCTACAACACCTGGCTTGAACGCGGCATATTGCCAGACTGGCTCATTCGCATCGGCATCCGGCGCCTGGTATCCGCGCGCCTGCGCAAGGAGCAACAGGGATCTCCGGCGGAGCAAGCGGAGCGCTTGATGCAGTTTGTCGCGCAACTGCGCCACAGCCCCGTCGCAATCCGGCCTGACGCCGCCAACGCGCAACACTACGAAGTGCCCGCGGAGTTCTTCCGTCATATCCTCGGGCCGCGCATGAAATATAGTTGCGCCCTGTGGAACGCCGGCGCCAAGGATCTCGCCGAGGCCGAGGAGGCTATGCTTGACCTGACCTGCCGTCGCGCCTGCCTTGAAGATGGCCAGGACGTGCTCGAACTCGGCTGCGGTTGGGGCTCTCTCTCGCTCTTCATGGCGCGCCGCTTTCCCAACAGCCACATTCTGGCGGTCTCGAATTCCCGCAGACAGAAGAAGTTCATCGACGCGGAAGCCGCTCGCTGCGGACTGGCGAATCTTACCGTGGTCACCGCGGATATGAATGATTTCTGCACGGACGCGCGGTTTGATCGCATCGTATCGGTCGAGATGTTCGAGCATATGCGGAACTACGCCGAACTGCTGCGGCGGATCGCATCCTGGTCGCGGCCTGGGGCATTGCTTTTTGTGCATGTCTTTTCGCACAGCCGTTTTGCCTATCCGTATGAGGTCGAAGACGCATCGGACTGGATGGCGCAGCACTTCTTCACCGGCGGCGTGATGCCCAGCGACGATCTGCTGCTTTACTTCCAGGAGCACTTCAGCATTCGCGAGCACTGGCGATTCAGCGGGGTTCACTACCAGAAGACCTCCGAGGCGTGGCTTGAGCGTCTCGATCGGCATAAAAAGGAAGTGCTCGATCTTTTTGCTGCCGTATATGGCAAGGATGAGGCGAGGCGCTGGCTGGTCCGCTGGCGAGTCTTCTTCATGGCCTGCGCCAAGTTATTCGGATATGCAGGCGGAAACGAGTGGATCGTCTCCCACTATCTCTTCGAGAATGCCGCCCATGGCAAAGGAGGACAAGTTCGATGAGTATTCTACCGATGATTTTGATGGCATCTGCATTGATCTCCACGCTTCAGCCCGGCGAGACCCTGCCGCCTTTACGGGGCGAATTCCTCACTGGCCGCGAGGCTCGGCTTCCCGATGCTGCTTCAGGGCGTGTCGCCTTGCTCGCGCTGGGCTTCACGTACAATTCGAGATTCCCGGTCGAGGCCTGGGTTGGCCGCTTTCGCAAGGATTTCGGAAGCAATCCTCACGTGACATTCTACGAGATTCCGATGATTGGCGGCATGGCGCGCCTGGGAAAGTGGTTCATTGACAGTGGTATGCGCAAGGGAACTCCCAGGAGCGATCAGGAAAACGTAATCACCGTCTACGGTGGCACAGATTCCTGGAAGCAGTGCGTGGGCTACGCGTCACCGGATGCCGCCTATCTGGTTCTGCTCGACAAGCACGGGGCGGTGCGCTGGCGCAGCGGCGGCGCGTTCGATGAAAAAGCCTACCGGGATCTCTATGCACAGGTCTCTGCTTTGCTTCGCGAGCCGTAGCAGTTCAGTCGGAAGCGGTAGGAAGGGGTGAATGCCGTGACGTATACATTGCGCTGCGAGCAGTGGATTGCTCGCCCCATCGACGATGTATTTGCCTTCTTCGCCGATGCTCATAACCTTGAGAAGATCACTCCCCCGTGGCTGGGATTCAAGATTCTTTTTATAAGCAGCAACTCGATTTCTGATGGGACCGTGATTCGCTACCGTTTGCGATTGCACGGCATACCCATTCACTGGCGGACGGAAATCCGCGAGTGGAACCCACCCCATTGCTTTGTAGACGAGCAGGCGAAGGGACCATATAAGCGATGGCGTCACACGCATATCTTTGAGGCGCACGGCAGCCGCACAAAGATGCTAGACGAAGTGCAATACTCGCTGCCTTTTGGCGTTCTCGGCAGAATCGTTCACACGCTGAAAGTACGCAGAGACATCAAGCGGATCTTCAATTACCGCCGCCTGCAAATTGATGCGCTGTTAGGCCGGCAAGGAGAGAACGCGGCGTGAAGCCTCTTGTTTTGATAGCCGGCGCCACGGGGTACGTGGGCGGGGAGTTGTTGAAAAAGCTCTTGAACGCGGGCTACGCGGTGCGCTGCCTGGCGCGGCGTCCGGAAGCTCTCAAAGCGAAGGGGCTTCCCGGGCTCGAGGTCGTCGAAGGAGACGTTCTTAACTTCGCATCGGTGCGGTCCGCGATGGCCGACGTTGGCTCAGCCTATTATTTGGTCCACTCCATGGGCTCGACTCAGTCCTTTGAGGAACAGGACCGCACAGCGGCACAGAACTTCGCCAACGCTGCCCGCGACGCTGGGGTTCAGCGAATCATCTATCTCGGCGGCCTCGGTCGCAGTTCCGACCAGCTCTCCAAGCATCTGCGCAGCCGCCAGGAGGTGGGCGAGATCCTCAGGTCGTCCGGCGTTCCCGTTATCGAATTCCGCGCATCGGTCGTCATCGGATCGGGCAGCCTCTCATTTGAAATGATACGCGCGCTGGTGGAGAGGCTTCCTGTGATGATTGCGCCGCGTTGGGTTTCGGTCGATGCACAGCCGATCGCAATCGCCGATCTGCTCGCGTATCTGCTCGCGGCGATGGACCATCCAATTGACGCTAGCGAGATCTTCGAAATCGGAGGTTCGGATCGAGTGTCTTATGGCGGCCTGATGCGGGAATACGCACGACAGCGGGGATTGAAGCGACTCGTAATCTCAGTGCCGTTCCTCACGCCGCGCTTGTCCAGTCTTTGGCTCGGTCTGGTCACTCCCCTTTATGTGCGCGTTGGCCGGAAGCTGATTGACAGCATCCGGCATTCGACAGTTGTGGAAGATCCGAGGGCATTGACCGGGTTCGACATTCGGCCGTGCGGATTTCGCGAAGCCATTTCGGCCGCCATCCATGAGAATACAAGGCATCTGAAAACCGATTCCCGAATGATTCACGTGAACGCATCTCGGGTGGATGCCTTCGTCCCGATTCGCCGGATTGGCGGCGCCAACGGCTGGTATTACGCCAACTGGCTCTGGCAACTGCGCGGGTGGATGGACAAGTTAGTCGGAGGCGTCGGAATGAGACGCGGCCGTCGCGATCCGGATTCGCTTTGTGTTGGCGATGTTTTGGATTGTTGGCGCGTGGAAGCGATCGAGCAAGATCACCTCTTGCGCCTCGTCGCGGAGATGAAGCTTCCCGGCCGCGCCAGCCTGGAGTTCGAAGTGACAGGCGATTCCACCGGATCCGTCATTCGCCAAACAGCCTCCTTCGATCCCTTGGGTTTGCTGGGGCGCGCCTACTGGTACTCCGTGCTACCTTTCCACCACTTTGTCTTCAGCGGCATGCTTCAGGGGATTGCCACCAGCCTCGGTAATCACCGAGTTAACAACTAAGAACAGCATTCTCGGCTCACTTGATATGGATTCCTCGCCAACCAATATCGAGACTCACGGCGATCTGGCGCAACTTGCGAACCAGCCTCGTGTACTGGTGCGTAAGAACCTTGCGCCGCGTAAAGGCGGAAAGTGCGTCGTTTACTGGATGCAGCGCGCGATGCGCATTGTGGATAATCCCGCGCTCGATGTGGCCATCGAAGCGGGGAACTTGCTGGGCCTGCCGGTTGTGGTGTACTTTCAGGCGATTCCAAACTATCCTGGCGCAAATCTGAGACATTACCACTTTCTGCGGCAAGGGTTGAGAGACATCGAGCAAGACGCAGCCGAGCGGGGCGTGGGATTTGTGCTGCGCCGTTCACCGGAGAATTCGCTGGAAGCATTCCTCGAAGAAGTGGAAGCGGCTCTTCTGATAGGCGACGAGAACCCATGCCGTGAGCCGGAACGCTGGCGTCGAGTTTTGGCGAGGCGACTGAAGCTGCCCTACTGGACTGTGGACGCGGATGTGGTGGTTCCCTCGCGGATCTTCGGTCGCAGCTATGTGCTGCTGCACCACTTCCGCCCGCATCTGAAGGCCGCGTTGCCCAACTACTTGGTCGAGCCCAAAGATTTAATTCCCCTGCATCCGTGGAAACCCTGGAAGAAGTTGGATAGCTTATCGTTGGAACAAGATATTACCGCTGGATTCACCAAGCTGAACCGCAGAATCGGCCCGGTGGGCAGCTTCACCGGCGGAACACACGCTGCGCTCAGGCGACTGCGAGAGTTTGTGAATCTGGAACTGAGCGATTACGAGGTCACTCGCAACCACCCGGAGGTGAAGGGAACCAGCCGCCTCTCGCCGTATCTGCACTTTGGAAACATCGGCCCCATCACTATTGCGCTGGCGGTAAACAGAGCTGTGGCCGAGGGCAAGGTGACGGCTGAAGCAGGCGAGAAATTCTTGGATCAGTTGATCGGGTGGCGAGAGCTGGCGGTCTTGTTTGTGCGCCATGAGCCGAACTACGACAATTGGGAATGTGCCGCACCATGGGCCAGGAAGACGCTGATCGAGCACTCCGGCGACCCGCGTGCGCATCGCTACAGTCTTGAACAATTAGAGCGCGCCGAGACCGCCGACGAACTGTGGAATGCGGCTCAGCGCGAGATGGTAAATACCGGCTGGATGCACAACTATATGCGCATGTACTGGGCGAAGAAAATTCTGGAATGGGCTCCTGACCCAGCCAGGGCCTATGAGTGGGCGGTATCTCTGAATGATCGCTACCAACTGGACGGGCGCGACCCCAATGGGTATGCGGGCATAGCCTGGGCCATTGTGGGGCGGCACGACCGTCCTTGGTTCAATAGGCCTATCTTCGGGCTGGTGCGGGCTATGTCCGGGGCTTCGACGGCCAGGAAGTTTGATGCGGAGGAGTATATTCGCCTCCAGAGCGCGAATTGCTGTGAGAGCTCTTCACGGTGCATTACGCGCCCAAGCACGGAAGCTGGCTGAACCAGGCGAAGATCGAGATTAGTCTCTTCAGAGGTCAATGCTTGGGCCGCAGAAGAGTCCCGTCGCTCAGAAAACTGCAAAGACAAACCAAGGCCTGGGACCGGAAGATGAACGGCAACCCGGTCACCATCAACTGGAAGTTCACCCGCACATCACGCTCGACGCGAAGACTCCAGCCGAGCGCTAGCCTGTAGCCTGAATCGCGCCCGTCGATAGGCGAAGTCCAGCCGTCCGCCGCTTCATTCGATACACTGGAGATACGAACCTTGCCGCCCGTTTTTCGCATCTACTAAGGAGCGAGGATTTTTAGGCTGGCAGCGTTTGATTGAGAGTCGAACGGCATTGATGTCTTTCATATTTTCACGTAACAGATCGAGTCAGGTCCGGGGCCTCTGGTGGGACCGGCCCCGCGTTCGCGCTCCGCGGATTGTTCTGGAGGCTCGGGCGGTGGGTTTGGCAGCCTGCTTTACCGCGTGCGCCTTGGCGGGAGCGCAGACGCCGCCTGGCCAGCCCGCAGCGACGGCATCCAGCTTTCAGGGCAGCGTGGCACAGGGCGCGGTTTCAGCGCAACCTCTCGCGCTCACCCTCGACGACGCCATTCAGCGCGGGCTCAAGGCCAACTTGGGCGTGATCCTGAGCGGCGCGCAGACGGCGGCGGCGCGCGGCGAACGTCTCAGCCAGTTGCAGGCGCTGCTGCCCTCGGTCGACGCCAGCATCAAGGAAGCCGACTTGCAGGTCGATCTGCCCGCCGAGGGGCTGCGCATTCCCGGCTTCCCGAAGATCATCGGGCCGTTTGGGTTTACCGATCTGCGGGCCAACCTGACCTGGTCGCTGATCGATGTGGCTTCCCTGCGCAACTATCTGGCCGCGCGGCACAACTTTGCCGCCGCGCAATTGTCGGCCCAGGACGCGCGCGAGCTGGTGGTGCTCGTCGTGGGCAACGCATATCTGCTCGTCCTGGCCGATGAGACCCGCGTGGCCAGCGTGGAAGCGCAGGGAGCGACAGCGAAAGTCTCGCTCGATCAGGCGGTCGCCAACCACCAGGCCGGCACCGCTCCGCTACTGGATGAGTTGCGCGCCCGCGTGGATTACCAGTCTTTGGAACAGCAGTTGATCGCAGCCAAAAACGCTCTGGAAAAAGACAAGCTCGCCCTGGCGCGAACCATCGGCCTGCCGCTCGAGCAGAGCTTCACATTGGTCGATAAGGCGCCCTACGCGGCCTTCGACGCGATTGATGTGGAAAAGGCCATTCGCGAAGCTCACGCCAACCGCAAGGATCTGGCGGCAATGGTGGAGCAGGCCAAGGCGGCCGAAGAGCAACGCAAAGCAGCCACCGCTGACCGGCTGCCCACGCTCACCTTCGCCGGCGACTACGGCGACATTGGCGTGAATGTAAAAAGCTCGCACGGCACCGGCGACGCCGCGGGGACGCTCGCCGTTCCGCTCTTCCGGGAGTATGGCCTGCGCGGCGAGGCTCAGATGGCCCAGGCGCAGCTCGACACCGCCGAGGCCCGGCTGAGCGACAAGAACGCGCAAGTGGACGCCGATGTGCGCGACGCGCTGCTGGACATTGAATCGGCGCAAAAGCAGGTCGAGGTGGCGCGCTCCTCGGTCGAGTTGGCCAACGAAGCTCTCAGCGAGGCGCAGCAGCGTTACGCCAACGGCGTCAGCGACAACTTGGCGGTGAGCCAGGCGCAGCAGTCCGTGGCCCAGGCCAACGATCAGTACGTCACCAGCCTCTACCGGCACAATGTGGCCAAGCTCAGCCTGGCCCGCGCTCTGGGAGCAGGCGAGAAGTACAAGAATTATCTGGGAGGAAAGTAGACGTGGCGGATTATGTTCCAACACCAGCTTCAACCGAGCCCGACGAGGATGCCGGTAGCGCGCAGCCGAACTCCCGCCGCAGAGGCATCGCCATTGTTGTGGTCGCGATTCTTGCGCTGGTTGCCATCGGAATCTGGTGGCACTCGACTTATAGTGAGAGCACCGACGACGCGCAGGTCAACGGCCATCTGATCCAGGTCAGCGCGCGCGTCGCCGGCCAGGTCGCCAAGGTTTACGTCGATGAGAACCAGGTGGTCAAGGCGGGCGACGTGATCGCTGAACTCGACCCCAGCGACTACAAGGTTGCCGTCGAGAACGCCCAGGCGGCTCTGGCCAGCGCCCAGGCCAACGCCGCCGCGGCCAGCGTGAATGTGCCCATCACCACCATCAACACCGGCAGCAACCTGACCGCGGCCGATGCCAATCTGACCGGCTCAGCCGACGCCGTCGAGCAGGCCAAGCAGCAAATGGAGTCCGCTCAATTCCGTGTCCAACAGGCTAGCGCCAACGAGAAAAAGGCGCTGGCTGATCTGGAGCGCTACAAGCCGCTGGTCGAAAAGGACGTCATCAGCAAGCAGCAGTTTGACGCCGCCGTGGCCGCCGCCGATGCTGCCAAGGGAGCATTCTTCGAGGCCCTCCATGCCAAGCAGGCTGCCGAGGACGGAGTGAAGGTAGCCAAGCAGCGCGAGGCCCAGGCCGAGGCGCAGTTGAAGTTCGCCCAGACGGCCCCCGATCAAGTAGCCGCGCAGAGCGCCCGCGCCAAGCAGGCCGAGGCCCAGGTCCAGGAGGCTCAAGCCAAACTCGACCAGGCCAAACTCAACCTGAGTTACACCCGGATCGTTGCGCCTGCGGCCGGCATCATCACCCGCAAGAGCGTCGAGATCAACCAGAACGTAGCCCCCGGCCAGAACCTCCTCACGCTGGTTTCGCTCGAAGGCCTATGGGTCACCGCCAACTTCAAGGAGACGCAACTGCGCCACATGTTAGCCGGCCAGCCCGTCGAGATCGACGTGGACTCGACAGGGAAGACCTATCACGGCAAAGTAACTCAGATCGGCGGCGCAACCGGCTCGGTCCTCTCGCTCTTCCCGCCGGAAAACGCCACGGGCAACTACGTCAAAGTAGTCCAGCGCGTCCCCGTCCGCATCGACTTCACCGACCTCGCAGCCGAAGACCCCAACCACGAGTTGCGCCCCGGCCTCTCCGTCGAGCCGAGCGTGCGCGTGAAGTAAGAGGCGACACCTAGTTTTTGGCGTAGTTTCCCACTTCTTTCGTAAGGAACGCAAAAAAGCGGCCCGTCGCCTCGCGCCGCAGGCGCAACGAAAGCTGGCACCGTGACCGCATGATTGAGTAAGGTTGGCGCCCCGCGCCGTAGGCGCAATGGCTGTTATTGAATGCTGCATAAGTAACGTCCGCATAAACGCGCCGTAGGTCAATGGATGGCAGCACGGCATGACTTAGCGGGGTGGGCGCCCCGCGCCGTAGGTGCGATGGCTGTTATTGAATGCTGCATAAGTAATGTCCGCATAAACGCGCCGTAGGCTCAATGGATGGCAGCACGGCATGACTTAGCGGGGTGGGCTTTCCGCGCCGTTGGCGCAATGGCTGTTATTGAATGCTGCATAAGCAATGTCCGCATAAACGCGCCGTAGGCGCAATGGTTATTAGCCCCGCGCTTCAGCGTGGGGTAGGCGAATCCATTAATTCATCCGGAGTCCCGTAGGGACGGCGCACCCAGATCAAGTGGTTGTGCTCACTTCCCCCGGTACCCGGGCCACCCGCGCATCCGCCCTTGGTCTCATACAACGTCTTATCCAATTGAGGATTCTATCCAATTGAGGTTGCCCCCGAGCCTGTACTGAGCGAAGTCGAAGTATCCCTCGCTCTTGGGGACCGGGGAGGGTGAGCCGAACTGCCGGCAGCGCATCCACTCGGACAGTTGCCAACCTCTTTCGCCTTTCAGGCAACGCGAGGATACTCCAGTTGTGAATCCAACGGCTGTGAAATGGCTGTCTTCCATCCCCGGTCCTCAAAAGGCGAGGGACCGAGGGCACCCTCAGCGTTGTTGAATAGAAAAAGTCACCGAGACCGGGACCACCGGCCTGAGCCAGCGGCCTGCCTTCCGGGCAGTTTCCAGATTCTGTAGTAATTCCTTTTCCCGAAAAATGGCGATTGAGTACCATGCATCTTTGGCGTCCATACTAACAAACTCCGGCCTTTCATCAGCCTGACCCAAAAAGGTCATGGTCTTATATCTTGCCTCATATGCACACAAATCAGCCATCTGCAATGCAATCGTAACTTTATCGTCGGCATGAGAAATGTTTCCTAAACGCGGCGCAATCAGCGGATCATTACGAAGCTTCTGATAGGATTTTTCAGCTTCCTTCCATTTGCTGTGATTATCAAATACAAAAACTATTTGAGTCAAAGAACATAGCGGCCAATCTTTATTCATCATATCTATACAATAAATGATAAATTGTCGGAACATATAGATATAACAATCAGATGTTCCAAAATATACTTCAGCATCATTTTGTTCTCTAAGAACTTTCTGAAATGCCTTCATTTCAAGACTAAGTGCTATTCCGCCAAGATGCTCTGCTGCGATAATCTTTCCAAGTTCACTCCTCGTTTCATCAGCAAACTCACGGGCGTCACACGGTTCTTTCTGCAATCTCTTTGGATCAAACTGTCCGTGTAAACCCTGAGCCTCACTCGCCTTAAAGTATTCGAGGCCGCTTTTGTCGAGGTATGCTTTCCAGTTTCGTTCAGCTTCAACAAACATCTCGGGAAACCCCATAAAACCACCCACTGTAAAAATGATTTCACGCTTCGCATCGGCACTATCGTCTGCATATACTACAAAAATCATTGCATTCCCCTCCTTTTCCCGTACAACCGACATACAACTAGCCGGTGAATTGTTCGAAGGGAGCTTATTACCGCATCCACTTGAGCTGGTCACACTCCCATTGGTCGCCGATTGAGCATCCCTTGCTGAAGTACTGCTTGGCTTTCTCCCAATCCTCGGGCACACCGTCGCCGGACTGATATCGCGATCCAAGATTACGGCATGAGAATTCCTCCCCCCAATCGCAAGCCTTCTTGAAGATTCGCAAGGCTTGATCTGTGTCCCCTTGTCCCAAATACGCATTTGCGAGGTTATAAAGTTCTCCTAGAGCGTCCTTTGAATTGCTGCCATTGCCGTAATAAGCCTTCGTATAGAATGTCTCTGCTTTTGCGTAATCCCTTTCGACATATAGTCCATCTTGATAATACATGCCAAGCATATAACAGCCAAGGGAGTCCCCTCCGTCGCAGGATTGTTGAAGAAGGTGCTCGCCCCTCGCATAATCCTTTCGGAATCCTTCGTCGCCTTCCATGTATGCAAGACCGAGGAATTCGCTTCGCCCAACGTTTCCGCTATATGCTCCGAAATAGGAGTAGTAGATCAAACTGCATGCCAAAAATGAAATGATTGCCAGGACTCCAAGAAATATGGAGACAACAAGAATCCATCTCCGCCTAAAACCAAGCCTACCCCAGGCAGCAGCAATCGTAAGCGAAAGAATCAAGGCTACAGCGTAAAAGGCCCAACCAACATAGTTGATTTCCGCCGCTATGCCCAAAATCGCGTAAGCCCCAAACAACGCGCCCGTGAAGGTGACAACCGTTTTCGGCCATTTCCTCCGGAGGAATTCAGAAATCCATGACAACTTATGTGCCTTGTTCTCAATTGCAGTTTCGTTGTGCATCTCGGTTGGAAGATACCGCACAGCGTCGAGCAGGCTGAGCAGCTCGGCAACGTCTTTGGGCCGGTCTTCGCGGTCCTTGGCCAGGAGGCGCAGGACGAGCGCGTCGAGGCCTTGCCAGTTGGCCAGCTCCGGGCGCAGAGCGCTGGGCGGCTTAGGCGCGGCGTTCTGATGCTGCCAGGCCCAGCCCTCATAGTTTTCGGCGTGGAAGGCTGTCTGGCCGGTGAGCATCTCGTAGAGGACTCCGCCGAGGGCATAAAGATCGGTCCGGCCGTCCAACTCGGCGGCCGGGGTTCCGCGCCACTGCTCGGGGGCGGCGTAGGTCATGGTCAGCAGCGTGCCGCCGGTGCGGGTGTAGACGCTGCTCGACTCCTTGGTAGCCACGATGCCGAAGTCGGCGATCTTGGGAACCCATGCGCCGCCCTCGCGCGCCATCAGAATGTTTTCCGGCTTGATGTCGCGGTGGACCATGCCTTTCGCGTGCGCCGCGCCGAGGCCTTCGGCGATGCCGCGCGTGATGGAGAGGGCTAGCGGAACGGGGAGAGAGCCCGCAGGGGCTAAAGCCCAGGCTTCTATTTGGTGCGTTTGCGGCACGGCTGAAGCCGTGCCCTGATACAGTGCAGGGCCGGAATCTAGTAGTTCTGCGGAATGCGAACGCGCATCGTGGAGGAACGTCCTCAGATCTGGCCCATCCACAAACTCCATGGAGAAGAAGAGCGAATCATCTTCCGCGCGTTCCAGATCGCCGCAATCCACCACATTGCGATTGCGAATCTGCCGTAGCGTGCGCACTTCGCGCAGAAAGCGGCTGGTAAAGGCCTGGTCGCTGCTCAATTCGGCAGAGAGGAATTTCAGCGCGCGCGGCTCGTCCATGAGCGTGTGCTGCGCCAGATAGACGGCGCCCATGCCGCCCTGGCCCAGCTTGCGGACGATGCGGTAGCTATGGTGGACGACCATCCCCGGCTTCAGCTCGCGAATCTCGTTGAGCGGCACGCCGTGGGTGGGGCAGGCGGCGAGCGTGTCCGGGTAGCCGGTGTCGCACTGTGGGCAGTGTTTCATTGCTTCGCCCTTCCCTTCCAGAGTATTCCGCGGCGCATCCATTCTTCCACTCCAAGCCGACGAGCGCAACGGCGCATGATTTCGGGGTATTTGGAATTGCATTACGGAACCGCGGGTCCTTCGACTCGCTGCGCTCGCTCAGGATGACAGACTTTGGGAGATCAGGATGGCGGCGTTGAAGGATAGACTAATTGCACAGCCATGAAAGACTCGATTTACGTCTCGAAGGAGAATTACCTCAAAGCCATCCTCGAAGCCGAGGCCGAGGGGCGCGAGGTGTTTCCCGCCGTGCTGGCGCATTGGCTTGAGGTCTCCGCGCCGGCGGTGACCATGGCGCTCAAGCGGCTGAAGCGCGACGGCCTGGTCGAGGTGGGCGCCGACGGCATCGTGCGCCTCACCCCCGCCGGCCGCGAGACCGCCTACCACACCGCCCTGCGCCACCACCTCATCGAGCGCATGTTGAGCGAGATCTTCGGCATGGAGTGGCACGAGATTCACGAGGAGGCCGAGCGGCTGGAGCACGCCGTCTCGCCCGCCTTCGAAGCCAAGCTCAAGGAAAAACTGGGAGAGGGCGGCGCCTGTCCGCACGGCAACCAGGTGCTGCCTCAGAGCCCGGCGGAGCGCAAGCAGCGCGGCGAGACGCCGCTCTCGGAGGCCTCCGAGGGCCGCCGCTACTCGGTTGTCAGCCTGCACGAGCGCGACCCCAAGCTGCTCACCTTTCTCCATCACAACGGCATCGGCCCCGGCCAGAGCCTCCGCGTCCTCAACCAGAATTACGACCAAACCGTTTCGATTGAGCTACCTGCGGGAACGGCCATTCTCGGCCGCCCGGCCGCCGAGGCGGTCTGGCTCCGCCCGGAACCCTGATGATAATTAAAAGTAATAAAAAATGTTAACCATGGTTAACCAGACTGTGGCATACTTTTGTGTATGAGCGCAACCGAGATTGCCCCGCTGCCGCCAATCCCCGGCCTCGCCTCAGGCCCCGAGCACCAGGTGCCCTCGCTGCCGGAGGTTCATGACTCGGTCCGCCTCTCCCGCTCACCGCAGTATTGGCGGCGCCTGCTAGGCTTCCTCGGCCCCGGCTTCCTGATCTCCGTCGGCTACATGGACCCCGGCAACTGGGCCACCGACATCGCCGGCGGCTCGCGCTTCGGCTACACGCTTCTCTCGGTCATCATGATCTCCAATCTGATGGCCATTCTCCTGCAAAGCCTCTCGCTCAAGCTGGGCATAGCAACCGAGCGCGACCTGGCGCAGCTCTGCCATCAGAGTTACGGCCCGCGCGTCAGCTACGCCCTCTGGATCGGCGCCGAGATCGCCATCGCCGCCTGCGACCTGGCCGAGGTCATCGGCTCGGCCATCGCCCTGAATCTGCTCTTCCACATTCCGCTCTTCTACGGCGTGCTCATCACCGGCCTCGACGTGCTGCTGATCCTCGTCATCCAGCGCTGGGGCTTCCGCTACATCGAGGCGCTGGTCATCACGCTCATCGGCACCATCATCGCCATGTTCGGCGTGCAGATGTTTCTCTCCCGCCCCGAATACTGGCCGGTGCTGCACAATCTCTTCATCCCCTCGGCGCAGATCGTCACCAACCCCGAGATGCTCTACATCGCCATCGGAATTCTCGGCGCGACCGTGATGCCGCACAATCTCTACCTGCACTCCTCCATCGTGCAGAGCCGCAAATATGAGCGCACCCCCACGGGCAAGCGCGAAGCGATACAGATGGCCAATATCGACTCCGCCTTTGCGCTCACCATCGCTTTGTTTGTCAACGCCGCCATCCTCATCGTCGCCGCCGCCGTCTTCCATCGCCGCGGCCTCTTTGAAGTCGCCGCCATCCAGGACGCCTACAAGCTGCTCAGCCCGCTCCTCGGCGCGGCCGGCGCAAGCACCCTCTTCGCCGTCGCGCTGCTGGCCAGCGGCCAGAACTCCTCCATCACCGGAACCCTCGCCGGCCAGGTAGTGATGGAAGGTTTCATTCACATGAAGGTCTCCCCCTGGCTGCGCCGCCTCATCACCCGCTCGCTGGCCATCATTCCCACCATCCTAGTCGTCGCATTCACCGGCGAGCAGGGCACCGAGAAGCTCCTCATCCTCAGCCAGGTCATCCTCTCCCTGCAACTGAGCTTCGCTGTAGTGCCGCTGGTAATCTTCACCGGCAACCGCAAGATGATGGGCGAATTCGTCAACGCCTCCTGGCTAAAAGCGCTTGCCTGGACGGCCGCCGGCCTGATCGCCGGTCTGAATGCCTGGCTGCTGGTGCTGATGGCGCGGTGAGGATTCGCGGCCAGTGAACAATGACCGGCTCCATGAAACTTCAGAACATGTTGGTCCTGTGTCAGGGCACGACTTTAGTCGCGCCGAAAAGGCCTTAGGATTTTTTTGTTGTTTGTGATGATATTGCCGATTTGTGGATTGAAGAATAGCCATAAAGAAAGAAGGAAGCGGCAAGATTGCCCTTGTGCGCTGTTGTTTGGTTGGGTTACTATTCTTTGCGGCATCAAAAGACGGCGATCGAGCGGCACTCTTCTCCCGCAAAACCCAGCGTCCAGTCCAGACCGCCCGCCGATCGAAAGAACCAGAAATCACGTGTACTTTAACGATTAAGGCGTATTCCATGCGCCGGGTCGGAATTGTGCGCCTGATCCCACCCCCCACACACAACCGCAAAGGAGAATGTAGATGATGAAACTTCGGACGTTATTTGCAGCGGCCTCGGCAATTCTGTTTGCCGCCGGTGCTGCCGGAGCGCAGACGGCTACGGTAGATTTTGGCACAACGGAACAGACCATTCGAGGCTTTGGCGGCTCGACGGGATTTCAGCCGGCGCTGACCAGCGCGGAGGCGGCGACGATCTTCGGCACCGGCAGCGGCCAGCTTGGCCTCAGTATGTTGCGTGTGCGCATTGATGACAGTTCGACGACGGGCGGATCCAACTGGGCTCAATCTTTGAGTGACGGGCAGTTGGCCGCCGCGCAGGGCGCAACCGTCTTTGCTTCGCCCTGGAGCCCGCCGGCTGCGTGGAAGAGCAACGGCAGCACGATCATGGGTTCTCTGAACACCGCCGACTATGCGGCATACGCCAACTATCTCAACCTCTTCACCGCCTACATGAAAGCTGGCGGCGTGAATCTTTACGCCATCTCGATGCAGAACGAGCCGGACGCCAACGTCACGTACGATTCCTGCGTATGGACTCCGGCGCAGATGGACACATGGATAGCTCAAAACGCATCGGTGCTGACCACCAAGCTGATCATGCCGGAGTCGGAGAGCTTCTCCACCAGTTACTCCGATCCGGCGCTCGACGACTCCAGCGCGGTGGGGCACATCTCGATCGTCGGCGGCCACCTGTACGGCGCTTCGCCGTTCTATTACTCCAACGCAGTGAGCAAAGGCAAGGACGTCTGGATGACCGAGCACTATCTGAATCCATCCACTGGTTATGAGCCAAATATGTCGGATGCGATTTCGCTGGCCGAGGAGGTTCATAACTCGATGACGGTGGGCCAATACAACGCCTACGTCTGGTGGTGGATCGAAGACGAGCCTTCGGAGAACTCCTACATCGGCATGGTGGACACCAGCAATAATCGCACCTTTTATGGGCTTGCGCTGGGCCAGTTCGCCAAGTACGTCCGGCCGGGGTATCAGCGCGTCAACGCCACCGCCAGTCCGGCGTCGGGCGTCTACGTCTCGGCGTACAAGGGAAGCGGCAACTATGTGATTGTGGCGATCAATTCAAACGGTTCGGCCACTTCGATTCCCTTTGCAATCGAGAACGAGACAATCGGTTCGTTTACGCCCTACCAGACCACGGCCAATGAAAGCATGGAAGAGCTGAGCGCGGAGAGTGTTTCGGGCAACGCCTTCACATACTCGCTTCCGGCGCAAAGCATCACCACATTCGTGGGCACGGCCGGGGGCGGCGGCGGTTGCACGCCGACAGCAATCACTCCCTATCTCCAGGTGAACGGAGGAGCATGGCAGGAGACGAACACAACATCAACCGCCTCCACATCGACGGTGAACCTGGGTCCGCAACCCACCAGCGGCGGATCGTGGAGCTGGACTGGCCCCAACGGCTATACCTCCACATCGCGTCAGCTCAACGGCATTCCGCTGACCGCGGGCACCGACGACTATATGGCGACGTATACCAACACCGGCGGATGCAAGAGCACGGAGACATTTGCCATCACGGTAACCGGCTCAGGCACGGGCACGGCAATCACACCCTACATCCAAGTGAATGGCGCGGCCTGGCAGGAGACCAACACGGCCACGGTCACCTCAACCACTGCCACGGTGAACCTGGGTCCGCAACCCACCAGCGGCGGATCGTGGAGCTGGACCGGCCCCAACGGCTATACCTCCACGGCGCGGCAGATCAACGGCATTCCGCTGACCGCGGGCACCGACGTCTATGTGGCAACTTACACCAACAGCAGCGGAGCAAAGTCCACGGAGACCTTTACCATCACCGTCAACTAACCAGCTTGCGCGGCGAGGCGGAAGAGGGTGATTCACCTCTTCCGCCCCGCCCCACGAGAAGCGGCGGGTGCCCCCGGTCCCTCGCTTTTGGGGACCGGGGATGAAAGACTCACATTTCACCGCCGTTGGATTAACAACTGGAATATCCTTGGGCGGGTGGCCCAGGTGCCGGGAGCAGCGGGCACTACCGCCGAAGATGGGTTTCCCAGGTGCCTCGCCTTTGGGCGCATGGGAAACGACGAACCCAAACCGCCGGAGCGTCTCCAAGATTTTCTCCCCCGTTTGCATATAGTTCCTCGCCCAGCGCGCACAATGGAAGGATGAGCGCTTCATCCATCCCCCGGCCTTCCCTTCCCCGGACTCCCAGCTTGCCCATCTCCGGCCAGCGAGAACCCGCGCCCGCCTCAGAGCCGGGGTCCCCACGGACAGGTCTTCGTACGTGGGGTGGTGTTCCAGACCATCGAACCAGGGAAACCGCGAACCCCAACCCGCCAGCCAATCTTGAAATCTTTAGCAAGTTTGCAGATAATTTCCCCTCCAGCGCGCACAATGAAAGGGTGGGCGCTCCATCCGTCCTCGGATTTCAGGCTCCCAAACCCCGCTTTTCGGCCCCGCCCCCCACCCCCCTACCACATTTTCCCAA
The DNA here is from genome assembly GCA_049522975.1 of Occallatibacter sp. Lineage (GTDB taxonomy): Bacteria > Acidobacteriota > Terriglobia > Terriglobales > Acidobacteriaceae > Telmatobacter. Next base: position 3,549 of record JBEKNI010000007.1, on the reverse strand, counting down.
TTCTGAAGCTCACTTTTTCAAGCTAACATCAAGAGAAACAACATCTTATATCACGCCATAGAGTAACTAACAAGTAAACTCAAACCCCATTTTTTACCCACTTTTCAGCCCCTTTCATGCCAAAAAAGGCACAAACCAGGCCAATATCCCTCGCTTTTCAACGCCCAACCCAATTCCCAGCCACTCAGTTAAAATCCCGAATCCCTAATCCCTGATCGCTGTTCCCTGATCCCTATCCATCTGCCCGCGCCGGGCGAGGGCGATCCGTGCTAGACTCCACACAAACGGAGGTGTTGCGGCATGAAAATCCTTCTCCTTGAGCGCAAGACCTCCGGCAAGCGCGGCGATTGCCGACGGCTCTGTAGCCGGTTGTGGCTCTGCGGATGCGCGGCGGCGCTGTTGCTCATTTGCGCTCAGGCCCAGGATAATCCGCTGGATAAGACGCACGTGCCTCCGCCCTCGACTGCCGCGCCGGCCGCGGGAGCGCCCGCGGGAGCCGAGGCGCCGGCCGTCTCCGGCCCCGACGCGCTGAAGATCCATCCCGGCTCGCGCATCCGCATCAACTCGGACCTGGTGCTGGTCCCAGTCACGGTCACCGATCCCATGGACCGGCTGGTCACCGGCCTGGGGCAGGCGGACTTTCAAGTCTTCGAGAACAGCGGCTTGCAGAAGATCAGCTCCTTCGCCTGTGAAGACGCGCCGGTCTCGATCGGCATCATCTTCGACCTCTCCGGCTCGATGAGGTCCAAGCTGATCCGGGCCCGGAATTCGATTCTCCAGTTCATCAAGACCGCCAACCCCCAGGACGAGTTCTTCGTCATCGGCTTCAACGACCGGCCGGAACTGATCGAGGATTTCACCAGCTCGGTGGAGCAGATCGAGGCCCGTCTGGCGACCGTGCAGGCCGGCCATCAAACCGCCTTGCTGGACGCCATTTACTATGGGGTGGTCAAAATGAGAGACGCCCGGCATGTGCGCAGGGCGCTGCTGGTGGTCTCCGACGGCGGCGACAACCGCTCCCGCTACACCGAGGGCGAGGTGCGCGCCCAGGTGCGGGAGGCCGATGTCGAAATCTATGCAATTGGCATCTTCGATCCCTATGCGTCCACCCCGGAGGAGCGTACCGGCCCGCAACTGCTGGACGAGGTCAGCGAGGAGACCGGCGGACGGCTCTTCCGCGTCGACGATATCGCCGAGATGAGCGACATCGCCGAGAAGATTTCCACCGAACTGCGCAATCAGTATGTCATTGGCTACCGGCCCAAGGACCTGACCCGCGACGGCAAGTGGCGTAAAGTGAAGGTAAAGGTGAATCCCCCCGAGGGACTGCCTCCACTCACTGTCCATGCTCGCACCGGCTACTATGCGCCTTTGCAATAACGCGGCTTTCGCGCTGCTTTCGATTCTCCTCTCCGCGCCTGCGCTATCGCTGGCGGCGCAGGAGCCGCCATCTCCGGCCGGCGCCGCCGGCAACGATGCCACCCCTCAGGCGCAGCAGACGCAGCCGCTCACCGTGGACCGCGACCCGGTGCGTTCGCCGGATGCCGAGCCCGAAGTGCTCCCCTCCATGCGCAGGCAGGGCGGGGGCTACGTTCTGCACACCGACGTGGAAGAGGTCCTGCTCAACTGCACGGTGCTGGAAGGAAGCAAGCTGGTCCCGGACCTGAAGAAGGAGAACTTCAAGGTCACCGAGGACGGCGTCCCGCAGACGCTGATCAGCTTTCTGCATACCGATCTCCCCGTTTCGATTGCGATGGTGGTGGACAACTCCGGCTCGATGAGCCGCAAGCGCCCCTCGGTGAACAAGAGCGCACTGGATCTGATTCAGGCTTCCAACCCCCAGGATGAGGCATTCGTGGTGAATTTTTCCGACGACGCCTACATCGACCAGGACTTCACCTCCGACATGAAGAAGCTGCGCGAGGGCCTCGGCCACATCGAGTCCAGCGGCGGCACGGCGCTTTACGATGCGGTGGTGGCCTCGGCCGACAAGCTGGCAGCCGACGCTAAGCGCCCCAAGCAGGTTCTCGTCCTCATCACCGACGGCGAAGACAACGACTCGACCCTTACTTTGGAGCAGACCATCCGCCGCGTGCAGCAGCTCTCCGGGCCGGTGATCTACTCGATTGGATTGCTATTCGGCGACGAGATGAGCCGCCAGGAGGTGCGCCACGCGCATCGCGCCCTGGAGATGCTCTCCACGGAAACCGGTGGGATGGCTTTCTTTCCCAAGAACATCGAAGAGATCGACCAGATCGCCGCCGAGGTGGCGCGGGACATCCGCAACCAGTACACGCTGGGCTACCACTCGACCAAGCCGACCACCGAGCCGGGCTTCCGCCGCGTCGAAGTGACGGCCGAGGCCAAAGGCCACGGCAAGCTCACCGTCCGCACACGCACCGGCTACTTCCCAGTGGTGCGGGTGGGGAAGAAGTTGGTGGCGCCGGAGCCGGAGAAGAAGTAGGCAGATGGGTTTGCCGGCTATTGATTCTGCCAACCGATTGCACAACCATAAGTCTGTCATCCTGAGCGGAGTTTGGCGCGCTTTTTGCGCCAAACGGAGTCGAAGGACCTGCGGGGGCGTCTGCTCATCCGTTCTCCTCTTCACAGCCATCTTAAGGCTGCGGGCGAGCAGAACTTCCACTTAAACCCCTGTCCGAATTTGCGGTACCGGCTCTCTCTGAGAAAATTGCGCCAGCCACTCCCGGAATGCCTCGTTCAGCGTTCTGTGCTGCCCGCGCGCAATCAGGCGCGCCCGCTCGATCAGGTCCTCATCGGCGCTTAGGGTGATGTTCTTCATACGAATTCAGTGTACACTGTTTTCGTGTTACTGGCGAGGTCTGCTCCTTTCCTTCAAGGTCCAGGGCAGCGTCTCAGGTTCTACCCTTTGAAAGACTTGTGATATGCGTAATCAAAGTGGCAGGTAGTATATTCCTGTCTTAAGGAGATCGCACGATATGAGCACCAAAAGCTTGTGGGCATCAGTGCTGAATAGGACGCGAAGGCTCATTTGTGCGGGGTGTGGGCAAATAATCGGTACCAGCCGTAGTCTACGCCATCGGGTCTCCTTGGGTAATACTTATGTACCGTTATGCAGCAAATGTCATGGCGATCTGTTACAGCGCTTCGGGATGTTAGAAAAAACGAAGCACCGTGGCCCGACGCCAAAAAAAGATAACGCCATGCCTTGTGATGCTTGCGGATATGAAGGATATTGGGGCGGAGTGGAGGATCTTATGGACGATAAACCCGACCGAATCTTCTGTTTAGGTTTTGATACAGGGCCGGACAGCGTGGAGCTGTCAACACTATGCGCTTCCTGCTGTCGAATTGTGGCTCCAAAAGTGTCCAGAAAATGGATCGACTACTCAAAACGCTACTGGCACCTAGGTCATATTCGTGGGGCCGTATTCCATTGACTGGGATTTCTAGTGTAGTGTCTCATTAATAGAGCCTATTATACGCATGGGGTCATCCTATGATAAGGAGACTCACTATGCGTGTTGCTCAGCCCATTGTCCTCGAAGCGGATGTCCGCCGAAAGCTGGA
>JBEKNI010000006.1:0-149840 GCA_049522975.1 Occallatibacter sp. | reverse complement strand
CCGACACGGTCCAAGACTTGATCTGCGCCATCTTCAGATGTATCTTCGCGCGGATCCTATTTCCGCCCGCAAGATAATCCGATGCGAGAATCAAGCGAACACTATTTACGGATGAGTTCTTATCGGTGCCCTGACGCAAAACCGACTTAATCAGAGGTTCCTTAAATCCATCTAAAATTTTTCCTACAAAAACCTTGACACCCGTTGCATTATCGTTTTACTATCCCCGCAGTTCAGTCGGAGCAGTGGCGCTTCCCCAAGTGACGCTTTTCCAAGTGACGCTTTCCCAAGTGCGCTTTCCCAAGTGCGCTTTTCCAAGTGACGCTTTCCCAAGTGCGCTTTCCCAAGTGACGCTGCCCCAGGGACCAAACCGGATCAAAAGGAGAACCCCCCAATGAGTAAACGTTTTCACGCAATCGCAATCGCAGCCGGCGTCCTCGCCCTCTGCGCAGTCTCTTCCCTGCCAGCAATGGCCTACTCGTTTAGTACGTGTAGTCAGTACGAAACCTACACTGAAAACGGGTACAACCTGTATACCGACGAATGGGGGGCGTCATCCGGCGGGTGCCTCTATGCGAACAGCTCCACCAATTGGTGGTATGTTGCGAATTACCCCAGCAGCGGCTCCGGTGTCCAGGCGTACCCCGACACGGAAATCAGCTTGGGCAATGCAAATCTCAGTTCCCTCAGTTCAGTAACCTCGTCGTTCAACGTCTCGGTCTCAGGCAGCGCACCCTATTACGACGCAGCCTACGATCTCTGGACGAATGGTAACGTGGACGAAGTGATGGTCTGGGAGGATTGGAACGGCGACGGCCCTATCGCCAGCTCGTACAATTGCAACCAACTGGGTGTCAGCGGCTGCCCCTTCGCCACCAACGTCAGCGTTGGCGATAGTACTTACGACGTCTTTCAGGGCAACACTGGCCACAACGTCGTTTCTTTCCTGCGCACCTCGAAGACGACGAGCGGCAGTGAGAATCTTCTGGCGTTAATGAATTGGCTTGCGAGCCAGGGCAAGCTCATCAGTCAGACGTTCTCCACTGCGGATTTCGGCTTTGAAATCGGGGATACCGATGGTGGTTCCGGGACCTTCACGGTGAATTCCTACAGCCTCAGCTTCAGCTCGGGCAGTGGTGGTGGCGGCGGCGGCGGCGGAACAGCTACCGCGATCACTCCCTACATGTACGTCAACGGCGCGTGGGTCGAGGAATCCTCGGCAACCGTAGCCTCCGGCGCTACCGTGGACCTCGGGCCTCAGCCGGTCAGCGGCGGATCATGGAGCTGGAGCGGCCCCAATGGGTACTCCTCCACTTCGCGCCAGATCAACAGTATTCCGTTGAACTCCGGCACGAACACCTACGTGGCGACGTACACCAACACCAGCAACATCAAAAGCACCGAGACCTTCACCATCACGGTAACCGGTGGCGGCAGTTGCACCTCAACCGCGATCACCCCCTACATCTCCGTGAACGGCGGCTCAACCTGGTCTGAGGAAACCAGCGCCACCGTGAGCTCCACAAGCACGGCCGTGGACCTTGGACCTCAGCCCACATCCGGCGGATCCTGGAGCTGGAGCGGCCCCAATGGGTACTCCTCCACCTCGCGCCAGATCAACAGCATTCCATTGAACTCCGGCACGAACACCTACGTGGCCACTTACACCAACTCGAGCGGTTGCAAGAGCACAGAGACTTTCAGCATCACCGTCAACTAACCGCAGAACAGGCCGGAGCAGGTCATTTGACATGGCCGGCGGCGCAGGACACAAAAGCAAATCTCAGTGCCCCAGGTCAGGATTTTCGGACCTGGGGTAATTTTTTGTGTCATTTCTGGCGCGGACCCGTCGAAGGCAGCCGCTGGGCGTACAATCGCTGACAGCCGGAAGGGACAAGGAGAATCGCGTTGTAAAGTGGCGCGGAATCCGATAACGTTTGCTTCCCGCGAAGTTCTCTTCCCAATCACCCAACTGGAGGCTTGAATGTACGTTAGTCGAATTTCCCTTCTTGCTTTATCGCTGGCTGCCGCTGTGTTGACCGCATCAATGCAGGCGCAAAGCGATTCCGGCGCCCCCCACTTGAAGAAGCAGGGCAACGCTACTCAACTGGTTGTCGATCAAAAGCCGTTCCTGGTCCTCTCTGGCGAACTCACGAACAACGCGGCCACCAGTCTGGAGTCGATGGAGCCTATCTGGCCCAAGCTGGTCTCGAGCAACCTGAACACTGTTCTGGTGGGCGCCTCTTGGGCGCAGTTCGAGCCCGAGGAGGGCAAGTTCAATTACACCCAGGTCGATGGAGTCATCGCCAAGGCCAGGGAGAATCACCTGCACATTGTCTTCCTCTGGTTCGGCTGCTGGAAGAACGGCACCTCCAGTTATGCACCCTACTGGGTCAAGAAGGATTTCGTCCGCTTTCCGCGCATCCAGATCGGAGAAGGCAAGACGGTTTCGATCTCCGGCCCCGTCGAATTGCTCTCGACGCTCAGCGATGCCACGCGCGACGCCGATGCCGCCGCCTTCGCCGCGCTCATGCGCCACATCAAGGAGGTGGACGGCACCCAGCACACCGTGCTGATGATACAGGTGGAGAACGAAGTCGGCGTGCTGCGCGATACGCGCGACCGCTCGCCCGCAGCCAACCGCGCCTTCGCCGGTCAGGTCCCCGCGGAGTTGATGAGCTACCTTCAATCCCATAAGGAGACGCTGATCCCGGAGTTTCGCGAGGTGTGGGCGGCCAACGGCTACAAGAAGTCCGGCACCTGGGAAGAGGTCTTCGGAGCCGGCAAGCCGGCCTCGCTGGAGATTCCCATCCAGACGACCGAGTCGATACTGGGCCCGCTGAATCATCTGAACGACTGGCAGAAGCTCAACTGGCCCTCCGATGAGATCTTCATGGCCTGGAATTACGCGCGCTTCCTGGAGAAGGTGGTCCAGGCCGGCAAGGCCGAATATGACATTCCCATGTATGTGAACGCATGGCTCCAGCAGCCCAATCACGCCTGGCCAGGAACCTATCCCTGCGGAGGCCCGCTGCCGCAGGTCCACGACATTTGGAGAGCCGGCGCGCCCAGCATCGACATCCTGGCTCCCGACCTCTATCTCGAATACTTTGACAGCGTCGCGGAGAGATTCACTCGCAACGGTAACCCGCTTTTTATTCCCGAAACCAGCACCAATCCCGCCAATCTGATGATGGCCGTGGGCAAGCACAACACCATCGGCTTCTCTCCGTTCGGCATCGACGGCGGAAGACCCATTCCCACGGAGCTTGCCTCCGCTTACGGCATCCTCAACCAGTTATCGCCGATGATTCTGGCCCATCAGGGAACGGAGACGATCACCGCCGCGCGGCTCAACCAGGGCGACCCACCCAAGCAGGTGAAGCTGGGCAACTACACCCTGACGCTGAGCTACACCGGCCGCAAAATGCACATTCCGCCGCAAGCCAGGGGAGGCGTGGAAGCTGCCTCGTGGATACCGGATGCGTCGGCCGGCGAGCCGCCGCTGGAAGCCGCCGCGATTCTCATCTCGACCGGCCCGGACGAGTACTACTTTGCCGGAGGCGGGATGCGCATCGACTTCACCCCCAACACGCCCGGCCCGCAAAATGTCGGCCTGGGCGACGTGCAGGAGGGGAAGTTTGTCGATGGCAAGTGGGTGGTTACCCGTCAGATCGCCGGCGATGACGACGCCCAGGGAGAGATACTGGTCCTGCATCCGAACACCATCCTGCGCGTGACGCTTTACCGGTTCCCATAAGCCGCCGGCGGGAGGGTGGGCGGCCGGGCGCATCCTGACGCTGCACATGCCGCCGGGAGTTTTCGTGCTGTCCGCCCGTTACTTGCCGATCAGGATGCGGGCTATGGCATCCAACATGCCGTTGAGGAAGTTGATGGATTCGGGGGCGGAGAAGCGGCGGGCAATTTCCAGGGCTTCGTTGATGACGATGGGGAAGGGCGTGGCTCTGAAGCCGAGCATCTCGCCCACGGCCACGCGCAGCAGATTGCGATCCACGGCGGGCATGCGCTCCAGCCGCCAGTGCTTGGAGTTGGCCACGAGCAGCTCGTCGATCTGCTCCTGGTGGGCAACGGCCACGCGAAAGAGATCCTCGGCAAAGCCGCGCACCTCCGGCTCGACTTCGTCGGCGGCCTTCCAGAAGGTCGCGCGGACCTGGTCTGGCGTCTGCTTGCCGATGTCCGCCTGAAAGAGCATCTGCATGGCCAGTTCGCGGGATTTGCGGCGTGTTCCGGCGGTCAAGCGGGACCGCCTTCCATCCCACCTTGGAGCGAATCGGCCTGGAGGAGTTTGCGGTTCAGGCTAGCCATCTCGATGGCCGCAATGGCCGCCTCGAAGCCCTTGTTGCCGGCCTTGATGCCGGCTCTCTGGAGCGCCTGCTCCAGGGTCTCGCAGGTGAGCACTCCAAAGCTGTGGGGAATGCCGGTCTCCTGCTGGGACTGGCCGATGCCGCGGGCAACCTCGTTGTAGATGGCCTCATAGTGGGCGGTCTCGCCGCGCAGCAGGCAGCCGAGGGCGATGATTGCGTCAACCCGGCCCGCGTCTTCTCCAGTCCGGTTGGCGATGGCCCGGGCGGCAGCCGGAATTTCCCATGCTCCGGGAACGCGAACCACTTCAATATCGGCCCGGTTTGCGCCGCTGCGGAGCAGGGCGTCGAGAGCGCCTTCCAGCAGCCGGTCGGTAATCACCGCATTCCAGCGGGAGACAACAATGGCGAAGTTCATGCCCTCGGCACAGAGATCGCCTTCGACGGCGACGGGCTTGCCCTTGACGGGATCGGTCCAGGCCCAGAAGCTGAAGGGGAAGCCCGGCTCCGGCTCGACGGTGAAGAGGCGCGATTTCCAGTGGGTCTCGGCGATGGGAGAAAGTCGCGCCAGTGCAGCATCGCCTTCTTGGGCGCGCAGCCAGCTTTGGGCGGCCTGATGCACGGCGTCGAGAGCGGTCACCTCCACTATGACGTCGGCGGTGGAAGGGAGCCGGCCATTGACAAACTCCAGATTGCCCAGCGGAGCCAGAAAGGATGCGCCTTTGTTGGCTTCCTCGTCCCAGCCCTTGCCGGAAGCAAATCCCAGCGCGGCAAAGAAGCTCCCCAGCCGGTCATAGGCCGCTCGGCTAGCGGCGGGACGAAGAAAGGAAATCCCTTTGATCATACTTTGATTCTATCGTGCGCGGGCGGGGGAACCCGTCTGCTCGATAGTGTCCTGATTTTGCGTTGCTGCTCTAGCGGCGGCCTCGACAAGGAAGCAGGAAAACATGCAAGCTGCCTGTTATCTGCGGTTTGTGTGCCACATCTTCTGTCGGATTCATCAGACACTACGGCTCACCGCTGCGATGCAGAGTGGCGCTACAAACCACGTTTGGGAATTAGACGAACTTTTCGTTTGACGGCTTGCAGAAAATTCTTTTAGATTCTGATAGAGTTTTCCTGAGTGTATGAGTGATACTAGTGGCGTTAAGAACTCTACGATCTGTGGGCTTCCAAATCGGTAGAGAAGCGCTAAATGCAACGTTTTGCGTACAGACCCATCTAAAGGTATGGGAAGTTTCGGCCGATGAACTGAGGAGACCATGAACAGGAAAGTACAATCGGATTTTCTCTTTGCGCAGCCGTCTTTCGCTTCGGGTGCTGCACGTGTTCTTGATTTGTGGGGTCAGTTCGACGACTACAACCGGAGCGAGACAACACTTGAGGCAGATGCGAGAGCTATCGCCTCGGACTGGCTTATCGTTGGACAAGACCTGTCTGATGCTATTCAGCAGCACGAAGATGAATCGGATCTTCAGGCGGCCTAGAACTCGTGAGCAAGCGTCGGCGCAGTAGCCCACCTACACCCCTTCCAAACGCAAGCTCAATAGCTACCTCACACATCAGTCGGTTTCATTCTCTGGTCCGTTGCCACACCCTGCACTCCTAGCTCGATATAACGAGGCGATCCCGAATGGTGCAGAGCGTGTTATGGCGATGGCTGAAAGGCAGAGTGCGCACCGCGAGTCTCTCGAATCTCAAGTCGTGGGTGGGAATGTGACCAGTCAAGCAAGGGGAGCGCTTTATGCCTTCATCATTTGCCTGGTTACCATCATAGGCGGATTTGTCTTGATTGGGATGGGCAAGAGTGTTATTGGCGTTTCAGCGATTATTGGTAGCCTTGCTACGTTGGCTGGAGTATTCATCATCTCGAAGAGGGAGCAGAGAAAAGAGCGCGTCCAAAAGCAGGATGCCCTTTTATCACGCGAGGCCCGCTAAAACCAGCAGCCCACGCTTAGGACACTAAGCGGCCTTGCCTGTCGAGGCCGCTACCAGAGCGGCAAGGCTGAATTAGGACACCACCCATCTGCCCCTCTCTTCGAAAAGGGCGCGCAAAAAAACGCAGCGTGGGGATTGTAGATCAAGAAGCAAAGAAGGCCGGCGCGCTGCCGGCCTTCTTTGCTTGCTGCTCGTTGCGCTACAAGCTACGTGATGGAGCGCGGCTTGACGGCGATGGCCGTGGCGGGAACGTAGGTCTGGCTGCTCGGACCCGAATAGGTGCAGCCGAGATCGTTGCCGCCGGCGGAGACTGGCATGCAGGGAGGCAGGTTGGGACTGATCTGCTGTTTGTCGGTGAGCGTCGGCACGTCGATGTAGTGGATCATGTTGTCGCCGGCGGTGGAGACGAAGAAGAGTTTGTCGTCCGGAGTGAAGGCGCCGACCAGGGGAGCAGTGATGGCCGATCCTCCGGCAAGAGGTATATAGTTCGCGCCTGAGCCCGGCACGTAATAGGGCAACTGAGCCCCCGGGGTCGAACCGGTGTATGTGATAAAGGCCAGGTTGGAGACCGGAGACGGAACCACCTGATTGACGGCGGTTGCGTTCGTCTTGCTGGAGTCGAGCGTAAGTGTCGCGTTGAGTGTGGGACCGGCGGAGAGCGCCGAAAGCGTCTCCACACCACTGGGGTTGGTGGCCAGCGGGCAGGTGATCGGGGTCGGGAAGCCGGCCGGTGAGATGGCCGTGGGAATGTCGACTCCAATATCGCTGACCGTGATCACGCCTGTGGTGGAGTTGTAGGCCGCGCCCAGAATGTGCTCCCCGTCGGTTGTCGCAGCCAGAACATCTGTCTCGACCGGCACGGAATCGGTCGATGGCTGCGGATAGAAGCTCATGCTGAGGTAGTCTCCTACCGTGCCGCTGGGGCACCAGGTATGATCCACGGTATCGCTGCCGCTGAGAAACGCGCCCACGCTGGGTATGGCAATCGCCAGGCTCCGCGCGCCAATCGCGGGATTGGGGCAGGAGATGGCGTTGTAGACGGAACAAGGCAAAGGATAGGTGGTCCAGCCGGTGTTCACGTTGTAGACGTAGAGTGTGTCGGTGTGGCCGGCGATTCCAGCCGCCACGTTTTCCGGCAGATTATTCAGCGCCGCGCTGTCGGTGATATACAACGTCTTCGAGTCGGGGGTCCAGGCGGCGGCGCTGCCCATGCCGCCAAAGGTCGTAGCGGTATTGCCGGAGACGTTGTAGACATAGAAGACCTGGCGCACCTGGTCGTTGACGAGCAGTTGCGCGTTGCTCGGCGAGACGGCCAGCACGACGCCGGGAGCATTCGTTGTCTGCGAGTTGAGCGAGTTGTTCGTGGTGTTGTAGACCATCAACTCGTGAGAGGAACCGAAGTAAAGATTATTGCCGAGCCGGTCCATCACCATGGAGTTCGGCACATATGGCAGGCGCACCGGAGCGCCTGCCGTGCCGGTGAGCAGTTCGACGGGGCTGAAGTACTGGGACTGGCCGGGGGCCGAAAACCAGGCGAGGTCGCTAGCCGCGCCGGGGACGGTAACCGTGACAGGATTGGAGGAAAGCGAAAGGCCGGTTCCATACACGCCGACCTCGTTGATGGGGGAAGGATTGCAGGATGGGGGCTGGCAAATGGCATAGATCGAGGCTACGCCGGGGTAGGAGGTCGTAATGGCTCCGGCGCTGCTCACCGAGATGTCGATCGGGTCGGTGGACTGGTAGTCCAGGGCCGGGCCGCTGATGGGGTTTCCGTTGGTGTCGATCACTGTGGTGATCAGGTTCTGCGTCACGCCTTGGGTGACCGTGCCCGATGTCTGGCCGTTGGCGAGCGTCACCGAGATCGATTTCGGCGGGCAGGTGGAGAAGTAGCCTGCGGATGAGCCGGAGAGTGCCACCGACGCAGTAATTACGGTGGTGCCTGGCTGTTCGGCCGTGATGGTCACCTGGTTGTTGGTGGTGTTGGTAAGGGGAATGGAGGCGACGGCGGGGGTGCCGGCCGTGTAGCTGAGCGTACCGATGGATGAGGTGCAACTGGGGACCGAGGCTACGCCGGTTGGCAGCCCGCCGGGGCAGGCAAAATACAGGCTGGTATTGCTGCAGCGCGGATCGCTGGCCGGATAGGGACATTGCGTGATGCCGGCCGGCGCACACAACTGAACGGGCTGGCTGCTGCCGTTGGCGTAGCAGGCCTGCGCGTCGAGCGTGGCCTTTTGGTTTTGCGAATAGCACTGCTGTGCTGATCCGGAGAGGGGCGTAGTGACGAGGCTGACGGAGGTCACCTGGGGATGGACGAAAACCTCGACGGCATTCGAGGTCACGGACTGGGCTGAGGCGGTGACCCAGGCGGTGCCGTAGGGCAGACCGCCGGTCGAGGGCAGGGGATCGGGCGGACTGCAGATGGTGTAGTTGGCGATGCCGCCGCCCGTGTTCCGGTTCCAGGTGCCGGCGCAGATGTTCCCGCTCGGCGAGATGTCCACCAACTGGTTGTTGGTGGTGCCGTAGTTGTACAAACTGACGGTGGCCGTGTCGTTCTTGCAGGTCAAGGCTGTGGGCGCGCCGAGTTGGCGCGTCTGCCCGAAGGCAATGGAGATGCCCGTGGTCGCCGGCTGAATGGTGATGGTGGCCACATCCGTGATCTTCTCTCCGTAACCCGCGCCATTGCAGTATTGCGCGGCCGGGTTGCGATAGCAGCCGGAGATGGAGACCCCGGCTGGAACAGTCAGGCACAGCAAGCAAATAAGTGTAAAAAACCGCCGCATGAATCCTCCCCGTCCCGCCTTGTCATGCCACGGAACGGTCGTTCCCGAACCCGCCGGAAAGATTTGGTATGTAGCGAACCTTCCGTTGCCGCGGCCCGGTTTGCCGATTCTGAGGTTCTCTTTCTTCCAGGAAAGAGCCCACATGGACGGCACGGAAAAGAAAGCCGCGAGAATTGGAAGGGCGCTCTTTGGAGCGGACCATCCACACGCCATGGCAGGCCTGCCGACGGAAAAAATCCGCTCAATTGACCGGCTTCGGCGCCACGCGCTTGCCTGCGGCCGGTTGACGAAACACGCTTTCAAAACTCCAAGGAAAAGTGTATCAGGACGGGGTGGCAACCGGCATCAAGGCCGGCGAAGCGAGTCCCGGCTTTTCCACCTCCTATAGACTCCGCCGGTCCCGGATGGCGAGCAGGCTTGCGGCTCTCCTTTCCCACTCGCGCTCGCAGAGACTTTCTTCCGAGGCGCTCACCATTGAGGCTCAGGAAGCCTTCGATTCTCCACGGCATAGAATAGGTGAGAGACGCGGCGGCAGATCCAGCGGGCATGTTCGGCAATCGCAAGCCTGTTGTGGGAACCGCCTCTTTGACGAAAGTATGGCGCACTTTCACGCTTTGCTTCGCAGAGACCAAGGCACAAGGATGGGAGACCACCAATCTCAATGGGAGTCCGTTCATGGGGAGTAGTGAAGTGGAAGCCAGCGGGAAGCGGGCAGTGGTCATTCTGGCGGCGGGCAAGGGGACGCGGCTGAAGTCGCAGCGGCCCAAGGTGCTGCACGAGATCGGCGGCAAGCCGCTGCTGGCTCACGTGATCGCCGCCGCCAGCCGCATCGTTGCGCCGAGGGAGATCTACGTGGTCATCGGGCATCAGGCCGAGGCGGTGCGGAAGGCGATGGAACCCGCCGGCGTCCGCTTTGTCGAGCAGACGGAGCAGCGCGGCACCGGTCACGCCATCCAGTGCGCGCGGCAGGCCATCGCCGGCTACGAGAGCATCCTGGTGCTGTCGGGCGACGTGCCACTGATCCGGCCGGAGACGATCGAGCGGCTCTGGCAATTTCACAGGGAAGAAGGTGCGGCCATGACCATCCTGACAGCCGCTCCCGCCGACCCCACCGGATACGGGCGGATTGTGCGCAAATCGCCGGATTTTCACCCCAGCGACGAAGACCTGTCGCCGGGGACCCCGGAGTGCGCCGAGGTGGAAGCCATTGTCGAAGAGAAGGCGCTGACTGCCGGGCAGAAGTGCATTGCCGAGATCAACTCCGGCATCTACGCATTCCAGACCGCTCCGCTGCTGGCTCATCTGGACCAGCTCACCGCCGAGAACGCCAATCGGGAGGTGATTTTGACGGATATGGCGGGACTGCTGCGGCGGGCGGGGGAGCGAGTCGTCGGTTTCAAAATGGACAGGGCAGCCGATGCCGCGGAGGTTCTGGGCGCCAACACCATTGCCGAGCTGGTTGCGCTGGATGCCGCGCTGCGCGCCGCCACGGCCAACCGGCTGATGGCTGAGGGCGTGACCATCTACCGGCCCGAAACCTGCGTGATCGACGCCGAGGTCGAGGTTGAGGCCGATGCGGTGATCGAGCCCTTTGTGCAGTTGTTGGGCCGCACCCGGATCGGCGCCGGATGCCTGATCCGCTCCTACACGGTGATTGAAGATTGCGCGCTGGGCCGCGATGTGCTGGTTCGGCAGAGCTCCGTGCTGTCCGGGAGCACGGTTGCCGATGGCGCGCACATCGGTCCTTTCGCGCACCTGCGGCCCGGCAGCGAGATCGGCGAAGGCGCCCACGTGGGCAACTTCGTGGAGACCAAGAAGGCCAAGCTGGGCAAGGGCGCCAAGGCCAACCACCTCACCTACCTGGGCGATGCCGAGGTGGGCGAGCGAGCCAATATCGGCGCGGGGACGATCACCTGCAACTACGACGGTGTGTACAAGCACGCGACCCGCATTGGCAAGGGCGCGTTTGTGGGCAGCGATTCCACGCTGGTAGCGCCGGTGACGGTGGGCGACGGAGCTTACATCGGCGCCGGCTCCTGCATCACCCGCGACGTGCCCGCGGACGCGCTGGCGGTGAGCCGTGCCCGCCAGTTTGTGAAGGAAGGCTGGGCCGCGGCCAAGCGCGCCAGCCGGCAAAAGGAGTAAGGCGCGGCCAGGTTCCGGCCGCGCCGAAGGTCGATCGAATTCATTTAGGAGCAGACACCATGCCCAAACTTTCCCCTGAAGAGGTTGCTTCCCGGCTCGGCGCCCTGCCAGACTGGCAGATCGAGAATGGGGAGTTGACGCGAACCTTTGGCTTTAAGGACTTTGTTGCCGCGCTGGCCTTCGTCAACCGGGTGGGCGAGCGGGCCGAGGAGGCCGGCCACCATCCGGACATCGACATTCGGTACAACCGGGTGCGCCTGGGGCTGGTCACGCACGACGCCGGCGGCCTGACAGCAAAGGATTTCGAGCTGGCAACCGCAGCCGGTTGGTTGGCCTGACACTCTGGGCCTTTCCCCCCGCTCAGGTCAAGCCTCGCCGTGTGGGTTGCGCCGGAGAATCCTGAGAGCCGTATTCGCACCCCTCGCATCTGCCTGGTTAACATGTGGGACGACCTTCGGCTCCGTGAGACAACTTTCGACCCTCCGGCAGGCGCGAACCGGCAGCTCCCATTCCAGGTTTGGGCCAGCGTGCGGGTTGCGATAGAACGCCCGTGACGTGGTGGAAGCGAAAGATTTCAAAGAGCTTGTGGAGATTTGAGCTGCTTGCTAGGTCAGCCGGCGGCACCCTTCTGTTCAAGAGGGTGTCCCGTCTTGAGAGAGAGGCGCTGCGTGAATGAATTGGGCAGAGATGCTCTAAAATAAATTTCGATTTTGGTATTTGCTTTTGCCTGAATCTATGCTATGGTGTATATATTCCGGTCGAGGAGATGGCAGAAGTGCCGTCTTCGCTGCTGGAAGTAGTTTGCGTCACTGGCCTCCCGGCACGAACAGCTTGAGCGTTCGTGCCGCTTTTTTTTTTGCGCTGGAATCGACTTGCGCTCCCTCGTCGCGCTCCCCCCGCCGCTCGGCTTTCGATTCTTGCTTGCTCCAGTCTAAAATAGGAGCCGGGAGGCTGAGATGACGAACAACTGGATGAAGAGCCGCTGGGTTCTTGGAATGGCTGTCTTCGCCGTGACCGTGGCCAGCTATGCGCAGTGGTCGAACCCGGCCGACGATATTCCCGCCTATCATTCCTCGGCCCCGCTGAAGGTCACCGCGCTGCCGCCGATTCTCCACGGCGCCCAGTTGACCGGCGAACACTTCCGTTATCCCTGGCAGATCCACGCCTACCAGCAGGCGGCCCAGATCGGCAACGTACTCTACCAGCTCCCCTGCTGGTGCCATTGCGACCGCGCCCTGGGCCACACCAGCCTGCGCAGTTGTTATGAGACCGCCCACAGCACGCAGTGTGACGTCTGCGCCAAGGAGGGCTTCTTCGCCTACCAGCAGACCAAGCTGGGCAAAACGCCGGCGCAGATTCGCGAGGCGATCAACCGCCGCGAGTACGAGGCGATCGACCTGGACAAGCAGTAGTCCGGCGGGAAAACCGGAATTGGCGTAAACTGGTAGCAGCAGTACGAGCCGGTTGTTCCGGTTCGCCCGCCAAGTGGGGGCGTCACGGTTTCGACGGGATCGAATGCGGCCTGGGAGGCATGCCGGGGTGTGGGCACCCGTAATCGCCTGCAAAACAAAAGTTGCCAACCAAGAACTGGCACTTGCAGCTTAATTAACTAAGCTGCCGTCTTCCGCGGCTTCGCCTGTGGGCCGCGAGCGGACGTCATTCAGCAGGCTGGCGTAAACGGCTCGGTCCGTGTCGTCTTACGCGAGATCATCGGACTAGCTTCACGCGCATCTTGTCCGTTCTGAGCGCGCGCAAGCGAAATCACCGGAACTGGACTGAGCATGGATTCTCCTGGCTGACAGCGATTTCGGACGCGGGTTCGACTCCCGCCGCCTCCACCATATTTAAGCTGTTTGTTTTCAATGACGTATTGCCTATATCTTAAAAGATGTGCTAGTTTTGTGCTACCGGAATGCAGGGGAGCGATGCAAGATGAACCCTGCACCCACCATCACAATCTTTGTCCGCCATCCACCGTCTGCAAATACAAGGACGACAAATTCTACCGTCGTTGCAATTGCAGGAAGCACTTGCGATGGTTTGCCAACGGGACACAATTTCGCCGCAGTGCAAACACACGCTCGTGGTCGGAGGCCGAAGAGGTCAACGCGACCTAGCCGACCAGTTGAGTGGTCGCGTAGCTGAACCCATTGCAACTGGTGAGCGCGACATCAGGTCAGCCGTTGACGTGTTTGTAGCCGAGAAGCAGGTTGAGGGACTGACACCTGACCTCATCCAGAAATACACGCTCTGGCTGGGGCGGCTCGTCTCGTTCTGTGAGGGCGATAGGGGCTTTACATTGCGGGGTATCAACCGGGAACTCCTCATCGCGTATTGCGCTGACTGGGAGACCCGATACGTTTGCCTCTGGTCTCCGGGTGCCGAAACCATATGGGGATTACATCATTCTCGATATTGTTCGTGCCTCCGAAGGGATCGCCCTCGCGGTGACCGATGAAGAGATCCTGGGGTCCATCCTGGACTGGGCAAGAAACGAGGGAATCCTGCTCTCTCCGGAGGGCGCTTCGGTAACGGCTGCCCACGACAAGCTGCTTGCCACGGGATTTCTCTCGCCATCCGACCGCGTAATCCTGTTCGATACAGGTGCTGGTAAATCTTTTTACCGAGAATATTGCGCAGGCTGTGGCCCAGAACAAGATCCTCCAGGTCGCCATCTTCTCGTTGCTCTTTGGGGTGGCGTTGGCCATGCTTCCGGAAGGCAAACGGGCGCCGCTCGTCGCTGTTCTGCAGTCGCTTGCGGAGACCATGTTTCAAATCACGCGCATTGTCATGACCCTTGCGCCGGTGGCCGCCGGCGCGGCGCTGGCCTTCACCGTTGGAAGCCTGGGATCGGCGACGTTGCTTCCGTTCGCAAAGCTCGCGCTGATCTGTTACGCGGCCCTGGGGACATTCGCACTTCTTGTTCTCCTGCCCAGTCTATTGATCTTCCACATTCCGGTAAGGAGGTTCATCGCCGCAATTGCGGAACCGGCGGCCATCGGCTTTGCGACCACCACATCGGAGGCAGCCTTGCCCCTGGCCATGGAGCGCATGGTTGAGTTCGGCGTGCCGCAATGGATCGTCTCTTTTGTGATCCCCGCCGGATACAACTTCAACCTCACAGGCTCCAGTGTGTATCTATCCATGGCCGCTGTCTTCGTCGCTCAGGCCGGGAGGATACACCTAAATGCCGGCCAAGAGATCGCCATGCTTCTAACGCTGATGTTGGCCAGCAAAGGTGTAGCAGGCGTACCGCGCGCCGTGCTGGTTGTGCTCATGGCAACGGCCAGTGCGATCCATATTCCCTTCGCGCCAATCATGCTGATCCTAGGGATCGATGCGCTGATGGATATGGGAAGAAGCTATGAATGTAATCGGCAACTGCGCGGCTTCGGCAATAGTCGCAGGCTCCGAGGGTGTTTTAGCTCAAGCGTCACCTTCCCCGTAGAACGCGAGTCGACCAGAGCTCTTGCCGCCGATTGGCCCATTGCGAATATCAGTGTCTCCATGGGTTGACGAGATTCTTTTGCGGTTGATGCCGGTCAAATCTGGTTTTCCGGAGTGGGAGGCACGCTCACGGATTGTCCGAGCGCGTTCAGCAAAGCTGATAACGCGCTAGTGATCCGCTCCTGTGTCACTGAATCAGGCAGAGGAATGGTCAATGCCGGGCGGTTCGTCCGGGCATCGCGCGTGAACAGCGTGGGCAAGACTTGAGCCAGGCGCGGCGCTGGAGCGGTAGTGGAACGCCCGGCCGCGCCGTCTGCCGCGATCGATTCAATCAATCTCAGTCCAGCTTCGATGAACGTGGCCGCTGCAAGCTGAACGCCTCTGCCATTCCGCGGCACTGCGGCTACCGGAGAAACACCTGCGGGCTCGGATACCAACGTACCGGCCGCGTCGTTCGGCTGTGCTTGAACATCTTCCTGATTTTGCATGAGCGCAACCGGCATGGGAGGAACGTTGTCAATCACCGGCTTTGGCCTGCCCGGCTGTTCGGAGAAGATCTCCTTGACCGCCTGCAAGATCGTCTTACGGCCCAGTTTGGCGAAGCTGATCTCATCGGTGGGGGAATCGAACACGCCGGCGAACAGCGATTTCTTTAACGCCAGCGTCTCCCACACGCGCTCCTCGATGCTTTTGTCCGTCAGCATATGAATCACGTGCACCGGACGCGGCTGGCCCAGACGGTGTACGCGGCCGATGCGCTGCTCCAGCCGGGCGGGGTTCCAGGGAGGCTCGAAGTTCACCAGCACCGAGGCTGCCTGCAGATTGAGGCCAACGCCTCCCGCATCGGTCGAGAGAAATACCTTGCAGGCCGGATCGTCGCGGAACTTCTCAATCAATGCGCCACGTTTGCGCGAGGGAACGCCTCCGTGGAGCGACACAAACCCGATTCCCAGCTTGCGCAGCTCCTCTCCGGCCAGATGCGTCATTCGCTCAAACTCGCTGAACACGACCACTTTTCGGTCTTCGCCCTTGACAACGTCGGTGATGATCTCGCGGAACTCCTTCAGCTTGGGCGAATGATGGGTCCGCTTGTCGAATAGAAACGTCGAATTGCACAACATGCGCATGTTTTGAATGCAGCAAAGAATGCGCTTTTGATCGATCTCGGAGAGCCAGCCTTGCCGCTCCCACTTGCGCACGAGCGTAGCGAGCAGATCGCTCTGCTCGTAGTAAGGCTCCGCTTGCTGGCTGGTCAGCGGCACGCGAAAGACCTTATCGGTTCGCTCGGGCAGATCCTTCAGCACCTCCTGGCGCGTGCGCCGCAGCAGGATCGGGGCCAACTGCTCGTGAATGCGATCCAGGCCGCGGTAGCCGGTCAGACGGCCCTTTTCGTCCAACACACGATGCTCGTCTACGAAGCGGAACGCCGGGCCCAGCCTGCGGCCGTCGACGAATTCCACGACGGAGAAGAGTTCCTCCAGTTTGTTTTCGAGCGGCGTTCCGGTAAGCACCAGGGCGTAACGGCTCTTCAGTTGTTTGATGGTGCGCGCGGTCGCGGTGGTCCAGTTGCGGATTCGCTGCGCCTCGTCGAGGACGATCAGGTCAGGACGCAATTCCTGCATGTATCGAATGTCTTTTAGCACGAGCTCGTAGTTGGCGAGAGTGAAGAACTCCGGGGACGCATACATAGCTCGCCGCTGCGGCAGCAGACCTTCGACGACTCTTACGGAACGGCCGGTGAACTTTTCAATCTCCGTCTTCCACTGGTATTTGACCGAGGCCGGCGCAATCACCAGCACTCTCTCAATTCCCCGCCGTTGACGCAGAAGTTCGGCCATGGCCAGTGCTTGAACTGTCTTGCCCAGTCCCATGTCATCGGCCAGGACCGCGCGTCCTCGGCAAGCCGCGAAGATCGCGCCGCGCGCCTGATACGGCAGCAGCGTTGTCTTCAAGACGCCGGCCGTCGGATCTTGCCCCCGCTTTAGTTTCCGAAGCAGTCTGCGCTCCAGTTCGAGGCCTTCGGCCAGCTCGTTTTCCCGGTCGATGTACTCCAGGACGTCGCTGTAGATGACCGCTTGGCCGTCGGCATTACGCAGAGCTTCGAGCACTTCGGCGAATTGCCGGTAATGCTCGCGCCGCAGCAGACCGTTGGCGTCGAAATGTTCCGCGGCGAGCGACATCAGCACCGGTGAAGGCGATGCGGGCATGCGCAGCCGCACCTCGATCGAATTCCCGTACTGAAGCGAAATCGATGCGCGCGTGCGCTTGAACTTCGCGGTTTCCAACGTCTTCTGATGGCGCTGGCGCAAACGTAGAAGCATCGCCTCGACGTGCTTACAGGTCCCCAGCGTATTAATCGCAAAATCAGGGCATGAGCAATAATTCTCAAAGAGCCCGAGGCCGCGGATCGCTACGCGGTAGGTTCGGCCGCTGGCCGACTTGACGCTGTAATCGCCATAAGGCCCGCTTGCCGGCCGTTTCAAAATCTTCAGCGGAGCTGCCGCGGCCCTTTCCTGCCGCGCAGCGATCTGCTGCTCGATTAGCATAGGAAGATCCCCTGTTCAGGAGCGTACACCATGGCCCGCCGCCGCGATCCAATACGCACTGGGTGCTGAATGTCGGCTTCGGCGAGGATTTGGATCGCAAACTCACAGGCGCGCGGCGCAGAACTTTTCCGTGCTCAATCGCATCGCCCTCGACCCGCTGAGACAGGACAAAACTTCCAAACGCGGAATCAAGGGAAGACGCCTCAAAGCCGCATGGACCCACCCCTAGCTGCTCAATCTACTCGGAATTTGATATGCTCCGGCTCTGGCCTCTTCTGCGAAGAGACCTTGCCTTTGAGCTGCCAGATTGCAGGCGCGCGGGTGAGGAGCACAATTGGTAACGATGAACCTGGATGTCGTCAGGAAGGGCTCTCGGCGGGCGGCGACACGGGCTAACCGCAGGTCCTTCGACTCCGTTTGGCGCCCAGCCACCCCTGCGACGAAGACCTGTCGCTGGGGACCCTGGTCACGCGCCAAACTCCGCTCAGGATGACAACTTGTGTTTTGTGAATTCAACAACTTACCAAGCTGCGATATGTCGATGCGGCCTAGTACTTTGGGCGCTTGTAGAAGGGGGCGGGGACCTGTTTGGCACGAACCTGATTGGCGCGGACTTGGACTTGCACGTCGTGACCGGCGATGGCTACGGACGCGGGGACGAAGGCAAAGGCGATGTTGGTTTTGAGGAAAGGCGCGGGCGAGCCGGAGGTGACCGTTCCGATCTCGTTGCCGTCGAGGTCGAGGACCGGGTAGCCGTCGCGGGCGATGCCGCGGTCGATCATCTCGAGGGCGACGAGCTTGCGGCTGGGGCCACCGGCGGCCTGGACGGCTAGGAGAGCGTCGCGGCCGATGAAGCGGCCCTTGTCGAGCTTGAGCCAGCGGTCGAGGCCGGCCTCGAAGACGTTGATGGAATCGGAGATTTCGTGGCCGTAGAGGGACATTCCGGCTTCGAGGCGGAGGGTGTTGCGCGCGCCCAGGCCGCAGGGGCGAATGGCGAAATCGCGGCCGGCTTCAAGGAGCGCGGTCCAGAGTTTCTCAGTGGTTGGCGGGTCGGCGGGCAGGTAGATCTCGAAGCCGTCCTCGCCGGTGTAGCCGCTGCGAGCGATGAGGACGTTGGGGACGGCAGCTACTTCGCCCCAAGCGAACCAGTAGTTTTTGATGGCCCCCAGATCGACGTTGGTGAGCTTTTGCAGGGTTTCGAGCGCGCGCGGACCCTGCACAGCCAACTGCGAGTAGTAATCGGAGTAGTCGGCGATGTGGATGCCGGGCCGGCCGCCGACCTGCTGGCGAATCCAGGCATAGTCCTTGTCCTTTGTGCCTGCGTTGACTACCAGCAGGTAGTCATTGGGGCTGAGACGGTGAACGAGAATGTCGTCCACAAAACAGCCCTCGGGCGTCAGCAGGGCGGAGTATTGGGCCTGGCCGTCCATGAGGCGGGAGGCATCGTTCATGGTGATGTGCTGGACGGCGGCCAGGGCGCCAGGCCCGCGAAATTGGATCTCGCCCATGTGGCTGACGTCGAAGAGGCCCACGCCGGCGCGGACGGCGAGATGCTCGGCAATCAGGCCGCCGCCGGGGCCGGGATACTCGACCGGCATCTCCCAGCCTCCGAAGTCGACCATTTTGGCCTTGAGCGCGCGGTGGGCGGCGTTGAGGGCGGTCTTTTTGAGCGGGGCGGAGCCGGGATGAATGGGGTGCGTCATGGGAGTCCTTTCGGCGATGCTGGCGGACTTCTTCACGATAGGGATTGGGCGGCTTCAGGGTCAAACCGGGTACGGGCTTCAGTGGAGGGCTTCTCTGGAAGAAGATTGTTGCTGGGGCTTGTAGGTTTTTTCGCAACAATGCGGAAGGTTGGGTTAGAGATTTGGCAAGTTAGCCCCGCCCTTCGGCAGGATCAAGGCAGGCTTTCGCGGGGTGGCGAGTTAGCAAGTTAGCGGGTTCGTGGCGGTCGCAAATTGCAAGTTCGAGGATTGGGTGAAAATAACTTCCCAATCCCGGCGGCGGAATCCGATATAATTCCGGCGAGCTCCTTCCATGGAAATTTTCTTTATCTTTTTGCTTGGCGTCGTTGTCTTCTCCGTCTGGCAGAGCGGCCGGGAGACGGCGGAGCAGTTGCGCGGCGAGATTAGGATGCTCGAGCGCGAGATAGGCTGGCTGCGGGAGCAGTTGGCCGCGCTGGTGAAGGCGCGGGCGGCAACTCCGGTTAGCGCGCCGGAGGCTGTGCCTGCCAAGCCGCCAGCGCCGGCGCCGATGCCAGTAACGCCGGTGGCTCCCCAGGTCAGTTCGCCGGTGAGGCCGCTAGAACCAACCGCGGTTCATGCCGCGCCCGCGGCAATTGCTGCATTTCCTCCGCCTGCCAAGCCTCCGGCTGCCGCTAAGCCCGCAAGCGTTCCCCATGCAGCGACTCCGGCTCCAGCGCCTGTTCCCGCGGCTGCTCCGGCTCCGGTTCCGGCGCCCGCACCGGCGGCTGCTCCTGTTCAGGAGCCGAAACCGCGACTGATCGCGCCTGCCGCTGCCACGCCGCCCACCGAGCCGGCTGTGGAAGCTGTTGCTGCCAAGGCCAAACTGTTCTCGATCGAGGAGCGCCTGGGCGCCAACTGGCTCAACAAGCTGGGCATCGCCAGCCTGGTGATCGGTCTGGCCTTCTTCCTGGCCGTGAAACTGCAAACCTGGGGTCCGGCGGGCAAGGTTCTGTGCGGCTACGCCGTGAGCCTCGCCCTGCTGAGCGGGGGCGTCTGGCTGGAGCGCAAAGCCGTCTACCGCATCTTTGCTCGCGCGGGCATCGGCGGCGGCTGGGCGCTGGCGTTCTTCACCACGTTCGCGCTCTACCACGTGCCCGCCGCGCACGTGCTGGACTCGCTGGCCGTCGACCTTGTGCTGATGTTCGCGGTGGCCGCCGGAATGGTGGGCCATTCGCTCCGCTACCGCTCGCAGACGGTGACGGGGCTGGCGTTTCTGCTGGGCTTTGCCACGCTGCTGACCAGCCATATGGAGGCGTCGAACGGAACGGTGGTCTTCAGCCTGGCCGGCAGCGCCGTGCTGGCTGTGGCTTTGGTGGTGGTGACTACCAAGCGGCATTGGGCGGTGCTGGAGTTGGCCGGACTGGCTGCTGTTTATCTGACACATTATGTCTGGCTGACCCAGGTGCTGCCGGAAAACCATGCGGCCTTCACTGCGTTCTGGCTCTCGACTGGTTTGATTCTGCTCTACTGGCTGATCTTCCGGTTGGCGTACGTGCTGCGGACGCCGCTCGACCAGAAGGAAGAGAATCTTTCCAGCCTGACTGCGGTGCTGAATTCGACTGGCGTGCTGGGGCTGCTCAAGTTTCAGTCCGCGCATCCGGAGTGGGCTTTCTTGGCGCTGATGGCGCTGGGCGCGGTGGAGATGGGGCTGGCCTTCCGGATGCGGGCGCGGAGGCGGCAGGCTTTCGTGGTGCTGACGACGATCGCTACAGTGCTGCTGGTTTCCGCCGTTCCCTTCCGGTTTCACGGCGTCAGTTGGCCGGTGCTCTGGCTGGTGGAAGCGCAGGTGCTTGCGATCACAGGACTGCGGTTGGGCGAACCGGTCTTTCGGCGGCTGGGTCTGCTGGCGGGCGTAATTACGGGCGGAGTGCTGGCCTTTCATGATGTTGTGCCGCTGCTACTCTTCCGGCTGGATAATCCAGACCCCGGCCGCCACCTGTTGCTGACGGCAGCCCTGGCGCTGGCGGCGATCCTCTACTGGATTCACTCCGAGGTTTATCCGCGCCGCTGGCCGCAAATTGCCGAAGACGAGCGCGAGGCCTTCGCTCTGCGGATCACGAGTTGGCTGGGAGCGGCTGCCGCGGCTACGGCGTTGTGGGTGGCGCTGCCCGATCTGTGGCTGCCGGTGGGATGGCTGGCGCTGGTGCTGCTGCTGGGCTTCGCGGCTCGCCGGTTCACTTCCCTGCGGCTGACGCTCGAAGCTGACTTTCTGGCGCTGGGCGCGGGCGCCGTGCTCGTCATTCACCATATTGCTCCGCTGTTGTTCTACCGGCTGGACAATGCCGACCCCAGCCATCACCCGGCTGAGACTGCCGTGCTGGCGCTGGCGGCGCTGTGCTATTGGGTTTACGCCGAAGTCTATCCGCGCTGTCTGCCAAGCAATGAGTCCGCATCTACTGAATTCGATTTGGCCGGCTGGAGCGCTTTCCTTCAGCCCGCGTGCAGTTTGCTGGGAACGGTCATGGCTACCGCCGCGCTGTGGGTGGCACTGCCGGATCTGTGGCTGCCGGTTGGATGGCTGGCGCTGGTTCTGGCGCTGGGGTTCGCTGCTCGCCGGTTCAACAGCCTCCGCTTGACGCTCGAAGGCGACTTTCTGGCCCTGGGCGCGGGCGCACTACTGCTCTTCCACCACATTGTTCCGCTGGCCCTGTTCCGGCTGGACTATCCGGACCCGAGCCATCATCCGGCCGAGACTGCCGTGCTGACGCTGGCGGCGCTGTGCTATTGGGTTTACGCCGAAGTCTATCCGCGCTGTCTGCCCTGTTTGCCTCGCATGAAGGCGAAGGCCGGGACCGACTTCGACCTGAATCTGGCCGCCTGGCAAGCGTTTATTCTTCCCACGGCCAGTTTGCTGGGAACGGCGATGGCTGCTGCGGCTCTCTGGGTGGCGCTGCCGGCGGCGTGGATCGTGGTGGGCTGGCTGGCGCTGGTTTTGCTGTTGGGGTTGACGGCGGATTGGCGCAAGGCAGTGCGACTGGCAGTGCAGGCGGACTTGCTGGCTATGGGTGCTGTTGCCGGGTTCTTCGTTTGGACGGCCTGGAGCTATGGCTGGTGGGGGCATAAAGCGCCGTTCATTGCCACGGTGGCTTTGCTTTATGCCGGGATGCGGCGGAGGACTGTGCCGGCGGGTTGGCGCAATTATGTTGCTCCCGCGTATTCCTGGGTGGCCACGGCGCTGCTGGTGGTTCTGGCCGCGGATATAACCGGGGACCTATCAAAGAGTACGGCCATCTTGGATTCCGTATGGGCCGTTCTCGGGCTGGCGCTGTTTGAGATTGGCCGCTTTGCCAGGAAGGGCTACTTCCGCTGGCAGGGCTTCTGCGTCACCGGGCTGGCCTTCGTGACTTATCTCGGCTACAGTCTGCCGAATCCCGTTTTTGAAGCTACCAAAGTCTTAGGCGTTGCATCTGTGCCGCGCTTCAGCTTCGTCCACTCGCTGCTGCTTGAGGTTCTTGTCCTCTCCGCCGCCGGCTACTGGCTGATGGAGCGGACCCAGAATGCGGAGCGCTGCACGCAGCGGGAGCACATTGTCGGCCTGCTTGCCGATGCGCTGGGAACGCTTTCGATTGCGCTGTGGTTTGCCTATCGCTTCCCGTCCGATTGGGTTCCCGTGCCGGGCGGCGAGGTTTGGGTCACGGCCATCTGGGCGGGGATGGCGACGGTCCTGCTGGCACTGGCCTGGCTACTGCGGCGCAGTGCCTTTCTGGTGCAGGCGATGGCCCTGGCCGCAGCCGTGCTGGGGCGCGCTTTTTTCCTGGATCTCTTCGCCGATTCTCCGCCGGACTTCTGGCACGGACAGCTCTGCCATCTTGGGGTCGCCGCGCTGATTTTGCTGGCGGCGTTGCCGTTCGCCTTCCGGGTGCGCGGGGATGGCTTCTTTGCCGGGTCAAGCCTGAAGCCGCCGGCTGACTTCGAACTGCTCCTGCGCAGCCCCGAGCAGGTCTTCTTCTTTGCGCCATTTGCGCTGGAGGTGGTGGCGCTGGCCGTCAAGCTCAGCTTCGGCCACATCACCATCGCCTGGAGCCTGCTTGGGCTGAGCGTCTTCCTATTTGCCCTGGTGGTGGGCGAACGCAGCTACCGGCTCACCGGTCTCGGCTTGTTGCTGGTCTGCGTGGCCAAAATTCTGCTGATGGACATTTGGAGGCTGTCGCTTTCGGACCGCTACACGACCCTGATCGTCCTTGGATTGGCCCTGCTCGCGGTCTCATTCCTTTACACACGCTTCGGTGCGGTGATTCGCAAGTATCTCTAAGACGGAGGCTGCACATGCACAACCTTTACAACCGCATCCAAGGCCGCAATCTGGAACGGCTGGCCGCCCTCAGTGATGGAATCTTTGCCGTGGCCATGACGCTGCTCGTCCTCGACCTGCACATCCCCACGGTCGCACAGGTGCACTCGGAACGCGAACTGCTGACTGCCCTGGTCGCAATAGGTCCGCAATGGGTCACCTATGGCATGAGCTTTCTCACTTTGGGAATCTTCTGGGCTGGCCAGCAGACCCAGCTCAACAACATCGGCGAAGGCACGCGCGACCTCACCTGGATTCATCTCGGCTTTCTCTTTGCCATTACGCTGATGCCGCTCTCCACACGCCTGCTGGCCGAGTTCATCAAATACCGCGCCGCTCTGGGCGTCTATTGGCTCAATATCTTGCTCCCCGGCGCAATGCTTTATTGGAGTTGGGCCTACGCGACCCATGCCGACCTCATCAAATCCGACATGCCGGAGGAGATTCGCGGCAGTATCTGCCGCCGCATACTCATCGCCCAATCGCTCTACGCCGCTGGCGCGGCCTTGTGCTTTATCAACACCTGGGTCAGCATTGCGGCCATCGTTCTGGTGCAGCTAAACTATGCTATTGCCCCAAGGCTTTGGCGGCAGAAGCGTTGATGAGCTATTTTTGTCGCGCCCGCCAGAAGGAACTGACGGCCAGGTAAAGAAAGCCCGCCGCGCATGCAGCATAGGCCAGGAAGCGCAAGTGATCGGGACCGTGTGCGCAACTAGCCCTGACACGCCACATCGCCCGTGCGAAGAGCAGCACAAAGAGAAAGAAGAAGGTTCCCGTCACCTCCAGCCAGAGAGCGCCGCCCACCCTGCTGAAAGGGCGCAGGAAGCCTCGCGCGCCGCGCGCGAGGCCCTGGCTGGCCTGCCCGGCGGCGCGTCCCGTTGCGCGCTTGTCTGCTCGCTTGTTTGCTCCGGCCTGGTCCAACCGTATTTGAGCGGATTGAGGAGCAGACCTCTGCGCTTCGGAGGCGATGCGCTGACCGGCTATGCGTCCGGCGACCCGCAGCCCGATGCCGAGAAAGCGCCCTATGCTGTGGGGTCTCATTTCGTTATGATGGTAGCAGCGGTGCCCAGGGAGCCGTTTTTCTTAACTTTTTTGAATTCTCTGTTGCTCCTTAAGCGGCAACGGCAGTAAGGTAGAGAAATCCCAAGCCGCTACCCGCGCCTGATCGCCCGCGCTGGCCGCAGCCCTGGAGGTGCCCATGACGACCCGTCTGCGCGAACTGATACAGCAATTGGGCGAGGCCATCCATGAGTCGGTCATCGAGAGCGAACAGATCGCCGGCGTGGTTCAGGATATCCGCAAGCACGGGTTTGACGTGCTGCTGATGCTGGAGGCCACGATCGGCCTCAACGACGTCGCGAGGGGGGCGGACGGGGCTGAGGGTTCCGCCGGCCAGAGCGGCGCCGATGCGCCGTTCACTCAGAACGATCTCAGCTTTCTGCGCTCCCTGCGCATCTCTGTCGCCAGCGACAAGGAAAACGCCGGCCCCGACGCCAGGTAGGCTTCTCGCCCCGTACGCTGGCGGACCATCGTTCGAGTGCTGTGGAGCAAGCTGCCATGCGGCACATGTGGCGCTGGCGATGCAAACAAGAAGTGCCAATGCGGGTGATGCCGGGTACGCCGAAGTTGCGCGCTTGCACGGCGAGGCGACATTGGCAGCTGCTTGAATGTGGGTGCCTTGAGATACCGCAAAGCCCGCCTCTCACAGCCGCAGAATCGCCAGCGCCTCCCGCTCTGCGCTTCCTTCCGGAGCCAGCGCCTCCATCCGGTAGTCGTAGGTCACCATGCGCCCGCCATGATGCATGGCCAGAGCCAGCAGATATGCGCCGGCGATCTGGCCTGGCCTCTTGATCCTCCTGCCGAAACTCATGTCCAGTTCCGCCAAGGTCAGCGAATCCTGCCAGAAGCAATGCCTGGAGCCGTCTTCCGTGTGCCTGCGGAGAACCCCGGCCGCCTCAGCCCACGCCGGCGCATGGGGAGAGAAGGATCGATTCGTCACGATCCGCAAGAATCCCATTTCAGTTATTGGACAGGTCGCCCACGGCTCCTGACGGTGGTTGTGGATCCAACCGCTGGCGGCATTATGGGCTTCGTGTGCCGGCCATAGCCAAGCCAGCAGTACATTCACGTCCAGCAGCCAGACTTTCCTCACAGTTCGTCCTCAAGACGCAGTGTCTGCTCCAGTGTGACCGTCGGGCTGTCGCCCGGCACGTCGAAAACTTCAAAGCCATCTTCGATGCGAGTGCCCAGCGGCCTATTCAGGGCTTGATCGAGCAGGTAGCTGGCGGCCGCCCCGGCTGGCATGGAGCGCGCCGACGCGTACTCCTTCACCTGCGCCAGCACGTCGTCCCTTATGTCGAGTGTGGTTCTCATCGTGATCGCCTTTGCAAGCCGCTCATTGAAGATTGCGTGAGCAGCCTCAGTCCGGCCCCGCCGTCTCCATTGTATGATGCGTATTCCTCTTATGCTCATCAAATTGTTGAACTGATGCGCAAATCCCTAAGGCGCATCCCACAAAAAAGATGTTCTTTGCCGCAGCGCAGCAACCTGGCATCAACTCCGCCTCTGGCCGCGCTTGCCCCGATCTGCCCTCCGCTTGAGTTTATAAGTCTTTGTTTATGAACTATTTGGCAAATACTTCTAAAACCTCTAGTCTGCACGCTTCTTGCACCGTACCTAAGCAGTTTATAGCATGGGTTACCTTTCCGGAAACTTTGGTGACATAGAGATAGCAGCCAAGCTCCGGTACAGTGAATATGTCCCTTCTGGGGCCATGGAAGCCGCTTATGGATACCCTGAAATCTCCGTTTCCGTTTCCTTCCGCACGTTCCCGGCCGGCGTCAAAGCGGCAGGAAGTACGTTGCGCGGTGCGTTTTCCGATAGCCCTGCCGGTGATGTTGTCGTCCGGTAAAGGGGATATTGCCGCTCTGACGCGGAATGTCTCCGCCAGCGGCGTGATATTTGAACTGGAGAATCCTGTCCAAGCGGGGCTTGAGGTCCGCTTTTCCCTGCGAATGCCCGGTACTGTTTTGGGCACTCCCAACGATGTGCTGGTTCATTGCCAGGGACGTGTGGTACGCTGCTCGAAGAACCAAAGCAACTATCAGGCTGCTGCGACCATAGACGATTACCAGTTTGCCGAGCAGTGACAGCCTGAGAAGGCTGCGGATGCACCACGTTTTGGCTGAACAAGAACGGCTTATGGACCTTTTGGACGATACTGCAGACGGCGAAATTCTCGACGCCCCGGTCAAGCCGGGGACCATCCGCGTGATCCTCGCGGATTCCCAGGCGATCTACCGCGTGGGCATTCGCAAGGTATTTGCGCTGGAAGACGATCTTCGCGTGGTAGCCCAGGCGGATTCGGTCGACAATCTGCGCGCCGCGATAGAGCGCTATCCCACCGACGTTGTTCTCATGGAAGGTAGCCTGCTGTCCGGCACGGCCAACGCCATCCCCGAGTTGCTGCGCGCAGCCCCCGACGTGAAACTGATTGTGCAGGCCGTGGCGGCCGATGAAAACCAGACCGTCGAGCTTTATCGCCGCGGCGTCCGCGGCATCGTCTCCCGCGCCATCTCGCCCGATCTGCTGGTCCGCTGCGTGCGGCGCATCGCCGCCGGCGAGACCTGGATCGACAATCAATCGGTCAGTTGGGTGATCGAGGCCTATCGCGCCCAGGCCGCCGCCCTCGTCAACCCGCGCACCCAGCCCAGGCTTTCGCCCAAGGAAATGTCCATCATCACCTGCATCACCCAGGGAAAGCGCAACAAGGAAATCGCCTTCCAGTTGGGAACCACCGAGCAGGTCATCAAGAACTATCTGCGCAAGATCTACGACAAGCTGGGCGTCAGCGACCGGCTTGAGCTGGCCCTCTATTGCCTGCACAACAAGATCATTCGCAGCGATGCCGATGAGGAAACGGTGGCTCTGAAGGTAGTGGCCCAGTAGCCTACTCTACGGCTCTTCATGGCGTCCACGGGCCAACTCCAGCAAGCGAATCAACTCCGCCAGTTCGCCTGCATCCAGGCGCCCCAGCAATTCGCGCGGAATCTGATCGATCACCGGATCCATCTCCTTGAGCAGAGCAAGCCCGGCCTCGGAGATAGCTGTCCATACTACGCGCCGGTCATGAGAGTCGCGCTGCTGGCGAATCAGCTTGAGCGCCTTGAGCCGCTTGAGCAGACGCGTAATGTCCGGCTCGGCGGTAATCATCCGGCTGCCGATGGCCGAGCAGGTTAGCCCCTTCGGTTGCGCCCCGCGCAGAATCCTCAGCACGTTGTACTGCGTCGAGGTGACGCCCCAGGCGCGCGTCTTCAGGTGAAAGGCGCGGTTCAGGCAGTCGGCGGTGCACAGCAGATTTAGCAGAGCCTCTTCCTCCAGGCTTCGGAAGGGGCTCTGCTGCGCGATCTCCTGCTTCAATCCTGCCATGGGCGTTCTTTCGCGAATCTTCGTCGCGTTCACTGCTTGATGAGTTCAACCTCGATTGTGAGCTTGACCTCGTCGCCCACGATGGCCTCCGGGAACTTGGCACCGATTCCGAAGGCGGAGCGGCTGATGGTGGTGGTGGCCGAAAAGCCGGAGTGCGGCTTCTTGTCCATGCCCATAATTGGCCCGATGGGGCCTTCCACTTCGAGGACCACAGGCTTGGTGACGCCGTGCAGGGTCAGGTTGCCGTTCACCGTCAGCCCGCTGCCGCTCTTCACCACGGTGGTGCTTACGAACTTGGCTGTGGGGAATTTCTCAACATCAAAGAAATCCGGGCTCTTGAGATGAGTGTCGCGAGCTGGCTCGCCGGTGTCGATGGTGCTTACATCGATGGTGGCCGTCACACTGGATTTGATGATGTCGGTCTCGTTGAGGAGAAGAGTGGCCGCCACCTTGCCGATGCGGCCTTGCACGTTGGAGATGGTCATGTGACGGACGCTGAACACCACCGCGCTGTGCGCCGGGTCGCTGGTCCAGGTGGAGGCTTGCGCCAGGGCCAGGGGAGCCGCAAGCGCCAGAATGCCGGTTACAAGTGCCAAACGCTTCATGGTTGAATCCTCTCGGTATCGGGCCGCGTGGCCGCAATGGGATTTCCGGCCGAGCTTTGGGAACGCTGGCCGTGTCTGTGCGGATGGGGGAAGATCCTCACCTTCCGCGCGGAATTGTCTGTTACCGATAGGATGCGTCTCGCAGGATATTCGTTGCAACAAATATTTATGAATTCCCCGTCGGCTGGCCATCCCCGTATTGCTGCGGATTCCAATGAGCCGACGATACAGAAACAACTATTCAAAAGGCCGCTAGTGAGGGCTATACTCTCCTTGAACCAAAGTCATAGACCATGGATGAACTTCTGGCCAGTGTAATAGCAGCAATCGCGGAAGTGCTCTTTGAGGCAGTCTTCGAGATTGCTTGTGTAGGATTGGCTTCGCTTTTGACACGAGCAATCAGCAAGCTCTTCAAAGCAATTTCTGAAGTCAATCCCGTCGCTACGACTTTCGCCCTTGGAATGCTTGGGGCGTTGGCCGGCTTTTTGAGCGTAGTCGCGTATCCGCATCCACTTGTGCATCCGTCCCGGTTCCATGGTGTAAGCGTTATAGCGAGTCCGCTGATTACAGGCTTCGTGATGTTTCAATTGGGTCGCCTACTGCGAAACTACGGCAGGAGGGTCATGCCCATCGAAAGCTTCGGCTATGGATTCGTGTTTGCCTTTGCGATGGCTCTAGTGCGGTTCCTCATGCTCAGATAAAAGAAAATGGGTTCGCACGGACGCTAAGCAAACGAGATGCCGCTAGCGGGTGGCGCCAATCCGGAAACTGCATGGCCGCTTCCATCCCTGCTCCCTAGTCCCTGATCCCTCGTCCCTGCTATTCTCCCGTCAATGTCCGTGACGAGCGACTTCCGGCGTCTCACCCGGTCCCAGCGACACACCTTTGTGGCCGCCTTCCTGGGCTGGACGATGGACTCGCTCGACTACTTCATCCTCATTCTCTGCGCTCCGGCCATTGCGGCCGAGTTTCAGACCCGGCCCTCGGCGGTGATGGGCGCGGTCTTCCTGACGCTGGCCTTCCGGCCGGTGGGCGCGGTTCTCTTTGGCCTGCTCGCGGACCGCTATGGCCGCCGCCCGGTGCTGATGGCGAACATCCTCAGCTTTTCGGTGATTGAGCTGGCCTGTGGCTTTGCGCCTTCGCTCACGGTGCTGCTCGCGCTGCGCGCCCTCTTCGGATTGGCGATGGGCGGCGAGTGGGGCGTGGGCGCGGCGCTGGCCTTCGAGACGCTGCCCGCCCAGGGCCGCGGCGCATTTTCCGGCATCCTGCAGGAGGGATACGCGGCAGGCTCCATCCTGGCCGCGGGCCTCTACGCGCTCTTCTTCCGCGGATTTGCCTGGGGTTGGCTCGCGATCCCTCCCATCGGCTGGCGGGGCTTGTTCATTCTCGGCGCCATGCCGGCCCTGCTGGTCTTCTATGTGCAGGCGCGGGTGGCGGAGTCGCCGGTCTGGCTGGAGGGCAAAAGGAAACGGCTGGCGAACTCTGCTGTGGACGCCCGCAGCGCCAAGGCTCGTGAAGTCGCCAAACTGTTGGCCTTCCTGCCCACGTTTCTATTCCTGGTACTGCTGATGACCGCCTTCATGAGCTTCTCGCACGGCACGCAGGACGTCTATCCCACCTTCCTGGCGACCCAGGCCCGGCTCACGCCAGAGACGGTCGGGCTGATCGGCGTGCTCTACGGCTTCGGCTCCATCGCCGGCGGCTTCGTCTTCGGCGCGCTCTCAGAGAAGTGGGGCCGCAAGCGCGCCATCGTCACCGCGGCTCTGCTAGCGATTCCGGTGATTCCCCTCTACGCCTACGGTCACTCGGCTCTCACGCTGGGCATCGGCGCGGTCCTGATGCAGTTCATGGTGCAGGGAGCGTGGGGAGTTGTGCCGGCCTATCTCACCGAGTTGTCGCCGGCCCCGGTGCGCGCCACGGCTCCGGGCCTAGCCTACCAGTTAGGCGGCTTATTGACCGCTTACAACGGCAAGGCCCAAGCGCTCATTGCCGAACGCACCCGCAATTACCCCGCCGTGTTAGCAATTACCGTGATCGCGGTGGCGCTGACGCTGGCTGGCCTGGCGCTCGCGGGCCGCGAAGCTAAAGGGCAGGAGATGACGGCGGGGTGAGGCTGGCAGCCCTGCCTTCGAGAGGCCGCGAGTACCGCAATCTGCCAGTTTGGGCGTATCCTATAAAAAAAGGAGCAATCAATGGCAAATCTCGATTTGACTCAATGCCCCGCCGTCGAAAGCGTTCCCGCCAAGGTGAGCGGCGCCTGGGTTTTCAAAGGAACGCGCATCCCGGTTCAGACCGTCTTCACGAATCTTGAGGCGGGCATGTCGGTCCAGGAAATTACAGAGGTCTTCGACGGGGTCAAAATCAAAGAGGTCAAGGCAGTTCTTCAATTCGTCGTAGAGAGTCTCGATAAAGAACCCACTTACGCAGCATAGACGGGCGTTCTATTAGGTTGGGCAACGCCTATATGTAACCTGTTTTTGAGGATGATGGCTTAAGATCAGAGAATTGCGAGGCTCCGCGTGGGATACCTTCTTCATATTGTTCGAACCTCGGATTGGCAGCAAGCGGAGGAGTCTCCGATAACCAAGGAAGAGGTCGTGCAACTGGTTGAAGCGGATTCCGAGCTCGAATGGTCAGCTCCAGATTACGTTGAAATAAAGGTCGAGTCTGAGAAATCAATTCGGTATTCAGTGAAGGGCCAAGTTTTGATCAAATGGCGAGGAGTCCCTTGGTTCTGGTGGCATCAAGGCGAGATCAGTTGCAAAAACCCCAATGAGGATCAAATAGCTAAACTGATCCGCATGGCGGATATCTTGAAGGCGCATGTGATTGGCGATGAAGATGAGAGATACACTCTGCGTCGCAGCTTCTGGGGACGGGAAAAGATCGAAATTCGCAAACCATGAAAAACAGACTCATGGGACACTCTGGAAACCTAATTCAAGACCGGTATACACGACGCAGAATGCCATCCTACACGGGGGCGTTCGCTTGCCTGGGGCGGCTCTACTCGGGCCGGACGAGTTCGATGCGTTCTCTCTAGCGAACCCAAGGGGCGACGTCCATGCGCCCTACTGCTGGTAAATCCCGACTAGCTCCCCACTCGCCAGAACGTGTCCCTTCATTGCGGCTTCAACCTGCGCCCGGGTCGCTCCCGCCGGCAGATTCAACTTTGCATTCAGCGCATAGAGCGTGAAGTGGTAGTGGTGTGGCGTGTGGCCAGGAGGACAGGGGCCTCCATAGCCGATATTGCCGAAGTCGCTGCGGCCCTGGCGTGAGCCGTCCGGAAGCTCACCCTGCGCCAGCACTCCCTCAGGAAGCGCCCGCGTTGCGGCGGGCAGATCGTAGAGCACCCAATGCACAAAGGTCCGGCCGGGCGCGTCCGGATCGGTGAAAATCAGCGCAAAGCTCACCGTTCCCGCCGGCGGCGCGCTCCAGGCCAGTTGCGGCGAGACGCCCGCCCCGTTGCAGGTAAACTTGGCCGGAATCTTGCTTCCTTGAAAACTACTGCTGGTTAGATTCATCGTCTGCGCTCGTGCAAGAGTGCCATGGCAACCATGACGCCCATCGTAAAAACAACACGCTTCACATTGGCCGTCATTGCTCACCTCCATTGGTTGTCAGGGTCAGGGGTTCGTTCTCACGGAAGACGAAGCGGGCGCGCTTTGCATCCCGCACTTCGGGCTTTGCTTTGAGAGCGGCAACTCGTTCGAGTACAAGAGAGTCTGCCGCAGCCGGGCCACTGACGGAAGCTCAAATTGAGTTCGTTTGCGATGCTTCGCGCGAACTTTCATAAAGGAGTGAAGGGTGCTGAGTGCGACATGCAGACCCAGCCGCTCGTGAAAGAGCCGGGCGACTTCGTGATACGTCTGCCCTTTGCGGCGAAGTTCGCGTATCAGATCACGATGAGGCTCCGGCTTGGAGCGTGGAGGCTAGAGCGAAAATCCGGCCAAATCAGCAGAGCCGGTCTCGCGCTCTGTATCTGTGGTGGAAAGAGGAAGAGTCATGGCTACTCCCGGAGGCGACTCAGCCCGCACTCGGCTGACGACCATTGAGCAGGTCGTTGGGGAGTTTTTTGAGCGACTGAAAAATCAGTCCCCATTCGTTCTAGGCCCATATCCATTGGTCAAACGCAAACTTCATCGACCTCAGGACCAGATCATTGGGTCAGATCGTTGGGAAGACTGCTTCACATTGCAATTTCAGTCCCCATAACGTCCCCAATAAGCGTTTCCAGCCGTTCCCAGGGGGGTCACAGGGTTACCACCCGTGCCCTGTTTTCTTATACTTACCGAAAATTCGATCGTTCATAACCCAAAGGTCGCTGGTTCAAATCCAGTCCCCGCAACCAAATAAACGACTCCGAATCGATCTCTTACAAAAGAACCGGCTGATTTTCTGGCGCAGCCGGAGTAGAAAACTTTCTCGCATCAGTGTTTCGATCCCGGGAACGACATCTCCGCGAATACCTATGGGAGCTCGGAATCTGTCTGAATAGGCGCGCCTTCCGCGAGTTGACGGAGGTGCTCGGCGCGAACTTGCTCGGCAGTGAAGAGGCTGAGGAAAGGCGCAGCGTGCGCGGCAGCTTCGACGGCGGGGCGGCCGTTGGCTTCCTCGCGCTCGACGAGGCAGACCACGGCGGCGACGACCATGCCGGCCTCGCGGGCGGCTTCGATGGCGTTGATGGTGGATGCGCCGGTGGTGCAGACGTCATCCACGATGACCACGCGCGCGCCCTCGCGGCAGAAGCCCTCGATGCGCCTGCCCGTGCCGTGCGCCTTCTCCGCCTTGCGAACCAGGAAGCCGTGCAGCAGGGGCGCGCCGGGCTTCGATTGCGCCCGCCAGGCGCTGGCGGTGGCCACGTTGGAGACGATGGGGTCCGCGCCCAGCGTGAGTCCGCCGACGGCTTCGGCTTCGGTGTGGTTTTCATTGAGGAGATCGAGGATCGCTTCGCCAGTCAGCCGTCCGCCCTCGGCGTGCAGAGTCGTCGTCCGGCAGTCGATGTAGTAGTCGCTCGTGCCGCCGGAGGAAAGCGTGAAATGGCCGAGCCGGAAGCTCAGGCGGGCGAGAAGGGGGAGCAGTTGCTGGGCGTGAGTGGTCATTGGATTTGATTGTAAGCGAGTGAAGAAGTGAAATGAGTGATGGGTCTGGCTGCTTCACTTTTTCACTCTCTTCACTGCGTTCTTCACATCTTATCCAAATGCCGAAAGCCGCCGGTGCCGATCATCATAAAGGAAAAGATCATGAAGTTATAGCAGGCGTGGACCATGGTGCTGGCGGCCAGGGAGCGGGTTTTGAGGCGGACCACGCAGAGAATCAGGCTGACCGCGATGAGTAAGAGAAACGGTCCGAACGAATGGCCGGTCTGCTCGGCGTGCATCAGTGCGAAGGGCAGGCTGGTGGCGATGGAAGCGATCACCATCGCCTGGATGGACCACTGGGGATGGCCGTTGGCGTCGAGGGGGCTGGGGCGCTTGCCGGTGAAGCGTTCGCTGGCCCAGTCCCAGGCCGTGGCGAGGGCCGGCAACAGGAAGCCGCGGAAGAATATCTCCTCAAAGAAGGGCGCGAGCGTGACGCCAAAGGCGAACAACAGCCAGGCTGCACCGGGAGTGCGAAAGATATCGTCGATCGGGGCGTGCTCCGGTCCGGGTAAGAATATTTCGTCGAGCAGGGCCAGCGAGCAGCAGCCTAAGGATAAAGCGGGAATCCGCCATCCCAGCCGCAGAGCCGCCGCGCCGCGCCACTGGATTCCGGCAAAGAAGCCCTTGTTCCAGAAGAGCGGATAGATAACGATGCTCAAGGCAAATGTGACCAGGTAGATGATTGCCTCGCTGCCCAGTATGTAATGCACCTCCTTAACGGCATCGTCCATGGTTGCGACGCCAAAGAGATGGAATCGCAGGGCGATCATCAGCAGCACAGATGCGCAGAACAATCCAATGAGCCCGAGTGGGATCAGCAGGCAGAGATGGCCGAGGTGAGGGATGCGCGTGGGGGGAACAGCCTCGGGCCGGGACCAGGACTGGAAGAGTTCAGCCGGCTCTTCGGCGGGAGGGGTGGAATCCACGGTCTCAGAAGCGAGCTCCTTCGACAAGCTCAGGGCAGGCTCTGGGGCATCCGGCAGCGCCTGATCCCGCGCTGCGAGTGGGTCGAACTCCGGCTCGTCTGGCGTGTGTTCGAGGTCGCTCATGGGCGCGCTGTCTTCTTTCCGCGGGTGGCGGATTTCTTTGCAGTTGCGCGCTTCGTTGTTGAATGAGAAGAAGCAGGTCCTTCGACTCCCCCTCGCTGCGCTCGGGGTTGCTCAGGGTGACAATCAATAAGCGCTGGTCGCTCAGGTTGACTGTCGCTTTGAAGCCGGCCGCTGCTGGAGGTGTAATAGCGCTTGAGGAACTGGCCGGTGTAGGAGGCGCTGGCGGCGGCGACTTTGGCGGGGCGGCCTTCGGCAACCACGCGGCCGCCGTCTTCCCCGCCCTCAGGGCCGAGGTCGAGTATCCAATCGGCGTTGCGGATCACGTCCAGATTGTGCTCGATGATGATGACCGTGTTGCCGAGATCGGCGAGCCGGTGAAGGACTTCGAGGAGCTTGCGCACATCGTCGAAGTGCAGGCCGGTGGTGGGTTCGTCGAGGAGATAGAGCGTGCGGCCGGTCTGGCGCTTCGACAACTCCCGCGCCAGCTTCATGCGCTGCGCCTCGCCGCCGGAGAGCGTGGTCGCGCTCTGGCCGAGATGCACGTAGCCGAGGCCGACATCGACCAGGGTTTGCAGCTTCTGGCGCACTTGCGGCACGTCGGTGAGCACGGCGAGCGCCTCTTCGATGGTTAGTTCGAGAATATCGGCGATGGAGCAGCCGTGGAATTTCACGGCCAGCGTCTCCTGGTTGTAGCGCCGCCCATTGCAGACCTCGCATTGCACGTAGACGTCGGGCATGAAGTTCATCTCGATGCGCCGCTGGCCGTCGCCCTGGCAGGCCTCGCAGCGGCCTCCGCCGACGTTGAAGCTGAAGCGGCCAGGCTTGTAGCCGCGCTCGCGCGCCTCGGGGAGCATGGCGAAGAGGTCGCGGATGGGCGCGAAGACCTGGGTGTAAGTCGCGGGGTTGGAGCGCGGCGTGCGGCCGATGGGCGACTGGTCGATACGCACCACCTTGTCGATCTGCTCGGCGCCGGTGAGCGACTCGTGCGCGCCGGGTTCTTCGCGCGAGCCGTAGATGGCCTTGGCCAGCGAGCGATAGAGGATGTCGTTGATGAGAGTGCTTTTCCCCGAGCCGCTGACGCCGGTGACCACGGTCATCACGCTTAACGGAATGCGAATCGTCAGATCCTGCAAATTGTGCTCGCGCGCGCCGATGACGGTGAGCCACTTGCCGGTGAGCGGGCGCGGATGGGCGCGTTGCAGCATGGGCGCCGCGCCGGAGAGATAGCGCCCGGTGAGCGACTCCGGGCAGCTCATGATCTCCGCCGGCGTGCCTTGGGCGACGACCTGGCCGCCCAGCCGGCCCGCGCCGGGGCCGAGGTCGAGAACGTAATCGGCGTGGCGGATGGTCTCTTCATCGTGTTCGACGACCAGCACCGTGTTGCCCAGGTCGCGCAGCCTTTCCAGGGCCTGCAAGAGCCGGTTGTTGTCGCGCTGGTGCAGGCCGATGGAAGGCTCATCGAGAACGTAGAGCACGCCGCGCAGCCGCGAGCCGATCTGCGTGGCCAGTCTGATTCGCTGCCCCTCGCCGCCGCTGAGCGTGGCGGCGTTGCGGTCGAGAGAAAGATAGGTGAGGCCGACGGCGCAGAGAAACTCCAGCCGCTCGGCAATCTCTTTCCGGATGCGCTCGGCCACCAGCGCCTCGCGCGCCGTGAAGCTGAGGTTGATAGCCGCCGAGAGCGCGCGGCTGAGCGGCAGGGCGGTGAAGTCGGCGATGGAGAGGCCGCCGATCTTGACCGCCAGCGACTCCGGACGTAGGCGCTTGCCGCGGCAGGCGGGACAGGGCGCGGCGGACATGTAGCTCATCATGGTCTCGCGATAGGAATCGCTGCGCGCCTCCTCGATACTGTCGCGCAGAAATGTGAGAATCCCGTGGAAGCCGGTGCGCGGAGCCTCGCCCTTGGGCGGGCCGTAGACCAGCAGGTGCTGCTGGCGCGGGGGCAGCTCCTCGAATGGGGTACTAAGGTCGATCTTGTAGCGGTCGGCGGCAACGTTGATGAGCCGGAGCAGATACTGCGAAGAAGAGCCGGGACCGAGGCCTCCGTCCAGCAGCGGCTTGGACCAGTCGGTGATGACCTTGGCGGGATCGAGGTCGTAGAGTGAGCCGAGGCCGTGGCACTCCGGGCAGGCGCCAAAGGCGGAGTTGAAGCTGAAACTGCGCGGCTCCAGCCTGGGCACGTCGAGGCCGCAATCGGGGCAGGCCATGGAGGCGGAGTACAACTGCTCTTCGTGGCCGGTGACGGCGATCAGCACCAGGCCGCTGGCCATTTGCAGGGCCTTGGCAACGGCGGCTTCCAGGCGTTTTTCGACGGAGGGCTTGCCGGCCGGCGGCGGCGGGGCGTCCGCTGGAGGGTTCTTGAGCAGGATGCGGTCAATGACCGCCTCGATGGTGTGATTCTTCCGACGGTCGAGGTTGAGCGGCTCGGAGAGATCCATCAGCTCGCCGTCCACGCGGGCGCGAAAGCCCTGCCGGTCGAGCTGGTCGAGCATCTCCTTGAACTCGCCCTTGCGTCCGCGGACGATGGGCGCCATCACGGTGACGCGCTCGCCCATGCCCAGTTCCAGAATGCGTTGGACGATCTGGTCGGCCGTCTGGCGGGAGATGGGCCGGGCGCAGTTGGGGCAGTGCGGCGTGCCCACCGAGGCGTAAAGCAGGCGCAGGTAATCGTAGATCTCGGTGATGGTGCCGACGGTGGAGCGCGGGCTGCGGCTGGTGGTCTTCTGCTCGATGGAGATGGCCGGCGAAAGCCCATCGATGGAATCCACGTCGGGGCGTTCGATCTGGTCGAGGAACTGGCGCGCGTAGGCCGAGAGGGTCTCGACATAGCGCCGCTGGCCCTCGGCATAGATGGTGTCGAAGGCCAGCGAACTCTTGCCCGAGCCGCTAAGGCCGGTGACTACCGTGAGCGTGTTGCGCGGGATGCGCACGCTAATGTCGCGCAGGTTGTGCTGCCGCGCCCCGCGCACCGAGATGTGAGTGATGGGCATAGTCAAAACCGAATCAGGTGTCCCGTCCCTCAGGGCGGAGGCTCATTCTGTAAAGTACCCCTCGGTCCAATGGTCCATTCCGACCTCATAGGCGGCGACGTCGAACCCCTCTGGATAGGAGGAAAATCCGGGCAATCCGATCAGGCGGCTCTGGGCCGCCATCGCAGCGTCCTGCGTTAGGTATACCCCTATTAATTTCTCGTTGTTCTCGTTGGCGCCCGTCGGATTTGTGTGCCACAAGAGGTAAACTCTTTCCATTCGCTTCTCCGTTCCAATTCAGCCGGGGTCCCCATCCTTCGCGCTCCATTGCAAAGGGTAGGATTGCGCGCTAGAGTCTGTGATGGCTGCCGTCGCAGAAGACGGGATCGGCCGTGTGCTTGCAACCGCAGAAGTAAACCATTTTGGATTCTGCGGCATCATATTTGACCGGCGTGAATCCGCTTCCCTTGTGGCTGCCGTCGCAGAAGGGCTGGCCGGCGCTGAGGCCGCAGGCGCACCAGTAGTAGCTTTTGCCGGCCTCGACTTCGACGGCGAAGGGACTCTTTTGGGCAATCGTTGGTTCGGGCATAGGGGATGCTCCTTGAAAACTTGGTAGAGATATTATCGCCGATGGCGGGAGATTCTGCGCGACTGCGCGGAAAATCGTCCTGCGATTGCGGTTTCAGAGAGGTTTCCGGCGGCGCAGGGGGCCGTTTACCGGATTGCAACATTCGCGTGGGTATTCTATTGGTCAACAGAGAACGGGGGGCAACGCGCCAGTTCTTCTGAGAGAATTTGAAAGAGCGGGAACGCGGTGCCTCCCAGACCAAAAGCGGAGCGGACCAAGGCGGAGCGATGGCGGACTTTTTGAATTTGGTGATGTTGATTTGCGCGTCGGCTGGCTCGCTGGCCTTTGGCATCCTGGCGGCTTACGGGCTCCTGCGCGCCGGCTTTGCCCTCATGAAGCCGCGCGAACGGCGGGTGGGATTGAAAGATGGGACCCAGGCCGCGCGCATCGCGTAGCCTGGGCCGGCACTCTTAAAGAGTCCTTGGCGCGAAGCCGTGCCCTTTTGAAAACCCAGCCTTGTCCAGCGGTTCCTACTGCGGCGGCGGATTCTCGCCCGGCTCGCCCGGCTGCTGGCTCGGCTGGTGCATACCCGGCGGAAACTGGTGTGGGCCGCGCAGGCCGCCGGGGCCGAGGCTGGGCCGCATGGGTGGACGGGGCAGCTGCGGCTGCTCTTCCGGTTCCGTCTCCTCGTCGCTGGGGGGCGTGGTATTGGCGGCTTGCGTCCCGCCCGAGGCGTTGCGGGCGCTCAGCAGAATCTCGCGCGGAGTTCCCTCGCCCTGGTCTCCGATCATGAGGACGTTGTAGCCGGAGCCTTGCAGAAGCTGGGAGAGCACCTCGCGGGCCGGGCCGGGACCGAATCCGCCAAAGATTCGCTCGTCGCTGTCGAGACCTTCCACCTTTGCGCCGGTAAGGGTGGCTACCTCTTTCATAATTTGTTGCAGGCTCGAGTTGGCCGCCTCGATGCGCAGACCCTGGCTGTCCCAGGTGATGGCGGCCTGAGCGGGCTTCTCGTTAGCCGGCCAGTCCGGAGCTTCGGGTTCGGGAGGCTTGGACGGCGCCACCGCTTCCTGAGGTGGCGGGAGTTGCACGGGAACAAGTACCGGAGCGGAACGCTTCTGCCGGCGAATCGGCTCGCGCACGGTCTCAACCGGGGCAGGGGCGGGCGAGATGGCAAACCTCTCCGGTGGAAAGAGGCTGGATTTCGCCTGGGTCTTGATATCGTCCAGACTCTCCAGATCTCCGTGATGCTTCTTGTAGTAAAACTCGAGCTTGGCCGCGAGCGGGGTCTTCATTGGGGCAGGAGCAAAGTTCCAGGTGCGCGCATAGAACCAGATCGCCAGCGCCAGGTCCTCTCCGCCCGGCTTCGTGTAGGCTTCCGCCAGTTGCATCGTATCGAGAAGCCCCGGTCCGCTCATGGTCTGATCGGGCCCATAGAGCATCAGTTCAGTGCGGTACTCGCTGATTCCAGCCTTCACATCCTTCTTGGAGACAACGTCGTCCAAAGCGATGGCTGAGTGAAAAACCGGATAGGTCCCCTCCGTCAGCTTCTTCCAGTCGGTGTCCGAGACACTGGCGGGCTTGGCGTCTGTCAAGCCCTTCTGGGCGAGCGCCGCCGCCTCATTACAGATTCGCGGGTCGTTGCTCAGGCCGGTCTTCCGATCGACGGACTTGGCGCACTGGTCCTTCTTGATGAAGACCAAGATGAAGATAGCTTTCAAGTTGTTGGGGTCCGCGAGGAGCAGGCGGCTGGCCGCGCTGAGCGCCTTGTCGGTCTCCTGCAGGCCCTGATAGGTGTCGATCAGTACATCGAGCACTTCGCTCTTGGCGACGCTCTGCGGATAGGTCGTCAAGAAGCTCTCCAGAGCCGCAGCCTTGACCTTCGGGTCGAATTGTGCCTCGGCCATTTGGTGGTCGCGGAACTCTGCCGGGTCCCTGACGGCGATGAGGCCCTGGGTTATCGGCAGGGGCGCGGGAAGCGCGGCGGCTGCCTGCGTCCGTGGGGACGCCAACTGCGCGCCGCCCGCAGACGCGGTAAGAATTGCCAGCGGAGCCAAGATAAGAGCGCGCGTGATCCCGTGTAAAACAATCGAATATTGCGGGAGGATCGCGCGCATGAGAATCGGTCCTTGGTTTTGGCGGTTGGCTCTGCCCAGCGGCGGCCGGGTGCGAGTACGCCGTCCGGACGCGGCATCTCCGCAACCGCTCTACTGTACTAGACTAGCAGTGACCGGCGGACGCTCATAGAAAGAGATTCCGCGCGGGCGGGAAGGTTCCAGGAAACCTTCCGGGAGAGGGTTGCCGAGATGCGCCTGAACTTGAAGGGATTTGCCGTGCCGGTGGTTCTGTTTGCCTTGCTGGCATGGCCGGCGCGGGCAAGCGCCACCAGTTGCACCATGCAGGGCGAGATGCA
The DNA here is from genome assembly GCA_049522975.1 of Occallatibacter sp. Taxonomy (GTDB): domain Bacteria; phylum Acidobacteriota; class Terriglobia; order Terriglobales; family Acidobacteriaceae; genus Telmatobacter. The sequence goes on along the minus strand of JBEKNI010000006.1, from coordinate 109,462 downwards.
GCCGCAAGACCGCGATGGGCTGACGGCGGCTGGGGGACGGTTGGCCGTGGCCATGGCAGGGCAGGATTATGCCGCGCTGAAGGCCGCGTTGCTGCCCGCGGTATCCCAGGACTGGGAGGGAATCCGCGAGGCGGCGGAGGCCGGCGCGGCGCTGATGAAGGGCGGACAAGTGGAGTTGCGCAGTCTTTATCTGCTGGATGCAACCAGCCTGGCCGCGCCCGCCGACACGCAGTTCTTTTGCTCGAGTGCGGATGGCGCGCTGACCGTGACCCTGACCATGCGGGCTCTGCCGCCGGGCCGATATGCCGTGGTGCTGGCCGATGCGGTCGGCGCGCCGCTAGGCGGGCAAGCGGGCTTCATCCTCGTCTGGGACGGTCCCGCCAACGGCTGGAAACTGGGCGGCCTCAACGTGCGTCCGGGGGCCCTGGACGGCAAGGACGGCTTGTGGTGGTGGACGCGGGCGCGCGAACTGGCCAAGAACGATCAACCCCAAGGCCAATCCTGGCCCGCGTGGTACGCCTACGAGACCGCCCGAGGGCTGCTCGTGCCGGTGGATTATCTCTCCTCGCCGAATCTGGAGAAGCTCAATCAGGAACAAGCCGCGATCAAAGGTTCGCCGCGGGATGCTTTCCCCTTGACGCTTCCCGACGGCCCGCGTACGTGGAAGATCGATGCGGTGCGGCTGGACGCGACGCTGCTGCACGCCGACCTGGGCGTGGTTTATGAATCGACCGGAGTCGCCGATCCGGCGGCCCAGCGCACCGAGGCGATTGCCGTGCTGAGCGCGCTGCTCAAGGCGCAGCCGGGGCTGCGGCGGGACTTTCACGGGCTGTGGGGCTACGCGGTGAAGGACGGCAAGGCGGCGCCGGTGATCGAGCTGCCGATGGAGCAGATACCGTAAGGGCAGGGATTGGGATTAGGGAGTAAAGGACTAGGGACCAGGGAACAGTTGTCAGTGATCAGTTTTCAGAGAACAGCGGCCCGAATGCACGCTGTCTTGTATCAGGGCACGACTTCAGTCGTGCCGAAAAGAGTCGAAAACATCGGGCTTTAGCCCCTGAGGAAACTGCGGGAGAGGACAAAGGGGCACGGAGTGTTTTGGTAGCTTCTGCCTCGGGTGCCCCACCCTCGCCGCGTACTTGTTTTGCGGTTGGGGTGGGATAGCTGCAACGAAGGACCGATAGTGGGAAACTCCCGTAGGGAGCAATCGAGAGTAGCCCAGGGTGAAGCGCAGCGGAACCCTGGGAAGGGTGCGCGGAGAGCAGTCTTCGCCCCGTAGAGGCGAAGCGATTCTTCGCCGATTGAATTTCAAAGACAAGGACGGAAAGCCAATGCCAGCTATCATCGACTTGCGTTCGGACACAGTGACTCGGCCTACGATGGAGATGCGGGCGGCGATGGCCGCAGCCGAGGTGGGCGACGACGTTTATGGCGAGGACCCTACCGTCAATCTTCTGGAGCGGCGCGCGGCGGAGACCTTTGGCCGCGAGGCGGCGCTCTTTGTGCCCACTGGAACCATGGGCAACCAGATCGCCATTCGCCTCCACACCCAGCCGGGGCAGGAGGTGATCGCCGAATCGCGGGCGCACATTCTGGATTGGGAGATGGCCACCACGGCGGTCTTTTCCGGCTGCCTGGTGCGGGCCGTCCCGGCCGAGCGCGGCATTCTGACCTGGAAGCACATCGAGCCGGCCATCTTCCAGCGGGGAGCCTTTCGCGCCTCGACGGGGCTGATCGAGATTGAGAATACGGCCAACCTTGCCGGCGGCACCGTAACGCCGCTCAAGGTGATGGAAGAGATCTGGGCCGGCGCGAAGGAGCGCAAGCTGCCGGTGCATCTGGACGGGGCGCGCATCTTCAATGCGGCTACGGCGCTGGGCGAGGATGTGAAGACGCTGACACGCGGCTTCGATACTGTAATGTTCTGCCTGTCGAAGGGACTGGGCGCGCCAGTGGGGTCGATGCTGGTTGGCTCGGCGGAACAGATGGCGCGGGCGCGGCTCTTCCGCAAAGCTCTGGGCGGAGGAATGCGGCAGGCCGGCGTGCTGGCCGCGGCCGGACTGATCGCGCTGGAGCAGGGACCGAAGCGGCTGCACGAAGACCACGCCAACGCGCGCCTGCTGGCCGAGGCGCTGGCTAACATCGAGAGCGTGGAGATCGACCTCGATGCGGTCGAGACCAACATCGTCGTCTTCCGGTTGAAGGGTGGGATCTCCGCTGCCGATCTGGTGGCGCGGCTGAAGGCACGGGAGATTCTGGCCAGCGCGGTTGGGCCTGCGACGATTCGCATGGTCACGCACCTCGACGTGGATCGCGCGGCCTGCGTGACGGCAGCCGAGGCGCTGACTGAGGAGATTGAGGCGGCTGCGTCGCACGGTGTCCGAAATTGAACATAGCTGCGCCGGAAGCGGTCACCCGGCAGCCGTCATTGTCTGCCGCTTGTCGGCTAAGTATCGATCCTGAAAAGACGTGTAAATATATATGGGGCGGAGCGAATTCACAGCGGACATTGAGGGCGATGGCGATTGGTTTAGCGCATTGTTTCCGGAGATTCTGGCGCGAACGGGACTGCGGATAGCATCGAAGAAGTTGAAGAGGGAGTTGGGAGTATCCCTGAAGTTCTGGTTCTGTTGATCGCGCACGAGACGCCATCCACGCTGAAGTTATAGGTGTAAGAATCGGGCGGGATCGGATTGGTGGTGAAAGACCAAACGCCGGCGTCGTTTTTGTTCAGGCTGGGCGCGTAAAAGCTGATGTCACGCGGTTGTCAGCTCCGACTAAGACGGTTTGCAGGGCGTCGCCGGGATTCTGGGTGCGATTGGATGGCTGTGCCGCGACATCAGTGAATCCAAAACCACACAGCAGCAACAGGCAAAGCATTGCATGAACGCTCTTCACGGCGATTTTCCTCCTGCAATCTCATGACGCAAATGGCGAAAAATCGACTGACAAAAAATCAACGCGGCGAGGAGGAGATGGACGACTGGCTCTGGCCTTAAACGTTTTCAGGCCGCTCTATCCGGGAAGAACACGGCGCGTCCCGGAGTTGAGTGGCCTCACATCCCCTCTGGCCCCTGGACGAGACCGATCAGATGGCCTTCCGGGTCGGTGAAGCCGGCGATGATGCCCCCGTCGGGGATGGGCTGCGGGCCGAAAGCCGTCTTTCCACCTTTGCTCTCGATCAGCGCCAGCGCGGCGGCGACGTCCTCGACCGCGACATAAAATGTAACATGGCCGGCGTACTGGTCCCGTGCGCCGATTCCGCCGCCAATGCCGGAGCCGGGCTTGACCAGCGAATACCAATCCTCAAGCGGTTCGATCTGCCAGTTGAAGATGCTCTTGTAGAACTCCTCCAGCAGCTTCTTGTCGCGGCCGAGAATCTCGAAGTGAACGACGGGATTGTGATGGGGCATGGGTGCGGCCTCCTCGCGTGTTGATCTATGGGCACTTTACACGGGCGGCTTGAGGAAAAGCCAATGAATCGACGGTGAGGGATAAGGTCTGGCTGGCTTCTATTACATGAAGACGCCAGAGCCTTCGGGAGATGCCTGTCTTCATTGGGCGTGGAATTTCGTCTAACGTGAAAGTAGAGTTACTGCGCAGTGAAAAGCGGCCCCTCGAGCCGCCACGGGGAAGAAGGCTCCGGCGGGTGATTTATCCTCATAGATAGCTCCCAGTCCGATTCGCCTTCTTTGTAGGTGAGCCGTTCAGAGGGGCGCCGATTCTGAAACTGGTGAATGGATGCGCTTAGGCTTTTTTCTTCTTCTTGCAACGCTAGCGGCCGGGCTTGGCCTGACGATGTTTTCCGCCACTGCTTTTGCCCAAGAACCGGACTCCGGGCTGGCCGCCGTTGCGGAGCTTCCCGATGCACCACGGCCGCAGTATGAGGTAGCCGCGGCCGAGTTGCGGACCGAGCAAACTCCCGCGGCGCAGAGCCAGGCGGCCCCGAACGCCACGCCGGCCCAGACCGCTCCAGCTCAGGCCGGCGCTTCCCAGGCAAGTTCCAGTTCGCAAACCTCCGCCCAGCAGCCCAGTACGGAAAAGAGCCAGCACGAAAAGGCGGAAGAGCAGATCAAGGAGCAGGAGAAGCAGCGGGTGGTGGGCGTTGTGCCGCAATTCAACATCTCCTATCGCGCCGACGCAGTCTCCATGACCGCGGGACAGAAGCTGAAGCTCGCCTTGCGCTCCACAACCGATCCGGTGGCCTTTGCCGCCGCGTTTGTCATCGCAGGCTACCACGAGGCCAATCACGATGACATCGGATTTCCCTGGGGAATCAAGGGTTACGGGGAGCGATCCGGGGCGGCTTATCTGGACGCATTCGACGGCAACATGATCGGCAACGGCATCTTGCCCTCCATTCTTCACCAGGATCCGCGCTACTTCCGCCTGGGCCACGGAACCGTCACGCATCGGCTGCTCTATTCTCTGGCCACAAACGTCATCTGCAAGCACGACAACACGCACAAGTGGGAGCCTAACTATTCGAATGTGGCTGGCAACATCATCGGGGGAGCGATCTCCAATCTCTACTATCCGCCCAGCAACTCCAGCGTTAGCCAGACGTTCACCACCGGGTTCATAGTGACCGCCGAAGGCGGCTTCGGTTCGATCTTCGACGAGTTCTGGCCGGACATCTCGCGGAAGGTCCTTCACCGGGATCCAACGCACGGTCTCGATGCCCAACAGCGCGCGGCTGAGAAGGCCGCAAAGGAAGCCCGGCAACAGCAGAAATAGTGCCAAGGCGCGGACCAAAAGAGGGCCGACAATGTTCCGACTTCATGTCCGGCTTTTCCCAGTGGCGATTGTATGCTCCGCAATCGTTGCGGCTGTGCCTTTTGCACAGGCCCAGGCTGCGTTGCCGGACGGAGCCGGAGCCTTCGCGACTGGAAAGTATCGCAATCTCTTTGCCGAAGACGGCCATTCGGCCAAAGAGATTCAAGCCAGAATCGATGCCGCCTACGCGCAGCTCTTTCACGGCGACCCGCAGACGCAGACTATCGCCTTTGCAGCAGGCAGCAACGCCAGCGGACCGCTGATGTATGTCACCGACTGGGCCAACCACGACGTGCGCACCGAGGGCATGTCCTACGGGATGATGATCGCCGTCCAGTTAGACAAAAAGGCCGAGTTCGATGCGCTGTGGAACTGGGCGAAGACGTACATGTACATCGGCGATCCCAAGCACCCGTCCTATGGCTATTTTTCCTGGTCCTGCAAGACCAGCGGCGAGCCGAACGAGGAGACGCCCGCGCCCGATGGCGAAGAGTACTTCGCGATGGCACTGCTGTTCGCGGGCAATCGCTGGCCGGGCGGCCAGGGGATCTACGACTATCGCGCCGAGGCCTGGCAGTTGCTGAGGGCGATGCGCCACCGGGCGGTGATCGCCGGGCCGACGAAATTCGGCGAGCGCAGCGTGGGTCCGGAGGTGAGCGAAGAGAATGCCATGATTCTCTTCGTTCCGGGAATCATGCCCCATCCCTTCACCGATCCCTCCTATCATCTGCCTGCTTTCTATGAGCTTTGGGCGCGCTGGGGTCCGGCGGAGGATCGCGTCTTCTGGGCGCGCGCCGCTGAGGCCAGCCGCGCCTTCTTCATGAGAGCCGCCAACCCGCGCACCGGCCTCGTGCCGAGCTACGCCAACTTCGACGGCACGCCGCGCATCACGCGCTTCCCGCAGTCGGACAAGTTCGGCTACGACGCATGGCGCGCGGCCAGCAACTGGTCGGTCGATTGGTCGTGGTGGCATAAAGCCCCCGCGGAGCAGGAGCTAAGCGACCGCATCCAGCAGTTCTTTGCCGCACAGGGCATCGACACGTATGGGCCGGTCTATACGCTGGACGGCAAAGATCTGGGCGCGACGCCGGGGCTGGCGCACGAAGAACATCCCGTCGGGCTGGCGGGTACCAATGCGGTCGCCGGACTGGCGGCCACCGATCGCGCCCGCGCACGGCAATTCACCGAGGCCCTGTGGAAGACGCCGATTCCCTCCGGAGAGAACCGCTATTACGACGGAATGTTATATCTGATGAGCCTGATGCATGTCAGCGGGGAGTTCCGCATCTGGGGGCCGAAGTAACTCGCTGGATGAACAAGTGGAATCCCCAGTCTCAAAGACGAGACCTGGGAGACCCTTTGATAGTGGCTGGACGATCTTCCTGAAAAATGAAAGTCCGCCAACAACCAAGAAACAAAAGACCAAATCACCAAAGTATCCAATCACAGCCATCATTCTCCGGAACGACGCACACACAGCGCACGCATGTTGTAGCTGAAGCCGAGAAAGCCGCTGTTCCCAGGCTTCTCACCGACGAAATCGAATTCCCACGCCCCCTGCCACGGCTTCCCCGGAGCATCTCCTTGAGCACTGCTCCATTGCCATCCGGTGAGCTTGAGATTCCCCTTTACGTGTATGTTGTGCACGGCGCCAAAATCATACACTCCTTCAAGGTTGACGCTGGGATCATCTATCCCTTGCAACTCCTCAAGGGTGGGCAGACGCCAGTCTTTGTAGTCCGCAAGCTGCAACCTGGAGCAATACTCGCTGGCCTGGTTCCAGTCCACATTCGAGCCGTTGTCCTTCCTGGTCCACATCAGCCCGGTGGCGGGGTCGGTCCAGGTGGGGTGCAGCGCGACCTCGGCATCGGCTGGTTCTTTGGCTGGCGCAGCTTGTTGCATCTTCAGTTGCCGATCATGTTGACTCTGTAGTTCGATCGAGACCCAAAACTTGCCCTGTCCGTAATCGACATCAAATTTGGTGGGCTTTGTGGTGTTAAATGGGATACGATTTGTGGCCACCCCATCGGTGGAAGCCGCCTGGATGAGATGTTCGCCCGGTGTGACCGGAACGACCTTGTGGTCGCCGGCCTTGAGTGGGTCCATGGGCTGCCCATCGAGCTTCCAGTTGCAGTCCATGTCGGTTGTTACAAACAACGTTGTACCGGCTTGTGCCCCTGCGAACGTCGAGAGGCAAAGGTCAAGGAAAAGAAGCGGCAGAATACAGATGTTTTTCATGAAAAACTCACTTTCCTGCAAAATCCGGCCCTTGCCGGGCGGCCCGAAAAGCAAGACCCAAAAAACAGCAGAAGCTGTTTCTACAGTGTTCAACGTTTAATGCTAACAGAGCCATCATCAAATATATTTATACCGATTCAGCTCTGCGACGGGCACTGCACAGAACAGACGGCAAATTGGCCCACTCCGCTCATCTGAAATAGACCATCTAGATAGCCTCGGATGTAAGGATTTTGGGATGGGACACGAGGATGTTGGGGTTCTTGGTTTCTCAGGTCCCAAAGGCGGGACCTGGGGCGCCCATTTCAATTCCGGATGCCCAAAAGACGGCGGCGCATTCGGGAGACCGAACGCGCCGCCGGACTGCATTTCCGTCCGGGCACAGCCTTGGCGTTTTCTCCTTGCCGGTTATGGGTAAATGCCGCGTAGCTTCACCGCCTCGGCCACGCGCCCGATGCCCAGCATGTTGGCCGCGATGCGCATGGGAACCTTGCGCTCCAGATGGATCTTCAGCACATCGGCGAAGGCGGTCTTCATCACACGCTCCAAGCGGTTGTAGATGTCCTGCGCATCCCAGAACAAGTGTTGCTCGTCCTGCACCCACTCGAAATAGGAGACCGTCACGCCGCCGGCATTGCACAGAATGTCGGGAATCACGAAGACTCCCTTGCCTTCCAGGATTCTGTCAGCGGCCGGAGTGATGGGTCCGTTGGCTGCTTCGGCGATGATTTTGGCGCGCACCGTGGATGCGTTGTCCGAGTGGAGCGCGTTCTCCAGAGCCGCCGGCACCAGAATCTCGCACTCCATGGCCAGCAACTCGGCCGGGGTGATTGCCTCGCTGCCCGCAAACTCCGCGACGCGCCCGGTGGACTCCTTGTGAGCGATCAGCTCGGGAACGTTCAATCCATCCTTGTTGTAGACGCAGCCCGTGGAATCGCTCACCGCGATCACCCTGGCCCCGGCCTCATGCAGGAGTTGCGCGGCAATCGAGCCGGCGTTGCCGAAGCCCTGCACCACGACCGTCGCGCCCTTCATGGGGATCTTCAGATGCGCGCAGGCGTGCTCCAGGGTGTAAAAGACGCCGCGCCCGGTGGCTTCGTTGCGCCCTAGCGACCCGCCCAGGCAGATGGGCTTTCCGGTCACCACCCCCGGAATCGGATAGCCCTTGGTCATCGAGTAGGTGTCCATGATCCACGCCATGGTCTGCGGGTTCGTGTAGACATCCGGCGCGGGTATATCCTGCTCGGGACCGATCAAGGGAAGAACCGCGCTGGTGTAGCGCCGCGTCATGCGCTCCAGTTCAACCTGCGACATGTTCTTCGGATCGCAGGTAATCCCGCCCTTGGCGCCGCCGAAGGGAATGTTCACCACGGCGCACTTCCAGGTCATCCAGGTGGCCAGCGCCTTCACCTCGTCCAGCGTGACTTGAGGGTGAAAGCGAATGCCGCCCTTGGCGGGTCCGCGCACCGTGCTGTGCTGCACGCGGTAGCCTTCAAAGCGGCGAATGTGCCCGTCTCCCATGCGCACCGGCACGGTGACCGTGAGAATCCGCTCGGGATACTTGATCATCTCCCGAATATCGTTGTTGAGCCCTAATTGGTTGGCTGCTGCATCGAAATTCTCCAGCGCAACGTCATAGGAGTTGTCTGCTACTTTCATTGTGAGCATCGTCTTTCCTCCTTGGCTGGACTCCCCCGCCAGGCGCTTCGGACAGGATCAACGGCTCAACCGTCATTCATCTCAGCGGGAGAGCTCTGGTTCTGCTCGCATTGCATCCGCGCTTGGCAGGGGAGGCCGAAGCCAGTTCCTGCAAGTTCGCAAATGTTCACGCGGCCGGCAAAGCAAGACGATTGAGTCTTGTTCGCGGCCGCGCTTACTGTTCCCACTTTCACCAGGCCAAAGCAGGCAATCGCCTGTCAGCCCGCGCTGCACACCTCTTTTTCGCGCGCCTCTCTCGCCAGCTCCCGGCCCCGCTTGAGCGCGCGCTGATTCAACGCAGTCCAACGCGGATTTTTTACTAGCCGCCTGAGCGCCGCGTCGATGTTCGCGTCCGGCAACACCCCGGTAATCTGCTGCAACGCGCCCAGCATCACCATGTTGCCCGCGCGCGCATCGCCCAATTCATTGGCGATCTCCGTGAAGGGACGCGCCAGCACATGCACGTTCTCCCGCTCGCAATCGGCGGGGAACTCTTCGCCGTTATAGAGAATCCATCCTCCCGCTGGCACGCTCGCCACAAACTTTCTGAGCGACGGTTCGTTCATTGCCACCAGCACATTGGGATTGGTCACCATCGGCGAATCGATGACGTGCCTGGAGAGGCGCACATGGCAGTTGGAGGTGCCGGAGCGCATCTCCGGCCCATAGGAGGGCAGCCAGGAGACCTCGAGGCCCGCATCGAGGCCAGCCTCTGCCAGCACCTCGCCCAGCAGCAGGACTCCCTGCCCGCCAAAGCCCGCCACTCGGACGCGAAGATCCAGCTCCGCTTTCTCTTCCATCGCCAGAGGATTGCCCTCCGGCAAACTCTCAAAATCGACGCCGAGGATCCGCGGAATCTTATCGAGCGCCGGCGCGGCCTCGCGCGGCTGGCGCGGCTGCACATCTTTGATGCGGTCGCAAAAGACGCCGAGTGGAAATGTCTTCTCCATCACATCGCGCACCCAGTGCTGAGCATCGACGGGAGTCATTTTGAAAAGCGTGGGGCAAGGCGACAGCACCTCGACCAGCGAAAAGCCCAGCCCGCGCACCTGGTTCTCGACGGCTCTCTTGACGGCGCGCGCGGCCTGCATAATTTGCTTGTTGTCTCCCAGGCCCACGCGCTCGATGTAAACCGGAGCCTCCAGCGTCGACAGCAGTTCGCTGATGTGCAGCGGATAGCCTTCGTTGTCGGCGCTTCGTCCTTCGGGAGTGGTCGCGCTTTTCTGCCCGAGCAGCGTGGTCGGCGCCGCCTGTCCGCCGGTCATGCTGTAGATGGCGTTGTTGATGAAGATCACCGTGATATGCTCGCCGCGATTGGCCGCGTGCACAATCTCCGACAACCCAATGGCCGCCAGATCCCCATCGCCCTGGTAGCCGATCACGATCGCCTCGGGCTTGCTGCGCTTCATTCCCGTGGCCACCGCCGGCGCGCGTCCGTGCGCAGCCGAAATGTTGCCCACGTCGAAGTAGTTATACGTGAAGACTCCACAGCCAACCGGGCCGACCAGTACCGTCTTGTTCTGGATGCCCAGCTCGTCGATGGCCTTGGCCAGCATCTTGTGCACCTGGCCGTGGCCGCATCCGGGGCAAAAATGCGTCTGGTGCTGCAACTCTTCCTTGCGCTCGTAGCGATCGTAGAAGGCCTTCGCCTTGCCGTGTGACACCGTGTATTCAGCAACCATCTCGTTAGACATAAGACCTCCGCTCCTCTTCCGCGCGTGGCAGAGAACGCAGCGCCTGCGCCCGCACGAAGGCGAGCACCTCTTCGTGCGACGGCACGTTGCCGCCCACACGGGAAAAAAACTCCACCGGGCGCGCGCCGTTGAGCGCCAGGCGCACATCATCCAGCATCTGCCCGTTGCTCATTTCCACCACTACAAAGGCCCGCGCGCTCTGGGCCAGCCGCTTCAGATGCAACTTCGGAAACGGGAAGAGCGTGATGGGACGCAGCACGCCAACCTTGAGCCCGCCCGCGCGCGCCTCGGCCGCCACGGCCTTCAGAATCCTGCCGATAATTCCGTAGCCCACAAGCACAATCTCCGCATCACTGGTACGCCATTCCTCGGCCCGCACCTCGCGTTCTTCCGCGATATAGTACTTTGCCTCCAGATGGCGCTCGTGCGCTTCCATTTCATCGATGTCCAGATGCAGCGAACTAATCAGATTGCCGCGCGTCTCTTCGGTCCCGGTGACGGCCCACGCGGGCTCGCGCGGCTCGACGGCGGTCTGCGGAAACTCGACCGGCTCCATCATCTGCCCGATGAATCCATCGGCCAAGAGCACCACCGGGTTGCGATAGCGATCCGCCAGCTCGAAGGCCAGCGCCGTCAGGTCCGCCATCTCCTGGGCAGAGTGAGGCGCAAGAACGATGGTGCGGTAGTTGCCGTGGCCGCCGCCCTTCACCACCTGGTTGTAGTCGCCCTGCTCGGCGGCAATGTTGCCCAATCCCGGCCCGCCGCGCGTGATGTCGGCCACGACGCAGGGCAACTCCGCGCCGGCCATGTAGCTGATGCCTTCCTGCATCAGGCTGATTCCCGGCCCGCTCGAGGCGGTCATCGCCCGCACACCCGCCGACGCCGCGCCGTAAATCATATTCATCGCCGCGACCTCGCTTTCGGCCTGCAGGAAAACTCCGCCGGCCTTGGGCATATAAAGCGCCGCCGCCTCGGCGATCTCGCTGGCCGGAGTAATAGGATAGCCATAAAACGCGCGGCATCCGGCCAGAATCGCGCTCCTGACAATCGCTTCATTTCCCTTCATCAACTGCTTGCGCATTCGCTTGCTCCCACCATGCCTGTGCTCACTCCCTTGGCCTCTCCAGACTTGGGTAGCACGATTCTCAAAATCGTAATCGCGCCCGGCTCGGGGCAGACCATAAAGCAAATTCCGCACCCCGTGCAGCCCGTGCCCGCATAGGTAGCGGTGCGATAGCCGTAGTGATTCAACCGTTCGCTGAGAAAAATCACTTTGGGCGGACAGGCGTCCACACAGAGTCCGCAGCCCTTGCACTCATCCAAATCCACCTTCAGCTTGCCGCGGTCCTCTTTCTCTGCATCCTTCATTCCCGCTCCTCTCCGGCCAGCCGTCAGACCTCGACGGCCGCCGCCTTGCGCATCAGGTAATTCGAGCGCACGGCGAAATCCTCCAACTCCGCCCTGAAGCGCGGCTCGGCTATGGCGATTAGCGCCTCCGCCCGCTCGCGCAGCGTCTTGCCGTGCAAGTACGCGATGCCGTGCTCGGTCACCACGTAATGCACATCCCCGCGCGAGGTAACCACGCCCGCGCCCGGCTCCAGCATAGGCACAATCCGCGAAACCGCGCCCTGCCGCGCCGTCGCCGGCAGCGCAATAATCGGCACTCCCCCTTTGGAGCGCGCGGCTCCGCGAATAAAATCCACCTGTCCGCCGAAGCCGCTGAATGGCTTAGTTCCAAGCGAGTCCGCGCAGACCTGCCCCGTCAGGTCCACTTGCAGCGCCGAATTGATCGCCACCATCCGATCGTTTTTCGCCACCACAAACGGGTTGTTCGTATAGCTGATCGGCTGAAATTCAAAGCTCGGATTGCGATCGATGAAATCAAAGAGCCGCTGCGATCCCAGCACGAAGGAGAGCACCACCTTGCCGCGATGCAGTGACTTGCGCTCTCCGGTCAGCACCCCCGACTCCATCAGATCGATCACGCCATCGGAGACCATCTCGGTATGAATGCCCAGATCGCGCCTGTGTCCCAGGCAGGAAAGCACCGCGTCCGGAATTCCGCCGATGCCGGTCTGCAGCGTGGCCCCGTCGGGAATCAGCGAAGCCACATTCTCTCCCACCCGGCGATGAATCTCGGTGATCGGCTCCGCGTGAGACTCCAGCAGCGGCCGCGATGTCTCCACAATCGCCGATAGATGGCTCACGTGAAAGGACGTATCTCCATGCGTGCGCGGCATCCGCTCATTCACTTCGGCGATCACTGTCGCGGAGGCGCGCGCCGCGTTCAACGTGCACTCCACCGTCGTTCCCATGGTCACGAATCCGTGCTGATCCGGAGGCGAAACCTGCATGAGGGTAGCGTCCAGCGGCAGAGCGCCGTTCAAGAACAAGGGTTCAATCTCGCTGAGAAAGATGGGCGTGTAGTCGGCACGTCCGGCGACCGCGGCCTCGCGCACGTTGTCGCCCAGGAACATTGCGCGATGACGAAAGACGCCTTCGTACTCCGGCCTGGTGTAAGCCGCCTCGCCCAGCGTCTTCATGTGAACGATTTCGACATTGCGCAGTTCGGGGGCGCGCCCGACCAGCGCGTCGAGCAGCACGGCAGGCGTGCCGCAGCCGGAGTGCACCCAGACGCGGTCGCCGGAGCGAACCAGCTTCATCGCCTCGGCGGCATCCATGCACTTGGTCCGATACTCTTCGCGCCAATTCATCGCCGGACGCCTCCGTGCTCGCGTTCGCATCGGCCGTGCACGGGAACTCCTTGGACCACCCCGCTTGACCCCAGCCCGCGCCCAATTCCGCTCAGCGGCGGCAAAAACCCCAGGGCTGGCTTCGACGGATGATCTTCCCCAAAACCCAAGTTATTCTCGGCTTCGCAGAGGCTCCGGGCAGTGATGCGCATCACCCTACCCGGCCGCGTTTCGCGGGCTGAATTCCCGTGGTCCGGCGCAGACAAGGAGCAGGAGGATCAAGCGCGGCAAGATTTCCAGCATTCTGTGCAACTCGAATTGCAGCAGCGAGTTACGGACAACGATGAACCGGAATAAATCCACATTATTGCGAGGAATGCCTTTGGCTCCCTATTTGTGCAGACTGCGGCCCGCAGAGAGCAATCTTCGGTAACCCCCTGCGGCGGTGCAGACGCCTTCGGTTTCTTTCCCGGGCCTTGGAATCCGACCCCCAGGGGCAATTTGCATCGGGCCAGATTTGTGACGCCAGGATGTTGCATCGTTAGGCGCATAAAACCTGGTTTTCTGGCATTTCGAATATGATGGCAGATAGGTTCCATGCGCATGATACCCGAGCAGCGAATTGAGCTGGGCAAGAAGCGTATTCTTAGTGTTCTTAAGCGTCATGGCATAGCCACCCTGAGAATGCTGGAACAAAAGATCGCTGATGCCGGTCCGACGCCCCAGCGAGTGGATCCTCACCTGCTTACCCATGCTCGTTCTAGATTGCAGCAGCAGGGCAGGCTGCTCACCCGGACTGGAACGCAGCAAACCCAATGGCACTACCTCCCCGAAACAGACTCCGAGGTCGTCGAGTGGCGATATCAGGAACTGCAGGCAATACACGCCCAAACAGAGGCTAGGAACTTCACTCTTCGCATGGGGCAAACCGCTGAAATCGCTGTCCTGAAAGCCCTTCAGAGAAGCAATTCCTATTTCATCGGACATTTTGAAGATCTAGACCAGCATGACGACTCCATTCCATACAAGAAGCATGATCTGGACGTGGTCAGTGGGAAAATGATACGGGGAGGGCAACTCGACTATGTCCTATTCCGCCCCGAAGCCGGCCCTATGGGAATTGAAGTTAAGAACATCCGAGAATGGATTTATCCAGATCGATCAATTATCAAGGCCCTGCTTGCAAAATGTGTCCAGATCGATGCTGTGCCTGTCATCGTTGCCAGGAGAATCTCATACTCGACGTTTTCGCTTCTGACAGACTGTGGCGTCGTCGTCCACCAGTTCTACAACCAACTTTACCCCAATGCGGATTCAGTCCTCGCTGACCGCGTTAGGCACAAGCTGTCCCTTGGCTATTTCGACGTTCGAGTCGGTAATGAACCGGATGCACGTATGTTGCGATTCTTCGAGCACAGCCTTCCTACCGTCGCGAAGAGGGCTCGCGAGAAGTTCCGCGAACACATTGAGACCATCTCCTCGTATGCAGAAGGCCGCATGGTATACAGTGAATTCGTCGCCCATATCCGCGGCAGGGTCGAAGAAGAGGTAGAGCCTTACTGGGACCCGAGCCAAGACTAATTCGCCGTTATTTCGCCTTCGTCTGTCTAAACCCCGAAGGGAAGCTATTACTAAATACATATAAATAGAGGGGTGCCGAAACTCTCCGAACTGCCTCCTTGCCACGAACCATGGCAACACCATGTTAAAGTAAGATTCCACGGGGGATAGAGGCGATGGCGGCTGAAAGTCAGCTTCCCGGCAATGGCGAAACAATCGACCTGCAGCAGCAGGTGGCGCGGTTGCAGGCGCTGCTGGAGGCTGCGCGGCAGGTGCACTCGACCACCCGCGAGGACGATGTGTTGGAGCAGGTGCTGCGGATCGTGGTGCGCGAGCTGGAGATGGCCGGCGCGGCCTTTCCTTCGGCGGGAATGGCTTATGGCGATGCGCCGGACGGGAATGGCGCGGCTGCGGCCTTGGTCTATCCGCTGGACGACCGCGAGGGGCGGCGCATGGCGGAACTGCTGGTGGCGACTCCCGATGGCCGCGCGCTGACGATCTACGAGGCCGACTTCATCGAGGGGCTGGCGCTGCAGGCCGCCGTGGCCCTGGAAAACGCCCGCAACCACAAGCGCAATCTGGAGTTTGCCCGCGTGCAGCAGGATATGGACGCGGCCCGCGCCATTCAGCGGTCGTTGCTGCCGCAAAAGCTGCCCTCGATCACCGGCTACTCGGTGGCCTTCCGCTCCGATACCTGCTACGAAGTCGGCGGGGATTATTTGGACATTGTCGAGCAGCCCGACGGCAGCGTTCTCATGGCGGTGGCCGATGTGGCGGGCAAGGGGATGGCTTCGGCGATCATGTCCACCAGCTTCCGGTCGGCCTTCCGTGCGATGGCGGCGGGCGGAGGGCCACTGGACGAACTGGCCGCGCGCATGAATCAGCACCACTGGGCCGAGGGCGAGGAGGCGCGCCGCCGCTACGTGACGGCTATCTTCCTGCGGCTCTATCCGGAAGCGGGCGAGATCGAGGTGGTGAACGCCGGCCACAATCCGGGGTTTCTGGTTCAGCCGGGTGCTGCGCCGCGTCTCTTTGAGGCCGCCGGCACGCCGCTGGGACTTCTGCCGGGGATGCGCTACACCAGCGAACGGAGCGGCTTTCAGCCGGGAACGCGCCTCCTCTTTTACACCGACGGGCTGACAGAGGTCTTCCGCGGGGATGAGGAATTTGGTCCCGAGCGGCTTCTGGATGCGTTTTTGAAGTGCCCGTCACACAATGCGGATGGTATTCTCGATGCATTGTGGGCGGCCATCGAGGGATTCTCAGAAGGCGGGCCGCAGGGAGACGACATGACCGCACTGGCGCTGTGCCGCAGGACCAGTCTGACGGAGATGCCGGCATGAGCGAGTTGAACCCCGCAGCCGTGCCCAAGACCACCACGGTCGAGGTGCGCCTGCCCTCGCGGATGGGCTTCGAGAAGGTGGCCATGAGTACCGCCTCGGCGGTGGCCAAGCTGATGGGCTTTCGCGAGGACCGCATCGAAGACCTCAAGACCGCCGTCGCCGAGGCCTGCATCAACGCCATCGAGCACGGCAACCGGCTCAACGAAAAGCTCAGCGTGGGCGTGGTGCTGTCGGCTGGCGCCGATTCGCTGGAGGTCAAGGTAATTGACGACGGCACGGGCATGAGCAGGCTCCCCGGCGAGATTCATAAGCCGGACATAGACCGCAAGATGCATGGAGAGGAAGACGCGCGCGGAATGGGCATGTTTCTCATCCAGGCGCTGGTGGATGAGGCGGAGTGGGTAGCCGGCTCCGAGGGCAAGAGCAGTTATGTCCGGCTGGTCATCCGGCTTGACAAAGGCGCGGAATAACGGAAGTTGTCGGTTGTCAGTAATTAGTTGTCAGTGGACGGACGCCGGCCTGGCAGAATCAGGCGAATGGATCAAGGAGCCGCGGAGATTGACTGAGTTTCCGGGCTGATTCTCGGCGGCAAACCTGAGAGGCATGGAGAATACTGATCGTGCAGAACGAAACCAAGGCGCGCGTTGAGCAGCTTACTTCCCCGGCCGGCCATCCGGTCACTGTCCTGCGCTTCGAAGGCGATATCGCCAGCACCTCGAAAGACGCTGTCCTGGGCACATTCCAGGCGCTGCCCAAGGAGACTGTCCGGCTGGTGCTGCTGGATTTCAGCAAGGTGGATTACATCAATTCGAGCGGCATAGCGCTGGTGATCCAGATGATGATCGAGGCCTCTAACTCCGGCCAGCATATCTACGCCTTCGGGCTCTCGCCGCACTTCACCAAGGTCTTCACCATGGTCGGCATCACCAAGTACGCCGGCCTATTTTCCACCCAGGCGGATGCGCTGGCGGCGCTGTAGAGTTTCTTCAGCTTTCTGATTTTGCCCAGCAGTTTTTTCATTCTTTCGCCGGAAAGACTGCGAAAGTACAGGCCACGGAACCGGGTTTTTCTGTTCCCTGATCCTTAGTCTCTGATCCCTGTTCCGCTACCGCGCGGCCGAGGCGTGGAGCAGTTGCGAGGCCAGCGAGCAGAGTCCCTGGCGGAAGACTTCGCGCACCGCTTCCTGGGTCCATCCGGCGGCTTGCGGCCCGCCATGCGCCTTCAGCAGCGCGACCGTCTCTGCGGCGGTGAGCCCGGCCACCGCGCGCAGTACAAAGACCGTGCGCATGGCCGTGGGCAGACTTGCCAGCCATTCCCGCACCCGGTCGCGCTCCGGTCCTGCCATCATGCCTTCCAGTTCCTCGGTGGAAATGCCTGCCGAGGCCAGGTCGTCGTCGTCAATGCAACTTGTGACCGGCTCCAGCCCCTCCGGCGCGGCCAGGCCGGCGGGGTCGCGCCGGGCGAGCAGCTCGAGAGCCGCGGCGCCCAACGCCCGCCGGCTGCTCTTGCGCGCCAAGGTGGGATCATGGCAGACCGAGACCTCGGCATTGGCGACCGCCGTCTCCACGAGCCGCACGCTCTCCTCGCCTTCGCCCACCAGCATGGAAGCCATGCGGTAGAGTTTGGCGGCGATCCGGTCGAAGACCTCGTCCAGGCCTTCTAGCGCCTTGGCGACGGTGGCCTCGTCCTTGGGCTGGCCATCGAGCAGCCCGTGCACCCGCGCGGAAAAGGCATCGGCTCCGGCAGTCGCCGGCTGGGCCGGAATCGAACTATCGCGGAGATGGATCGAAGCATCGGGCATGGAAGCGGCTCCTTTCACAAAAGTTGAGGAAGACTGGCTCAGCTTCTATCCTCAACCCGCCGGGCAGCGCGGGTCAACCGCCCCCCGCTGCCCGGCTTCAGCTCCCACGCGCTTCGCGCCAACTTCCGTCGCCGGATGGACTACTCGTCGGCGGCAGCCGGCGCCTTTTGCGCCGGCATCACGGGCACATTCTTGCCATGCTCGGGATCGTACTCGTGTTTTATCATCCATTCCTTGAACTGCGCCGCCGGCTGCTCGACCATTGCGCCGTTGCGCCAGCGATAGACGATCCCGTCCTTCATCTCGACCTTCAGTTCGCAGGAATCGGCCGCATCCGGCTTGCCCAAGACCGGCAGCAATATCTCCAGCGTCCTGCCCGGCTTCTTCCAGCGCGCCAGATAGGTCTCAAAGCCGTCGGATTTCCTCAATCGCTCCCCGCAGCGATAGCTGAACTCGAATCCCCGCGGCTCGCTATTTTCGAAGAGATTCGCCCGGCCTTCCCCGTCCACCCAGGAGACTTGCCGTTCGTAATAATGCGAATGCGAGTTAAACGAGAAGATGTGAACCCGCAGCGGATAATCGGCGAGCTTGTACCCGCCCGCCAGCGCAACGGTGGAAGAGAACAGGCAGAATGTCATTCCACCCAAGAAAGACGATACGATGCGACGCATGGTTATTCCTCCTCAATTTGGCCGATGGCCGGTTATGAATCGCTGAAAAAATGCAACTTACGGCTGCTGCGGCAGATGCTGCTGCTCGTCGAAGGGTTGAACCAGAATCTGAACCTCCACGGTCGTATTGTGCACGGCGTCGGTAGACAAGTAGATGGTCCTTCGCTGACCGATGGGCACGGTTGGCGTGAGGATGTACTGGTGAGTTCCAGCGACGGGGAGCTTGGGCAGCTCCTCGGGCACATCCATGCCAAAGGTCTGGGTAGAGATCTTGAGGGCGATATACATCGATTGCCCGGAGCGTTTGAGGGCGAGAATATCGACATCTGTATTGCCTTGAAGAATGTCGTTCATGTCGGTGACGCTAGCGCGATAGCGGGAATCGTCGCGGATGGCCGGCAGGGTTTCATTGGTGGTCACGGCCAGCGAGTAGGTTTTGTCCGAGGCCAGCTTCCCGCGATAGATCCTCTTGAATGCGATGGTGATCTGAAAGGGCTCGTGAGGCAGCGGCCGGTGCCCGTCGGCGCGGAGCGGCGCGATGACGTGGGTTGCGTCTTTGACGGCCGGGGACTGTGCGCCAGCCGGTTGCCCTGAGAGGAGCGGCGCGGCCATCAGCAGGGCGGCGAGGATTGCTCTTGGTGTCAACATAGCTCTCTCCTAATTCAATGCCCGGATCTGGATCGGGGCGATGGTAATGGGCTTCAACTCGATGGGGCCGGCAGCCACGGACTCGGAGCCGCCCGCTACGCTGGCCGGTCTTGCATGGAGTTCGGAGTTCGGCTTTGCCAGCGCCGCTAACTCCTCGCCGGCGTTGGGGGCGGTAAAGCCGCGAATCTTCCGCACAGGGCCGGCAGCTGCCAGAGGGCCAATCGCTGGCCGAGGAGGATGCTTCAGCGATGCGATGGCCGGAGGCTGCGCCGCGCCGCCACCTGGCTGCGCCAGCCTGAACCACGCCGGAACCACCGCCGCAACCAGCAGCAAAGCTGCGGCCAGTGCCCAAGCGGGCTTCCATTCCCGCCACCAAGGCGCTCTCTCGGCGGTTGCCGAGGCCAGAATGAGATACTCCAGCCCAGGCCGCTCGCGGCGCGGCGTGTAGCTATCGAGGGCGCGGTCGATCAGGCTCTCCAGCGGATCGAATTCATCGTTCATGGCCTTCTCCTTTCCGGTCCATCAATTCCTGCCGGAGCTTCTGCCGCGCGGTGTGAACCCTGCGACGCACAGTTCCCTCGGGCAGGCCGAGAATCCCGGCAATCTCCACCAGCTTCAGCTCCCCCAGCGCCTGCAGGGCCAGCGGCAGCCGCAGCTTCTCCGGCAGCGCATCGATGCGGGCGTGCAGCCAGCCTTCCAGTTGCCGGTCCATCGCCGACTGCTCGGGACCGACATTGCGGCTGGGAATCTCCGGCGGAAGCTCGGCCTCCCGCCTCCGCGGCTTGCGCTGCCGCACCGCCAGCCTCCAGGCAACCCGCGCCAGATAGCCCCGCTCGTCTTCCATCCGCTTCCAGCGCTCGTCCCGGTAGACCTGAAGAAAGGTCTCCTGGACGACGTCTTCCGCGTCTTGAGAGTGGCGCGTGACCGCCAGCGCGATGCGGAAGACGAATTGCGAATGTCGTTCGACTAGCGCCACAAAGGAGCCGGACCGGGATGCGCCTTCGCCTGCTTCCTCCCGCACCGCCTCTCCCCGGCTCTCGATGGAGTTCGCATCTGGCATTACTACCAGTAAAGAGCATCCCGGCGGGAAAACGTTCGCATTTCCCCAAGATATTCCGGCGAAGGCCCCCGAGCCCCATGCAGTGAGGCGGCCGCAGCTTGCGCGCTGTGGAGTTTGTGGCATTCCAGGTCCGAGAGACCGGCCCCTTCGACAGGCTCAGGGCAGGCCCAGGGGCACCCGACTTTTTACGCAGTTTTTTGAGAATGTGCTCGCTCGGACCGCGGTCCAACCCGCCTCAACCCCGGCGCTCGACAAGAAGCCCCTGATGCAACATGCCCAGCAGCAATTGGTTGGCGCCCTGGCGCAGAGCTCCTTGCGTCAGCGCCTCCAAGCCGCTTCCGCCGTTCGTATCTCCGCAGCTATCGCCAGCGTACCGATCCACCACCTCTCGCGCGGTGCAACTCCCATTCAGGGCGCTCAGGAACGGCTCGAACGACGCGTCCACCTCCATCTCCAGCCTTCTTGCCTTGCTCGAAATTGCGTAAGACTCTTGCGGCATATCGTAATGGCGGATCTCGACATCCGGAGAGAGAGCCAGCACCGCCCCTTCCTTCCAGCCATCGCCCGGCGGCTGCGCGGGCTTGTCCCCAAGCGACAGCTCTCCGTGCCTCATCACCGTGTGCGTCAGGCAGCCGCCCTGGCAGCCCCACTGCTCCCGGTAGCGGCATGTATAGCACTCATCCATCGGATATAGCCGGTGCTGATAAAGGCTCATGGCCTCGCGGTAGTACTCTTGGATCTCCTCCAGGTTCTTGAACTCATCAAGATGGCGATTCCACATCTTCGAGAGACAGAAACAGCACCACACGCTCAGGTCCGGGCCGATGTCGATCACCGGCGCGCAGTGCATGTTGTGCTGAAAATCCACCACGCCCTTCATTAGCAGTTCTCCAGCCTGCTCATAACTGAACATACAAAGCGGAACGACGTTGTCCATTCTAACTTTTATGCCGAGATCCTCCGCCCGCCTCACAAACTCCACTATGAACGGAGCCATTTCCTTGTAATCCTCAAGTTTCAGGCAGGCGTTGTCGGCTCCCACCACGGGCAGCGACAGACTCATGCGCAGCTTGTTAAAGCCGTACTTCCTGGTAAGTTCAAAGATGTATTCATAACTCGGATTCTTTTCAAAGATATTGAAACTCAGCGTGACGCTTTCCCGCTCTGAAATCGCGGCCAGATTCCGCTCGATCCGCTCCCAAATATGGGGCGCATAGCGCTCCGGGCGATCGATGTTGAGAAGAAAAGCCAGCCGCCGCGGAGAAATGCGCCGGAATATCTCGTTGTAACTCTCCGGCCAGGTGCCGTTACTCAGCACATCGACGCGCATCTCGTTCTCCAGCGCCATTTCGAGGATGCGGGGGAACTCCGGATGCAGCGTCGGCTCTCCGCCCATAGCGCGAAAGAACGGATGGTTCGACCGCTTCAAGAAGCCGATGACCTTTTCCACGTCGCCGAGCGAAATGGTGAGCCTTTGCCCTCCGCCCAACTTCTCCTGGGCAAAGCAATACGGGCACTTGAGGTTGCAACGGGTGGTGAGGAGTATGTTTGCCATATTCTTTCCTCTTTTGTCGCCGATGCCGGCCGGCGGAAGTAGGCGCCGCCGGCCCGCATCGGGTTGGTCCAGCATCGCCACGAACCATTCGAGTTCATGGCTGCGGCTAGA
This sequence comes from Occallatibacter sp., assembly GCA_049522975.1. Classification (GTDB taxonomy): domain Bacteria; phylum Acidobacteriota; class Terriglobia; order Terriglobales; family Acidobacteriaceae; genus Telmatobacter. The sequence continues at coordinate 87,614 of JBEKNI010000006.1, read as the reverse complement.
GATTGCGGATCCCTCGGTAAGAGATAACTCCCTCTTCAACTTTGAAGGGATAGCCCCTGACCGGCGAAACGGGCAGCCGGCGAAGCTCCGTTTGGAGCGCCTGATCGTAGGCCGGGTAGAAGATGGGATAGAAGATCGGCCTGTAAAAAATGATGTGGTTGGCGATTGAGGTCTTCCACGCCACATCGACGGGATACCCGATGGGACGGCCGATCCCCCGCCCCTGCTTGAACTCCGCTACCAGGCTATTGAGCTTCTGCACTTTTTCGAGCTGTGCAACTTCCTCGGGCTCCAGGGTGACGCCGAATTCCCCGGCGACCTCCTGTGGATTCTTGACCAGCCTGGCGAACAGCTCCGGATCTTTTTCGCAGGCCTGCATCAGTTTTCTGACGGCCACTTCCTTGCTCATGGTTTACCTCCTTGCACATTACACAAGTGCGCCCGCCTGCCGTGAGCCGGGCGGGCTGGATAGTTTCTGGTGACAGCTAGACAAGAAAGGGAACTTACCTTTCGTCTTGCTGGTTTCAGGGCAGTTGTGGCAGTGGCATCTGGGAAGCATCGGGGCAAGAGGCCGGGGGATTACCTCCAAGCCGCTACTGCGTGGCACGGATTCGGACCCGTGGAGCAGCAGGCACACGCGGAGAAAATGCCGCTCGAAAGGTCCGGCATCACGCTAGCTTGACACAAAGCCTGCAAGCAGTGATGTGAGTCACAGCCCCGCGTGATGCGGTCGAGCCTTCATCCAATTGCGGGTGAATCGCCGGCAACCCAAAACCCGGCCCGCTGGTTGCGCAGGGTGCGTTCTGGCGCGGTTCTCTCCTGGCCTTAGCATTGCCGGCGCGATCTCGTCTGCCGCACAGGCAGAAACGGCTGTGTCATGAAGTGAAGCGTTGCAGTTCTCCGATTGTGACACTTTCAAAAGTGCCACAATCGTTCTGCATCCCGTATCGCGCGGGGATAGAATTTCGTTTATGTTCAAGATATTCGTAGCGTTTGTGCTTGCAATCCCGTGCAGTGCAACAGCACAATGGACCATTCAGGACTCGCACACCACAGCCGACCTGCGCAGCGTCCACTCCATGGGCAACGGAATCGCCTGGGTCAGCGGCTCGGGCGGTACCGTCATACGCACCACGGACGATGGCGCACATTGGCAGGTCTGCGCTATACCGCGCGGAGCCGAGAACCTTGATTTTCTCGGTATCCAAGCCCGCGATGCGAAGACCGCTATTGTCATGTCCAGCGGTAAAGGCGAACTTTCTCAACTCTTTGAGACGAAAGACGGCTGCCAAACCTGGACGCTCCTCTTCACCAACCCCGATGAAAATGCCTCCTGGGATGGATTTGTGACCGGCAACAGCTATTCAGAAGGAATGGTGATTGGAGATCAAGTCAACGGAAGGTTTGCAGGTTTCGCTAGCTTCTACACCCTTGATAATGGCTGGCATCGGTTTGAGCATACTGTGAGATCACCCAATCTCGATGTAACTGTGCCGCATTCGAAGGACGAGGTTGTGTTTGCGGCTAGCAACTCCAGTCTTGCCGGGGACCCCGGCGGAGGACTGGCATATGTCACCGGCGGAAAAAGCGGTTCATTTCTCCACGCTACAAAATGGTACCGCATGTTTCTGATTCCTGACTCCTGGTACACCACTTTCTCAATTGTGCCGATACCCATGGCGAAGGGCGCTTCAGCAGGTGCGTTCTCTTTTGCCACCCGCGACGGCTGTCCCGACAACTTTGTCTGTGCCTTTGTGGTTGTTGGCGGAGATGCCGCGAAGCCAAATGAAAGGGCCGGGACCGCCGCATATGGCGCAGTCTCCCATCAATCGGAAGTCCCCGACCGGTTCAAACGGCCTGACAGCTTTCCCGGTGGCTTCCGTTCAGCAGTGGCCTACAATGCGGCTGCCAAGTCCTGGATCACCGTTGGCCCCAACGGTACCGACGCTTCGTCTGACGATGGCCGCAACTGGCGCGCCCTGAAACCCGCTGTTAACGATGTGCCCGACGCCGACCGCAACTGGAACGCACTCTCCCTGCCCTTCGTTGTCGGCCCCAAAGGCCGCATCGGCAAGCTCCGGCCAGACGCTTTCAAGCAATAATACAGACCACCCCGCTGTAGGAGCGAAGATGATCCAGTACTGCCATTTCCCATTTCTTAACAATGCCCTCCATCCTGTATTCCTTGTTCGAGGCGTTTTTTCGCTCTTTCTCAAGACTTTAACTTCAATTTTTCGCGTAAACGCTGTAGACTGCCAACACGGCACACGGAACGGATTGGATGGCCCGAAAGACCCCAAAGCAGAAGCTCTTCAACGGGCGGGACCACTCCTGGATGGAGTTCAACCGGCGTGTGCTCGAAGAGGCCGAGGACCCAGCCAACCCGCTGCTGGAGCGGGTCAAGTTCCTGGCCATCACCGCCTCGAACCTCGACGAGTACGTGGAAATCCGCCAGGCCGGGCTGATGCAGCGCATCGAGGACGGCTATCGCGAGCCGGGCTTCGACGGCTTGCGCCCCGACGAATCGCTGACCGTGCTGACCGCTGACATCCATGAGTTTGTGGCCGCGCAGTACCGCTGCTGGAACGACCAACTGCTGCCCGAGTTGAAAAAACAGGGCGTGCGATTGCTGGAGTGGGAGGAGCTGGACGAAGAGGCCCGCGCTTATGCCCAAAGCTATTTTCTGCGCGAGGTCGATCCGCTGCTTACACCGATCTCCATCGATCCTGCCCACCCCTTTCCGCGCGTGCTCAACAAGGCTCTCTGCCTGGCGCTGCTGCTCCGGCTCAAGCGGCGCAGCTCCGGCCCTCAAGTCCTGGGAGTGGTCACGGTGCCCAGGGCGCTGCCGCGCTTTGTCCGCCTGCCCGGCGACGACGGCGCTTACGATTACCTGCTGCTTCAAGACTTGATCGCGCAAAACCTGGCCGGCATGTACCGCGGCTACGAAGTGCTGGCCAGGGCCGCCTTCCGCGTCACCCGCAATTCGAACTTATATTTCGAGGAGGAAGAGGCCCGCTCGCTGCTGGAAACCATCCGCGTGGAGCTGCACAACCGCCGCAAGGGCGACGCCGTGCGTCTGGAGGTCGAGACCGGCGCCGACGCGGAGATTGTCGACCGGCTGAGGGTCAACTTCGAACTGGACGAAAATCAGGTTTTCCGCGGCGACGGCCCGGTGAATCTCTCGCGGCTGATGTTTTTTTATGGCGACGTGCAGCGGCCCGACCTGAAGTTTCCCTCCTTCACGCCCAAGGCGTTCAAGCTAGGCCGCAAGTCGGCCAACATCTTTGAAGAACTGCGCCAGCATGATGTCCTGCTTCACCATCCCTATGACTCCTACGAGCCGGTGGTGGACTTCATCCAGCAAGGGGCGCAAGACGACGCCGTAGTCAGCATGAAGCAGACCCTCTACCGCACCAGCCAGGACTCGCCCGTATTTGCGGCGCTGATCGAGGCCGCGGCCACCAAGGAAACTACGCTGGTGGTCGAGTTGCAGGCGCGCTTCGACGAGGCCTCGAATATCCGCTGGGCGCGCAGCATGGAGGACGCCGGCGTGCAGGTCTTCCACGGCGTCGTCGGCCTCAAATCCCATTGCAAGCTGGCCTTGCTGGTGCGCCGCGACGAGGACGGCGTAACCCGCCGCTACTGCCATCTGGGCACCGGCAACTACAACCCCGTCACCGCCCGCTTCTACACCGACCTGAGCCTGCTTACCGCCGATCCGCAGATCACCGACCGGGTCCACATGGTCTTCAATTATCTGACCGCGCACGCGGAGGTTGACGACTACCGTCCACTGCTGGTGGCGCCGCTGACCATGGCCGAGAACTTTCTGGGCCTCATCCGCCGCGAACAGGAGCACGCCCAAGCCGGACGGCCCGCCCACATCGTCGCCAAGATGAACGCGCTGCTCGAACCCAAGATCATCGAGGCGCTTTATGCGGCCTCCCAGGCCGGTGTCGAGGTGGACCTGATCGTTCGCGGGCTTTCTATTTTGCGCCCAGGCGTGAAGGGACTGTCGGAGCGGATTCGAGTTCGCTCCATCGTGGGCCGCTTCCTGGAGCACTCGCGCATCTTCCACTTCGCCAACGGCGGCAACGACGAAATCTATCTGGGCTCGGCCGACTGGATGCCGCGCAACCTCTTCGAGCGCTGCGAGGTGGCCTTCCCGGTCCGCGATCCGGCCGCCTTGGCCCGCATTCACGACGAGATTTTGCCCGCTTACCTGGCCGACACCGTCAAAGCCCGCCTGCAGCAGCCCGACGGCAGTTACATCCGCGCCAGCAAAGTATTCAAGAATGCTTCGCCTTTCTCCAGCCAGGACTTCCTCATGCAGCTTGCCGAAGGCAAAGCGGAAGTCGAAACCATCCCCGCCCCCATCCCTGCACCGGAGACAGCTCATGCCCGACCTTACTGACCTGAGTGAAGTTGAACTTTCTAAGATTGCCGACAAACTGCTGAACTCATCGTTCGCAAAGCACCTAATTCGCGAGGAGGCGGATCAACAGATTAAGGCCTGGATCAAGTGGAGAATAGTGCCTATCTCTATCGTGCTGAGCGCAGGAGCGGTGTTCTTCGGATGGAAAGGAATAAGCCTGAGTAAGGCGGTCGAGCATCTCGAAAGCAAAATTGCCGAGATGCAACAAGGGACCGATGGTCTCAATGCGAAGATATCGGTGGCAAAGGATTTGGTGGAAGTTGCCAAGCAGGCGGTCGAAAACAGCAAGGTTGCAGCGAAGACGGGAAATGACACGGCCTTAGAAAGCCTCAGAATTGTGAAGGATACGGGAGATGAGGTCGGCCTTGTAAATGCCCTAGTCGTGAACTCCGGCCGAGATCTCGAAGGAATCAAGAGAGGGACTTCGGAACAGAAGAGTGAGCTTTCTGCAGTTTCTAACGAGGCCAAAGCCCTTGGAGAGAGATTGAGCAGACAATCCGCGAGAATTGAAACACTCGACAAGGAGCGAGAGGATCTCGACCGGAAATTCCAGGCCGCACGCGATGAATTGATGCCCGACATCAGACGATTTCGTGTCTACCATGTCCAGGTTTTGACCACTGGGCGGGAAAGGAACAATATCGTCCAGTTCGGCGACCCCGATGGAAAGGGGAAACAGTACAATATGAGCCTCAATTATCTGAAAGAGACTTCTTCCGGATCCGGATATTTCTCCGCCGATCTTACGCTAAACGGGCCAGATTCCGGTCAGCCATGCATTCGGTCCCAAGAGGTCAAGTTGGGGATCCTGGAGCCCTATGACCTGGGCAAACTAAAGGAATTTCAAGAGACTCCCAGCTGCATTCCGGCGGGTGTAAAGCTATTCATCGACGCGACTCCTTACGTGAGTACTATGCGGGGCGGGAAGGATTCTCAGCCCGCCGCGCAGTTTGTATTCCTGCGCGTCGATACCGAAGCAATAGCCGGGCCGATATAGTGATGAAATTGGCCCCTAAGATCCCCTCGGAACTCCATGCGTGAGCCCGAGGGGAAAAGGCGGGTTGCCGGGGGCCGGTGCCCAAGGTCTGGACTCTGAGCCCTGGGAAACCAAAGCAATCTCAGTCTGCGTTGTCCTCATCGATCTTCGCGAAAAGCTCCGATAGCGACAGATAGATTGGTGAGTTTGCCACTTCAAACCTCTCCTTGCGCACCCAGTTTCCATCGCTCAAATCCCACCCGGCGCGCGTCTCCGGGTCCACAACCCAGAGGTTCGGTACGCCGAAGCTGCGGAAGTTATTCATCCGCTGCTCGATGCGGGAATGTCTGTCTTCAGGAGACAAAACCTCGATGGCAATCAACTGGGGCCTGGCAAATACCTGCTCGATCGGTACGTCGCGAGAAAAGACGCACACGTCGGGAATGCGAACCTTGGTGGAAGCGACTCGCGTTCTCTGTTCCTGGATCGACCGGATGCGCCACTCCCTCCCATGCTGATGGAACCAAAACAAAATCGCCATCTGCACCACCTGGTGATCGTACTTCCCCACGTTCCGATCCTCCAGCACGCCATCGACGTAATCCACGTCCGGCTCATAGGAAGTGGTCAGATAGGTTTCCAGTGGAATCAGCGTCGCAGTGGCCATCTTCCCTCCTCTCACTCCTCTTCTTACTTGTCCTAATTCTACTCCTGGCCCAAATTCAGAAGCCCACGCTAGCGCTACCCCCGGCCCCGGCTCAGCCTCTGGTGGCGGAGCAAGCTCGTTAACGAGCAAGGCGCTCCAGAGTCCCATCCACCGCGGCGGACAAGCCCCCTGGAGCGCCTCTTTTAACTAAGTTAATCACCCTCTGAAGAAAGCTCTCCTATTTCTGCGGCTTCAGAGGCGCGCCGGTGTACTCGTTGTACTGTGCCGGAGGCTCGGTGCCGTGGACGAGTTCACGCGTGGCGAAGGGCATGGCCGCGCCCTTGGGTCCGGTGGCCTTCCACCACATGGGCAGCGTTTTGAAGGCGAAAACCATATCGAAGTCCGTTGCAATCGAGCCTGTATTGGGATCGAAGGGCTCGGTGCCTAATCGATTCTGGAACCAGCGATTCCAGTCCGGCGAAGCCGGCGCGGGCGAGCAAACATAAGGGTCGCTGGCCAGGCCGTTGGGGCAGGGCTTGAAGGGCGGCTGATTGGGCTTGGTGTTCGGGTTGGGATAGGAGGGAAAGAGGAAGGTGAGCATCTTGTGCTTCACCGGCTGCCACTGCGAGGGACTGTGGCAGCTCATGCAGGAGGAGTCGGGGTGATTCAGCAGCACTTGCTTTCCCACCTGAATGTCGTTGCGCGCGCCGTCATTGGGTCCGGAGAGCCGTCCGCCCCAGCCCAGCGTCTGGGTGGAATAGAGCGGCGCGGCGGGGTTGATCCAGTTCTCCTGGAGCTTGGCTGCGGGGTTCGTCTCCGGATCGACGCCGGGGTCGTTGCCCCACTGCGCGCCCAGCGGAACCATCTTGTCCCAGGCGTCGCCCGGAGCGTTTAGGTCGTAGACCAGCGTGGAGAAGACCCAGCCGGTCTTGGGCGCGGCAATCGAGTCCTTCACGATGATGTCGAATTGCATCACATAGCCGGTCTGCACGATCGGGGGATTCTGCGGATTGGCCTGCTCGGGGATGGAGAAGTAGATCGGCCAGGCCGCCGCGCCGTTGGTCACTGGCCACCAGTTCTGCTGAATCTTCGGATCGTCCGAAGCGAAGATGGCGGCCTTGACGACGACCGAGCCCTCGGGAAACTGAAAGTTGGAGGTAAATATCTGCGGATTGGTGGCCGCACTGCCCCACACCTTATGCAGCGCAAAGGCGGCGCGTTCGTCGTAGTAGGTGAGCACGTGGGTGTCGAAGGTGGTCAGCAGGCCGGTGCCGGGAAAGATCGACGGGCCGAACTGGCTGGCCGAATAGGTGCCGTGGATGCTCTCGCGGATCGAGCCCAGCCAGGGCTCGGTATACCAGCCGGCCTTGGCCGCATCCCAGTTCTTGTAGTCCAGCAGCAAAACCCGCGCGTTGGCGCTCACGTACTGCTTCAGCGCCGCCACGTAGGCCGCGGCGTTCTGGGTGGTGATCTGTCCGCCGCCGATCGCCTTTTGCCACGGCGGATCCTTCATAGGGAGTGGGGGCTTGATGGGCCAGGCGTGGCTCAGGCTGAACATCGGGCCGTTGTACTCGGAGGCGGGGGGAATCTGCCCATTGTTGGTGAGGAACGGATTGTCGGGGACAACCGCTTCCGTTGCGGTGAAGGTATGTTCCTGAGCCGCTTCGACGGCAACCAGGTTGTGGCGCGTGCCGGACAATGAGCAGGTCAATGCCAGTGCGATCGACGCATACAGGATGCGCCTCAGGGGAGCTTTCATCGGATGACCTCCGTGGTTTGAGTTTTCGGGGAAAGGATCTCGCCCGCCACCGGGAAGGAGTGGAGAGCGAACTCAGTATCGTGTCCAGAGAAGCCCTTGTCAATAAGTAATCATCTCTTCGGTAACCACTTTTTGCGTACGAGTGGTTCCTGTTGAGCCGATCCGTTCGCATCGGCGGTAAGCCGACCCGGAGCTCCACGCCATACCGATTCAGCGCTTGACGCCGAGTCCCCGCGCCAATTCCCCGCGTAATGTTACATTTGTGTTAATATTTAAGCTCAAGGAGTTGGCAGGCCCCCACGCGACTCCGCCAACCGCCCCCGATGATCCTCTACCTGATGCGCCACGCCAATGCCGGACTTCGCCGCGGGAACTTCCTTCTCGACGAGAAGAGATCCCTCATCAAGGAGGGCAAGGAGCAGTGCATCCTGATGGCGCGGACCTTGAGCGTGTTAGGCGCTCAAGTGGACCTGATCGTCTCCAGCCCATTGAAGCGCGCCCTGCAAACCGCGCAGTTTGTGGGAACAGAGCTGGGCTATGACGCCAAGGTGGAAGTCAGCCCGGCGCTCGAGCCGGAGGCCGATTACGCCGCCTTCCAGGATCTGCTGGCCGGCTATGCCGGACGCGAAGGCGTTCTGGCCGTGGGCCACAACCCCAACATCTTCCAGTTCCTGGGCCGGCTGATTACCGCCAACGGCGGCGCGTCCATTCGCATGAGGAAAGGCTCGGTGGCCTGCATCGACCTGGACCGCCATCCGCCGCAGCTTCAGTGGCTTATCGATCCGCGCTCGGCCCGCGCCATCTTCGCCAGCGTGCAAAAGCGGCCCCGCCCCAAGGCCTCGCGAAAATAGTCTGCCCGCCTGCCAAGCCCTTCCCGGCTAACCTGCTATCATTGCAGCAAAATCAAACGCCATACGTTTGCAATCAAAACGAGGGAGAGGACTATTTTGCCAGAGATGCTTGTAAGAGCGAGGAATTGCGGGACGGGCAATCGTGCGTGGGGTTGCCTGCTAGCGTGCTTCATGGTGACAACGCTGATCGGCACAGAGGCGCGCGCAACCGAAAACGGCGGCAGCGTCTATCCGGTGGGAGCCGAGACCGTGCTCCAGGGAATGATGCCCCCGCCCCATGAATCCGGGCTTTATACCTTTCACCTGGTTTACCCGGCAAACGCGCTGGTGGACGGCTCCGGCAAGCCTCTTCCTATCGATTTCAAGCTGCGAGTCTTCGCCAATGCGGTGAAGATCGAGCACAATTGGGGCATTCCTGTCTTGGGCGGGAATCTGGAAAGCATGTTTGCGGTCCCGTTTCTCTATGAGGGATTGCGCGTCCCGACCGGACCGGATGCGACAGAAAAATACAACAAGTTCGGCGTGAGCAACTGCCTTCTCGTTCCCCTTGGAGTGACGTATCACAAGGGAAACTGGCATGGGTTCATCCAGGGCGATTTCTACACTCCCGGCTTCCCCTATGACAAGACCGCCATCCTCAATATCGGTCAGCACCACCTCGCCGCCGGTCCGACAGGCGCCTTCACCTATCTTTCCAACAAGGCCATCTGGGAGGCCAGCTCCAAGGCGGATCTCATCTTCAACTTCCAGGATAGGACCACGAAGTATCGCAGCGGCGACGAGCTGACCTGGGAGTACACCGGGATGCGGGCCGTCTCGAAGAAGGCGGCCGTGGGCGTCAACGGCTTCCTCTACAAGCAGCTCACTGACGACCAGGTAAATGGAGTCGCGGTTCCCAATGGCGGCGGGCGCGGTCGCGACCTGGCCGTCGGCCCCGAGTTCCGCTACTTCTTTGGAGAGCACAAGGCCTTCGCCTTCAAGTACACCCGCGACACGCTGGTCGAGAACAAGCCGCGAGGCAACTCCTTCTGGTTTCAATTGGGCATGCCGCTCAGCTTTGGAGGGCACAAGTAGGGGTGGAATTTCTCTTGCGCTATCACTCCCTGCATTCTGCTATCATTGATAGCAGATCGTAGAGGAGCGCCTTCTTATGCCTGCCGTCACCGTTCGCAATCTTCCCGAAGAGGTCCATCGCGCACTCAAGCTGCGGGCGGCGCGGAACGCGCGCAGCACCGAGGCCGAGATTCGGGTGATTCTGCAAGACGCTGTGTCCACGAATACGGCAGCCGGACTCGGCTCACAATTAGCTGCGCTCGGGCGTCGCTTTGGCGGCATTGAGCTCAACATCCCTCGTGATTCAAGGCCGGCTGAGCCGGCGGATTTCTCGTGATCGTTCTTGACACGAATGTGATCTCTGAGCCGCTGAAGCCGTTGGCCGATCCGGCCGTGGTTGCGTGGCTGGACCGCCAGCCCAAGGAATTGCTATATCTGTGCGCGCCGGTCCTGATGGAGGTACTACTCGGTACCGCGCTTCTTCCCGGCGGTAAACGAAAGAGAGGCATGACGATCGCGGTGGAAGCACTGCTCACGAACTACTTTGCCGATCGATTTCTCTCCTTTGAACGCCAAGCCGCCGTATTGTATGCCTCGCTCGCAAGCCGCTCTTCGTCGCGCGGATACTCCATCTCCGTGGCCGACTGTCAGATCGCCGCCATCGCCGCCGTGCACGGATTCGCCGTAGCCACGCGCGACACCGCGCCATTCCTAGCTGCTGGCGTGCCGGTCATCAACCCGTGGGAGGGCTAAAGGCGTCCGAGGGAACAGAACGCGGAGCCAACGCGAAGAATCCGGCTCCAAATAACCTACGTAAAGAATGTTTATCGGCGTTACAATGAACCCCGAAAGGTGGTAGTCATGAAATGGCTGATTGCCGTTGTCGGAATGATTCTTGTGTGCGCTGCCTCTGCCTCAGCACAAAAACTGGACGTCAAGATAATTGACCGGCAGGACAAGGAAGATTCATATGATTACGTTGCCGTCTACAACAACGTTGCAGTTGGAAAATCTTTCAGGGTGCATGGTGCCACATTCACTTTACAGCTTCCCGATGGTCGGCTAGTAATTGTCAACTGCGAAAGCAAATTTGCGGAACGCATGGCCGGTCCTGTAGGGAATCGAAGGAGTTGCCGTATGCCCTTGGTGGACAGTATTCAAGCTGAATTCAACGGGGACAACGCAAAGCTGATTTGGCCCGTCAGCCTGGATGGCAAAAAAATGCAGTCAGAAACGTACAAGATTCTGGGTATCTTGGATAAGCCAAAGAGCAACTAGGCGGCGAACGTCTTGTCGCGGGCGCTCTGATCGCCCAGGCCGGCCAGCAGGGCCGCGATGGAAACATCCTCGTCCAATGCGTACCAATGCAAGCCCCGGCTGCTGATCCTGACCTGTTCGCGCTGCTCCTCGGTGCCGTGTAGCAGACGGGGGAACCAGGCCAGCGGAACACCGATGGTGCGGCCATCGCTCAGATCGACCCATAGGCTGTCCTCGTCGAACCGCACCCGCGTCGCGCTAGCCGAAGAATTCATTCCATTCCCTCTCGATTCGCCCTCGATTGCCCTCGACGATGGTCAGCAACTCACGGAGCGTGCGGGCATTATAACCATCATTGTAAGCCACATGAACGTAAGGATTCAGCCAGAATTTTGCTTCCACGTCATCTTTTTCGACGTGGATGTGCACCGGCTCGCGGGGCGATCCCTCGTTTGAGTAGAAGAAGAAACGGAAGCCACGTTCGCGGAAGACAACCGGCATCAAGTCCGTCCTTCCCAGATTGAAACTAGTTGAACAAATCCTTCATCTTCTCCATCAGGCTGCTGGGCGAGGCGGGCTTGTTCTCGACGGCCAGCGACTCGGACAACTGGCCGATCAGATCACGCTGGCTGCGGCTGAGTTTTTTGGGAATCTGCACCACCAGCTTGACGATCAGGTCGCCTTTGCCCTTGTCGTTGAGGTAGGGGACGCCGCGCCCGCGCACGCGCACCTCGCGGCCGTTCTGCGTGCCCTCGGGAATCTTCAGGGTGACTGGGCCGTCGATGGCGGCAATCTCGATCTCGGCGCCCAGGGCGGCTTGGGGAAAGCTGATGGGGATCACACAGCGCAGATTGTGCCCCTCCCGCTCGAATAACTCATGGGGCAGAACGGAAAGGACCACGTAGAGATCGCCGCTGGGGCCGCCGGCGCGGCCGGCATTGCCCTCGCCGGAGTAGCGGATGCGGGTGCCGTCCTCGACGCCGCGCGGCACCTTGACGTTGAGTTTGATCTCCTTGAGCGTGCGGCCCTCGCCGCGGCAGCTCTGGCAGGGGTCGGCGATGACCTGGCCGGTGCCGCCACAGGCGCCGCAGGTGCGGGCCACGGCGAAGAAGCCCTGCTGGTAGCGGACCTGTCCCCGGCCCTGGCATTGGCTGCATACGACGGGTCCCCGGCTGGAGGTGCTGCCCCGGCCATGACAGGCCTCGCAGGCGTCCAGGCGCCGGACCTTGACCTCGGTCTCCGCGCCGAAGATCGCGGCCTCGAAGTCGATCTTCAGGTCGAAGCGCAGGTCGTCGCCGCGCTGCTGTCGGCTGGGGCGCTGCGCTCGGCCGCCCATCGAAAACATCTCGCCGAAGAGGTCGCCGAAGATGTCGCTGATGTCCACGCCGCCGGCGAAGGGCCCGCCGAAGCCCGCCCCGCCCAGCCCCGCATGGCCGTACCGGTCGTAGGCGGCGCGCTTGTCGGCGTCGCTCAACACCTGGTAGGCCTCGCTGGCCTCCTTGAACTTCTCTTCGGCGGCATGGTCGCCGGGGTTGCGGTCAGGATGGTGCTGCATCGCCAACTTGCGGTAGGCGCTCTTCAATTCCTGGTCGCTGGCCTCGCGCGAGACGCCCAGCACTTCGTAGTAGTCTGCTTTGCTCACTCTTGTATTAGAACTCATTCGCTTCTCTGTTTGGGGTTGGAGGCCACGCGCACCAGCGACGGGCGCAAAAGCCGGTCGCGCAGTTTGTAGCCGCGGCGAATCTCCTCAGCCACGTGTTGGTCGGGCAGGTCGTCGCGCTCGACCGTGCCCAGCGCCTCATGATGACGGGGATCAAACTCCGCGCCCAGGGCGGGTATCACCGTCACCTGCAACTGGCGCAGCGCATCCTCCATCTGTTTCACAATCAACTCGACTCCGGAGCGCAACTGCTCGGCCGAGGCGGAGGATTTGAGGGCCAGCTCGAAGTTGTCCACCACGGGCAGGAACTTCTCAACCACGCTGCCGGCGGCATAGTCGCGGTCCGCGGCGCGCTCGCGCTCGGCCCGCTTGCGGGCATTCTCAAAGTCGGCTTGGAGGCGGGCCAGCCGGTCGAGCAACTGATCGCGCTCGGCCTTGAGCTGGTCCAACTCCGAGCGGCTTGCGGGCTGCTCAACGATTGCGGGCTGCTCTGGGATCGAGGGCGGCTCCGGCTCGCGCGATCCTTCGCTCGCCGGCTCTTCCAGTGCCGCGAGCGTCACCGCTCCGGTCTCATCCGACTCGAGCTCGCTGACCAACTGCTTCAGGCTCAGGTGATTGTCCGGTTCGGCAGGCGGCTCGGGCCCGGCGGACGCTTCGTTCACCGACTCTTCCGCCATGACAGCAGGCTCGGGTTGGGCAGATTCTTCTTGGCGTTCGGTGTGGCCAGTTTCTTTGCGGCTCGCGGACGGCTCTGGGCTTGTCGGCGGCTCCGGGCTAACAGTTTCCTGCGGGGTTCCAGCCTCTCCCGGGATCAAGGCCGGCGCGGACTCAACCGGCGCTTCGCCGGCCGGCTCTTCAACCGCGACAGCCGCTTCCGGCTTGGGCTCGGGCTTTTCCAATAGCTTCAATTCCGCTTCTTGCTCTGGCATCAGTCTTTATTTCTCCCAAAAATCTTTCGTAATGAATACCCTGGCCCCGGCGAGTCGTCCGGGCTCTCTCCTCGTTTCCAGCGGCTAATCTGCCTGTAGGTAGCACAGCACACCACGATGAAAAATGCGACGAGCAATACTGATTGAATGGCCAGGAGAATTGTCCATGGAGCCTGTCCCTTGCAAAGCTGGATTGACGCCGTACTTGACGCCGCCGTGATTCCGATGAGCCACAATGTGGCAAGGTGGATCCAGCGGTTCAGTGGCTTCTTGGATAAAATGGCCGGTCCAAATAACAAAAGGAAGGCGCTCACGGCGGCGGAAAGTCCGATGTACCGAAGGATTACGCCGAATTCTGAACCATTACAACCCATAAACACGATCCTTGATCCGAGAACTGCGGGGACTGTCCTGCAGAAGTTATCGTTCAACCTGTTTCAATGATAAATCCATGGCAGCCAACGGCTTCTCTCTTGCTTGCCAGAGCAGCGCGCATTTCGATCAGGCTCCGAATGCACTCCCGGCCCTAATCGGCGGGAACCTCCAGCAGCCGCTCGGAGAGACGGGCGATATAGCGCACCGCCTGGATCATCTCCTGATATTGGATGCGGGTGGGGGCAATGACAGCCACCGTGCCCAGACTTGCCCCGCCCAGCCGGGCCGGGGCGCCAATCAGCACCAGGTCCTGCATGGCCGGCGAACTCTCGTCGAGGCCCACTACCACGCGCACCTCCTGCTGGCGGCCGTCCACGTAAGCGGTCAGCAGCTCCACCAGCCGCTGCTTGGCTTCCAGAGCCACCAGCAACTGGCGAAGGCGCTCGCGGTCCACCTCGGCGGCGATCAGATTGGCCATTCCATCCACGAAGATCGCCGGTCCGGCCTCGCCTCCGGCCAGCGCGCCCTTGCGGCAAAGCTCCTCAATTGAGGCCAGCATCTGCTGGTAGGCCGCCTGCTCCAACTGCACGCGCCGGGCAACCTCGGCGCGGATACGCTCGATGGGCCAGCCGCGAAAATTCTCGTTCAAGTAGCGCGCGGCGGTCTCCAGTTCCACATGGGTCAGCTCGCGGTCGAGGGCCAATACGCGATCCTGCACCGCGCCGGCCTGGGTGACCAGCACGGCCAGCACACGGCCCGTCGAGAGCCGGGAAAAGTGAATGTGCTCCAGCACCTGGCTGGCGGTGGAACTGGCCAGCGCCACGCCCAGGCCGCTGGAAAGCAGCGCCAGCACATGCGAGGTGCGCTCCAGATAATCGTTGGAGCTGGCCACGCCCGCGAAGCTCTCCTCGATCTGTTCGCGCCGGGCTTCGCTCATCTGCGACGGCCCCAGCCCTCCGGAAGCTAGTGAGGGGACCCCTGGCGGCATTGCGTCCAGGCCGGGCGTCTGCGCGCCGGCGATCATACGGTCGGGCTGTGTGATCTGTTCGACGTAGTAACGGAAGGCCGCGGCGGTGGGAACCCGGCCGGCGGAGGTATGCGGCTGCTCCAGCAGCCCCGCCTCTCCCAGCGCGGCCATCACGTTGCGCAAGGTAGCCGAACTCAAGCCTTCGCGGTCTGCAAACAGGCGTGCAACCGCCT
The DNA here is from genome assembly GCA_049522975.1 of Occallatibacter sp. GTDB lineage: Bacteria > Acidobacteriota > Terriglobia > Terriglobales > Acidobacteriaceae > Telmatobacter. The sequence continues at coordinate 72,473 of JBEKNI010000006.1, read as the reverse complement.
GCGAGGCCACCGGTTCGCCGGTGGCGATGTACAGCTCGATGATGGCCGTGAGCACCAGCCGCTCCCGCGGACTGACGCGCGCTTCAGGCATCTTCCCCGCTCTCCGTCCGGGCTTCTCCGGCGTTCAAGACTGGGACTCTTCCCGGCCTCGGATAAGACCGCTAAGTCTTTGCTTTTTCTGTATTTAAGCAAGAAAAAGCGCAAACTTCTCCTGTTTAATTCTAGGGAGTGACGATGGCGCTGTCAACACGAGGAAAACGGCTGCCATGTCGATAGAACCGAACCCGCATCCACCGCCAAGAACGCCGGCAGATTTGGGCGTCCATACCCGTGCGGATTTGCTCCGCCTATGGCTGGTTGTAGTAGCCGGTATTGGTGCGGGCCGTCAGCTTCGGCTTGTCGATCTGCACCTTCAGGTCGTGGTATTCATTGGGACCGTCCGCGGGCGGGGGATCGAATGAAATGCGGTAATATGCCTGAGCATCATCGATACAACTGTCGATCTGGGCGGCCAGGTCGCCTCCCGGACCGAGAACGCGCCCGCTGCTCTCGACGGCCAGCACTTTCAGGCCGAGGTCGGGGGGAATCGCTTTGTCCTCCGTCTTGACCCCCTTGAGAAAGCTCTCATAGAGCACCGTGCGCGAATTGGGTTGCCCAAAGGAGATGCTATAGACTGAGACGCGAGCCTCGCGCAGCCGGGTAGAAAACTCGACGATGTTCTGAAAGTCCTCCTGCTTGCCCTTTGCGGTGCGTTTAATGTTCGGTTGATCGAGCAGAGGCCAGCCGGGGCCTACCCAGATGAGCAGTTTCCTGCCGGGCTTTCCGCCTTCGTAATTTGTAATGGCGCTCAGTGTCTTGAGCGACATCTGAATCCGATCGATCTCACCATACGAGTCGCTCTCAAAGCCGGGCGAGCGCAATCTCGCTCCAATCTGGCTGAATGCCTCGGCCTGCGCGCTTCCGTCGGTCGAAGGCTGGCCCTGGACATCCAGGCTCTTGTCGGTCAACACAAAGAGCGAAACCGGCTGCGCCAGATGACCACTGTTCTGGCGCAGAAACCTGTCGATATGCTGGCGCGTGATCGAGACCTGGCTGAAGGGAAGATTCACCATGTCCAGAAGCAGAATGACCTCGACCGGCGGGTCGGCCTTTTGGGCGGTGCCGTTGATGGCCGTGAAAGAAAGAATCTTGCTCGGCTGGCCGTTGTCCAGCAATGTGAAGTCGTTGAGCCCGAGGCCGGCTACGGGCTTTCCCGACTTATCGGTGACCACCACATCCAGATGGATGCGGCCCTCCCCGGCAGCGGGCGCGGCCGTGGATGCAGGCTGCGGACGCGGAGAGAGCGCCGGGACCGGGTTCTGCTGCGCGAATGTCACAGCCGCAATGAGAACTGAAAGCGCCAGACAATGAAGACACAGCTTGCTCATTTCTTTCACCTCACTTGAAGCCATCCGAATCCCACACAGCAGTCTAATCGACTCATCCCGCGAAGAGATCCCCCTGGCTTTGCTATGAGTTGGAACACGGCCTTGCTCGAAATGTCGCGGAAGGAAGAAGACCAGAACACCGGCTGCCGGGGGATGGCCGGACATCCGGAGCTTCCGTCGCTTAGAATGGCCTGTTCCCCCGAAGAATGTTTGCTTGAAGAGGATAAGGAGTTCGGCCCATGATGAACCGCTTTGCCCGTCTCTCCGCATTGGCTTGGGCGCTTCTGCCCGGAGGCGTGGCCCTGCCCCTGGCCGCTCAGTCCGCCCCGCAATCTCAGGCCGCAACCGCGGATGACGCTGCGTGGCGCCAGGAGCTGACCGCATGGCGCGCCGGGCGCGAGCGGGAAGTCTCCGCCGCCGACGGCTGGCTGACTTTGGTGGGCATGGAGTGGCTCAAGCCCGGCTTCAACTCCTTCGGCGCCGCCAAAGACAATCAGATCCAGCTTCGCGCCCAGGCTCCCGATCACATCGGCCTTTTGACCGTGAGCGGCAAGACCTCTGCCGGTAAGCCCGGCGGCGGCCAAACCGCTCCAAGCAGCCCTACAGTCCAGTTGCTCTCGCCCGCCGGCGGCTTTCCGCCGGATCTGATCGTTGACGGCGGTCCTGCCCGCGAGACCCACTTGACCGTGACCAATGCCAGGTCTCCAATCATCGCTTGGCATGGCCTGACCCTAGCGGTACTTGCCCGCGGCGAGCGCTTTGCCCTGCGCATCAAGGACGCCGACGCGCCTGCCCGCTTGAGCTTCCGCGGCCTCAACTGGTACGCCCCCGACCCGCGCTTCCGCGTCGCCGCCCGCTGGATTCCCTTCGACCCGCCGCGCACCGAGAAGATTCCCACCGGCCTCGGAACCACGCTCGACCTGCCCACGCCGGGCATCGCCGAGTTCACCCTCGACGGCCAGACTCTGCATCTCGCGCCGGTGATCGAAGACCCCGAGGGCAAGACGCTCTTCTTCATCCTGCGCGACACGACCAGCCAGAGCACGACCTACGCCGAGGCGCGCTTTCTGCATACCGGCCTGCCCGACCACGGCCTTGCCCAGCCGGGAACACTGATTTTGGACTTCAATCGCCTGGAAAATCCGGCCTGCGCCTACACGCCCTACGCCAACTGCCCCCAGCCTCCGGAGCTGAACCGGCTGCCGGTGGCGCTGGAGGCGGGCGAGAAGTTGTACGTGCGCTGAATCCCACCCTGCCTCAAGAATCAAGGAGGCGGCAAGGATGGGGTAGCCGGCGCTGAGGGGACCGCGACTTTTTTATGCGCGCCGGGTCAAAGACAGCAGAATCTTCCGCTCGCGTTGAGCGCCGAGCGCCACTCCATCCAAAGGATTTGCCGTCATGCACGATTTCCACGTCTTCCCGCTCACGGCTTTGTTTCTGCTCTTGCCGCCGATTTTTCCGGCGCAGACCCAGCCGGCGGTAAACCCGCCCTTGCCCGATATTCCCAAGCTCATGCACGAGGTCGAGGAGCACCAGAAGCAACTGGACAAGATCCGCGAGAACTACACCTATACCTCTTTGCAAACCAGCCAGGATATCGATGCCAACGGTCAGGTGAAGAAGACGGAGACCAGGGAGCTTGAGACCTTCTTTGTCCATGGCCGGCAGATAGGCCGATTGGTGAAAAAGGACGGCAAGCCGCTGACGGATGAGGAGGAGCGGAGAGAGGCCGAGCGGGTAACCAAGTGGGTGAAGAAGGCGGAGAACCCCGACCCGGAAAAGCCGAAAGACGGCGGCGAGCTGACCGTGAGCCAGATTCTGGAAGTGATGGATGTGCGCAACCCGAGACGCGAGATTTATCGCGGCCGGCCGGCGATCGTCTTCGACTTCATCGGCCGCAAGGACGCCAAGACGCACGGCATGGCCGAGGATATGTCCAAGAAGTTGCAGGGATCGGCGTGGATTGACGAGGCCGACCGGCAGGTTGCTCATCTCGACGTCACCTTCAACGATAATTTCCGCGTCGCTGGAGGGCTGGTCGCCAGCGTGGAAAAGGGATCGAACATTCACTTCGATCAGGCCCCGGTGAACGGCGAGCTCTGGCTGCCCACCAGCGCCGAGGGCACCTTCGCGGTACGCCTCTTCATGGTCAAAGGCCTTCGTCAGCACATTACCGAGCGGGACTACGACTACAAGCGCTTCCACGTGGATTCGGCGCAGGGGAAAGACACGAAGGTCGTGGCGGAGCAGAAGCAGTAACCAGAAGGCGCGCGACGGCGCATACATTAGAGTGGAAGCATGTTCGCGCGCAAACTCTCTATTCAGCGCATTGACGCGAGCGGGGCCCGGCAAGCCTGCCCCATTGGCTGGATCGACAACTTCGCCATGCGCAACTTCACCAACGACCCGGTCTTCGACGACACGCTGCCCATCGCAGACGGAGTGCTGGAAGCTGGAACGCGTGTGCCGCTTGAGCGCCTTCAGCCGGCGATGGAAGACTGGTTTCGCCGCAAGGGCTACCTGAAGCCCTGCGAACGGCTGGAAGTGGCGGAAATCGGCGGAGAGAATTAATGCTTTATTGAATACTGCATAAGGAATGTCCACACGAACGCGCCGGAGGCGCAGAGTTCATTAGCCCCGCGCTTCAGCGTGGGGAAAAGGGATTCCACAAGTTCGTTACGGAGTCCCGTAGGGACGGCGCACGGACATTATTTATGCAGGAACAAATAGCCCGCGCCGGAAGGCCTCAGGCGGCTACGGAATGCTGCTCCTGGGCGGCACGCCAAAGCTCGGCCTCGGCTTGGCGGCGGACCTTCAGGGCGTCGAGTTCCCGCCCGCCGGCACGGTCCCAGCGCAGCAACTCCTCCGCGGCATCTTCGTATCGCCCGCAATTCAAAACCTTCAACAAAGTCGAAGTTGTCAGCTTTCCTGCGCCCAGGTTGAAGCAGAAGTCCACCAGCGCGTCGAACTGGCCCTGGGTGAGCGGCACCTTGACCAGGCGCTGGACGGCCTGCTCGGCGTCCCACACGTCGCAGGCCAGAATCTCGGCGGCCTGTGCTTCGTCAATGCCGTTGGGAAACGATGCGGGGTTCAGCAGCCGGTGGCCATAGCCAATGGTGGGAAAACCGGCCGCATCCAGGTAAACGCGATTGCGAAACCCCTCTGACTTCTTGAGCAACTCCATTCCCGCGGCGCTGAATCTCATCTCTCTCTCCTGCCAATATGAATCGGCAATTTCACGCTAGCAGGATAGGAGAAATAATCTGCAAATCCGGTTCAGGGCGATCAATTGGCCGCAGCGGGCGCCTTGCCAGTGAGAGTCTCGAAGTCCCGGACCAAGGCCGAGAGAGCGCTATCGAAGTTGCGGTCGTGAGTGCTTTGCATGTAGGCGAATTCGATCCACTCTGTTGTGGCCCAAAGCACATAGTGGGTCTTGCGGTCGTAGACCACGAGACGGAAAAAGGGGTACGCAGGGGTTGGTCTGCTCGCGGTTGGGATATTAGGTGTGAATGAGAGTTGCAGCTCCAAAACCAGGTCGGCGTCTGCCGGATCAGCCACCAGTTCATACTGTCCGGCCGCTTTGAGCGCCGAGTAGAACTGGTTGTAGGCCCGATTCCGTTCGCCTGAAAAGGGGCTTGGAAACAGCCCGCTGTCTGACGCTGCATTGGAGACGAATATCTTTTTTGCAGCTAGGATGGCGGGTGGCACGGGGCCGGCCTGGGTGTGGGCCGGCTGTTGAGCGCGGGCGGCGACCGCCAGGAGCAGCGCGGCCCAGACAGCGAGACGGAATGCGAAACCGATGCGAATCAATGAAAGTTCCTCCTGCTGAGAAAGATACCTTACTGAGGAACCCGACGCGAGAAATGTTGTTGCGCGGGGCGGCAGCGGTTCGCCAGACCGGAGGTCGCAGCCGTCTGGCGCTCCAGGCGCTCGGGGGTTTCGGGAAAGCAGGCCGATACATTCGGGGCTTGGGAAGCTGAGAAGGCGCGAAATTGCCCGCTGTGGAAAAAGACGCGATTTTGCACTATTTTTGGTGCAATATGCAAGCTGTTGAGAGGGAACAAGTTATCGGAAAATGCCCCGAATACGGTTCTTTCCGCCATAAGAATTCCGTTGTATTTTCCGATAACAGTTGAGAGAAGTAGTGTCAAATCAGTAAAATGGACAAATGAAGAGACGACCGGATTCAAGCAACACGAAAGCGAAATCTCAGCGGTTGCGCTTCTGGCTGCTGGCAGGAACTTCCTCGGTTGCGCTGGCTGCGGTGGTGGTGGCGGTTTCCACTCGGACGGTTCATGCGGATGCGCGGCTTCCCCGGCCGGGGGCAACCGCGCCTCCCGCGGCTCCGCTATTGAGCGCCACGTCTGCCCTGACGGGACCGCGGGAACAGGCGGCGCCGGCAAGGGCCGATCTGCTGCGCGGGCTGGCCTCCTGGTATGGCGGGGTCTTCAATGGCCGCCGCACGGCCAGTGGAGAGCGCTTCGATATGTACGCGATGACCGCCTGCCATCCGTCGCTGCCCTTCGGCTCGACGGTTCGCGTGGTCAACCTCGCCAACCAGCGGTCGGTCGTGGTGCGCATCACCGACCGCGGCTACCTCTTCAAGGGGCGGGTCATCGATTTATCGTACGCCGCGGCCCAGAAACTGGCGATGACCAAAGCCGGGCTTGCCCCGGTTCGACTGGAAGTCCTTTCGCTGGGCGAGTCTCACCCCAAAAAGTAGCGCCGCCGGAAGCAAGGAAGTACGGCAAAGGCCATCCTTCGCGGCTGGCCTTTGCCGTCTGCGGCAAGACGCCCTGGGAGCGGGTTCTCTCCTTCTACGGCTCGGACGCTGCCGGATCCCTTGCGGCAATCCTCCGGTTTGCCGTTTTCGTCCGGACCGCGGCTCCAGTCAGCGTATAGACGGCGGTCGTAACCGGGCTGGTCGAATAGCCGGGGGCGGCGGCAACCGCTTCCAGGGTCTCGGTCGCCGATATGGGGATCGCGCCGGTGTACTTTGTCGAGCCGGTGGTGGGCACGGTTCCGTTGGTGGTGTAGTAAATGGTTGCGCCGGGAGTGGCGTCGGTGATGGTCACCGTCTGCGGCGCGGAGTAGCTTCCGGCCGCGGGCGAGAAGACCGGCGCGGCGGCCGGCGGCGTGACGACATAGACGGTGGTGATGATGGGGCTGTCGGCGTAGCCGCCGGACAGGGCGAATGCCCGAATGACCTCTAGAGTCGAAACGGTGATCGGGCCCGTGTACCGTGTCGAATTCGTGGTGGGCGTGCTTCCGTCGGTGGTGTAGTAGATGGCCGCGCCGGGGGCTTGATCGGAGAGGGTTACGGTCTGCACCGTGGAGTAGCTTCCTCCGGCGGGTGAGAAGCTGGGCGGGAGGGACGGCGGCAGAACAACGTAAACCGTAGTCACAACCGGGCTGCTGGCATAGCCGGGCGCCATCGCGAATGCCCGCAGAGCTCCAGGGCTGGTATACGTGATCCCAGTGTTGTTATAAATTGCCGAATTCATCGTCGGCAGGGTTCCGTTAGTGGTGTAGTAAATCGTCGCGCCGGTGGTGGTGTCGGAAATATGCACCGTCTGCCCCGAGGCGAAGGTTCCGCCGGCGGGCCAGAAGACGGGTGAGGCCGTCTGCGCTCCAATCGCGTAGCTGGCCGAAGCGACGGCGCTCGTGGAGTAGCCAGCGGCGGCGGCGATGGCCTGAATGGTCTCCGTGGCCGAAACCGTGATCGGGCTGGCGTAAACCGTTGACGATGTGGTGGGCGCTGATCCGTTTGTAGTGTAGTAGATGGTTGCGCCAGGGGTTGAGTCGGTGATCGAGACCGTCTGCGCGGTTGCGTATGTGCCGCCTGCGGGCGAAAAGACGGGCGCGGCCGTCTGCACCGAAATCGTATAGACAGCCGAGGCGGCGGCGCTCGTGGAGTAGCCGGGAGCGGCGGCAATGGCCTGGATGGTCTCCGTGGCAGAAACCGTGATCGGGCCGGCGTAGACCGTCGAGGATGCGGTTGGCGCGGTGCCGTTCGTCGTGTAATAGATCGTCGCGCCTGGGGTGGCGTCGGCCAGGGTGACAGACTGGGCCGAGGCGTAAACGCCTGCGGCGGGAGTGAAGACCGGCGTTGCCGTGGGAGGCGCCATGGTGTAGGTTGCCGAGGCCACCGACGAAGGCGCGAAGCCGCTGACGAGGGCAATGGCCTGGATGGTCTCGCTGGCCGGGGCCGATGCCGGAATCGGGATTGCGCCGGTGTACTTTGTCGAGGAGGCGGACGGGGTTGCACCGTTCGTGGAGTAGTAGATAACCGCGCCGGAGGTGGCATCGGCCAGAGTGACCTGCTGCTGGGTGGTGTAGGTTCCGGCCGCCGGAGAGAAGACCGGCGCCGCGACCGGCAGAACCTGAACCAGAATCTGCGCGGTATGCACGTGTCCGCCGCCCGAGGCGGTGATGGCCAGCGGATAGGTTCCCGGCGCTTTGCCGGCGGCGACACTGACCGTAACGGCGTCGGTAACGGGCGCATTGAGAACCAGCGAGGCCGGAGCCGGCGTTGCCGTGATACCGGCGGGTGCGCTGGAGGTGAGCGTGACGGTTCCGCTGAAGCCGTTGACCGGCGTGAGCGCCAGCATGCCGCTTCCCGATCCGGAGGGGGAAATCTGAAGCTCCGCACTCTGCGTGGTCAGCGAGAAATCCGATTGGGCGATGGTGATGTTGACCGGATTGGAGGCGGCGGAGTTGTAATTGGCATCGCCCTGGTAGAGGGCGGTAAAGATGTTGGTTCCATTGGCGGGAGCGTAGCCGGGAAGGACGAAAGCCGCCGTGCCGTTGCTCAGGGTTGCGATGGCGAGGAAGCTCTGGCCGTCGGAGAGGAAGAGCACGGTTCCGGTGGGGGTGGGCATGCCTACTGGGCCGGCGGCGGTGGCCGTAAGAGTGAAACTCTGGTTGGGCGCCGGGTTGGTCGAGCTGGAGGTGAGGGTCACGGTGGGTGTGAGCTTGCTGGCGAGCGCAATGACCATGCCGCCGTTGGCGGCGCTTCCCAGCCAATTGCTATCGCCGGCGTAGGAAGCGGAAAGAGGCAGAAGCCCCGCCGGGACGTTCGAGAAGGTGACCACCGCTTCGAGAGTGGCGCTCCCGGCTGGCCCGAACGGCTGCCAGGGGGCGCTGATCGAGTTGCCGCCCAGGGTTACGGTCACATTGCCGGTGGGCTGCGTTCCGTAGAGAGGAAGGTAGCCTATGGCCATTTTCACATCGACGGCCACGCTGGCGCCGGCGGCGACGGTCGAGGCGATCGGCTTGACGGTCAGGCTGGTGCTGCCCGGAATCACGATGAACGATGCGGAAGCCGTAGAGGGATTGTAGCTCGGGTCACCGGAATAGGATTCGCTGACCGCGTGGCTGCCGGGCGCGAAGACGCCGGTAGACCATTCCGCCACCCCGGCGGCGTCGAGCGGCTGCGTCGAGGAGATTGCCGCCGTTCCCAACGTGTCGGTGAAGGTCACGGTCCCGGTGGCGGGGGTGGGTTGGCCGGCGATGGTGGCGTTGGCGCTGACCGGCTGCGCATCCAGGAAGATCTGCGCTCCGTACGGCAGGGTTATGCCGGAGGAGAGCGGATAGAGGTTGAGGTCGAAGGGGTTCCAGGCCCAGCCGGTGGCTACCAGAGTGTCGTTCTCCGGGGTAATGGTGACGGTTACGGGCTGGGAGTTGCTGGCGGCGAAGTTTCCGTCGCCCCCGTAGGCGGCGGTGAGCTGATAGGTTCCGCCCGGCAGGTTGTCCACCTGGGCGTAGAAGCTGCCCGATATCAGGGAGAGATTGTCGATCCCCGCGTAGTGGGTGATTCCGTCGTTGCCGGTGAGGCCTACCGAGCCGGTGGGCGTGCCGGAGCCGCTGGCCGGCACGACCGAGCCCTTGACGGTAGTTGTCAGGCCGTGGACAAAGCTGGATGGGCTCACGCTGAGCGTGGTGGTGGTGGGCGCGAGTGTGACCGAGTTCCAGTACTTGATGAGGTTGGCTACATCCACCGAGCCGAGGCCTGTGGCCTGGTCATATCCCGTGCCGGCAGCATAGCCGCTCTCGACGTAGTAGCCGCTGGAGTTCCCTGCCGCCGAGCCGGCCACGCAGTTGGCTGTGCCCAGGTAGCAGAGCACCTGGTTGCCACCCACGGTCACGTCGCGAAAAACCGTCGTCTGTTTGGCGGCAAGCGGGTAGTAGATGAAATCCGCCTGGCCTTGGCGGCTGGCCGTGCTCTGGTTGATCAGGGCCTGGATGCCGGCCATGGCCTGGGTGCTGGCCGAGGTGCCGCCGATGCCGGTGACTTCCACCGCTCCGCTCGAAGTCAGGTTGGCGCTGGAGCAGTCGCCGGGAAGGGCGCAGATGGGATAGAGGCTGTAATTCGAGCCGTTGGCGGCAAAGAGGGAAAGGTCGGGAAGATCGCGCGCCTTGTCGGCGGGGACGCCGGTTCCGGTCTGCCAGGCCGGCTTGGAATAGCCCTGGGCCGCCGATCCGCTGGGATAGAGCGCGGCGCTGCTGGCTCCGCCGCCGCCGGCAACGATCTGCTGGTTGGCCAGATTGGCGGGATTGCCGCCATCGGCGAGGTTGTAGCCGAAGTAGTCGTTCCAGGCCTGCTCCGGGACCGGCTGCTTGAGGGAGACCGCGGGGGCGGTGGTGGGAGCGGACCAGTAGCCGCTGACCTGTGCGTTGATGGCCGTGGCCGAGCCGGCGTACTGGCTGTAGTAGAAGTCGGTGCCGCCGACGGCGACGTCGTAGGGCGTTGAGGCGATGCCGTTGACCTGTAGCCCGCCGTAGGCGACCTGCTGCGTATCGAAGCTGTCGCAACCGGCCGAGCCGCCGTCGCCCACCGAGACAAAGACCGTCTGGCCCTGGGCGGCAGCCTGCTGCCAGAGCGCGCTCCAGAAGGCGTTGCCGCCCTGGCCCAGCTCCATCTCGCACTCGCCGTAGCTGGAGCTGATGATGCCGGCCTGATTGTCCTCCACCGCGCGATAGGCGGCCAGGGCAAGGCCGTCGGTCAGGGCGGTGCCCGCCGAGGTGTAGAGCATGAGCGTGGCGCCGGGTGCCACCGAGCCCGCAATCTCCAGGTCCAGATAGGCCTCGGCGGCCGCGCTGTTTTGGCCGGGATCTTCGCCGTCCACCACCACCTGCGGCAGGCTTGCGCTTACGCCGAAGAGGCTCTGGTAAGCCTGCACCATGCTCAGGTCCACGTTCGAAGCGCTGATTACGGCGATGGACTGGCCGGCGCCGGTGATTCCGGCCTTGTAGACCGGATTGATGTCGTACTGCGTGGCGAAATCCCCCGGCGTCATCACGAGAACGACGCTGCCATTGCCTTCCGGATACGTCCATTGCGGCGTGGCCTGGCGGGTTTTGGGGTTGAAACTGGCCTGGCCGAGCATCTTCAGGTGAGGCTGGGGATGGAAGCCGTTGAGCGGCGCGAGGCCGGCGATGACCGGGGCCAGGGCGGCGGGAATCGATGGATCGGCGGCGCTGGCCAGGCGCGTCTCACCGTTGACCAGAAAGAGGTGGATCGGAGACTGAAAGGCCTCGCTGACCTGGCCCGCGGTTCCAGAGAACTCGATGGCCAATCGTCCTGCATGAACCTGGTTGACGGCGAGGCCGTGCGACTCCAGCCATGCGGCGACGGCGGCCAGATCCGAATCGGCCGGGCCGTAAAGGCGGCCAAACTCGGCCGGCGTGAGCCAATGGTGAAAGGAGGGATTCCCCGGCGTATGCGCGGCCTGGATGAACTCCCTCAGTGCCGTTTCCTGCTCCGGTGAGCGTTTCAGCAGGAGCAGCATTCGTCCGGCGGGCAAGGAGTCTTCGACCGCTCCCTGATCCGCGCCAGCTTGCACTGCGGAGTTCACATTGCCGTGAAGCGCTACACGCGCGGCGTCATCGACCGGGCCTTGAACTCTCGGCGCGGCCTGCGGCGGGGCAGACAGCGAGGCGGGCGCGCTGGCCACGGGCCAGGCGGCTGTAGCGGCGAAAGCTAATGCAATGAACGGCACGGAGCGGAAGATCAGACGACGCGGAACCATGCACGAATCATCGGCTGAGCAGGGCCATCGCTAGAAGCAGGAGCCAAACGTCACGTTACAAAGGTTTTATGCCAGGCGAGCAGGTGTCGCGAAACGAGACAGTAGCGAGGGCGCTCGGAGGGCGCTCTGAAACCCATGTGCAGGATTGTCAAATGCATCTTCCTCGCGCGCCGGGTGTCCCACCCTCGCCGCTGTCATCCTAAGCGAGCCCAGCGAGTCGAAAGCCTGCCCTGAGCCTGTCGAAGGGGGACCTGCTTCTTGCACGTTGCGGCCAGGGCGGGAGGGAATCCGGCAGCCCGCGCCGGTTTTGCGGATAATTTGCCTCCCCGCGCGGAAGATAGAACCAGTCGCAAACGCGAGGCTCAAATGACCACTCTCCAATTCCCAACCCGCGCAATCTCAGTCCCTAGTCCCTGTCTTTCCCCGTTTCTTCTCCCCAAAATCCGCCTTACCTCTACCCCCCCCACCCTGTGGAAATCTTTCTTCACGGCCTCATTGCTAGTAACCAACGCATTATCAATAGCTTGCATTTTGATAATGTTAACGAATCAGTAACTGCAAACCCCGTTTTTTGCCCGCTTTTTAGCCCAAAAGGAGGCCATTATGGCCAGAAAAGTCCTCATTTTGGCGTTTTCTGAACGTTCGCAAGTACCGCAATCCAGGATTTCTGGAGCGGAAATACTACAAACCATAGGACGCGAAAGCGCCGTCTGTCGCACCGCTGAGGCCGAGACAATGAACTCCCGCGCGGCGCGGCCACCCTCCACGGAACTCAAGAGGGGCCAGCCATTCTGGCTTCGCTTTAACAACCGCCGTGTCTGCGGCGCGGGCGACGGCAGCGGCCGGCATGGGGCGCTTCTGGACAGACCGCTTTGAGGGGCCAATGGCCGTAAAGCTTCCGGCTTTGCCGAAGGAACTTACTCGCTGTCGGGCGCTTTATACGGCTTTTGGAGCCATTGGCGCGCCTCGTTGACGGCGCCCTGGGTGTTGTCGTTGGTTTGCACCGCCAGGCGGTATTCGTTGACGGCGCGGTCGCGCTGGCCGGTGATGTCGAAGATCTTGCCGATGGCGATGTGGCTCCAGACTTCGGTCCACTTTGGCTCGCCGTCGCCGCGCAGGGCGTCGCGGTAGGCGTTGACGCTGGCCTGGTAGTTGCGCTGCGAGAAGAGCACCTCGCCGATGCGGTAGCTGGCCAGCGAACTCAGCGGATTGGCCTTGAGGGCCTCCTGATACTCGGCTAGCGCGCCTGTCAGGTCGCCCTGGGCCACCAGTTGCTGGCCCTTGAGGATGGCGATGCGCACCTGCAGGTCGGGGGTGGACTTGAGCACCCAGTTCTGCGGGTCGATGCTGATGCGGCGGGGACGGCCGAAGGTGTCCACAACAAATTGCGTGTCCGTGCCGACGATCTCGATCCGCTTCGATTCGGTCTTGCCGTCGGTCTCGATGCGCAGCTCGACGGGCATGCGGAAGAGGTCAAGGTCCTGGCCGATTTCGCCGATGGTCCGGAAGCCTTTGTTGTTGCCCAGCCGGTAGACGGCGTACTTGTTGGAGAACTGCGGCGCGCCGGTGCCGTCAACCCACTGCGCGAAGAAGGGGGTCAACTCCTGCCCGCTCTGCGCCTCGGCCACCTTCTCGAACTCGGCCGCGCGGATGGGCTTGTCGGTGTATTGGCTCAACGCGCCCTTGAGGGTAGCCAGGAAGGCCTTGTCGCCGATCTCCCAGCGCAGCATGTGGAAGATCATGGCGCCCTTTTCCAGCGTCATGGACTGGAACTCCGGCGAAAAAGGGCTCAGGCGGCTGACGCTCGACAGCGGAATTGTGTCATAGGCCAATGCTCCGGCAGACACATCCTGCAGGGCCGCCTTCATGGCGTTCTTGCCGCTGTCGTCCTCGACATACATCAATTCGCCGTAGCGGGACATGCCGTTGGTGATCCAGGCGTCGTTGAGGGTGCGCGGACTGACCTCGGAGCCCCACCACTGGTGGGCGATGGTGTTGGCCAGCAGGCGAATGCCGCTCTTGTCGCCCACGCGCGAGCCGAGAATGGCGGCCAGTTCCGGCGCCCAGACGGCGGGCAGCGTATCGTCCGGCAGCTCGACGACGTTCAGCCGGCCTGACTCCAATGCGCCGAAGCTGTCGGTAAAGAAGTCAAACTCCTTGGCGGCGGTTTGCGCCAGATTGTTGGCCGACTGCTGGTGGCTGGCGGTGAGCCAGACCTTCACGCTGCCGGCCGAAACCGGGCTCGCGAAGCGGCCGGCGATCACCGTGCCCGGAAAGCCGGGCTTCTCCCATTTGAAGTCATACTGGTCACCGTCCTTGCCGTTGGCCAGCGTGACGGGGTGCGGCCCGCCCTGGGAGCCGCTGGCTAGGACGCGCATCCCCCGCGGCACGCGAATGTGCATCTCTGCGGTGAAGCGGTCGGTCATGTAGCCGGTCATGGGGAACCAGCGCGCCGCGTAGAAAAAATAGGTAATCGGCTCCTGGATGGCGGCCAGCTTCAAGCCCTCGATGGGGCCGTCCTCGTTGCCGGTGATTGTGCCTTCGTACTCGAAGGTCCAGTGCTCCTCCACTCCCCGCACGATCGGCGTCGCCGGCGTCACGCGAACGGTTCCGTCGGCCGACCGGTCGCCTGTGAGCACCGTGCCGGTCAGGTCGGTGATCTTGGTGATCTTCAGCGCCGGGTGAAAACCGAAGCTGACCTGCTCGGAGCTTTCCGGCGCGGTAAAGGTGACTGTCGCCTTGGCCGCCAGATGGTGCGCGGCCGTGTCGATCTCCACGTCGATGACGTAGCCGGAGATGGCCAGCGCGGGCCGCTCCGGGCGCTGGGCCCAAAGTGGCGCGGCAAAGAGAAGCGCCGCCATCAGGATGGCGAGCGCTCCCCGGACAGCGGGGAATGCTGGGCGCAACTGCTGCTCTTGTTTTTGTATGGCAATCTTCATCGTCTCGCAGTCCTGGGCTCAGGGTCGGGTATCACATCAGGTCCTTTGCGGATTCGGACAATTCTCCGGCGTCTGCCTACGATAGGATAGACGCAATCAATTAGAAGCTGGCAACCACTGAGGGAAAGAAAGCCGGCCGACAACCGCATTCTTCCTGTCTCGCAACAGGCCCGAAGTTCCGGCGGCCACCCTAATATGCGTTAGCTCAGCGACTTGCGTGCCCCCAGGCCATGATTACCCAGACGCGTGATAGATTGACGATAACATTCGATTTCTGAGCAGGGGGCTGGTTGATGAGAGTTGGCATTCTCCGGCTGTTCTTCGTTTTGACAGTTTTTAGCTGGTTCGCCGCCGCGGCCCAGGCACAGGCTGGTTTGCAAACGTTTTGGCAACTGCTTCGCCCCGAGGTTTCCAGTGGGCGGGCGGCTTTGGTTGGGTCGCTGCCAGCCGAACGGCGCATGAATCTATCCTTCGTGCTGCCGCTCCGCAATCAAGCGGAACTCTCTGATTTATTGAACCGGCTTTATGATCCGGCCAGCCCCGATTATCACCATTTTCTCAGCGTGGAAGAATTTACGGAACGCTTTGGCCCCAGGGCGGCGGATTTTCAGGCGGTGGTGGATTTTGCCCAGGCGCATGGATTGACTGTAACCGGACGGCCCGCGAATCGCAGGCTGGTTCCGGTCAGCGCCTCGGCAGCGCGGATGGAAGAGGTTCTCCATGCGCGAATGAATCTCTACCGGCATCCGACCGAAGAACGGAACTTTTATTCGCCGGATCGCGTGCCCGCGCTCGATCTGGATATTCCGCTGGAGGAGATTGCCGGATTAGACAACTTTTTCATTCCTCGCCGCATCACGAGGCGTCAGCCGGAGGCGCAGGCAGGCCCAACTCCCTCCGGCTCCGGCCCCTACAACGCATATCTTCCCAACGATCTGCGCGCCGCCTACTACGGCAACGGGCCGCTGACCGGCAGCGGGCAGGTCTTCGCGGTCTTCCAAATGGACGGCTATGAGATTGCGGACACAGTGGGAACTTTCAACGGAGCGGCAAGCGCGATCCCGTTTGGAAATGATTACCTGCTGACCTACGCGCCGGCCGCCGGCGGAGCCACCTACACGATCCCCATCATCAACGTGCTGCTGGACGGCATGCCTGTCACCACCACCGGCAGTGAATGCACACTCAAGGAATGTACCGATCAGGATTATGCAAACGACATGGCGGAGATGATCGGCATGGCGCCGGACATCAGCCAGGTGCGGCAGTACATTGGGAGCCTGGACGCGGATGTTTTCAACGCCATTGCTTCAGAGAATCTGGCCAAGCAGATCAATTGCTCGTATGAAGACACGACTACTTCGACAGACACTTCCGTCTTTCAGGAGTTTGCCGCGCAGGGGCAGAGCATCTTCATCTCCTCCGGGGACACAGGAGCCTATCCGCCCGGTGGCGGGGCCTTTTGGGGCTTGAATCCATGGATCACGTCGGTCGGCGGAACTCAGCTCTATACCAATGGGGCGGGCGGAAGCTGGAATTCGGAAATTACATGGTCCGGGAGCGGCGGCGGGAGCGCCGAAATGGACGATCCAATTCCAAGCTGGCAGATTGGCGTGGCGAATGCCTCGAATGGAGCATCGGCAACCCAGCGCAATGGCCCGGATGTTGCTGCCGAAGCCTCCTACACTTACGGCGTTTCCTACAGAGAGGGCAATGTTACCGGAGGAACCAGCTTTTCAGCGCCGCGCTGGGCGGGCTTTATGGCGCTAATCAATCAGCAGGCCGTGGCGGAGAGCGGATCGGTCGTAGGATTTGTGAATCCCACTCTCTATCAGATCGGGCTGGGTTCCAACTACAACGACGATTTTCATGACATCGTGAACGGGAATAACGACAACTATGGAGCTCTCTCGACCTTTTATAATGCCGTTCCCGGCTATGACCTGGTAACGGGATGGGGAAGCCCGAGCGGACAGAGTCTCATCGATGATGTGGCCGCGTTGCAGCCCGCGGCTCGGGCGGGTTTTCTGCTCTCGGCTTCTCCGGCCAGCCTGACCGTCGCACCGGGAGCTACCGCCGCAACTACCATCGCGATTCAGCAGTTGGATGGATTTACCGGCAGCGTCAGCCTCTCCGTATCCGGCTTGCCCAGCGGAGTGACCGCATCGTTCAGCAAAAGCACCACCACGGAAAGCAGCGCACTCACGCTCACGGTGGGGAACTCGGTGAGCCGCGGAATCTATACGCTCATCGTTACGGGAACTTCCGGCGCATTGACCGGGAACTCTGTGCTGTCCGTGGCGATCGATGCCGTCGGCTTCAGCATCTCCGCCTCGCCGGGCATCATCATGAATTTCTACAACGGCCCCTCGAACACCATCACGGTGACCAGCTATGGCGGTTTTGCCGGCACCGTGGCGCTCACTGCCGTTGGCCAAGTCTCGAACAGCTCGCAAGGGAATGGCGTCGTACCCGCCGTGGAGTTTGGCTCGAATAGCTCCATTCTCCTCACCGCCAACGGCACTGGAGAGGCCACCGTGGCCGTCATCAACCTTCCGGCCCCGACATCCTCTCAGGCTTTCCCGGCGCGCCCTGCGCATCCCTGGCTCCCAGCCGGCAGTGCGGCACTGGCCTGCCTGTTGTTCTTTATCAGGCCGGCGCGGCGTCGCGGCTGGAGCGCGGCTGTGGGGATCTTCCTGCTTCTGGCGGCTCTGGCGGGAGCGGTCTGCGCGTGTGGCGGCGGCGGAGGAGGCAGCACCGTCACGACTGCGCCGCCATTGCTGCCGCTGCAACCGGGGTCCTACCAAGTCATCGTGACCGGAACCTCAGGCTCCATGACGGCAAGCTGCACTGTCGTGGTCCTTGTGCAGTAGAGGGGCGGCGGCACGCGCGGACCATGCATCTCAACCGGCCGTCCGGATCACCTCCAGCGTAATCGCCGCCACGCGGTCAATCGCCCCGCCCAGGGCCAGCCTGCCCAGCAACCCGCGAATCCGCGCCAACTCCTCCATCATGGACTGGCGGGCGGGACTGTCAGGGATCAGCCGCTCAATCTCTTGAACGATATTCTCCGCGGTGAAGTCACTTTGAATCAGTTCCGGCACCATGCGTTTGCCGGCAATCAGGTTGGCCATGGCCACGTGAGGCACCTTGACCACCCGTTTGGCGATGGCATAGGTCAGCGCCGAGACCCGGTAGACGACGACAAAGGGATTGCCGATGAGAGCCGCCTCGACCGTGGCCGTGCCGCTGGCGACGACCGAGGCGCGGGCGTGGAAGAGGGCGGCGCGGGCATCCTCGACAAAGCGAATGCACAGACCCTCGCCGTGATTCTCCACGAAGCGGTGTGCCTCTTCCCGCTGGCTGTCCGTCAGGGTCGGAGCAAGGGGGATGACGAACTCCAAGCCGTGGGAGAGCTCCTGCGCGGCCCGCAAGATGACTGGCAGATGGTCGCGAATCTCCGTGGCGCGGCTTCCGGGGAGCAGGCCGATCCAGGTCCTGGCGGGGTCCAGTCCATTCTGCGCGGCAAATTGCGCGCGGCTGATCGACTGCGCAGGCAGATCTGCCAGCGGATGGCCGACAAACTCCGCGTCCACGCCCTGCTCCCGATAGAACGGCTCCTCGAAGGGAAAGATCACCAGCATCTTGTCGATGTACTTCTGGACCAGTTGGATGCGGTGCTTCTTCCACGCCCATAACTGCGGGCTGACGAAGTAGATGACGGGAACGCCGAGGCGGCGGAACTCCTTTGCCAGCCGGAAGTGAATCTCAGGAAAGTCGATGAGCACGGCGACCGAGGGCGGGCGTTGCCGGATGGCCTGCTTGAGCCGCTGGAACTCGCGCCAGATTCGGGGCAGATGGAGAACCACCTCGGTCAGCCCCATGACGGCCATATCTTCCGAGCGGACGACGCACTCCAGGCCCGCGTCAGCCATGCGCTGGCCGCCCATGCCGAAGAAGCTGGCTGTCTGGCCAGCTGCGGCAAGCTGCTCTTGAAGCGCGGTGACGAGCAGGGCGCCGTAGTGCTCGCCGCTGGCCTCGCCTGCCGAGATGAAGATGGTGGTTGGCATGTTTTCCTGGTTGCGCTGCGCGTCCTGCGCTCGTGACCATCATAGCGGCTGCGTCAGCGTCTCCGAAGTTCCCCCATCTTCATGGGCCGGAGTTTAGGGCTAGACGAGATGAATTGCATCGGTCATAATGGTCATACTGGTTATAGTAACAGGAGGTCGCAATGATTACCGAGGTGAGCGCAGTCGCTTTTCGCCAGAATCTGGGGCAGATGTTGAATCAGGTGCAGTACCGGAAGGACAGCATCGTGGTGAACAAGGATGGCAAACCTGTCGCCGCTCTGGTGGGAGCGGATATGTTCGCGCGAATCCGCGCGATGCGGGACCGATTTGACCAGTTGAGCAGCCGGGTTGCCGAGGCCTACGCGGGTGTGCCGGCCGGCGAGGGCATGGCGGAGATTGACGCGGCCGTCGCGCGGGAGCGTCGCGGCTGATGGCCGGGGTGCGCGTGGTTTTGGACACCAACGTCCTGGTCTCGGGGCTGGCTTATCCGGGGAGCATCCCAGGGCGCATCCTGAGCGTGTGGCGGCAGGGCAGCCTGGATGTGGTGCTCTCGCGCTACATTCTGGATGAGATGGTTCGAGTGCTCCCGCGGCTGCGCCGCATCACGCTGACCGCCGCTGAAATCCGCGATCTGGCGGACAGCTTCCTGTTTCTGGCAGAGATCGTTGAGCCAAGCACAGAGCTAGAGGAGAGCCTGCGGGACCAGGCCGATCAACTGGTCTTAGGAACCTTGCGCGCCGCGCAATCCGACTACCTTGTCACGGGCGACAAAGATTTGCTCGCGCTCGCCGGGAAATATCCTATTGTCACTCCGGCGATGTTTTGGGAACGGCATGGGGAGTAGCATGTTCTCCCGTTGTTGAATCAAGAGACTATCAGGGGATTGGGCACCCCGTTCAAAAATGAATAAATCGGATAAAATATCCGAGAGGCTCCTGATGCGATATTTTCTTGCTCTACTTTGCTTGATCCTGCTCGTTCCTGCGTTAGTTGCACAGGATGCCCCTTCACCCCAAGGCATCTCCGAGGCGGATGCTAGACAGCATCTTGTCCAGGATATTGAGCCGGTCTACCCTCCCATCGCTCATGCTGCTCACATACAAGGAGATGTGATCCTTGCTGTTGTGATCGATAAGGACGGAAAAGTTGCCTCTGAGAGGTTTCTGAGTGGTCCGCTTATGCTGGAACAGGCTGCGCTGGATGCTGTGAAGAAGTGGCGTTTCACTCCGTTCCTGGCAAATGGCATTGCCATGCAGGCGACCACGAAGCTGACGATCCCTTTCCACATCGACAAACCTGGGGAGGGTCCGAACGCCGAGCAGGAGAAAGCGGCTCAGGCTTGGTTTCCTTTGTCGGACAAATGCCGCAATGCTCTCAGGGAACAGAAGGTCCAGGATGAACTCGACTATTGCAAACAGGCGCTCGATATGTCGATCAAATCCGGGGATCTGACGAACAGCGATCAGTTGGGAATGATGCTTTCTCACCAGTATTACGGCCACGCACTGCTTGATGGGGGGCGTTCGCTCGAAGCTCTGGAGCAAGAGAACCTGGCTATCGAGGAATCAAGAAAATGCTTGAAGGATACGGATCAGGAGTACGCCATGCCCTTCTTCTGGCGCGCTTTGGTGGAAGAAAGTATGGGGCAAGACGAACCAGCTCTGGTTGACTTCAAAACTGCCGAAGAGGCGCACCGCCGCGCCATCGTTCATCTGCCTGATATGAAAGCGAATTATGGCAAGACTCTTGCGAGCATTCTGCGCTATCATGCTCAACTGCTTGAGATCATGGGCAGATCGGATGAAGCTGCCGAGCTACGCGCCGAGGCTGCGTCGTTCTAGATTGAGCAAGCAGTTATCAAATGAAAACTAAGCCGTTCGCCGGGCGCGCACGGCGGCGGCTAGTTCTTCTAACAGTGCGTGCGTCTCATCCCAGTCGATGCAGGCGTCGGTGATGCTTTGACCGTAAACCAGCGGTTGGCCGGGGATTAGCTGCTGCGCGCCGGCTACCAGATTGCTCTCGATCATCACGCCCAGAATGCGCTTGTCGCCAGCGGCGATCTGCCGCGCGACATCGTGGCAGACGAGGGCCTGACGGCGGTAATCCTTTCCGCTGTTGGCGTGCGAAAAGTCAATCATGATGCGCGGCGCGAGGCCGGCTTTTTCCATCTGGGCAGCGGTCTCGGCGACGCTCTGGGCGGTGTAGTTCACCGTGCCCCGCCCGCCGCGCAGGATGATGTGGGTGTCGGGATTTCCCGCGGTCACCAGAATCGCCGATTGGCCGTGCTTGGTGAGGCCCAGGAAGGCGTGGGAGTGGGCGGCGGAGAGAATCGCGTCGATGGCAATCTGCACGTTGCCGGAAGTCCCGTTCTTGAAGCCTACCGGGCAGCTGATGCCGCTGACCAGTTGGCGGTGCACCTGGCTCTCGGTGGTGCGCGCGCCGATGGCTCCCCAACTGACCAGGCCGGCAATGTACTGCGGCGAGATCACGTCGAGGAATTCGGTTCCGGTGGGGACACCCATCTCGGCGAGATCGAGGAGCAGGTGGCGCGCCAGGCGCAGGCCGTCGTTGATCTTGTAGGACTGATCGAGGTGAGGATCGTTGATGAGGCCCTTCCATCCGATGGTGGTGCGGGGCTTCTCGAAGTAGACGCGCATCACGATGCGCAGGTCGGCGGAGAACTCCTCGATAGCGCCCTTGAGCAGGGCGGCGTACTCGCGGGCGGCTTTGGGGTCGTGAATCGAGCAGGGACCAACCAGCGTAAGCAGCCGCGAATCGCGGCCGTTTAGGATGGCGGAGATTT
Organism: Occallatibacter sp.; assembly: GCA_049522975.1. Taxonomy (GTDB): domain Bacteria; phylum Acidobacteriota; class Terriglobia; order Terriglobales; family Acidobacteriaceae; genus Telmatobacter. The sequence goes on along the minus strand of JBEKNI010000006.1, from coordinate 51,203 downwards.
CGTTGCGGGCGTTGAAGATGGTGTCCGAGGCGGTTTCGCTGACCGGGCGCTCTTCCTCAAGGAAGACCGGGGGCAGAACGACCTTGGTCCATTGAATGCGGAGGTCTTCGGTGGTGTGGAACATGGGTTGTCTTCCTAGAGCGCGGATTGGGATTCGAGGTTTCCCACCCTAGCCACCGGAGAACGAACCGCAGGTCCTTCGACTCCGCTGCGCTTCGCTCAGGATGACAGGCAGGGGTTAGCCTCTCAGCTTCTCTTACGAATCTATCAGCCTGACGGGTAGCGGAACGAGCCAACGGACGTGGCTCAAGCGAATCTCGAGTGGCTTGCGTCTAGCACAATGTTGGGCTGCGGGTGTGTGAAGGCGACGGCGGCAAGACAGGATGCGCTGGCGGGCGATACCCTGTAAGCGGGCTTGAAAAGGATGACGCAGCCGGATGGCGGCTGATGAAGGAGCGGCGATGAAGATTGGAAAGCGGGGATGGTTGTTGCTGGGAGCGGCGCCGATTTTTGCTTGTTTGCTAACGAGTTGCGGAGATTTCTGGCAGGCGCCGAGCACCAGCAGCACCACAGGCTTCAGCCTTTCCGCCAGCCCTACCAGCATCACCGTGGCCCAGGGCGGCACCTCTAGCACCGTGACGCTTACCGTGACGCCAGGAAGCTCGTTTACCGGCACGGTGACGCTGAGCTGCCCGGTGACCAGCGCAGCCACGGGCGCCACCAGCGCAACGGACCCGACCTGCACCTTCTCATCGTCTTCACTGACCTTCAGCAGCGCAACGGCGCAGCAACCCACGCTGACCGTGAGCGCGGCTTCCGATACGCCCCTTGGGTCTTATACGATGACTTTGACCGGCACTTCGGGCAGCACTGCGGAAACCACCCCCCTCTGCGTCGAGGTGGGCACGGGCACGTGCACCGCCGCGTCCACTAGCAGCGGCTACTTCTACATCTTGAACAGCGGGGGCCCCGGGCAGATTGCGGGATTCTCGATCAGTTCCAGCGCGCTTGCGTCCGTCGGCAGCACCCAATCTGTGAGCGGCGCCACCGCTGTCGCCATCGCTCCCAGCGGCGAGAATTTCCTCTATGTCGCTTCGACCAGCAGCGGCATCACTCTCTACACGATCACCAATGGCGCGCTACAGACCGGGGTCAACTTCAACGGCGACATTCAGGCCGCAGCGCTTGCCGTGGACCCGAGTGGCACATGGCTGCTGGATGCCTCTGGAGTCGGGACGCTTACCGCTTACCCGATCACTTCAGCAGGCGCACTAGACACGAGCCGCCAGGCGCAGACACCGCTGAATTTGGACAGCCTAGCGATCGAGCATGGCAGTATCACCATCTCTCCGAATGGTGCGATTGGCGCCGTTGCCCTGGGTACGACCGGCACTCAGATTTTCAGCTTCAGTTCGGGCACGCTCGCAGACTGCAACAAGCTCATCACGCCGACGTACAAGTCGGCCGGCGCTGCGCTATCGGTGGCCATTGATCCGCAGAACCGCTACCTGTACATCGGCGAGACCGGATCGAATACTCCGCCCAACACCGGCAACTTGCGCGTCTTTAATATCAACAGCGCGTGTTCTCTGACCGAGATCAGCCCCACTGCGCCTCTCTCCAGCGGCGGAGTTTCGCCCAACTTCATCCTGCCCACCACCTCGGGCAATTACGTTTATGTCGCAAACGGGATGGGCGTCGGCAATGCAGGCAACATTACAGGATTCTCTGTGGCTACGACGAGCGGATTAACGATGGGGAGCAGCGTTCCGGCTGGAGCTCAGCCAGTTGGGTTGGCCCAGGACTCGACCAGCGACTGGGTCTTCGAGGTGGGTTCTTCCGGCAGCCCGTACTTCGACGCTTACACCTTCGACTCCAGCACCCCTGGCAAACTGGATTCGCAGGTCACCTCAACTCAGCAGGCTACCTCCATCGCCATTGTGGCGGCGCCAAAATAGTAGCCGAGCGGCCATACGCCCCGGAGCCGGACCCACGGGTTCGGCTCCGGCGTATGGTATTCAAGTAGAAGACCACTTGTCTGACCGGAGGCTGGGCGAAGATGCTCTTGCAGGCGTTGCGCGAAGAGGTGCTGGAGGCGAACCTGGAGCTGGTTCGCCGCGGCCTCGTGCTTTACACCTTCGGCAATGTCAGCGGAATCGACCGCGGCCAGGGGCTGGTAGCCATCAAGCCCAGCGGAGTTGCCTACGCCGACCTGACTCCGGAGAAGATCGTAATCTCCGATCTGGAAGGCAAAATTGTGGACGGCGCGCTCCGCCCATCCTCCGATCTGGCCACGCACCTTGAGCTATACAAGCACTTCGGGAAGATCGGCGGCGTGGCGCATACGCACTCGGAGTACGCGACGGCGTGGGCGCAGGCGGAGATGGAGATTCCCTGCTTCGGGACTACTCATGCTGATTACTTTCAGGGGCGGATTCCCGTCACCGCGCTACTGAGCACGGAGGCGATTGCGGGCGATTACGAGCGGGAGACTGGCCTCGCGATCTGCCGGCGGTTCCGGGAGCTTGATCCCGAGGCGATGCCGGCGGCGCTGGTGGCCGGGCACGGCCCATTCTGCTGGGGAGCGAGCGCGGCCGAGGCGGCGCACAACGCGGTGATTCTGGAATATGTGGCGCGCGTGGGCTGCCACACGGTGAGCATCAATGCGGAAGCCCGGCCGCTGCAACTGGCGCTGCGTGACCGGCATTTTCTGCGCAAGCACGGCGGCCAGGCCTACTACGGTCAGGCAAACCCTGAACCGAAGAAGCCGGCCGGTGAAGCGGAGGCGGAGACGGAAGCCAAACAATGAGCATTGTCGCGGGAGTTGATTTCGGTACGTTGAGCGTGCGCGTCTCGCTGGTGGACAGCGAACGCGGATTGATTGCCGCGGCGATCTGCGAGTATCCTCTCGACCGCAGGCGCGAGGACCCGGATTACGCGACGCAGTCGCATGACGACCATATGCTGGCGCTGGAAGCCGCGATGCGGCAGGCGGTCGACAAGGCCGGAATCGGCGGCGGCAAAGTGGAGGCTATCGCGCTCGATACGACAGGCTCGAGCGTGATTCCCGTGGCCGCCGATATGAGGCCGCTGGGCGACTACTACCTGTGGTGCGATCACCGCGCAAAACAAGAGGCCGCCGAAATCACGGAAGCGGCGCGGCGAGAGAGGCTCCCGGCCATCGAGTGGTGCGGGGGCGTCTACTCCTCCGAGTGGGGGTGGGCGAAGCTGCTTCATTGGCTGCGTCACAATCCGGAGAAGTGCAAGGATTTCGCCAGCGCCTTCGAGCATTGCGACATGGTCGCCGCCACGCTCTGCGGGATTACGGACCCGGCGCGAGTGAAACGGAGCGTCTGCGCGATGGGCCACAAGTGGCTGTGGAACCCGGCGCTGGGCGGGCTGCCTCCGGAGGAGTTTCTGGTCAAGGTGGACCCGCTGCTGGCTGGCATGCGCGCCAAGCTGGACGGGGAGTGCGCCACCTCGGATCAGATTGCGGGAAGGCTTGCGCCCTATTGGGCGGAACGGCTCGGCTTGCGCGCGGGGATTCCGATTCCCGTAGGCGCCTTCGACGCGCATTGGGACGCCATCGGGGCTGGCGCGCGGGAGGGCGACGTGGTGAATGTGGTCGGCACCTCGACGTGCATCATCGCCTACGTGAAGAAGGCCGAGTTGATTCCCGGCGTCTGCGGCGTCGTCCAGGGCAGCGTGCATCCGGAGTACACGGGAGTGGAGGCGGGACTCTCGGCCACCGGAGACATCTTCAGCGCCATCGCGCGGCGTGCCGGCTCGACCGTGGCCGAACTGAGCAAGGGCCTGGAAACGTATCATGCCGGGCAGACCGGCCTCTTGCGCCTGACCTGGGACAACGGCGACCGGACCGTGCTGGTCAATCCGAATCTGGGAGGCATCACGCTGGGATGGAATTTGCAAGCCACAGCGCAGGACGAGCTCTTCGCGGCCATCGAGGGGACCGCCTTTCATACCCGCGTGATCCTCGACCGGATGAGCGAATACGGCGCGCCCACGCTCAGGGTCATCAACGGCGGCGGCATTCCCCAAAGCAATCCCGTGCTCAACCAGGTCTACGCGAATGTGCTGGGTCGCCCGGTGCTGGTGCCCGCCAGCAATGTGACCGGGATCGGCTCGGCAATCTTCGCGTTCCTGGCCGCCGGCACATTCAAGACGATTGGCGAGGCGCAGGACAAGGTCTGCCCGCCGCACAAGATCTTCGAGCCGGAGCCAGCAGCGCAGTTCGTGTATGAACGGCTCTACCAGCATTACCGGCGGCTCTACTTTGCCTTTGGCGAGCCGGGAAGAGGCGAGTTCGGGCAGGTGTTGCCGGACTTGATTCGGGAAGCGAGGGCCGCGCGGGAGCACAGCTCCTAAATCCCCGTTCTCGTCAAGCCAAAGTGCTATTCTCAAGTTGACCGCCAACTGGCTGTGCGCACGCAATCTACCATCCCACTCGTCTCTTCCTCGCGGCGCTCGAAGACCGCCGTAGCTTCCCTGCTTCTTGCGTGCTTTGTTGTGTCTTTCTGCGGATGCACCCGCTTCCGCGAGGAGCATCACGACACGGTGTACGTCTCGGCGCGGCAGATGTATCTGCATGACCGGGTCGCCGCCGTCTCCAACCGCGTGGCCGAGGTCGAGAACGGCCAGCCGCTCGAGGTACTGGAACGCGGCCACCGCTTTGTGAAAGTGAAGACGCAGAAGAACGAGATCGGCTGGATTGAAGAGCGGGCGGTGATCGACGCGAAGACCTTCCAGGGCTTCGAGCGGCTTGCCAGCGCGCACAAGGACGATCCGGTGGCGGCGACTGGGGTACTGCGCGACGACATTTACCTGCACCTGGTTCCGGGCCGGGAGGCGGCGCGGTTTTATCTTTTGGCCGCCAACGCGAAGGTCGAGCTTCTGGCTCGCGCTACGGTTCCGAAAACGGCCGCGCAAGGTTCAGCGCAGGCTCCCAAGCCGCCGGAGGCGAAGACCGGCTCAGCGGCAAAGACTCCCGCCGCTTCGAAGCCTGGCGCGAAGCCGGCGGCGCAGATTGCCAGCCTGACCGCGCCCGAACCGCCCGTGTTAGAGGATTGGTGGCTGGTGCGCGACGCCCAGGGTCACGCCGGATGGCTTCTGGCCGGCCGCCTGGATGTGGAGGTGCCCGACGAGATTGGCGCCTACGCCGAGGGTCAGCGGTACGTGGGCGCTTATGTGCTCAACAAGGTTCTGGACCCTGAGGCATCGACGCCGGACCACCTCGTACCGCAGTATGTGACCGTGTTGGCCCCGCCCGTGAGCGGGCTGCCCTTCGACTTCGACCAGGTGCGGGTCTTCACCTGGAGCATCCGCCATCATCGCTACGAGACGGCCTTCCGGCTGCATCCCATCGAGGGCTATCTGCCGGTGCGGGTAGCCCCCGCGCAGGCTGGCGGCGCGCCGGTCTTCAACTTCCAGATCGCCAGCGGCCTGAATCTCACCACCGACCCGGAGACCGGCATCACCCGCCCGCTGGCTCCGCGGACCATCACTTATGAGATGGACGACACGCGCGTCCGGCGGACCGGCTCCGACCTGGCTCCCATCCCCACTAGCCATCTGCCGGAGTCGAAGCCCAAGTCCGCCAATGCGGCGAAAAAGAAGACCCGGTAACAGGACCCCAATCCAACTGTGCCGGCTACTCTTCCTTTTGGCATGGCCTGGCCGGCGCACAGCCGATGGAATCCTCTCTTCGGCGATTTTCAGAAGATTGTCAGCCATTTCCTGGCGCGGAAGGCCCTGAAATGTGTTCTACTGTTTGCCAATAGCCATGGCGGACTTTGAATCGTTAATCAATCGCTGGCAATCGGCCGGCGTCCTGGATGCGGAGGCCGCAAGCCGCATCCGCACCTTTGAGAGTGAGCAACAGAAACCCTCCGGCTTGCGCTGGCAGGGGATCGTGGCGCTGATTCTGGGCGCGATCCTGCTGGCCTGCGGCGTGGCGCTGTTTGTCTCCGCCCATTGGGACAAGATCAGCCCCGGCGCGCGCTTTGCCGTGGTGCTCGCCATGGTCAGCGTCTTCCACCTCGGCGGAGCCTGGGCGCGGGAGCGATTCCGAGGGCTTTCGACGGCTCTGCACGCGGTGGGGACTCTCTCGACCGGCGCGGCCATTGCGCTGGTCGGCCAGATCTTCAACATCGCGGAGCATTGGCCGGCAGCGGTGCTGATGTGGGCTTTGGCCGCGCTGGCAGGCTGGGCACTGCTGCGCGACGAGGCGCAGCAGACGCTCGCGCTGCTCCTTGTTCCGGCCTGGATTCTCTCGGAGTTCTCCTATTCCGCCGAGGGCCACATTGGCGAGAACGTCTATATAGGCCGCTTCCTGATCGTTTGGGCGGTTCTTTACTTGACCTTCTTTCTCGGCTCGAAGCGCAGGATCGTCCACGGAATTCTGTTCGCGGTTGCAGCCATCGCCGCAACCGTCGGGGCTGGCCTTCTGCTGGAGGGATGGAGTTCCTGGGGAAATAAGACCTACATATCTCTCGGACTTCAGACTTGGGGCTGGGTCGACATTGCAGCGATTCCGCTGCTCTTCGCCGTCTTCAAATTCCGCAAGAGCGTGATACCCGTGGCTGCCGCGATTTGCTTCTCGATTGCGCTGCCTTGGTGCCAGCGAGTCTGGACTTATTACGACCAGAACTACGGCAGCAACTATTCCTACGTGCGCAGCGATCCCAACCTCGCCGCCCATGCGCTGGTTGCGGCCTTTGCCGTCTTCATCATCTGGTGGGGTGTGCGGCAGGCTTCTCGGTCGCTGGTCAACCTCGGCATTGTGGGCTTCGCGATTGCCGTCGGCTGGTTTTACTACAGCGACATTCTGGACAAGGTCGGCCGCTCGCTGGGGCTGATCGGGCTGGGGATTCTCTTCCTGGCCGGGGGATGGGCACTTGAGAAAATGCGCCGCAACCTCGTGGCTGGCATGAAAAAAGCGGACCATTCCGCACAGGAGGACAGATGAAATTTTCCAAAACCTCCATCGCGCTGCTTCTGATTCAGTTGGCGCTGGTCTCGTCGATTGCGGCCAAGTACCTCTACCAGCGCGCCCACTGCCCGCGCGTCTGGACGCGGGCGGCGGCCTACGATCCGGAGTTGGTGATGCGCGGCCGCTACCTGAGCCTGCAACTGACCGTCGACGGCTGCCAGAGCACGCTGCCCAGCGCCTTTGACGCCACCTTTCCGCGCAACGCCGACGGCACCACCCGGCCCAACGGTTTTACTGTCAACTGGCGGGGAGCCGCAGCCTTCCGCGCCAAGCTGACGGTGGAGAAAAGCAAGCTGATGGCGATTCGGATTCCCGAGGCCGACCTCACTTCGAAGGGAGTGATGGTCTCGGCGATGCCGGGAACCGCCTGTGACTCCCTGCGCCTCGACGAGCCGGTTGACTTCTACATTGCCGAGCACGCCGCGGACCCCGCGCGGTTAAAGCCCGGCCAGGAGCTATGGATTGAAGTGACCATCCCGCCGCTAGGTCCGCCCCGCCCGATTCAGTTGGCGCTCAAGGACAACGGCGCCTGGAAGCCGCTGGCGTTTCAATAGATTCGCTGGCAGCTACAATAAAGCTCTGTGCCCCACCCTTTCTGTCGTCCTGAGCGAGCGTAGCGAGTCGAAGGACCTGCGGCTCGTGCGTTTGTCGCCAGGGTGGGAAGCCACAAATCAATGAAAGACCGGAGCGCTATCGCGGCTTGAAGGGCTTCGCCGCCGCGGGCTGGTCCGCGCCCACTTGCCCGGCCTTGATCTCGGCGGCAAAAAAGTTCTCCCCGTGCGTAGGGCTGCCGGAGAGGCGGCGCAGCATGGCCAACTGACCCACATGCGTCAGTGCGTCTGCCACAGGGCCCTGGAACAACTGCTCGACGGAGGCGTGCAGCGGTCCGCCCGTGGCTAGAAAGGCATCGAAGGTTTGCAGCGACTCGAAGAAGCGCTGCTGCTCCTCTGCCCAGACGCGCGGCTGGGAGGTGCTCCAGCGCTCCTGCCCCATGGCGGCGCTCAGCGCCCATTCAAAAAGATCGCCCATATGGGCCAGAATCTGCACCGGCATCCGTCCGGCGCCGGCGAATCCGGCAAAGTGGTCGGGCGCGCCTTCCAAGGCACGGGTAGCCCGGTAGGCCAGGGTCGCCAGCGTGTGGCGCAGCAGTTCGCGTTTCTCATCCATACCCGGAACTATAACGCATCCTCGCGGGGTGGCGGAACAGGGCAGTCCGGACTATCGCGCAAGGCCCGCCGCAAACCGCCTGCTTTGTAGTAAACTAAAAGTTCTGAGTCCAACAGCAGGAAACCACCATGTCAATTCATCCCGTAATGCAGCGCTTGGCAGACAGGCTGAAGCCCAAGCGCGAACACCCACTGCCAGAGATTGCGCCCGGCGACCAGATTCGCGTCCAGGTGAAGATCAAGGAAGGCGACAAGGAGCGGTTGCAGGCATTTGAAGGCTTGGTGATCGCCGTCAACAAAGGCCCGCAGGGCACCTTTACCGTGCGCAAGATGAGCTTTGGCCAGGGCGTCGAGCGCATCTTCCCCTTCAACTCCAAGGTGGTCGACAAGGTGGAGAAGATTCGCAGCTACAAGGTGCGCCGCGCCAAGCTCTTCTATCTCCGCGGACTGCGCGGCAAGGCCGCCCGGCTGAAGGAAGTGGAGCGCGTCGTGGCCAGGGCCTAGGCGTTTCCGTTCTTCGTCCGCTTCATTTTTCGTTGCCCGAGGACCCCGGCTTTGGCCGGGGTTGCTTTTGGGGGTTCGAGCTCTCCCACCCCTTCGCACAGGATGCGGAAGGATGGGGCGCCCAGCACCCGGCTATTCCCTACTCCCTATCCCCCGATCCCTGTTCACTCTCCACAGTCCACGGTAAGCTGTAGTTATGAATCCGACCGATCATGTCCGCCATCGCAGCTTCGAGCAGACGCTGCTTAGCGCCCGCCGCACCATGGTGCTGAGCGAGATTCTGAAGCTGGCCGTGGATAGCTTTCGCTCCGGCAAGATGCGTTTTGCGCTGACCGCACTGGGCATGGTCATTGGCACCGCTTCGGTGATCCTGGTGGCGACCGTGGGGTTGACCGGCAAGCAGTATGTGCTCCAGTTGATCCAGAAATTCGGCACCAACTCGGTCGAACTGGAGTACTCCAGCGGCGGGGCGATCGGGGCCGAGCGCACCGTCTACAACGACTCGCTCACCCGCGACGACGAGAAGGCCGTGCTGGAGCGGCTTCCGGGCGTGATGTACTCCTCACCGGTGATGGAGACGCACGCCCGCATCAACTTCGGGTCGGGCATCGTCAAGGATACGCTGGTGCTGGGCGTAAGCCCGCAGTACTTGAAGATTCACAACCTGCTGGTGCCGGTGGGCCGGTTCCTGGACGAGACCGACGACGCGGCCCACATCAAATGCGCGGTCGTCTCCGAGTTGTTCGCCCGGGCCCGCTTCGGGAGTTCGGATGCGGCAGTCGGCCAGAGCTTTGAAATCAGCGGCATTCCGTTCACCATCATCGGCGTCTTCAAGATGAGCGTGGACGATTTTGGCCAGTCCGAGATCGCCGACCAGACCATTCTGATTCCTTTTTCGGTGGCCCGCTACTTTACTGGAACCGAAAACGTCAAGCAGATCTACTTTTCGATGCGCAGCATGGACGAGGTTCCGGATGCAGCCAGGGAGATCGTCCGCATCGTGCAGGAGCGCCACCGGCCGGGTTCGGTCTACATTGCGCAAACGCTCAAGGAGCTGCTGGACATGGCCGCCAAGATCGCCAATGCGCTGACCGCGGTTTTGATGCTGGTGGCCGCCGTAACCCTGGCGGTGGGCGGGGTCGGGATCATGAACATCATGCTGGCCAACGTGCGCGCCCGGGTCCGCGAGATCGGCATCCGCAAAGCGGTGGGCGCCACTGCCCGCGAAATCCGCCTCCAGTTTCTGGCCGAGGCGGTCCTCATCTCGCTGGTGGGCGGCATTGTGGGCACCGGCGTTGGGCTTTCCATCCCGTTGTCGGTCCGCTTCCTCACCAACTTCGACCTGCCGGTCTCGGGCTGGTCGGTGGTCATCGCCCTCGGCGTAGCCATGCTGGTGGGTGTCATCTTTGGCACGGTTCCCGCGGCGCGCGCCGCGCAACTGGACCCGGTGGAGTCGTTGAAGTATGAGTGATCCTGAGATCCTTCCGCCCGGCCGCGGCGACGAACCGGAGTCCAGGCCCATCCAGGGACCCAGTCTAAAGCTGCTCTTTGGCCTGGTGGCGCTAGCCCTGGCTGCGGCCATCGGACTCGCGCTGCTGATCGTGCTTCCCTTCTATCGCCGGCGATAAATCGCCGTGAGTTTCCGGAGCACATCGCCGAGGCGTTGCTGGCTTGCCAGATCGGGCAAGAGGTAACCGGGAAGCGCATCGCGAAAACGCGTTTCTTTCAGCAGTTTGCTTGCCGCATCGGCCAGGTAGTCGCACAGACCGGCGGGCGCGGAAGCGATCTCCTCGCAGATCGATTCGCGACCATCGATGACGGAGACAAAATCTTCCAGATCGTGACTGGCATAGAAGTCCCGTTCGCCCGGCTTCGGAAGGCCTCGACCTTGGAGCCGAGAAAATAGGGAGCGGTGATCGCGCGAATCCGGCTGCCGCTGGGCAACACCACTTGCCGCGCAGCATCGAACGCGCTACGGTACCACCGGTTGCTGAATCCAAGAATCTCCTCAACCGGCATTGCATCCAGCGTAAGGCCGCCATGAATCCAGCGACATACGGGAGCATTCTCGCGCGTATCCTCGACGAAACCGCGCACTCGAAGGCGCTCTGAGAAGTCGTTGTATTCGCCGTAGGTCGCAATCCTGGCGATCACATCGACATCGATTGTGGCACGCGCTGGCGCCGCGCCGGGGTCGGTGATGAGCAGGCTCAGCGTTGCGCCTCCAACGAACACAACCTCATCGAGAAGCGGACCGAGCCTTACCGCCGCTTCTTCCAGAAGCAAGAGATTGGAGTCAGGCATGGCTATCCGTCAACCGCTTGGTCAGTTCGTCGATGGCCAGCTTGCGCTCCCTGGTTCGTTCTCCGCGCACAGCGTCCGCCAGGGCCAGCAGCTCGTAGAGTCTTGCATCCCGCAAAGCGGCTCTGGGCGCCTGCCGGTGCAGCGGCAGGAAGGAGTATCCCCGAACCGTTGCCTGCGCATAGGGCCAGACGGGCGGAGGTTCGCTGTCCTGCGCAAAGTGTGCCTTCAGTGGTTCCGCTGAGGCGGCGGTTGGAATTCCACGCGTGAGCGAGCCTCTTTCGGCCGGAAAGACATATCGGAGCCCGTGGCTCAGAAACTCCAGAAAGCCAGTGCGATTCACGCGCTTTTCGGAGTTGGACCTGTAGAGGAGACCTGAAAACTGAGACCGCTTCAGCGACGAGGAGACCTCGGGCGGAGAGACAAAAAGCTCCTCGGCGAGCGTTTTCGATGGAATCCGCACATCGCTCTCAAGAGAAAGACGCAAGAGGATCAGGATGTCCAGTCCATTGAGCATAACTCACATAGAATACCAAGAATTAGCGATTAATAAAAGTGTTAATTCTTTCCGGCTTGGCCATCGCGCCAGGATGAAATCCTCCGCGAGTCAAGCATGGGGATCGGCAGCTCTCTCGCTGCCAAGAATGGCCGTCTTTTCGCCAATCAGCACCGGTATCCCGTCCACAACCGGGTAGGCGCGGCCGCACTCGGCGCAGAGCAGCTTGCGTTCTTCTAGGCGAAGCTCACCCAGGCAGACTGGACAGGCCAATTGGCCCACCACGGAGGGGTCGAACGCGGAAGGAAGGCTGACGGAATCGGCAGGCATCGGAGCTATTGGACCGTCGCGCCGGAGCCGGCCGCCGGATTGTCCGGCTGAACAGGATTCTCCGCGGAGCCTGCCGCAGTGCCGTTGCGCTTGGGGAGGCTGGAAAACTCGGCCTCGATGCGCTCGATGGTGCCGCCTTTGGCGGATTCGTAGGCCACGCGGATGCCGTTGAAGATGGCGCGATCATTCGAGGAGCCGTGACCGATGATGCACACCCCGCGCACCCCTAGCAGATGCGCTCCGCCATATTCTCTGTAGTCCAGGCGGTGGCGGAATTCATTGAAAGCCTGTCGTGAAAGCAGCGCGCCCACCTTGGCGGTGACGGTGCGGGTGAGCGACTGGCGCAACACATCGCGCACGAAACGGCCCACGCCCTCGCTGGTCTTGAGCGCCACGTTGCCCACAAAGCCGTCGCAGACAATCACGTCCGCCAGGCCGGAGAAGATGTCGCGGCCCTCCACGTTGCCGATGAAGCGGATGGGCAGCGCCTTCAGCAGCGGAAAAGCCTCGTGGGTCAGGTCGTTGCCCTTGCTCTCTTCCTCGCCGATCGAGAGCAGCCCAACGCGCGGCGACTCGATCTTGAGCACGCTGCGGGCATAGATCTCGCCCATCACCGCAAACTGCGCCAGATTATGCGCCTTGCAATCCACGTTGGCGCCCACGTCCAGCAGCACGCAGGGATTTCCAGTGGAGCTGGGCATGGGAGTTGCCAAAGCCGGACGGTCCACGCCGGGCAGGGCGCCCAGCACCATCTTGGCCGTGGCCATGGCCGCGCCGGTGTTGCCGGCGGTGACAAATCCCGCCGCCACGCCCTCGCGCACCAGCTTCAGCCCCACGCGGATCGAACTGTCGCGCTTGGTGCGCAGCGCCTGCGCCGCCTTTTCCTCCATGCCGATGCGTTCCGAGGCGTGGTGGATGACGATGGGCAGGTCTTCATTGCCCAGAAGGTCGTCGAGAAGATCGTGCAACTCCATCTCCGGCCCAACCAGGTGAACCCGCACGGGCAGAGCCTTGCAGGCGAGGATCGCGCCGCGAACCTCCGCCTCCGGAGCTTTGTCGGTGCCTACGGCGTCAAGCGCAATATCTATGAGCATGGGAGCCGGGGCCTACTTGGCTTCTTCCTTCACATCCAGCACGGCGCGGCCGTTGTACTCGCCGCACTTGGGGCAGGCGCGATGGGGCAGCTTCTTCTCATGGCACTTCGGACACTCGGAGAGCCCAACGGCCGTCAGAAAGTCGTGAGAGCGGCGATTGGCGGTGCGGCGCGTCGAGTGGCGCCTCTTCGGATTCGGCATAACTAGAATTCCTTTCGTCTTCCGGCCCGCTTCAGGCCATACGATCTCCTGACTGCATTCCGGCGCGTGCTTGAGGCGCCCTCAATCTCTTTTCGGGCTTGTTTCCTTGGACTCGATCCGGCCGCGAAGACCTGCCAGCGCCTCCCATCGGGGATCGCTCGGACCCTCTTCGCAGGAGCAGGCCTGGCGGTTGCGGTCTGCGCCGCAGCGCGGGCAAAGTCCCTTGCAGTCCGGCTTGCAAAGCGTTCTGACCGGCAGGGACAAAAGCACCTGCTCACGCAGCACATCCTCAAGCACAAGGCTGTCTTTCTGATAATAACCGATTTCGGTCTCCTGCGGGGTAATGGACCGTTCCGCGGCCTCTGCGTCAGCCGCAACGGGCCGGAAGATCAGGTCGAAATCGGCTTCGAGCGGAATCTCGACCGGCTCGACGCAACGCGCGCAGGGAACCTCGAATCTGCCGGCAAAGCGCCCCCGGAGCCGGATGTCGGCCACAATCTCCTTTGGCCCCCGATGCTCGTGCAGTACCTCGGCCCGGCCGCTAGCGGCCAGCAGCCCCTTCTGCTCGGCCTCCTGGCCCAGATCCACCGCTCCCGGAGCCAGTTCCAGCTCGAACTCGATCGGCTCCCGTTCCAGCTCACTTACCTTGAACTCCATGCTATGAGCCTACGGCGCTGAGTTCCAGGCAGTCAATGTGGACAGAGACCCACGAGTCCGCCGGTGTCTCTAGCCTCGCGCCTCCGCCGCAGCCAAACCCGCCCGAGTCTGGGCGATCTGCTTTGCATGACGCGCCGGATGAGCGGCAACCAACAGCAGAATCTCCATGCGATTGACCGGGCCAGGTATCAGTGGATGATCAGTAAGCCGGAATCTCAGCTCGTCCGCGAATTCCTCCACAAATCGCACCGTCTCGGTGCGCGTCCGCTCAAAGTCGCCAAGAGCCTCGCTCAGACGCTCGAAACGGCCCGCCGGCCGCCCCTCCTCCGGGGACTCGATTGGCCGGGAGCGGTCTGCGGCGCGTGCCGCGAGCCATTTCTCCCTGGCTTGATTCTCAGGCGGCTGCTCGCTAAGCGAAGCGCCGGTCAGCCGCGAGAGCAGAAATCGCTCCGCGACGGCCACGTGCTCCACACATTCCAGGATCGACCATCCGCCGGAGACCGGTTTTCTCCTTGCAAGACTATCGTCCACTCCAGCCAGGGACGCGTGCAGCGCATCCGGCCTTCTTTCAAAGCACGCAGCAACTCCTGCTTTTCCGGCTCCAGCACCCAAACTCCTCCGCAAACAACCGTTATACTCAAGATCGCCGTGTCTTTTGCGCCCCGTTTGATGCCTATGCCCCAGGACGAAAGTATCACCTCCGAGCCCGTCTTTTCCATCCGCATCCGCGTCGCCTCTGAGGCCGACCGTCCCCGCCTGATTCGGCTCATCAACTCCGCCTTTGCCATCGAAACCTTCTTCGAGGGCACACGCACCGACGAGGATCGCTTGGCAGCCATGATGCAGAAGGGCGTCATCCTGGCTGCAGAAGATGCCGCCGGCGGGCTGCTTGGCTGCGTCTATACCGAAGTGCGCGGCGCGCGCGGCTACCTGGGCCAGCTTGCCGTGGACCCCGCTCATCAGGGCCTGGGTCTGGGCCGCCGCATCTTCCAGGCCGGCGAAGGTCACCTCCGCCGTCAGGGATGCGAGGCCGTGGACATTCTCGTTCTCAGCCTGCGCCCCGAGCTGCCGCCCATCTATCGCCGCTTCGGCTACATCGAGACCGGCACGGAGAAGTTCAGCACCTCCCGCGGACTCAAATCCGGGGCCGAATGCCACTGCATCGTCATGTCAAAAAAACTCGAATGAATCTTACTGCCAGGCGTTGTCCGGGAGGTACGATCTTGTTCCGCGGACAACGCCTTGGTCCGTCTGCAAAATGAAAGTACCCGCGTGAGAGCTACTTCACTGTCACCGCATTTCCGCTGGCGGTTGAGACGATCGCCTGGCCAAAGACGTTGACTGTTGTTCCTGACCCTATTTGCGCCGGCCACTGAATCAGATGAAACTGCACGGTCTTGGCGGCGCAGATCGGTCCCCCATAGTTGAGAACCAGGTCATACGCCGAGAAGCCGCCGGTCGTGCCGTCCCCCAGCGTGACGTAGGGGTGAGATAGACCGATGCCGTCGATGTACTCCAGGTTGATCCATACGTCGCCGAATTCCTTGGCTGCCACAGCTGCGGTTGGACTCGCGCTCACCACCAAACCCTGAATGCAAAAGGGGCCGTTCTGCGAAGTGAAGGTGAAGGTTCCATTCGATGGAACTCCACCGCTTGCCGTTGGCGCCAATGACACTCCAGGCACGTATACCACGCTCAGTTCCAGCGGCTTGACCACGCTCGCGGCCGGCTTGCTCTGTCCCGCTGCTTCATGAGAAAAAGACAATGTTAAAACCACTGCCAGACCCAGAAATACGATCTTGATTCGCTCTTGCTGCAAAAAACCTGCCTTCATTCACTTTCTCCTTGCAATTTGTCTCCGGTCCGGTTGCGCCGGGGCTTCTGCTTGATTTCAGAAGTCGTTACCATTTTAAGTTCCCATTGTTACAGTCAGGTTGCTTCCCCGGCTCGCTCGTGCGCCGCTCCTATGCATGCGAAAGCGTTCAAGTCCTGTCTGATTCCGCCGATGAAAGCTCTGAATCGCCCAGAAAGGGTTTCGCTCATGCAGTGGCTGCGCAATCTCCCCATCTCCCGCAAGTTCACCCTCGCCTTCGGCATCGTCTGCGGACTGTGCATCGTGCTGGGCACATATACATTCAACGCGTTCCAGGCGATCGGCTCCAGGAATCTGGATGTGAGCGATAAGAGATTCCCTTCCGTGATCCAATTGGCTGAAATACGTTCAGGAATCCAGCAAACACGCAGGTGGGATCTCGCCCTTCTCCTTTGCCAGACATCGGCATGTTCGTCTCGGGATCGCGCTCGACGGCAAGAGGCAATCGCTGCGTATCAGGACGGGATGAAAGGTTACGAGCCATTGATCGCGGCTCCGGAAGAACACGAAGTCTACCAGAAAATCGCAACCAACTTCGCTCGATACATGGAAATCAGCAACCAGACACAAAACTTGTTGACCGCCGGCAAGGCCGGCGATGCGCTGGATCTACTGACGGCGGATTCCACTCTCGCATTGGTCACCGAGTCGGAAACGGCCACGAATGGAGTTCTTAGTCTCAACATTAAAGCCGGCATGGAGGAATCCACTGCTGCCACCCTCGCCAGCAGCCGCGCCATCTGGATCAGCACCGGGGCCACAGTCTTAATCGTCCTCCTCTGCGCCCTCATCGGCTCAATGCTTACGCGGGTAATCGCGCCCCGGCTGCTCAAGCTCAAGGAGGCGCTGGAGCGCATGGCAGCCAAGGATCTTACTGTAAGCGGCATGAAAACTGGAGCCGATGAAATTGGCCAAATTGCGGACGCGTTCAATACCACCGTGACCGCCATCCGCAGCGTGCTGCTATCCGTCGCCCAGGGCGCGGAGACGCTCTCGGCGGCCACCACTGAGATCAGCGCCCGTTCGGTTCAGACCGCCGGCAATGCCCATACCCAGTCCAGCAAGACCAACCAGATTGCCGCCGCCGCGCAGGAGATGACCGCGACCATCGGCGAGATCAGCCACAACGCCGAAAGCGCCGCCAGCTCCAGCCGCGTATCCGCCGACACCGCCAACCAGGGAGGAGCGGTGATGCAGGCCGCGGCCGCGACGATGGAAAAGATTGCCGCGGCTACCAGTTCGGTTTCCAGCAAGATGACCTCCCTGGCCCATCGCTCCGAGGAGATCGGCAAGGTGGTCAACGTCATTCAGGAGATCAGCGAGCAGACCAACCTGCTGGCCCTGAACGCGGCCATCGAGGCGGCCCGCGCCGGCGAGCATGGCCGCGGATTCGCCGTCGTCGCCGGCGAGGTTCGCCGCCTGGCCGAGCGGACCAAGAGCGCCACCGAAGAGATATCCGGTACCATCCGCAGCATTCAAGAGGAGACCCGCGAGACCCTCCAGGTGATGCAGGATAGCCGCGCAGCGGTGGAGAGCGGCATGGGAGAAACCGCCCATGCCCGCAAAAGCCTGGAGGCCATCATCGAGTCGTCCCGGCAGGTGGAGCACCAGATTCACCTCATCGCCACCGCCGCCACCGAGCAGACCTCGGCCTCCGGCGAGATCTCCGAGTCCGCCGGCCAGATTTCGCAGTTGTCGGTGGAGAATGCCCAGGGCGCCGAAGAAGCCGTCGAAGCCCTCAAGAACCTGGCCTCGCTGGCCAGCGACCTGGACGGCATGATCCGCCAGTTCCGCCTGGAGGGCGACCGCCAGCCCGGCGGAAGATTGGCCGGAAAAAACAATCCGGTTGGGCACTCAGTATTGCGGGCCGCGCACTCATAGGCCCCTCAGAGCCGGCGGCAGCCACACCCAGATCCGCGGAGCACGGTGGTAACGGCTCATTACCGGACTCCAAGGCTGCCGCCGTTTTTCCTTCCACGCTGCCGGAACCTATCCCGGCAGCATTTTTTCTTGCCGGTCTCAGAATCCTCCGCGCCTCGCCTGCTCAGGCGCGAGCGCACTGCGGATCGTGGCGGGATTGCGTCGCGCCAAGCCTCGGAACTTCCGGTCAACTGGCAGCAGCCGGCTGCAAGCTACAGACAAATGGCTATGGCAGCTTCATCTCTGAAAGGGCTATCTGCGCTCCAAGCGAAGAAAGATGTTGAGAATCCGCGAAGAGAGTCTGGTTACCGAGAGCGAATCGGCAGCCGGCCGTGGAGCAGAGCTTTTCCTCCGGATCGATCACCTTGACTTCAGGATGGGCCCTGGCTACCAGCGCCACCAGGCGGCGCGCCTCCGCTTCTTCGGGGGAGCCGGTCGGGGGAGCGACTCCATCCGGCCAATCTTCTGTCGAAGGGGCAAAAAAACGCGTTAAGGCGCGTCGCGGAGCAATCAACCGGGTGCGCATGTGACGCATTGGATCGAATGGGAAAGAGTTGTTATCCTGCAACAGGTAGACAATCTTACCCTCCTGTTCCAGTTGGCCGATCTCCGCATTCAACCCCCGCTGGAATAGCGCATCTGGCTGCTCAGGCGGCAAACCCGGACCATGGTTGTTTTCAGCCAGAAGTTTCCACTGCCTTGCATTGTCGGAAAGATACGCGGACCACAGACCGGAAATAACCACAACGTTTATGCTTGGATCGCGCAGAATGTAGCCGATGGTCTCGCGATTGAACTCGCCGCACTCATCTTCGCGCCCTGGATAACGCATGGAATATGGCACTACTTCCTGTAGCGGCGGGCAAACGGACTTGGTAAACTCCAAGAGCCGGTATCCTTGCCGCGCGGCCAACGGCCGCAATCCGCCAGCCAGAGCCGAGGCGTGGCTGTCGCCGATGAGCGCCACGGCGCGTCCTTGACCGGAAGGAACACATGGAGGCCTCAGCATCGGATGAGAGACTCCGTACGACATCACACAGACATCGTGGCGAAACGGATCCGCGCTGCTCTCCATCTGTTGGACTTGCCGGTTCCGTTGCGGCAGTCCGCCGCTGGCCCAAAAGAGAATAGCGGGGATCGTCATTGCCACTGCCAGGGCGGCATACCGTTTGAGCAGCAAATGCGTTGGCGTGGATGAATTGCGGAACGGCTGCTCGACGAACCTCCATGAGAGCACGGCGAGAACGAACGAAATCAGAGCTAGCGTGACAGCGACGCTTGCGGATATGCCCGAGTCGGAGCAGATGCGCGCAAGACTCAGCACAGGCCAGTGCCAAAGGTACCACGAGTAGGATACGAGGCCTATGAAGACAAACGGGCGCCAAGCAAGGATGCGGTTCACGATGCCGTGCCGCGCCGAGATGATCAGTACAGCTCCGGCAACCGGGAGCATCGCGGAGTAGCCGAGGAACGCCGTGAAGGTGTCGAAAGAAAAGATTGCCACGCCGATCAATGCCAGGCCCGAAAGACTGACCGCGTGCATGGCAACTGCCGGCGGCTTGATCGATAGATGCGAGCGGTTGGCTTCCGCCATGGCCAGCAGAATGCCGGACGCCAACTCCCAGGCCCGCGTAGGAAGCAGATAGAAGGCCGCATCCGGATTGATCGTGGCGGCCCGGATCGAAATCACCAGGGAGAGCAAGGCAAGCCCGCCGATGATGGCGAACTGCGCGCGCTGCGAGAGTCTGCGAATCAGCAGCATCAACAACGGAAAGATCAGGTAGAACTGTTCCTCGACGCCCAGCGACCAGGTCATCAGCAGCGGTCGCTGATCGGACCCGGCAGCGAAATATCCCGACTTGAGCCACAGGGCAATATTTGAGACCGACGCGATGGTCGCGAGCGCAAATTTCGCGAAGTCCTTCAACTCCGAGGGAGAAAGCAAGACCAAGCCCGCAAGGTAGCCGGCCGCCAAAACGGCGAACAGCCCGGGAAGAATGCGCTTGGCGCGCCGTTCGTAAAACTTGGCTATCCTGAAGCTGTGCCCGCGAATCTCTTTATAGACGAGGGAGCCGATCAGATATCCGGAGATGACGAAGAAGATATCGACTCCGGCGAAACCCCCGCTGAACCACCGCAACCCGCAATGGTATGCAACCACTGAGCCAACGGCTACCGCTCGCAATCCGTCCATATCCGGACGGTATTTCATTGGCCTATGGTAGTCCTGCATCCATTCCGATACTAGCACAGCGCGGGCAGCACTCCGCTGGAACTCCGAGAACCAGAAAGGGCGGTGCGCGCGCTCCGCTTCCTGGCCATTGCTAACTGCTCTACGGATGCTGCTCGACGGCGATGCTGGCGCTGCCGGTGTTGCCGGTGACGGCCGTGCCGAGCATATTGGTGGCCACGCCGGGGAGCGATGCCGGAGTGAAGATGACGGTTCCGTCCAGGGCGGAGGTGGCCGTGGCGGCCTGGGTGGCCAGCAGCTCGCTCTGGGCGCAGCGGCCATGGGGCGGGCAGGGGGGCGCCCAGGCATAGAGCGCCTGGTAAAGCGTGACCGCGGCTCCGGCCATGGGGTTGCCGTCCATGTCGAGCACGCGTAGCGTAATCTGGCTGGCGGTTCCGTTGATGGAGAGGCTCTGCGCGGTCCCGGAGACGGCTTCGAGGCTGGCGTACTCCGGGCGAGCGCCGAAGGCGGTGTAGGCGACGCACTGACTGGTGCCGTTCAGGCAGGCATTGGAGGTCACAGTTTGGCCTTCGATCAGCGGTCCCACGGTCAGCGCCTTGGCGGCGATGCCGTTGGAGTCGGTGGTGACGGCGCCGCTTTGGATGGCGATGCCGCTGCCGGCCGCAGCCCAAGCGACCGTCTGGCCGCTGGCGGGAAGACCCTTGTTCAGTACCAGGGCCTGTGCCGTCCAGTTCGCCGTGGCTCCGGCGGCCAGCGACAACATGGGCGAAAGCGACGTAAGTACCGGAGGCGTTCCGCCGCAAAACTGCGCTTGCAGGCTGGAGCCGTTGGTCAGCGAAGCAGTCACAATCGACCAGGTTCCGTCCGCCGCCGTGACGTTCATCGAGGCGCGGCCATCGCCCGTGGCCGAAACCACGCAGGCGGATTTGCCGCAGCCCAGGGTCGCCGTTCCGCTGGTCACGGTGTAGACGACCGAGACTCCGCCGGCCGGGCTCAGCTCCGAGCCGAGGGCGATGACCGAGAACGGCTCCGGCACGCCGATAGGCACCGTGCTCATGGGCGCGGTGACCAGCGTGAGCGCGTCCCCCGTGCCGGAATCGTAGCTGACGCCGCCGGAGATGACGGCGGATGCATAGTAGACAGGCAGGTCGTCCACCTCGACATCCACCGAGCCGGTGACGCCGGCGGCGGCCGCTGGCGCGATGGCGGTGATCTCGTTTGGCGAGATGCTGGTGATTATGGCCGCCTGGCCGCCTACTTCGACCGTGTCAGTGAGCCGGAAGCCCATGCCGTGAATCACGATAGGCCCGCCCGAGGCCGGAAGCCGCAATGGCTGGACCGTGTCGGCATAGAGCACAATGCCCTCGTAGGCGTAGTCCGGGCGGCCGTCGCCGCGCTCATCGGCAATGCCGATGCGCACCACATCGTCGGCCGAGGCCGAGACCTGCAGCCAGGTTTCGCCCGTGGCTAGGCCGTTCAGCCCCGAGGCAGCGCCCACCGCCGCTGCGCCCACCGGATCGAATGCGTCCCAGACGCCCAGCGCTGGCATCGCCTTCAGGTTACTGGGAGCGCCGGTCTCGTCCAGCGCCTGGGTAAAGATAGTGAAGGTGCGCCCGCCCCGGACCGGGAAGAGGAACCAGTCGGTTTGGCCAATCTGGCTCAGCCGGCCGCTCCACAGCCCGCTGGCGGGCAAGGTGCGCGGCTCGGCCTGGCTTCCGATGGCGTCGTTATAGCCGCCTTCCGCCGAGTTCTCGACTGTGACAGCCAGCATCTGCGCGCTGCCCACCGTCATGGCCGGCGTGGTCACCGACGCCAGCGTCCCCGAAGGCTCCGGCGAGCCGTCCAGATAGGGGCCGACCGAGGAAGTGAGGATGGAATTGGGATTCACCGCCTCGAAGGTTACCTGATAACCAACCTTGGTCGCGCCCGGTGGCAGCGGAATTCCGCTCAGGTCGAAGAAACCCTGCAGAGCGGCTTCGTTCGATCCCCACATGGTCAGAGGATTGCCATTCTCGTCGCTAAAACCGGCGACCGGGTTGCCGTGGTTGCCGTTGAAGTAGGAGCCGGAGACAAAGCTGACGGTGTACTGGTAGGCCGGGCCACTGGCGGCCAGCGGCCGGGCCTCCACGTTCACTCCCTGCATCCCTACGCCGTTCCTGAAACTGATCGTTCCCTGAATGGAGATCGTATTGGCCGCGGTAAGTTTTTTGCCGGGAAAGCTGGCCAGGTTGGCGGCGGTTACGGGGTAGATGCGATTCAGGGCGGCGATGTCGTCCCAGCGCAACACGGAGGGGTTGGGGATGCAGACGCCGCCGCCGGCCGAGCAGTTGCCGCTCCCCGGCTGCATCACCGGCCAGCCCAGCGTGCCGCCCGGTTCGCCGTTCTGAAGTGCGCCGGGGTTCACCTGCGCGTAGTCCAGGCCGAGGATCCGCCCGAAGGCCCGCTCCAGCTCAAAGCTCATCATCTGCAAAAGGCTGGCGTTGGTGGCGCAAAGGCCATTGAGTACGATGATGCCGTGCGCGATCGTCGCATCCGGGTTCACGTTGTCCAGCCACACAACAACGCCGTTGTTCTGGCAACTGGTCGGCTGGCTGGCGCCCGTGCCGAAGAGCGTGTCGATCACCGAACCGTCCGCGTCGAAGATCACCCCCAGCGGATAGCTGGCAGCCGCCGGAGTCACGTCGGCCGGCGAGCTGATCTGGCCCAACTGGTTGATCTGCTCGTTGGCTACCGTGAAGTTCGTGCCGCTGACCACGATATTCGCGCCGCTCACGTCCTCATTCAACTGGCCCATGTCGGTGAGCGTGACGCCGGCCGTGGGAACCGCGCTCCACAGAGCCGCCGCCGCGTCCACCATGGCCTTGGCCTGCTGGTTGGTCACCGTAGCGTTCAGCGGACCCTGATCGACGTAGTAATTCAATTGTCCGTTGGCCCAGTAGATGGGCTGGCCCAGCACTCCCGCATTGAAATAGCTGATGCCGGCCACATGCCTTGGTCCGCCGGCAATCGCCGCCGCCGGCGCCAGAAGCGAAGCCAGAAGCCAGGCTGCTGTGCGGCATTGGAGGAGACGGCGCAAGTCGGACATGGGTGCGCTCCGGGCAGAGGCTGCCGGCTCGTCTTGGAGTTCTCACAAGAAGACATTCAGAAGGCTCGAAGGCGGGCTAAGTCTTCTCATCGGCGCGCGGCGGTTGGAGTAGAAATCCTTAAGTAACAAGAGAAGCTAATGATTCTTGGCTGTTTGGCGCAAAAAACGGCAGGCCCGGCGAGGGCGAGCCGGGGGGATTGAGAAATACCGAGTTCTTAGGGACGCCGGACCTGACCTTTTGGCCGGGAAAGCTCTCAGATCTCCGGGTAGAAGTCGAAGAAGGCGTCCAGGCTGCGCTTGAGCTGGGCCTCGATCTCCTCGCGCGAGCCTTCGATGAGGTGCATGGTGACGCGGGCCTGGTGGCCGTTGGCCAGCTTGAGCGTCGCGTCCTGAATTTCGGTAACTTCCCCTTCGGGGAGCAGCCGCAGGCCGTAGATAAGAGTCAGATTCGCCATGAGCTTCATCTTAATGAGTGCGGCGGGCGTTGTGCAGGGCCTGGGGCCGCGAGGAGCAATTAAAATCGACACGGGAACCAACATGACAGAGACACGTTCGACAGTGATTCTTGGCTCCGGCTGCGCCGGACTCACCGCTGCAATCTACACCGCTCGCGCGGGACTTGAACCCCTGGTGCTGGAGGGCCACGAACCCGGCGGCCAGCTCTCCATCACCACGCTGGTAGAAAACTTTCCCGGCTGGCCGGAGGGCATCCAGGGGCCGGAGTTGATCGACAACATGAAGAAGCAGGCAGCGCGCTTCGGCGCAACCCTCCAGCTTGCCCACCTGCTTTCGGTGGACCTGAGCGCAAGGCCGATCCGGCTACAGACTTCGGCAGGCGAGATTCTGACACGCACGCTGATCGTCGCCTCCGGGGCCAGCGCGCGCTGGCTCGGCTTGCCCAGTGAGCAGGCGCTGATCGGCCACGGCGTTTCAAGCTGCGCCACCTGCGACGGCTTCTTCTTCCGCGGGCGAGAGATTGCGGTAGTGGGCGGCGGCGATTCGGCGATGGAAGAGGCGCTGTTTCTTACCCGCTTTGCCTCGAAGGTCACGCTGCTCCATCGCCGCGATGCCTTTCGAGCTTCGAAGATCATGCTGGAGAGAGTGATTGCGCATCCGCAGATTGAACTGCGCCCCAACACGGTCATCGAAGAAGTGCTGGGCGTGGACGAGAAGGAAGTGAAGGGCGTCCGGCTGCGCGATGTGAAGACCGGCGAGGTGACGACGCTGGCCATCGACGGGCTTTTTCTGGGCATCGGCCACGAGCCCAATGCGAAAATGTTCAAGGGGCAGATCGATCTGGACGGCGAAGGCTACATCCTGACTACCGGCAACGTGCTGACCACGCTGAACGGAGCCGTTGTGCCGGGCGTCTTTGCCTGCGGCGATGTGCAGGACCGGCGCTACCGGCAAGCGATCACCGCCGCCGGGTCGGGGTGCATGGCGGCGCTGGAAGCCGAGAAATTTCTTGAGGCGCTGGGGCATTGAGGCCAGACCCGCAGCGGCTACCAGGAGTGGAAAACGAAAAAGGCTGCCGCAACCAGGCACACTCCGGCGGCAGCGTGATTCCAGCGCAGATGCGAACCAAAATAGAAGGTGGTGAAGACGCCGAAGACCACCAGCGTGATGATCTCCTGGATCACCTTGAGTTGAACCGGTGAAAAGCGCTCGGCGCCGATGCGATTGGCCGGCACTTGCAGCAGGTACTCGAAGAAGGCGATGCCCCAACTGACGAGGATCACCTTCCACAGCGCCTCCTGGCGGAACTTCAGGTGCCCGTACCAGGCGATGGTCATGAAGATGTTGGAGAAGGTGAGAAGGATGATGGTCCACATATCGAAATTAGACGAAGCAGCCCTGGAAATTGTCGCCGGCGCCGCTCCTGGGCGCGGGATGAAGCAATGACGGCGCTTGAGGAAAATCTCGGACGGCTGGAAGAGGCGATAGTGCAGGCATGCCGCCGTGCCGGCCGCTCCCGCGCCGAGGTCGAGTTGATGGCCGTCTCCAAGACCTGCCCTGCGACCGTCATCGCCGAAGCCGCCGCGCTCGGCCTTACCCTCTTCGGCGAGAATCGCGTGCAGGAGTTTGCCGGCAAAGCACCTGAGCTCGACCTGTTGCGCCGGCGCGCGGTGAACCCGCTCCGCGTGCATCTGATCGGCCATCTGCAATCGAACAAGGCGCCGCGCGCCGTGGAAATCTTTGATGGCATAGACTCGCTCGATTCGCTGCGGCTGGCCGAGCGGCTGAATGAGGCGGCGGGCAGGCTGGGCAAACGGCTGCCGGTTCTGATCGAAGTCAAGCTGAGTTTCGAGGAGACGAAGGCCGGCCTGGAGCCTTCCTCCGCCGAGGCCGCGCAGTTGCTGGAGCGGCTGCCGGATCTGGCTCATCTCGAAGCGCGTGGGCTGATGACGATTCCTCCCTTTGGCGTGCCCGAAGCCGAGACGCGCGCCTGTTTTCGCGCTCTGCGAGAGTGGCGCGACCGCTGGGCCGTCGCGCATTCCCGCCTTTCGCTCGATGTGCTTTCGATGGGCATGAGCGGCGACTTCGCGCTGGCCATCGAAGAGGGCGCAACCCGCATCCGCGTGGGCACGGCGCTCTTTGGCCTTCGTCCCGCGGGCGGGCACACTCCGCACACGGAGGCGGCCTGATGCTGCGCGCAGCCGCTACCGGCGTCACCCTCGCCGTGCGCGCCCAGCCCGGCGCGAAGCGGACCGCAATTACCGGCGTCTACGGCGAAGGAGCGGCGGCGCAACTGAAGATTGCCGTCCACGCGCCTCCGCTGGAAGGCCGCGCCAACCAGGCGCTCATCGCCTTTCTCGCCGAGAGCTTCTCCATCCCCAGGAGCGCGGTCGAGTTGACCAGCGGCGAGTTGTCGCGGAGCAAGGTCTTTCTGCTGCGGGGAGTGACTCTGGCGCGTGCGGCGGGGAAGCTGGCCAGGCTGATCTCCGTAGTTTGAACAAGTTCACTATGCAGTACGCTGCCCCGGCTTGTGACCTTTGGCACAGTCGCCTTCCCTGACACCAGCCGACAATAAATGGGTAAGGCTCGCCAGCAATCGACTGCGCGGGCCGGGAGAGAATCAATGAGCGATCTTGCGCAACTGGCTGAATCCGTTACCGTCGACCCGTTGGTCGGCCATCCCGCCGACTACCACGTCTTTCACCAGTTTCTGGATCGCTGCCACGATCTGCCGGCGATCACCACGGCGGTCTGCTGGCCCCTCTCCGACGTGGCGCTGCGGGGCGCGGTGGAAGCTGCCGAAGAGGGCCTGATCCTGCCCACGCTGATCGGCCACGAAGCCGATATAAAGGCCCTGGCGGCCCGGATTGGCGTGGATATCTCCCGCTTTCCCATCGTTAATGCGGAGACCGAGGTGAAGGCGGCGGAGTTGAGCGTGGCCATCTGCCGCGCCGGCAATGCGCAGGCGATGATGAAGGGCAGTCTGCACACCGACGAGCTGATGAAGGTGGCCATGAACCGCGACACCGGGTTGCGCACCAGCCGGCGCATCTCCCATGTCTTCGTCATGGACACGCCGGCCTATGCGCGCACGCTGCTGATTACCGATGCGGCGATCAACATCGAGCCGGAGCTGGAGGACAAGATTCACATCGTGCAGAACGCCATCGACCTGGCTCATGCGCTGGGCATCCCCGAGCCCAAGGTGGCGCTGCTTTCGGCCATCGAGACGGTCAATCCCAAGATCAAGTCCACGCTGGACGCGGCGGCGCTGTGCAAGATGGCCGATCGCGGCCAGATCACGGGCGGCATTCTGGACGGTCCGCTGGCCTTCGACACCGCGGTAAGCGTGAAGGCCGCGGCCATTAAGGGCCTGGTCTCTCCAGTCACCGGGCAGGCCGACATCCTGGTGGTGCCCGATCTGGAAAGCGGCAACATGCTGGCCAAGCAACTGGAGTATCTGGGCGGCGCGCAGTTAGCCGGCATCGTGCTGGGCGCGCGGATTCCCACGATCCTGACCAGCCGCGCGGATTCGGCCGAGACGCGGCTGACCAGTTGCGCCGTGGCCGTGCTGCTGCACTATGCCAACCATCCGCTGGGATCGGCCTGATTCCGGGAGGAAATTCCCAAACTCAAACGGGCGCCATCTCTCCTCTGGGAGCGTGGCGCCTGTTTCAATTTGAACCTGGCGCGGAATTTTGTTGAAAAAGGTTGCCGGGGAGGAGAGAATACTGTGGAAAAATGGCTTCCCCGGCGTACACTCGAAGCAATTCCTCCGGGTCAGCGAAGGCGCCTTAAAGGCCGCCGCGGCTTTTTCCGATGAATCAAGAGCACAGGCTTGGGGATAGGTCTTTGTTTCAGAAGGCTGGATATGGGGTTCCTTTGCTCACGAATCCCGTCGGGCAGCGCATTTCCGGCCTTTGAAACGTGGAGCGCCGGCGTCAGGAATGGTCGAAATGCACATTCAAGCGGAAGCGAATCTCGCGGCCTTGATTGAGAGCACCGAAGACCATATCTGGTCGGTGGACCTGAATTATCGCTTGACCCTATTCAACCGGGCATTTCAGCGGCATATCGAGAAGGTTTATGGCGTACGGGCAGCGGTGGGGATGCACCTCAGGGATCTGTTCCTGTCAGAGAGATTGGAGCTTTGGCTACAGTTTCTTCGGCGAGCGCTTTCCGAAGGCCCTTTCCGCCTTGAGTATGTCATGCTGGACGGCCGGACACTGTATCTGGCTATAAACCCGGTAGTCGTCGATGGCAGAACAACCGGCGTTTCGGTCTTCGGCGAGGACATCACAGAGCGGAAGAGGGCCGAAGAATCGAGCCGGCTCTTTACCGCGATGGTGGAAAGCTCGGAAGACGCGATCATCGCCTACACTCCCGCCGGCGCTATCCTTTCCTGGAACCATGGCGCGGAAACGATCTTCGGTTACACCTCCGATGAAGCCATTGGAATGTCATTGGCGATGCTGGCTGTGCCGGAGCGAAGGGCAGAGCTGAATCATTATTCCCAGCAGCTCTTGCACGGCGATGCCCGCTCCCAAAGGCAGGGCGTGGGCCTGCGCAAGGATGGACGGAGAATTCGTGTTTCCGTTACGTCGTGGCCCATCCGGAGTCCCGGCGGCGAGGTGACGGCCATTTCCTGCATCGTGCGCGATGTTTCGCTTCGGCACGAGGCCGAAGAGGCCCGGGCTTTGCTCGCCTCGATCGTCGAATCCTCCGACGACGCGGTTCACGCCGTGGATCTGGATGGGACGATCACCAGTTGGAACTTGGGCGCCCAGCGGTTGTTTGGGTACGCGAGCGAGGAGATCCTCCACAAGAATGTGGCAGTGCTGGCTGGGCCCGACCGCGAGGAACAGGTGCGGCAGAACCTCAAAAGAGTCCGGGAGGGGTTCACGGTCGGCTCCTTCGATGCGCTTCTCCAACGGAAGGATGGAAGCCGGGTCGAGGCTTCGATGACCATCTCTCCAATCCGGAACCCGGCCGGAGAAGTGGTGAGCGCCGCCGTCATCGCCCGCGACATTACCCAGCGCAGGCAATTCGAGCGGCAGTTGGCTGAAAGCGAGGCGCGTTTCCGGACGTTCTTCGAGGAAAACGGCTCGGTGATGCTGCTCGCTGATCCGTCCAGCGGAGAGATCGTTGCCGCGAACCGCGCAGCTTCGGCCTTTTACGGTTACCCTCAGGACCAACTGGTTGGAATGTACACCAGCCAGATCCGCATTCCGCAACCCGGAGAACTTGCCCTCGCCCGGCAGAAGGTGCTCCGCAAAGAGCAAAGTGTCTTCGCCTACCGCAACCGGCTTGCCTCGGGGGAAGAGCGGGATGTGGAGATCTACTCCTCGCCCTTCGCCGTGAATGGCAGCACGATGCTCTTCGCCATCGTGCATGACGTCACCGAGCGCCTGCGGGCCGAGGCCCAACTGCGCGACAGCGAGGAGCGCTTCCGGTCGACCTTCGAGCAGGCCGCAATCGGGATCGTGCACGCCTCGTTTGCGGGCAGGATTCTGCGCTGCAATGAGCACTTCGCCAATCAGCTGGGCTACAGCGCCGAAGAGCTCTCCGGGATGACCATTGCGCAGCTTACTTTTCCGGAGGATCTGGCTGCAACCGGGGAAGTCCTTCAGCGAATCCGCGACGGTTCTGCGGCCAGCCAGAGCCTGGAGAAGCGTTACTTCCGCAAGGACGGCAGCGTGACGTGGGGGAAGTTGACGATTTCCCTGCAGCGCGACGGAGAGGGCCGCGCGATTCACTTTGTCGCTCTGGCGGAAGACATCAATGCACGCAAAACGGCGGAAGACCGGCTGGCCGAAACGCGGGAAGCGCTGCGGATCAGTGAAGAACGCCATCGTGCCGCATTCCAGACCAGCGCCAATGCCGTCAATATCTTCCGCCTGGACGACGGCGTGATTCTCGAGGCGAACAGGGTCTTCCTCGACAGCCTGGGCTTCGAGCAGAGCGAGGTGGTTGGGCGAACCTTGCAGCAGATCGGCATCTGGGCCGATCCGCAAGAGATGCGAAGCGTGGCCGAAGAGCTCCTCCGCGTGGGTGTTTTCCGGGGCAGCCTCCGGATGAAGAAAAAAAACGGAGAGGTCTTCTGGAGCCGGCTGTCGGCCTCGGTCTTCGAGCAGGCCGGGGTTCGTTGCGCGCTTTCCGTCACCCAGGACATCTCCCAGGCCAAGATCGCCGAGGAGCAACTGGCCGTCGCGGCCGAGGCGCTGCGGGCCAGCGAGGAGCGCTACCGCACCATATTCCAGACCAGCCCCGATGCTGTCATCATTACCCGGCAGAGCGACGGGGCGATTCTTGAGGTTAATCAGTCATTTCTCGATTCAGCAAGGTTCGAGCGCAACGAAGTCATCGGACGCTCAACGGCGGAGCTCGGCATCTGGGTGAATGAATCTGACAGGCAGATGTTTATCGACCAGTTGGAAAAGCAAGGCAAGTGCCGCGATTTAGAGGTTCAGTCCAGAAAAAAAGACGGGGAGATCTTCTGGATGAAACTCTCCGCATCGCAGATTGAGATTGGAGGAGAGCATTGCCGGATTACCTTCGCGAAAGAAATCTCTGAGGTCAAAGCCGCCGAGGAACGGATGGCTGCGGCCGCCGAGGCGCTGCGGGCCAGCGAGGAGCGCTACCGCACCATATTCCACACCAGTGTCGATTGCATCACGATAAGCCGTCTGAGCGACGGCGGATACATCGACGTCAACAAAGCGTTCCTGGATTTGATTGGGATCGAACGCGAGGAGATCTTTGGACGAACATCAGCCGACCTCGGCATCTGGGCGCATCCGGAAACTCGATCGGAAATTGTGGAATTGCTGCGCCGGGACGCAAGCGTCCGGGACTTTCAGACCCAGTTTATTAAAAAGTCTGGCGAGCTAGTCTGGGTGCTGATCTCGGCATCGGTGATTGAGATCGAGGGAGTTTCCTGCCTGGTTTCCATCGTGCGGGATATCTCCGGCGCCAAGGAGGCCGAGAGCACCATCCAGAGTCTGGCCTTTTATGACTCGCTGACCGGATTGCCCAATCGCCGCATGTTGCTGGAAAGGCTGGGCCAGACCCTCTCCGCCAGCGCGCGAAGCGGCCGTTTGAAGGCGCTGCTGCTGGTCGATCTGGATAACTTCAAGAGATTGAACGATACCCTCGGCCATCGTATCGGCGACCTCCTTCTTCAGGAGGCAGCCCGGCGCATCGCCGCCTGTGCCCGCGAAGCCGACACCGTGGGACGGTTGGGCGGCGATGAGTTTGTCGTGATCCTCGAAGATCTGAGCGAGGTCGCCGAGGAGGCCGCGACACAGGCCAAGGCCGCCGGCGAAAAAATCCTGACATTGATTGGCCAGCCCTTCCTGCTCGAGGGGCGCGAGTGCCTCTCGGCCGCCGGCATCGGGATCACGATCTTCGGCGACCGGCAAAACAGCGCGGATGATATCTTGCAGAAGGCCGATATCGCCCTGCATTTGGCCAAGGCGGACGGCCGTAACACCGTGCGCTTTTTCTCCCCCGCCTTGCAGACTGCCGTCAATGCCCGCGCCGCGATCGAAGAGGACCTGCGCAGGGCGATCAAGACCGAACAGTTTCTGCTCTACTATCAGCCTCAAGTCAACCGGGGCCGCATGACTGGCGTCGAGGCCCTGATTCGTTGGAAGCACCCCAAGCGCGGCATCGTCCCGCCCGACGAGTTCATCCCCCTGGCAGAGGAATCGAGGCTCATCCTGCCTCTGGGAGATTGGGTGCTGGAAGCCGCCTGCAAGCAAATCGTCTCGTGGGCGGGCCGGAGCGAAACAGCCCATCTGACGGTTTCGGTCAATATCAGCGCCTTGCAGTTCCGCCAGCCGGAGTTCGTCGAACACGTTCTGGCTGCTCTCGATCGCACCGGAGCCAACCCGAAGAACCTCAAGCTGGAACTGACCGAAAGCATGTTGGTGGACGACTTCGAGGAGGTCATCGCCAAGATGACTGAACTCAAGTCCCATGGCCTGGGCTTCTCCCTGGACGACTTTGGCACCGGCTATTCCTCGCTGGCTTACCTCAAACGCCTGCCCCTGGACCAACTGAAGATCGACCGGAGCTTTGTGCGCGACATGCTGGTCGACCTGACCAGCGGCGCCATCGCGCAGACCATCATTTCACTGGGCCGCGCCATGGATATGTCGGTGATGGCCGAGGGCGTGGAAACCGAAGAACAGCGGGGCTTCCTCGCTGGGCTGGGCTGCCATTCCTTCCAGGGGTACCTGTTCAGCCGCCCCTTGCCCCTGCAGCAACTCGAGGCGTTCCTGGAAGAGTCCAGCTAAAATGCGCTTTGTGCCCTATAAACGCGCGCGAAACAATCCTCGTTCCGCTTCCTGCCAACGACTCCCGTCTGTGATGTTTCCGCGCATAACCGCCGATATACCTCTTAGGACTAGGGCCGTCCCGCGTCCCTGCTTCTGATTCTTTTGGGCCTCCGCTGGCTCCGGAAACTTTGAAGAGAGTTTTCGGGCAGGCAAGGGGAATCTCGCGGATGAAGGAAGAAGCGGCAATGCGCACTCATGCTGAAGCCAATCTGCTTGCCTTGATCGAGAGCACCGAAGACCTGTGGAGTTCAGTGGACCTGGACTACCGCCTGGTTGTTTTCAACAAGAACTTCGAGCGCCACGTTCAAAGCTGCTTTGGCGTCCAGATGGCCGTGGGGATGAGTTCGGCTGATTTTCTCCCGGCGGAGAGAGCCGCGGTCTGGCCTCCGCTGTACACGCGCGCACTCACCCAGGGGCCGTTTCGCACCGAGTATACCCTCTTCGATGGCCGTATCTTCGAGATGGCCATTCACCCCATTGTTGTCGATGGAAAGCCCGCGGGAGTTTCGGTCTATGGCAGGGACATCACCGACCGCAAGCGGGCGGAGATGCTGCTGCGCAACAGCGAGGAGCGTTTCCGGTCGACATTCGAGCAGGCCGCCATCGGCATCGTTCACACCTCCTTCGATGGGCATTACCTTCGTTGCAACCCTCGTTTTACCGAGATTGTCGGCTACTCTCAGGAAGAACTCTCCAGGCTGGGGTTCCATGAGATCATCGTGCCCGAGGATCGCGCGGAGAGCGCCCGCACCTTTGAACGAATGGCGCGCGGCGACACCGAGGCCACCAGTATCGAGAATCGCTATCGGCGAAAGAACGGCAGCCTGGTATGGACCAAGCTCACCATCTCTACCCAGCGCGACGGCCTGGGACGCCCGCTCCACTTCATCGTATTCGTCGAGGATATCAATGAGCGCAAAGCCGCCGAGCATTGTCTTGCCGATGCCGCCCAGGCCCTGGAAACTAGCGAAGCACGCTATCGCGCCGCATTCCAGAACTGCCTTGATGGCCTGGCAATCGTCCGTATCGCCGACGGAGTCTTTCTCGACGTCAATCAGGCATTGATCGATGCGACAGGATATGAGCAGCATGAAATCATCGGGCGAAGCTCATTGGACCTCGACATGTGGGCCGACCCTGGCGACCGGGAGAGATTGATCCAGATTCTTCTCAGAGACTCTGTCTGCCACGGTTTCGAAGCCCTATTCAAATTGCCGAGCGGGCACGCATTGTGGGGCCTGATCTCCTCATCGATCATTCAAGTGGATGGCCAACTCTGCCATCTCGCCCAGGTGAGGGATATCTCCGCCGCCAAGGCGGCCGAGCAGCGCATGGCCGTGGCCGCCGCGGCTCTGCGCCTGAGCGAAGAACGCTACCGCACCGTCTTCCAGACCAGCCTCGACGGCATCACCATCAGCCGCATAAGCGATGGCCTTTACATCGACGTGAACAAGTCTTTTCTCGATTTCATGGGGTATGAACGAGAAGAAGTCATCGGGCGGACATCGACCGAGGTCGGCATTTGGGTGGATGCAAATGACCGGCAGCGCTTATTGGAATTGGTTCGCCGGAACTCAGGCTTCCGCGACGAAAACATGCGATACAGGAAGAAGAACGGCGAGATGCTGTGGTGCCTTTCTTCATCTTCGGTCATTCAGATTGAGGGCGAACCCTGCCTGCTCAGCGTTGTGCGGGATCTCTCCGAAGCCAAGGCGGCGGCGGAGAAGATCGAAGACCTGGCCTTCTTTGACCCGCTGACCCGGCTCCCCAATCGCCGGCAGTTGCTGGACCGGCTGCGCCAGGCACTCGCCGCCGGCAGCCCGAGCAGCCGCAAATGCGCCCTGCTTCTTATCGATATTGATAATTTCAAATCGTTAAACGAAGTTCTCGGCCATCATTTGGGCGACCAGTTACTGCAGGAAGCCGCCAGGCGCATCTCTGCCAGCATTCGCCAAAGCGACTTCGCGGCGCGCCTCGGCGAGGATGAATTTGTGGTGATGCTGGAAGACCTGAGCGAAACTCCCGATCTTGCCGCGGAGCAGGCAAAGATTGTCGGCGAGAAACTGCTGGCTACCCTTGCCCGGCCCTGCCTGCTGGACGGCCGCGAGTGTCTTTCCACCTCCAGCATTGGAATCACAGTCGCTGGAGATCGCCGTGAGGAAGCTGGTGAAGTGCTGCAACAGGCTGATATTGCCATGGATCAAGCCAAGGCGGCGGGCCGAAATACCCTGCGCTTCTTCTCCCCGGCTTTGCGGGCTGCCGCCTCCGCCAGGGCCGCCCTCGAAGAAGACCTGCGCCAGGCGATCCGCGGCAAGCAGTTCCTGCTCTACTATCAACCCCAGGTGAGCCGCGGCCAGGTGGTCGGTGTTGAGGCCCTCATCCGCTGGAAGCATCCGCAGCGCGGCATCCTGGCGCCGGGAGGCTTCATTCCCCTGGCCGAGGAGACAGGACTGATCCTGGATCTGGGAAACTGGGTTCTGGATACCGCCTGCGAGCAAATTGCCCTATGGGCCAGCGACGAGAAAACAGCTCATCTGGTCGTCGCCGTCAATATCAGCGCTCTGCAATTCCGCCAGGCGGAGTTCGTCCAGCAGGTGCTGGCCGCGCTCAAGCGCGCCGGAGCCGACCCGAGAAACCTCAAGCTGGAACTCACCGAAAGCATGCTGGTGGACAACATCGAGGAGGTGATTGCCAAGATGGCCAGCCTGCGGTCGCACGAGATCGGGTTCTCGCTGGACGATTTCGGCACGGGGTATTCCTCCCTCTCCTACCTCAAGCGCCTTCCGCTGGACCAGTTGAAGATCGATCGCTCGTTCATCCGGGACCTTCCAGCCGATGCGTCGAGCGGCGCCATCGCGGAGACCATCATTTCGCTGGGCCGCACCATGGATCTGTCGGTGATCGCCGAAGGCGTGGAGACAGAAGAGCAGCGGGTTTTCCTGGCCCATCTCGGCTGTCATTCATTTCAGGGTTACCTGACCAGCCGCCCCCTGCCGGTCCAGGAGTTTGAAAACCTGCTCACGGCCCTCGGGAAAATCCCCGTGCCCTACGCCGAGTAAAAGCAGGGGTTGGGGAATAGGGAGTATGGACCAAGAAACAGAAAGCCTGCCGCCGGTTTCCCACCTTTGCGACAGAAAGAAAGTCGCAAAAATGGTCCACGGATCAGCGCTTGCTATTCCCTGATCGCTGATCCCTGTTCCCTGTTTTCATCAATCCATCGCCATGCTCAACTGGTGGCGCACATCGGCGCCGCGAACCCAGAAGATGACATCGGTGGCGATGTTCGAGGCATGGTCGGCGATCCGCTCCAGGTGCTTGGAGACCAGAATTCCGTTGATCGCCTGCAGGGTCAAGCGCGGCTTCTCCTGGATGAGCTGAAGCAGGTCGGCGTGAGCGCGGCGGTTCATGCGGTCGATCTCGTCGTCCATCTCGCGCACCTCCTCGGCCAGCCGCGCGTCGCCATCCAGCAGCGCTTGCAGCGCCGAGCGGATCATGCGGCCGGCAAATTCGCCCATGGCCGCAAAATCCACCGGCAAATCGACCTCGTCGTGCTTCAGGATTTCCCTGGTACGGCGCGCGATGCCCATCGACTGGTCGCCGATCCGCTCCAGGTCGCCATTGATCTTGATCACCGCCAGGATGAAGCGCAGATCGATGGCCATGGGCTGCTCCTTGGCCAGCAGTTCGTAGGCCATCTCGTCCAGATCCCGCTGCGCGGTGTCGATGGCCGCCTCGTTCTGCTTGACGTACTTGCACAGGCTCCGGTCGCGCTGCAGGTAGGCGTCTACCGCGGACTCAACCGCCTGCTGCGACAGAGCAGCCATGGCCAGCAGCTTGTCCTTCAGTTCGGCGAGTTGAATTTGAAAGTGTATGCGCGGCAAAACGATACTCCCTTATCTCTACATTGTGCCTGATGGAATGTTACGGCCAGACGAATTTCGCCTGCCGCACCAGAACTGTTACGTTCCGAAAAGGGCCATGACCAATATGGATTGGACGCAGCTTGAGTCGAAGCGATGCTTTAGCCTAACAGAATGGACACCGCAGGCTCTTCCGCCGTCCCGATACTCAGCCTGAACCCGGCCGAATGTCAACCCCGTGAGATTTACAAGCTGATGACCGGCATCATCGTGCCCCGCCCGGTGGCGCTGGTCTCGACCGTGAACCGGAACGGCGCAGCCAATCTAGCGCCCTTCAGCTTCTTTTGCGGCGTGGGCGCTGTGCCGCCGACGGTACTCTTCTGTCCGGCGCTGCGCGAGGACGTCGCGGCAGAGGCAGACCCGAGAGCAGAGGCAGACCCGAGAAAAGACACGCTGCGCAATGTGGAAGAGACCGGCGAGTTCGTCATCAATGTGGTCAGCGACGCCATCGCCGAGGCGGCTAACGCCTCTTCAGCCGAGGTCCCGCCTGAGGTGGACGAGTTTGTGCTCTCCGGACTTACGCCGGTCGCGAGCGAAATTGTCCGTCCGCCGCGCGTCGCCGAGTCGCCCGCCCAGATGGAGTGCAAACTCCTTCAGGTCATCTACACCGGCCACGCGCCCCGCAGCGGCGTCATCGTGCTGGGCGAGGTGGTGCGCTTTCACCTGTGCGCGGAGTTGGTCGAGAACTTCCGCGTCGATCCGGCGGGCCTGGACGCCGTGGGCCGCATGGCCGGCAACACCTGGGTCCGCACCCGCGACCGCATCGAGCTGATCCGGCCCAAATGAGGGATCAGGGGCTAGGGATCAGCCGGGTGCTCTTCACGAAGTCCCGTGCCCCATCCATTCCGCGTTCTCTGCGGAATGGGTGGGATGCCACGATGCCCGCATCACAGGAACAGCAAGAATGGTCTAGAATTCCATTTTGTCGGCAAAGTTGCGGCAAGGGGACGGCTTATGCGCGATACGACACGATTGAGCGGGGAGTGTGTTGGCGGAGTTTTGCGGCAGACGGTGTGGGGCGTCGCGGCGGGACTTCTGCTGGCGGCGGCGCTGGCGGGTTGCCATGGCACTCTTGCACGAGGGCAGACGATGAACCTGAGCAGCAGCAGTTTTCAGGCAAGCAAGATTCCGGCGAGGTTTACCTGCAACGGAGCGGGCGTCTCGCCGCAACTGGCCTGGAGCGCGCCGCCGGCGGGAACGGCGAGCTTTACGCTCATCGTCACCGATCCGGACGCGCCCGGCCGGACGTTCGTGCATTGGGTGCTCTACGACTTGTCCGCCGCAATGCGGGCGCTTCCCGAGGGAGTTCCCAAGCAGGGCCAGCTTCCGGACGGCTCACGCCAGGGCCGCAACGACTTCGGCGACATCGGCTACGGAGGCCCGTGTCCGCCAGGGCACACACCGCACCATTACCACTTCACGCTTTATGCGTTGGATGCAAAGCTGAGTCTGCCGGCGGGAGCGACCCGGGCGCAGGTCGAGGCTGCGACGCAGGGACATATCCTCGCGAGCGGGGATCTGGTCGGGGTTTATCAGCAGTAGGATTGCGGCAAAACCTAGCAGCAAATCGCCACACAAAACAGATGCAGGACGGACGATTCTGTCAGGCTCGGGAAAAAGCATCAAAAAGCTCAAAGTCACTGCCATGTGAATTAGCGCGTGTTCACACTAAACGCGGGATAATGATCCTATGGAGATAACTTCGGAGCAATTCGAGAAGATCAAGGATAGCTTGCCGATTCAACGCGGCAATGTAACTTTGCCCAACCTTCAAGTGGTGAACGCGATCCTGTTCATAGCCGAGCGGGGATGCAAATGGCGCGGTCTTCCGGAGCGGTTTGGCAAGTGGCACTCTGTTTACACGCGTCTGAATCGCTGGTCGAAGAATGGCGTGCTGGAGCGCGTCTTCGAGAAGTTACAGCAGGAGCAGATCGTGCGCATCAAGATCGAAGCTTTCTGCCTTGACTCGACCTCGGTCAAGGTGCACCCGGACGGCACCGGCGCGTTAAAAAAAACGGCCCGCAGGCCATCGGTAAGTCCCGCAGCGGATGGAAGACCAAGATTCCTATGGTTGCCGCGGATGATCGAACGGCCATAATCTTCTCTCTTTCGCCAGGCAACGGCCACGGCGCTCCGCAAGGAAGGCTACTGCTCGAAGAGTTGGGGCCGATGCCGGAAGGCCCGCCGTTGTTGATGGATCGCGCCTATGAGGGCGATGAAACGAGGCCTATAAGAAACGGAACGAAATCGAACGGCTCTTCCGGAGGCTCAAAGGCTTTCGCCGGATCTTTTCCAGATTCGAAAAGCTCGACGTCGTCTTCCTCGCGTTCCTTCATTTTGCCCTCATCGCCGAGGCCCTGTGTGTAGTGTGAACACGCGCTAAATGCAGGAAGTAGGGGACAGGGATCGCGTGCCTGCGCGGGCATCCGCCATTGTGCGACAATAATCCCTGAGAATGGGCGCGTTGGGTACTCTCCCGGCGCGCGGAGGATGAATTCATGGGCGATCTATTTCAGCCGACCCACTTGCTGGTCATTGCAATTATTTTGCTGGTGCTTTTTGGCGCCCGGCGGCTGCCGGAGCTTGGCAAGGGGCTGGGCGAGGGTTTGAAGGGCTTCAAAGAGGGTCTCAAGGGCATCTCCGACTCCCCGGCTCCACCCACGGTGCAGCAGACCGTGGCCCCCGCGCCACCTATTATCTCCACGCAGCCTCAGCCCGCCGCGGCCCAGAGCGAGATGAGCTTTGTGACGTGCGCCCGCTGTGGAACTCGATTCGAAAACCCGCATGGATTTCCGGTCGCGGGATTTGTCTGCCGCTCCTGCCAGGGTCGTGCCTGACGCGAACTGGTTTCCCAAGCCCGCACCCAAGTTGACTCAAACGGAAAGGCCTGGGCGAATGCGCAAGCCTTTCCGTTTCGTTGCCGGTTGAGAGGGAGCCAGATCAGTGCGCATCCTGCCCCGAGGGGTAATAGCCGGTCTTGGCGATCACTTCCATGTTGGGCCGGTCCACCAGCACAAGGATCTTGCGGAACTTGCCGTCGATGATCGGCTGATGGCTGTAGTAGCCCAGCGTG
The DNA here is from genome assembly GCA_049522975.1 of Occallatibacter sp. Taxonomy (GTDB): domain Bacteria; phylum Acidobacteriota; class Terriglobia; order Terriglobales; family Acidobacteriaceae; genus Telmatobacter. The sequence continues at coordinate 12,585 of JBEKNI010000006.1, read as the reverse complement.
TACTGGTTGCGCGCCTCCTCGGCGATCCTGGCATAGCTCTTTTCGATGCCGTTCACATTGCCCTCCGAGTCGGCGGTGCCCCCGGTGGCATGAATGTATTTGACCAGAATGTTGTCGTACATGGTGAAGGGCAGGTGGATGCGGCTCACGTAGCCCTCGCCCCAGCGCGCCGAGTCGCCTACCAGCGTGCCGTAGACGGCGGTCTTGTTGGTCTCCAGGTAGCGCAGCACCTCGGCGTATTTGGCCTTGCTGCCGTTCTCCTTGCCGTCACTGATGACGTAGATGATGCGGCGGCGGCCCTTGGGACGCGTGGAGAGCTCCTTGGCGGCGGCCAGAATCGCGTCGTTGAGCGTGTGAATCTCCTTGGGGATGGGGTCCCAGCCTTGAGAGCCTCCGGCCGAGCCTCCTCTTTGCACGTTGGGATCGACGCAGCCGCCGTTCTGGGTGATGCTGCAAGGGCCAAATGGACCGCTGTTAACGGGCACCAGCATCTCGCTGCCGGTGGCCTTGGTCAGGGCCAGCACGGCCGGCAGACGGGTGCTCTGCGCGCCGGTAAAGCCGGTCTGCTCATGAACGATGTGACCATAGGAAAAGACCGCCACTTCGTCATAGGGCGTCAGCGCCCCCTGAATCGCTCCCAGGGACTCGTTCACTTTGGCCATCACGTCCGAGGTCACGCTCTGGTCGATCACGAAAGCTATCGAAAGCGGAAACGAATCCGTCGTAAAGAAGGAGATGGGCTGACGCGCGTCGTTTTCATAGACTTTGAAGTCACGGTAGGTGAGCCCGGCCACCAGCTTCCCCTTCGCGTCCTTGACGGTGACCGGAACCTCGACGAAGTTGACGTTGATGGTCCCCAGTTTGGCTGCCTTGTCAAAGCCTTCGCCGGCAGTCGGCGTCTCCGGCGGTGCAGTCTGGACCGTGTCCTTTTCCGGGCTGGTGACCGCCTGACTCTGCGACCCCGGCTGCTGCTGGGATGACGGGCTGGAGGAGGAACTCGGTCCCGGCTGCTGGTCTCCCGCGCCTGTGCCGGGGGTAATCGGGCCGTTGACGTCCGACAGCGGCCGGGGTGCCTGGGGCGTCGGGGCGTCGGGCACGGCGGGTTGTTGCTGTTGGGCCAGAGCAGACTGACCCACACACAGGCTCGAACTCAGAATCGCGGCCAGCGCTATTGCCGTAAAACCTAACTTCACAGAGACTCTCCAGTGGTCAGTTGTCAGTTTTCAGTGGTCAGTCAAGAACGATTGCTGCCGCCGATGAATCCGCCGCTGCCGACTGTTGGTAGAGATCGCCAACTGACGACTGACAACTGAGAACCGACAACTCTTCATGTCAGAGTATCAGACGCGCCGGGGCCGCGCAGGTTGCCGGCCAGACCGGAAACACTTCGGGTATGCTTTCTACCAGGTTCAAAATCCGTCTAAAGGACCAGAATGAAACCTCGATTGGGAATTGCCGCTTTGCTGCTTGGTCTGACGGGGCTGGTCCCGGCGGCATGGTCTCAGCTTGCCCCTTCGCCGGATGCGCCCCCGGTCAGTTCAGCGCCGGCCCAGCCGCCGGAAGATTTGCCGGTGGCGACGATCAAGATGAATGTCAACCTGGTCGATGTTGTCTTCAACGTCAAGGACAAGGCCGGCAACCTGGTTCCTCACCTGACCAAGGACGACTGCACCGTCTCGGAAGACAAAACACCGCAGACGCTCAAGAACTTTGCCGCCGAGTCGCACCTCCCGCTGACCCTGGGAATTCTGCTGGATACCTCCGGCAGCCAGCAGCGCGTGCTGCCTCTGGAGCAGGATGTGGGCAGCCAGTTCCTGGGGCGCGTGCTCAAGTCGACCGACGAGGCATTCCTGGTCTCCTTCGATGTGGATGTGGACCTGCTCCAGGACTACACCAACAATCCCCGGCTGCTGGCGCGGGCCATGAGCAAGGCTGAGATCAATGACGCCGGGGGCAATGGCGCCGGCGGCATCCCCGGCGCCGGCGGCGGAACCGTTCCCACCATTGGAGATCCCAAGGGAACGCTGCTCTTCGATGCGGTGGTTCTGGCCGCGCACCAGAAGATGAGCCAGGAGACGGGCCGCAAAGCGATGATCCTGCTCACCGACGGCGGCGATGAAGGCAGCAGGAACAAGATCACGGACGCGATTGCAGCGGCGGAGAAGTCCAACGTCATCGTCTATGTGATTCTGATTGCCGACCGGGCATTCACCACCAACTTCGGCTACCACGGCTATTCGGACATGAAGAGGTTGACCGAGGAGACGGGCGGACGGCTCATCGACGTGGGCAACAACGGCAAGAAGCTCGAAGCCGCCTTCCAGCAGATTGAAGACGAGTTGCGTACCCAGTATGTCGCCAGCTATACGCCCAGCAACGATAAGCTGGATGGCGGCTTCCGCAAGCTCTCCGTCGAGTGCCGCGGAGACGGCTTGAAGGTCCAGGTCCGCAAGGGCTATTACGCTATTCCGCCGCAGGAGTAATGCCAGGGATCAGCTATCGAACCTCTGATTCACTCGGTGTCGTATCAGGACACGACTCTTGACCTGAGCTTGCCGAAAGCCTGCCCTGAGCGTACTCGAAGGGGGTGCCGCAGTCCGTAAAATCACTGCGAACTTTACAGGCTGCGAAAAAACGCAATCTGGCGGTAGGCCGGGGATTTATCCCGGGTATAAGGCCAATGGAAACAATGAGGGCTTTAGCCCCTGAGGGATACTTTTCGCCGATGCCGCCCGAAATTCCGAGTTTTTCCGCAGCCTCTTCAGCCCCTGCGGGGAAGCCGAACGCCGTATCGAACTGAATCAGAGGTTCCCGAGAGGCCACTGTCCAGCCGGGCCGGGCAACAGAAATCCAATTGCTGAAAACTCAGAAAGCCGCCGCGCACTCCGCCTCGGCGCAGCGGCCTGTGCAAAAACCAGCCGAAAAGGCTTCAGGCTGTCCCATTTCTGGACAACTTATTACCTTCGTATCGTTACACAGTAATCTGGCGCCCTTAAGATTTCTCTCATAGCATCGGCAAAGAACGAAAAAACTTTAGCCCTTCCAAGAAATTATTTTTGGGCGCGAGTTTTCCTCCCAGGAGCCTGCCATGACCTCCAACTGCACCGCCACCGAAGGTTTTGAAATCAGCCCCCGGTTCCGCCGCACCGTCGAAGATCGGATTGCCCGGCTGGAGAAGGACGCCGAGTTCGACGAGGCGCAAGTCGACCAGCTGATCGACGGCGACCACATCCGCAGGCAGATGCGCCTGGTGGCCATGGAGCGTGCCGAGGCTTTGCGCATGAGGCTCTTCCTCGACCGCGCGCAGATCCGCCTGCCCCGGCCCTTGATCGAGATCTGAAAAACACCGATCGGGGATCAGAGGTCATCGTCCGATGGCTTCGCCGGCCCATGGGGGATGAAACTGCGGGCGCCCCACACTCGCCGCTGTCATCCTGAGCGAGCGCAGCGAGTCGAAGGACCTGCTTCCTGCACGCTGCGGCTGGGGCGGGAGGGAATCCCCTTCCTGCGATCTGTCTTTGTCTTGATGGAACTTGCATTCTAGTTGTGTCCCAGCGATCAGGGAAGCAATTCTGCTCCGCGCCTTGGCCTGGCTCCCCAAAAAGACGCCATCAATCACGCCTAACTTCCAACCTCTGGAGCACCGGGCGGGAATTGAACCCGCGTAGAAAGGTCTTGCAGACCTGCGCGTCAACCGCTTCGCAACCGGTGCGTGTAAAACGGGGTAAGGGTCTGGGCAATCCCATGAACGGGTTTTGCAGATCATTTCAGCCATCCTGCTACGCTGAACTTTGGTCGGCCCTCTCGCATTCGCCGAACCGGAATTACCGAACTCCGGGATTCCCCGAATCATGGGAGCGCCACCCCCCGGATTCGCCGAACTTCGGATTCGCCGCGCCGGGGATCAGACCGGTCCGTCCTCCAAAGACACTCCAAACAAGCGCCAATCCGAGGCTTTTAACGCGGATTTACGGCCTTTGGGGCCGCTTTTCTGCCAATTTTCAACCGCTTTTCGCGGAGGTTTTATGAACAGATACGCACAAAACAAAGGAGTTAGATTGTTTTGTCGTCCCTTTTTGGGGTACCCCCCACCCCCCTATTTACCGTGAGACTGTGAAACTGTGAAGAACTGCCTTGCCTTCCTGCAATTGCACTGATGCGATCTACAGGAAAATCCGGCGCTGCGGCGCGATTGAGGCGCTCCGCGTGGCGGCCGGAAGAGGCGCGGAAAAAAGTGAATCAAATCCCGCTGGCTATTGGCCCGAAAGGTTCTCCCAGGAGCCTTCCGTATCGTCCTCCTTTTCCTCCCGCAAGAAGACGTCGCCCGCCTTATGCCACTGCCCCATCTGGTCGGGTCCGGCCCCGTCCAGCGTAATCTTGTAGGCGCCCGGCCCATTGTCGCCCGTCGCTCGCGCAAGAATGATGCCGTCGTAGGCTAATTTGTCCGTAATTACGGTTACCTTCTGGCCCACCTCAAACATTGAACTTCCCTCCGTTTGAGAATCTTCTTTTCAGGCTAACCTACTTTTTCGGGGTTTCGCTTGAGCGGTCGGAATTTTTTGGCTCAGGGTTGGGCGTCATGCGCCCCACTCTCATCGTTGCTGGGATCTGCGACCGTATCGCCCGCCTCTCCCCAGATTCAGCAACAGGCTCGAATGGAAATCTGGCACATGCGGCCATGGTAGTGGTACCGAGACAGGGCGGGTCGGCGCCAAGCCCTCCGGGCGCCCGCGCTACCAGCGCCACTAGGCCCCGGCGGACATTGAGTTGCTGGCCACCGTCGATAAAGTGAGCCAATCATAATCGGATCTTCCTAACGGTGGGACAGGGCACGGCGGGCGGAGCTCACTTCGGCGGCCAGGACCTCAAGTATCTTGAGCGAGAGCAGCGGCTTGGTCTGCATCAGGGTGGTGAACTCGTCGCGTGAGACAAAGTTGAGCCGCGCGCCCTCGCGGGCAATGGCGGTCAGCGTGTAGGGCTCATCGCCGATCAGTCCCGGAAGGCCCAGCAGGGAGCCGGGGCGCGCCTGGATGGACATGAGCTCCACGCCATTGGGCGAAGTCATGATGAGGGTGGTCTCGCCCTGGTCGAGAATGTAGACGCCTTCAGGGGTGTCGCCCTGCTTGAACAGGACGCGATCTCCGCCACACGAGATGACGGTGGAACGCTTCTCGAGCGCCTGGATCAACTCCGGGGCGGCGACGAATGCGGACGGGTCGAGATTCACGGGCGGGCCTCCATGGAGAAGAGTTGGGATTGAACGGGACTCAAGAATGTGCCTGCTGGCCTGTTCGAGTATGTTTTCACCGCGGGTAGTCTATTTGTAGTGATGGGCGTCACATATCGGTGGTTAAAGCACGCCGGGGCTCCTGCGGGATTACCCATCTCAAGCGTGAATTGCGGACGCTGACGTCGGCCTAGCCTGGAGCATTTCCCCCAACAGCTCGCCCTTTTCCACACCAACGCGGCCGTCATTCGCTGAAGGCCGCGACCGCTTCCGCTCATAGATTGGTCTGCGGGATCTCAGGCATCGCGATCAGGCGCCTTCCCGCCGCGTGCAAGAATTGAACTAAGGGAGAATCCGGTTTGAAAGCCTGGCCTGTGGTGGGCATCGTGCTGATGCAAGGCTTCCTGGTGGCTGCCCACTGGTTTATCTATCACACCTGGATCGCCTTCGGGGGCAGCCCTGGCCCTTGGGGTACGACGGCGCTTCGGATGGCGATATCTCTGCTTGCCTTCAGCTTCATCGCCGCGGCGCTGCTCGGGTTCTACTCTGCAAACTCTCTAGTCACGCTACTCTACCGGCTTGCCGCCGTCTGGCTCGGGTTTCTCAACTTCTTCTTCTGGGCGGCCTGCCTCTGCTGGCTGGCCCTGCCGGCGCTGGCGCTGCTGGGCCTGAGCGCGCACAAGCCACTGATGGCCGCCGCGCTCTACACTTTGGCGGTCGCGGCCGGCCTCTACGGCCTGGGGAACGCCCGCTTCATCCGCATCCGGCGCATCCCGGTTCAACTTGCCGGCCTGCCCGCCTCCTGGCGCGGCCGCACCGGCCTGGTGGTCAGCGATCTGCACCTGGGTCACGTCAACGGTCCGGCCTTCGCCCGGCGAGTGATGGCGCTGGCGGCGCGCCTCAACCCCGACATTGTCTTCCTTCCCGGCGACATCTTCGACGGAGCCAAGGCCGACGCCCTGGCGCTGGCCGAGCCCTTCCGCGCTCTTGTCCCGCCCTTCGGCACATACTTCTCCACCGGCAACCACGAGGAGTTCGGCAACGCCGCCTACTACGGGGCGGTTCTCACCCGGGTGGGCGTCCGCGTCCTGACGAATGAAATGGTCATCGTGGACGGCCTGCAAGTCGCCGGCGTTCCCAACGGCGACTCCAGCTATCCCGTCAAGCTGCGCGCCTCTCTGGAAAGCCTGCATCTCGACCCCGCCAGAGCCAGCATTCTGCTCAACCACGTCCCCAGCCGCCTGCCTGTCGTCGAGCAGGCCGGCATCAGCCTGCAGATTTCAGGCCACACCCACGCCGGCCAGCTCATCCCTTTCACCTGGTTCGTTCGCTATGCCTTCGGCAGGTTCAGCTACGGCTTGCAGCGCTTCGGCCGGTTGCAGGTTTTGACTTCGAGCGGAGCCGGAACCTGGGGCCCCCCCATGCGCGTCGGAACCCGCCCCGAGATCGTCTTGCTAACCTTCGAATAGCCCCGGCTTTGTTCCGCAACCTCGCGATCCCCGCGCTCACCCCTGATCAATCCCCAGCCCCGCCAACTCCCCCACCAGCTTTACCGTCTTCACCGAAACTGTCACCACCTGCCCCACCAGCCGCACAATATACTCCGGATCGTCCTCCCGGTTCGGATCGTTTACAATCCCCGACCGCGCATCGGTCGAAACCCGGTACTGGTCCACCACCCACTCCAGCGCGCTCCGATTCCCCAGCCGGTACTCATACGCCTCCGCCGGAATCCCGCTCAACGTCAGAAACTCGTTATACCGCAACTGCGTCTTGTCCTTCGACAGCGTCATCTTTTCCACGCGCCAATTCAGCCTGCCCGTCTCCCTCCGCTCCAGCGGATACTCCGCCTGCTGCTCATATTCAATATGCAGCCTCATCAGCGCCGCGCCAATCTCCGCAAACCGCCGAAACTCCGCAAGGGCCCAGTCGGTATTCTGACGACGACTCGTGCCGCATCGTCGTATGATTGAATCGTCTCCTAATTAGGGTGAACCAGAGGATTGCCCTCGACTTCACATGCCGCACCCCGAGGCGGGCAAATAATGCCGATTCAGCTACTTGAGCGCGCGGATAGCGTACGTCGCACAATCGCACCGGGAATTGCCCTAGAGCGCAAATCCGCGCTAGGGCAGTTTATGACACCCGCTCCGGTCGCCAGATTCATGGCGTCGCTGTTTCCGCCAAGCACGCAGCCTAAATGCAAATTGCTCGATCCAGGGGCAGGGGTTGGCGCACTCACCTGCGCCTTCCTCGACCGCTGGGCCTCCGACGGATTCGCCTTCCGCGATGCTCAGATAGACGCCTACGAGATTGACCCTACCTTGCGCGCCCACCTTAATCGGATGCTGGCACGCTACATCTCGCGACTCCCCATAAGCTATCGCGTGCTTCCGGATGACTTTATCGAAGCAGCCGTGATGCGGAGTTCGGTGGCAGGGGTATATACCCATGCGATCTTGAATCCTCCCTACAAAAAGATCAATAACCTATCGACTCACCGCCTGATCTTGCGCCAGGCTGGCATCGAGACAGTGAATCTCTATTCGGCTTTCGTTGCTCTGGCCCTGTCCCTGATGAAGCCAGGAGGTCAGATAGTCGCCATCATACCGCGCAGCTTTTGCAACGGTCCCTACTACCGGCCATTCCGCGAATTCCTTCTCAACCGCGCGGCATTACGCCACCTGCACCTATTCAAGTCGCGAACCAAGGCGTTCAAAGACGACGATGTGCTTCAGGAGAACGTCATCATGCGGCTGGAGCGCGCTGGGGTCCAGAGCAACGTCACCGTTTCCACCTCCACCGACGACAGCTTTAGCGACCTTGCGTCTCATGAGCATCCCTTCGACCGGATTGTTCTCCCGGATGACCCGGACAAGTTTATCCACGTTCCGACCTCAGTGGGATACAACGCTATTGAACTGTCCAAAGGCGTTCAGTTCACTCCAGCGGACCTTGGGATCGGAGTCTCTACAGGCCCCGTTGTCGACTTTAGATTGCTCGATTTTATTTATGAGAAGCCAGGCAAGAACACCGTGCCCCTGCTCTATCCAGGCCATTTCAGCGGCCAAACTACCCACTGGCCAAAAGAAGGAATCAAGCGCGGAAATGCCATCGGACTCAACGAGGAAACGAGGCGGTGGCTCTACCCGAATGGCTTCTACACGGTGGTCCGGCGTTTCTCATCCAAAGAGGAACCACGCCGCATTATTGCGAGCGTTGTGAGACCTGACAAGTTCCCTGGCGTGAAACTTCTCGGATTTGAAAACCACCTGAATGTCTTTCACGAAAACAAGCACGGGCTGCCCGAAGCGCTCGCTTATGGTCTCGCAGTTTTCCTCAATACCACAGCGGTCGACGAAAATTTCCGCCGGTTTAATGGACACACTCAGGTTAATGCTACGGATCTTCGGCAAATGAAGTATCCAGATCGGCGTACCTTGATTGCAATCGGCGATTGCGCACGAAGCCGGGGGGCCATACCACAGGCCAAATTAGACGCAATTGTTCAGGGGCTCACCGGATGAACAAAAAAGCTCTGCTTAAATCAGCCCTGCAAACCCTGGCTGCTCTGGGGCTCCCGAAAGCCCAGCAGAACGAACGCTCGGCGCTCTCCTTGCTTGCCTTGCTGAACCTGCGACCAAAGAGAAATTGGCCGCAGGCCGAAAACCCTTTGATGGGAATCACTCCGATCATGGATTGGATCCGCGACCATTATCAGAAGGACTACGCACCGAATACACGTGAGACAATACGGCGCCAAACCATGCACCAATTCGTTGACGCCGGCCTTGCCCAGTACAACCCTGATAATCCAGCGCGGCCAGTCAACAGCCCCGCCGCTGTGTATCAGATCGAACCCTCAGCGCTCGACTTGCTCCGTAGCTTCGGTACAGAGAAATGGCAGGGAAACTTAACGGCCTACCTTGCGACTCGCCAGAGCCTAGCCGCGCGCTACGCTCAAGAACGCGCGCAAAACCTTGTCCCCGTTCAGATCGCAGCGGGCAAAGTAATGAAACTTAGCCCCGGCGAACACAGTGAGCTTATTCGGAAAATCATCGAGGACTTTGCTGCGCGTTTTGTTCCCGGAGCCGTCCTGATCTACGCCGGAGATACGGGCGAAAAGTGGGGATATTTCGAAGAATCGCTACTCGCCAAACTTGGAGTCGAGGTCGAAACACACGGCAAGATGCCCGATGTAGTGCTGCATTATCCGGACCGGAATTGGTTGCTCTTGGTAGAGTCTGTTACAAGCCACGGGCCGGTTGATGGTAAGCGGCATGCAGAACTGGCAAAGCTCTTCGCAGGATCCAAGGCGGGCCTGGTCTATGTCACTGCGTTTCCAAATCGACCCACCATGAGCCGCTACCTCGGCGAGATCGCATGGGAAACTGAAGTGTGGGTTGCCGACGCACCTTCGCACTTGATTCATTTCAACGGCTCACGGTTCCTCGGCCCCTATACCACAGCGGCAGGTTAAAGGCGTCCAGCACCGCCGCGTCCACCTTCGCCGGGTTCCTGCCCGCGCGAGGAATCGGAAACTCGGGCACCACCATCCACTCAAATTGCCGGGCGCACTTCTCCAGCAGCGCCTCAAAGGCCCTGCGGACATTCCCTTCGTTGTCGAATTTGCCCCGCCCGAACCGCTCCAGCGTCTCGTAGTAAGCCTTGACCGGCGCGTGCGTAGCCTTCAGCTTGAAGTTGCTCATGGTGTCACCACCACTCTAAACCCCCGCCTGCCAACTTCGCTGATCGCTCCCGCCCCGCCGAGCCCGCCTCGACAACCAGGCCGACCCGCTGACTCGCTGACTCGCTGAATCAATCGAACCTTAACAATCTCTCTCCCGTCCAGCCTCTACGATAGGGGAAGGCCGTCGGGCCGAAGCAGCCCGAAAAAGCCCCTCACTCCAAAGCCCCTCACTCCAAACTGATAAGCTAACCATTCCCAATGACTTCACTTCAAGTAGGCGCGCACCAGGTCGATCAGATCCTCGGCCAGCTCGGGGGCGATCTGCTCCTTGGCTCCGTCCGCCAGGTGGAAACGGATGTGCGTCTCCAGCACCTCGCCCATCAAGCCGTTGATCCCCCCGCGCACTGCGGCCAGCAGCATCAGTTGGTCGCCGCAGTCCTGGTCGGCGCTCAGCGAGCGCTCGACTGCGTCCAATTGCCCGCGCAGCTTCTTCAATCTTTGCAACAACTTGACCTTCTCGCGCTCATGACCGGACATAGGAATTCACCCTCTGTTGACAATACCCACCCCCGGTATGGTATATACGCATTGGGGGTACCGTTTCATTCCCATTCTATCCCCAATCCTCCCGGCCATGCGCCGCGATTGGAAGGCTACATATCGCAGCGCAGCTTTCAGTCAACACGACATATTAACTATAGTTAATATGTCGTGTTAATATAGGTAAAGTATGACTGTATGCTTCCAGTTCCGCCCGCTCTCTGCCGCGAACAGCACCCTCGCCGGTTCGCGCACTTTCCGTTCCCGGACGAGCCTTGCCTTTGTGCTTTTCTTTTGCTTGATTTCTCCATCGCTCCGGCCTGCGGCAGCCGCCCAGGCGCCCGAGGCAAAGCCGACTGCGAGCGCCGACCCGGCTGCCCCCGCCCCCGCTTCCAGCGATCAAGGTCAGACCCGGAACTGGCACATGCAGAGCACCGTCACCAGCCAGGGATATCCTTCCTTTAACGCAAAATACACGGGCGCCAACAGCCTACCCACCGCCGGTCAGGCCCGCGAAACCGTCTCTGTGGACTTCTTCGGCGGATACCGGTTGTGGCGCGGAGCCGAGTTTCACGTCGATATGTTGACCTGGCAGGGCTTCGGCTTGGACGATACGCTCGGCATAGAGAACTTTCCCGACGCGGAAGCTTATAAAATTGGCGTTCGCTATCCCCACGAAGCAATCGCGCGCTTCTTCATTCGGCAGACCATCGGCTTCGGCGGCGAGAACGAGGCCGTGCCTTCCGACCAGCTCACGCTCGCCGGAAATCAACCGGCTGCGCGGCTCACCTTCACCGTCGGCCGGTACAGCGCGAAGGATATCTTTGACAACAACGCCTATGCCAATGACCCGCGCACGCAGTTCATGAGCTGGGCTTTGGTCGCCAACGCCACTTGGGATTATCCCGCCGATGCCTTGGGCTACACCACCGGCATCTCCGCCGAATTGGAGAAACCGAAGTGGGCACTGCGCTATGGATTCTTCCAGTTGTCCAATCAGCAGAATGGCTTTACCGCTGAAGACCAGTTCCTCGCGTGGCCGGGTGAGAGTTCCGCGGGCGACAAGCGGTTCTTCCACGACTGGGGGATGGTGGTCGAAGGCGAGCGCCGGTACAGCATCGGCGGCCATCCGGGAGTTGCACGCCCCCTGGCATTTCTCAATCAGGGGGAATTCGGCAGCTACAAGGCCGCTCTCTCGGTCCCTCGAGCGGATATTTCCAAGACCTTCGCCCACCGTCATTCGTTTGGCTTCGGCCTGAACGCGGAACAGGAGATCACCAAGAATATCGGCGTCTTTTCTCGCGTGGGATGGAACGACGGCCATAACGAAGCATGGATGTATACCGACACCGATCATTCCGGATCGCTCGGCGTCAGCGTAAAGGGAGATGCGTGGCGACGCTCCGGCGATGCGGCCGGCCTGGCCGGCGTGATGAGCGGCATTTCAAAGGTGAACCAGCAATACCTCATGGCCGGCGGCTCAGGCATTCTGGACGGCGATGGCAACTTGAACTACGGCCGGGAATTTGCATTGGAGACGTACTACGATCACAAACTCCCCAAGCAGATTCACTGGGTCTTGGATTACCAATTCGTTGCCAATCCGGCCTTCAATCGCGATCGCGGCCCCGTTTCGGTCTTCGGTACGCGCATCCATTGGGAATTCTAGCTCCCTAAAGAGATCCATACAGGTTTGCCGGGAGTTGCTCCGATGAGATGAAGGCGCCTGGGCGTGATCGCCAAAACGATTGGACACAAAAAAGCGATCCCCGGCTCGCTGCCGGGGATCACCGTTAAGGCTTGCTGCGCTTAGGGAACCTCTGAAAAGCGCCGAGTTGGAAGAGTCCGTCGCCGGATTTTTTCGCAAGGGCATGAAATCGACGCATTTTCGTATGTCCAGCAGGTCGTTTAGTCCGCCGGAAGCCGCCTGTGGCCTACGGCGGGCACACTACGCCCCTCGGTGGGCCAGCCGAAGGTTGATCGTGGCCAGTCGCTTGCGGTTCCCATAGAGGTTGGCCAGCGCGAAGGCCGCGCACAGCCACTCGTGATTCTTCTTCAAGCCGCGATAACGAACCTTGGTGAAGCCGAAGACGCGCTTCACGATGCGGAAGGGCCACTCCACCTTGGC
>JBEKNI010000005.1:0-153323 GCA_049522975.1 Occallatibacter sp. | reverse complement strand
CTCGCCGCGACTCCATCTGACGGCGCCACTTCTCCAATGTCTTGCGGCTCACCCCCAACTCCTGGCAAAGCCGCCCGATGTGATTACACGTCCGCATCCGCTCCAGGGCCATCGCCCGGAACCGATCCGAACTCCAACCTAGGGTCCGTTTCGCCACTTGCAGTCTCCCTTCCCTGCAAAGTGCGACTATTTTACCTGTCTCAGTTTTGGGGGTCAGTCCAGGCCTCCTTTTGCGCGAAAAAGGGGGAAAAACGAACCACAACCCGCGTTTTTCGATCAGCCAGTCCAGCCCTTCGCCCGCTCCACGGCCCGCCGCCACAGCCCCCGCCGCTCTGCACGTTCATTCACATCCATCTTCGGTTCAAAGCGCACGTCACCCTGCCGCCGGTCGCGCAAGGCTTCGGGATTGGCCCAGAAGCCTGTCGCCAGGCCAGCCAGGTAGGCAGCGCCCATGGCGGTCGTCTCGGTCACATGCGGACGCACCACCGGCACGCCCAGCACGTCGGCCTGGAACTGCATCAGTAGATTGTTCACGGCCGCGCCGCCGTCCACACGGAGGGCAGCCAGCGGCGTGGTTTCGCTCTCGACGGCCTCCAGCACATCGGCCACCTGGAAGGCGATGCTCTCCAGAGCCGCGCGGGCGATCTGCCCCGGCGTGGTACCGCGGCGCAGGCCGATCAGCAGGCCGGAGGCGTGCGGGTCCCAGTGCGGCGCGCCGAGACCCACAAACGCCGGAACGAAGACGACGCCGCCCGAGTCCGGCACGCTGACCGCGAGGGCCTCCACTTCGGCCGAGGAGCCGATCAGCTTGAGGTTGTCGCGCAGCCACTGCACCACTGCGCCGCCGATGAAGATGCTGCCTTCGAGCGCATACTCCAGGCGATGCGCGGCGTTGGCCGCCAGCGTGGTAATCAACCGGTGCCTGGAGCGCACGAAGCCCGTCCCGTTGCTGTCCACACCGTCGCCGATGTTTTGCAAGAGGAAGCAGCCGGTCCCGTAGGTGTTCTTGGCCTCGCCCGCCCGCCAGCACAACTGGCCGAAGAGCGCCGCCTGCTGGTCGCCGGCGATGCCCGCAATGGTTACACCGCCGAGACCTAGCGTAGTCGTCACCTCGCCCACCCGCTCGCTAGACCAGACAACCTCGGGCAAGATACTGGCGGGAATGTGGAAGATGCCAAGCAGTTCCGCGTCCCACTCGCCCTTCACGATATTGAAGAGCAGCGTCCGCGAGGCATTGGTCACGTCGGTCACATGCCGCGCGCCGCTGGTCAGATGCCAGACGAGCCAACTGTCTACGGTGCCGAAGGCCAGCTCGCCGCGCTCGGCCCGCGCCCGTGCGCCGGGAACATTGTCCAGAATCCAGGCGATCTTGGTTGCGGAAAAGTACGGGTCGAGAACCAGGCCGGTTTTGGCGGAGACCGCATCTTCGACTCCGCTCTCGACCAGGGCCTGGCACTGCGCCGCAGTCCGCCGGTCCTGCCAGACGATCGCCGGATAAATCGCCTTGCCTGTCGCCCGGTCCCAGACAATCACCGTCTCGCGCTGGTTGGTAATGCCGATGGCGGCCACGTCCTTCCACCCCACGGACGAAGACCTGTCCGTGGGGACCCCGGGAGCGCGAGGCAGCGCGCCGGCCCGTCCGAGAGCCTCGACCGCGCAGGAGAGCTGGCTAGTCAGGATTTCGGTCGGATCATGCTCCACCCACCCGGCGCTCGGGTAGAACTGCTCGAATTCATGCTGCGCGACGGCGGCGATCTCGCCCGCCTCGTCAAAGAGAATCGCGCGGGAGCTGGTCGTTCCCTGGTCCAGTGCGAGGATGTAAGCCATTTTTTGGGCTCCGCCTTCGGGATTCAGTCAATCACGGCTGGCTTGCCGTGAGCAAGAGGTCGAAGGCTCCCCGCTCTAACGCTACTCCCGGCCCCATCTTTCCCGCGAAAGCGTACGCTCCGACGAATTAAAGGTCGCGTTCGCAGTGGAGTTCGTGTATCCTGAGAGAGATGCCCCGCATGTTGGCGTCGAATCCGACGGAGGATATTTCCATGGCAGATAAAGCGAAAAAGACAAAGACCACCACCGCAAAGACCAGCAAGCCCGCAGCGAAAAAAGGGAAGACAGCGCAGAGTTCAAGGTCGGCGTTGCCCTCGCGAGAAGAGATTGAGCAACTTGCGCGAACCTACTGGGCGCAGCGCGGCCACCAGGATGGATACGCGGAACAGGATTGGCTGCGCGCCGAGCAGGAACTGCTCAAGATCGCTTCTTAAGCCAGGACCTACCGGTCAGGACAATTTTCCCGCACACTCCGCAGTCAAATGCGGAGCCGATGAGGGGTGCTCTGAGGCGGGCGCGCCTTTATCCTGAGTTGCTTGCGGGACGAGCTTCGGTGCCCGGACTCAAATGGGGGATCAGCCTAAACAAGTTTGCTTCCGGCGGCTTCCATCATGATGCAGAAGGCCTGGGCCTCGGTCGAAGTTCCGGGGCGGT
This sequence comes from Occallatibacter sp., assembly GCA_049522975.1. Taxonomy (GTDB): domain Bacteria; phylum Acidobacteriota; class Terriglobia; order Terriglobales; family Acidobacteriaceae; genus Telmatobacter. The sequence goes on along the minus strand of JBEKNI010000005.1, from coordinate 150,842 downwards.
CGAAGTTAGGCGCGCCGCACGCGCCCTGGACATAGCCGTCGGCGTCCATCTTCAAGCGTGCGGCGGCGCGCATCCGGTCTGCGTGCGGGCGGTAGCTGGCGGGAAGCCAGCCCGCGGCGATTCCTTCATAGATGGCGAAGGCGAGCATCTGGGCGAGATTGGTTTCGACGAAGGTCGCGGGCTGGTCCACCACGTCGTGAAAGAGGCCGTCGGGGCGCTGGTGCTGAAGACAACCGTCCACGATTTCTCTGACATAGGCTTCCAGGCGCGCGCGATCCTGGAGACGCTCGCGGGGCAGGCTGCGCAGGGTGCGGGCCAGGCCCGCGGCGGCCCAGCCATTGCCGCCGCCCCAGAAGTTGCCATCGGTGAACTGCCGCTTGCCGTCGTCCCAGATGTGGGCCAGCAGCTTCTTTTGCGGGTTCCAGAGGCGCTGCCAGTAGCCTTCGATCTGAGTTAGCGCTTCGTCCTGGAAGCCCATTGCCGCGAGAAAGGGCGGCGCGCCGTTGAGTCCGTCTGACCACATCTCGGGGGCGCCGAAGACGTGATAGAGAATGCCTTCTGGGTTGCGCGGAGCCTTGACCCGAATCCAAGCGAGCAGCCCGTCGACCGCCTGCTGAATCTGCGGGTCGCCGGTCCACTCGGCCGCCTTCGCGTAGGCGCAGCCGCCCATGGCGGGGTCGGTGGGGCTGCCGGAGATGACCACGCCGAGCCGCCCGTCCGGCGTGCGCTGCACGATGGCAGCTTTGGCCAGCAGAATCACCTTCTCGCGGTCGCCGGCCTCGACCATAGCCTGCGCCAGAATGCCCTGCTCCCAGTCGCGGCGCTGCATGGCCATCGCCGCCGCCGTGGCCTTCTCGATGCGGCGCGCGCTCTCAGAGCTTGCCGCGCTCGCTGGGCCTACGGCAGCCTGGGCCAGCGCTCCGGGAAGAACTGCGAGCGGAGCAGTGAGCGCGGCGGAGTGCAAGAAGGATCGACGATTCACGGGATCATCTCTTAATCTTTTCTTTTTTAGAGGTGCTGCGTTTCAGTCCGAGTATCTTCTTCGACGCACGCTCAAAATCGCTCTCGAAACTACGATCCTGCGCAATGTCGAAGGCCTGGAATTGCTTTTCGGCCTGTTCTTTCGCCACCTCGTGCGAGACCCGGCCCGCATTCGCGAGCACATCGTACTCATTGAATTTCAGGAAGGCATCGAGCTTCTCAACCCATTCCGCCATGCGCATCGGAATTTGCCGCGAGGCCTGGTTTTCGGCATAGTCCAGATACATGCTGACAATCCGTTCAAGGGCCTTGATCTCTCCTTCTTCCAGATAGTTCTTCGCAATGGCGACATCTGCTTTGCGAATGCGGCCGCGAGGGGCGTTTTTCCACGTTTTGAGCCCCATATTCGGCTGGCTGGCTTGGGCGCGCTCAGCAATCAACTCGGCCGCGGTCTTGCCGGTGATCGCCCAGTGCAGCTTGTTCTGCACCGACTTGAAGAAATTCTGCGTAATCTCCGCATTCTGGTTGTAGTCGATGCTGCACTGCTCGTAGATATCCGTGATCTTGAGATAAAAACGCCGCTCGCTGGCACGTATGGAACGAATCCGCTCCAGCAGTTCATCAAAGTAATCCTTGCCCAGGCGCTTGCCCTGTTTGAGGCGTTCGTCGTCCAGGACAAAACCCTTGACAAGGTACTCGCGCAGAACCTGAGTGGCCCAGATTCGGAATTGCGTAGCCTCGCGGCTATTGACCCTATAGCCGACGGCGATGATGGCGTCCAGATTGTAAAAGTCCACCTCGCGGGCAACCGCGCGGACGCCCTCGGTTTGAACTACTCGAATTTTTCGAGTAGTTGCCACGCTATTGAGTTCATTGGACTTGTAGATTTCCTGAAGGTGGTAAGTGATGGTATGGCTCTCCACTCCAAAGAGTTCCGCCATCTTTTTCTGTGTCAGCCAGAAGCTCTCGCTCTCAAACAGCACTTCGACGCGCACGTTGCCATCCGGCGTGGCATAAAGGATGATTTCGTGGCGCAACGGAGCCTGTTCGTCCGCGGTCATTTCGCCCCCCTGCTCTCCATATTCAATCTACAGGAGAAGCCGGGTGCCCCAGGTCTCACGTTTGGGACTACTTCACAAACCGCAGTCCAAAAAAGGCAGTGACGGCGCGTGGAAACACAAGCGACTCATTGTTGCTTATCACTAGTCGGTAGATGCCGGATTGTAGCCTCAAATCAAACTGCCCACTCATGACCCGTCCAGAGTCGTACAGAATTCCATTGGTTTGTTCGTTCTGTACATAAACGCGGATGTTTCCGCCGACGCCCCCGGAGGATTGAAACTTCCCCCCCAGTTCCGCATCACTCATTCTATTGTCGTCGATTACGATAGGCGGCAATTCATAATTCTGGCGCGCTGCAATGGTCACCGTTGAATTCATCAAAGGCTGTACAACCGTATTCTGCGCCGTTAAATCGGCTAGAGGGGTAAGCGTCCCTTCCTCAAGGAAGGGCTTCGCCAGGTTGATCGGCACTACAAAATTCAGGTTTTCTCCATTAGGCATTAATGAAGCCACAACTCCGATCACTTGCCCCTGTTGATTGAAGAATGGCCCGCCGCTAGAACCGTGACTGATTGGAGCGCTTGTTTGGATTCGGCCTCCGCGTAAAGCGCTCACGATCCCATCTGAAACTGTATTTTGAAGGCCGAGCGGTGAGCCGATTGCAACAACCCTGTCACCGACCTCTACACCGTCCGAGTCTCCAAGCTCAAGAGGCCTCGCAGGGGCGGCGTTCAAGCGGATGGCTGCCAGGTCCGCAGTCGAACTATAGCCCAAGACGCCGAGCACGTCGGCAGTTGAGCCGCCTGGGAATTTGGCCTTTTCAGAGTATGCCCCACGAATCATGTGGTAATTCGTGATGACGGTTCCATCCGGCCCGGCCACGAACCCGCTGCCCGTCGCGGTCATCTGCCCGTACTGGTTGAAGACCTGAAGCAGCACAACGCTGGGCGACTTGAGTTTGACCAATTCCTCGACAGACAAGCTTTCCGGAGCAGGAGCCGGTGCAGGGGCAGCGGGAGCGCTGACCGGCGCCGCCACTGGGGAACCCTCGGGCGTTGCAGCAAGCGCAGCGGAGGGCTTGGGAATTGTGGGCGCTGCCTGCGATGCCCCAGGCGTCACGACCGGGGCGGATTGCGCAGGGACGGGCGCTGGAGATCTCCGCAGTAACAGAAACGCACCGCTGACGATTGCAGCAGTCACCGCGACGGCAACAATCAGGACTGAGAGCGACACGCCGCGCCGCATCTCACCCTTGCGAACAATGCTTTCCTTGTCCATGCAACACCTCTGCACCCGGCTCGTTCGTTGCTCTGCCTAAAGAGTCTACGCCATGTGCCCCATCCTTTCGCTAGAGAGGCGAATCGATGGGGCACATGGCGTTCATGGGAAAACTACGCTAACCATCAGCCATTGGCCCGCTGCGCCACCAGCACGGACTCCAGAATCTGGTCGGAGACTTCCTTGACGGCCGAGGGCGAGTGCGCCAGGAAGAGTGTATTGGTCCTGTCGCTCTCGCCAATGGACTTCAGCGTGTCAAAGTACTGCGTGACCAGCACCAGTTGCATCACATCCCTGGACGAGGCGCCTTCGACGGCCTTCTGGAATTGCTCTACCGAGTTCTGCAAGCCTTCGATAATGGCCTTGCGTTGATTGGCGATGCCCTGGCCTTGCAGCGCCTTGCTCTCGGCCTCGGCCTCGGCCTTCTTGACGACCAGAATCTTCTCCGCCTCGCCGCGGGCATTGGCGGCCACCTGCTCGCGCTGGGCGGCATTGATGTCGTTCATGGCCGACTTGACCTTCTGATCGGGAACGATGTCGGTGACCAGCACATTCACGATCTCGAAGCCGAAGGTGGCCATGTCGGCGTCGAGCTCCTGCTTGACGGCCGCGGCGATCGACGATTGCGAGGCAAAGACCTCGTCCAGCGTCATGCCCGGAACGTGGCCCAGAATCACCTGCTCGACATAGCTCTTGATCTGCGCCGTCGGGTCGGAGAGCTTGTAGAATGCGTCGTAAACCTTCTCCGGGCGCACGCGATTCTGCACCGAGATGGGGATGGTGACAAAGACATTGTCCTTGGTTTTGGTCTCCATGGTCAGCGAGATTTGGCTGACGCGGAGGCTGACTCTGCCGGCGATGGTGTCGAAGATGGGGATCTTGAAGTTGATGCCGGGATCGGCAACGCGCAGGAACTTGCCGAAGCGCGTGACCACGACCACTTCAGCCGTGTTCACGGTAAAGATGCTGCTAAGCAGCACAATAATCACGATGAGAGCAAATACTCCCAGCAGAATCAGGAAGAGCGGGTCCATTCAAAGCCTCCGTTGCCGCATTTTGCGGCAACGAAGAATTATACGCGACGGCAATGACAGCGGGGTTACGCCGATTGTGCGCCCGGCTGGCAAATACAGGGCAACCGCACCAAAAGATCTTGCAGGTTATTTCAGCGATCCTGCTAGCCTGAACTTTGGTCGGTCCTCCCGCAGTTGTCGAACCCGGAATTCCGAACCTCCGGGGATTCGCCGAACCGCAGGAGCGCCAAATCCCGGGGGGTCGCCGAACTTCGGATTCGCCGCCCCTGGGATGCAGGCCGGTTCGTCAACCTTCGGACGTCGAAAATCAGAGAAATTCGGGGCTTTTTACGCTGATTTAGGCGTCCGAAGGGCGTTTTTCTGCCCATTTCGTATGCCTTTTTTCGGAGGGTTTATGACAAGGTCCACACAAAACAAAGGAGTTAAGTCGGTTTATCGACTCTTTTTGAGGTACACCCCACCCCCTATTTACCGTGAAACTGTGAGACTGTGACCAATTGCCTTGCCTTCCTGCGATTGCCCTGGGGGCGCGCGCCCCTGGCTACCGCCTCTCAGACGGTTTCATGCGGTCGAAATCGATGCCGAACTTGGGCTGTTCGCGGGTTCCCTCGATGTGGATGGGAACCTCGGTACCGGTTCCGTCCTTCCTGAGGTAGCGGTCGGCCGGCTTGAGCAGCGCTCCCTTCCAGCCGCCGACCATCTTCGAGACCGGCGCGTCCATCTTCGCTGTGCCAGTGAAGTTGAGCGCGCCGCCCTCCAGGCCATAATTGCCGCTGAGTTGAATCGCCGCGCCCGGCACGGTGTAGTCGAGATCCGGCAGCGTGACCACCCCTCCCGCCAACTGGAAGCTGCTCTGCATCCGCGAGAGAATCGTCGCCGGATCGGTGGTCTTCAGCTCATTTGGCCGCCCCTGCCCGCGCAGACTTAGCTCCGCGATGCGTCCCTGAATTTTCTCGCTGGTGAAGCGCGCCTGGTCCAGCGCGAACCAGCCGTCCAGTTTCAGCCGCTCATGGACCGGCGCCGGCCCCGGAGGAATCTCGAGCGTGGTCTTCACCGTCACATCGCCGGTCAGGAGCACCCTGTCTGAATGGCTGGCCAGACGCAGGAAGTCTTCGATGCGGCCCTTGTCCACGTTCACCGTCAGCGCAATCTCGTGGCCGCCGAACTGGCGCGCGCCCTCGACGACCTCGCCCGGCTGGCGCACAATCGCCCCCTGCGCGGTAAAGTGCGAGCGACCCAGCGTCGCATCCACCGGCTCCAGCCGCGTATCCCCATTTGTCCCATCAACCAGTGCGTGGAAGCGCGTCGAGAGCGGCAGCGCATTGCCGAAGTGCGTCAGCCGGAAATCCGGCACATCCGCCTGGCCGTCCACCGTCAGGTCGCGCAGTGTGCCTTGATAGTGCCCGGTCGAGTTAAGAATGCCGGCAATTCCCTTGAAGCCGGCAAGGTCCGCGTGATCGAAACGATAGTCGCCGGCGAGCGCCGTCTCGCCGGGATCGGTCGTCTGCCACGGACCGAAGCTGCCGGTCGTCTTGATCGCGCCCTTGGGCTTGGGGTTGGTCACTTCGGCGTCAAAGCCCACCGCGCCGCCGGCGGCGATGTTGGTCAGCTTGAGGCGCGCAATCTGAAAATCCAGCGGCAGCTTGTCCGGCTTGCTGGTCTCCATCACCAATTCGGCGCGGGTGACCTCCATGGTGTCCACTTCAAAACTCACCAGTGCCGCCATGGGGCTCTTGGGCTTGTCGGCTGGTTCGGCGCCGGCGGCCTGGCTCGCCAATGGATGCTGAAAGTGCGACCTCGGCGGCAGGTGGACGCTCAGGCCCTTCAGCTCGACGACGGAGATGTGAATCGGCTTGCCGGGAGCGTAGCGTAGCGGCGCGTGAAAGCGGAACTCATCGAGCCGGATCAGCGGCGCGCCTTGCCCTTGCGTAACCGTCACGCCCTGGAATTGCGCTGGCGGCCAGATGCGGAGCCCATGGCCTTCGGCCCACAACCCCTTGACCAGCGAGACGTGAAAGCTGTCCAGCTCGACGCGCGCGCGGAAGCGGCTCTCGAGCTCTTCGACAATGCGCGCTCTCAGGAACGGCTCTGCCCGGCGCAGGCCGTATTCCACAATCCCTGCCGCCAAGGCCAGCGCCGCCAGCAACCCGCCCGCTACCCACTTGATCCATCCGCGCCTGCACCAAAATGATTTCCGGACTTCCGCCACTCTGCCTCCCGATTGGCTTATATTGTCGCAGGATTCGCAGCCGTTTTCCTCTGACCGGTCAACCGCCAGCCGCCATCGCCAACGCGTCGAGAGCAGTGGCGGCGACTCGCAGCAACGCGCGGTTCTTCTGTTGGACGAACCCCGCGGTAACGGTTGAGTCGAGGAAGGCCAGCAGCCCGTCCCAGTAGCCGGCGGTGTTGATGAGGATGACGGGTTTGGCGTGAAGGCCGAGTTGCGCCCAGGTGACGGCTTCCAGGAGTTCGTCCAGCGTGCCGTATCCGCCGGGGAGGACCAGAAAGGCGTCGGCCAGCTCGGCCATGCGGGCCTTGCGCTCGTGCATGCTGGGAGCCAGTTCCAGGCGGGTGAGGCCGGTGTGGGCGATATCGCGGCCTTCCAGCACCGAGGGCAGCACGCCAATGACCTCGACTCCGCCAGCCAGGGCCGCGTCGGCGACCACGCCCATCAGTCCCACGTTGGCCCCGCCATAGACCATTCCCAACCCGGAGGCGGCAATCGCCGCGCCCAGCGCGCGGGCCTCTGCGAGATAGGCGGGATTGGTTCCGGTGGCTGAGCCGCAGTAAACGGCTACGCGGTGGAGGGGCAGGTTGGAAGGCGCCATGGTATCTTCAGAATAGATTAGAGGCGGCGAGAGCTAGCCCAGTTCTATGTAGTCGGCGGGGGTGAGAATGGCGATGCCGCGGAAGGGATGAAGCGCCTGCAGGTCCGCGTCTCCGGTGATGATCGCGTCCGCACGCCCATGAAGGGCGACTTCAAGAAACTTGTCATCTTTAGGGTCGCGGCAGGCGCGGATAGGGGTGGGGATTGGAACGAGAGTGCAGAGCCGTTCATATTCCTGCACCAGCCCCTCACGAAACACGCGGTCCACGTTGCGGTCGAATTTATCTCGCAGCAATACCGCGCGAAATTCCGCAAGCGTCGCATCGGAGGCCAGGAGCCGCCCTTCCATGCGGGCTTTGAGCAGCGTGCGATGCGGAAGAGACCCGTTTCGAAGAGCCGCGCTGACCAGAACATTTGTGTCCAGAACCAACCGCCGCAGTGGGGTCATCGCTCAGCGAGAATCTCTTGAAGTTTTTCTTCCGTGAGTCCGTTGGCTTGCGCTTGCGCGGATGCCAGCGCCGACAAACGGTCGAACTCCCTCCATCGGTCTCTCACCATCTGCTCATACTCTTCGGCCGACAAGAGCACGGCTACATCCCGCTCATGGCGTTGGATTCTCACCGGCTCGCGTTGCGCGGCGTCGAGCATGGCGGCAAAGTTCTGTTTGGCGCGGGTTGCGGAGATCGTTGGCATGGATCAATAGTAACCGATTTGTTCATTTTGTACAATTCAATCATTTTTACTATTTTGTCTATTTATACAGTTTCTTGTTTCCGCAAGAATCGCTCCCGGCCGCCGCCGCTTCAACCCGGCCTCTGCCGACCGCTCCCAACCGGTACACTGGATGAAGGACCCTTCCCGCCCGGACGCCATCTTGCAGCCGCTGATCGACAACCTGAATCCCGAACAGCGCGCCGCAGTCGAGGCCGGCGAAGGCCCCTTGCTCATCCTCTCCGGAGCCGGCTCGGGAAAGACCCGAGTCATCACCAGCCGCATCGCCTACCTGATCCGAGTGAGGAATATCCCGCCGGATTCCATCCTGGCCGTCACATTCACCAACAAGGCCGCCAGCGAGATGGCCGAACGCGTGGATCGTTTCCTGGAGCACTGCACACAAGTCAAGCCACTGGTGTGCACATTCCACTCACTCTGCGTGCGAATCCTCCGCCGCTACATCGAGGAACTGAAGGTGGGCAACGAAGGCCTGACCCGCGCCTTCGCCATCTACGATGAGAACGACCAGGAGGGGGTCGTCAAGCAGGTGATGAAGCGGATGGGCCTCGACACGAAGCAGCTTACTCCGCGCTCGGTGCTGAGCCGCATCTCCTGGGCCAAGAACCACATGGTCGATCCGCAGGAGTACTACCTGGGCTCGAAGGACCCCAACAGCGAGCGCGTCGCGCACATCTACGAGAGTTACCGGAAAGAACTCGTCAAGAACAATGCGCTGGACTTCGACGATCTTCTGCTGGAAGCGGTGCGGCTGCTCAAGGTCTCAGGCGATGTCCGCGAGCGTTACCAGCGCCGCTACCGCTATCTGCTGGTGGACGAGTACCAGGACACCAATCGCCCGCAGTACGAGTTGATGAAGCTGCTGGCCGGCGAAGCGAAGAATGTTTGCGCGGTGGGCGACGAGGACCAGAGCATCTACTCCTGGCGCGGGGCTGACATTCGCAACATTCTAGAGTTTGAGCAGGACTTTCCCAACGCGCGGATCGTCCGGCTGGAGCAGAACTACCGGTCCACCCAGGTGATTCTGGAGGCGGCCGGCGCGGTGGTCGCCAGGAACATCCGGCGCAAGGGCAAGACGCTCTGGACCGACCGCCAAGGCGGCTCCCCGATCGGATACTATGAGGCTCCCGACGGCGAAAACGAGGCGCTTTTTATAGCCGATCGCATCCAGAAATTCCTCCGCGAGGCCGAATCCGGAGGCAAAGCGAATGAGGCTCATTGCGCTGTCCTTTACCGCATCAACGCGCAGTCGCGGCTGGTCGAGGAATCGCTGCGCCGCTATAACATTGCTTACACCATGGTCGGCGGCTTCAGCTTTTACGAACGCTCGGAGATCAAGGACCTGCTATCTTATCTTCGTCTGGTCCGCAACCCGCATGATTCGATGGCCTTGCAGCGGGTGATCAACACTCCGGCGCGAGGCATCGGCAAAACAACCCTGGAGACCCTGGAACGGCTGGCGCTGGAGACTGGCGCTTCGACCTGGGAGGCTCTCGGCGCAAGCATCGCCAACCGGCTGATCCCCAGCCGGGCGCTGATGGCCATCGAGTCCTTCCGCCAACTCATCCTCGATGCCCAGGCGATGATGGACCCCGACTTCGCCGGCAAGCTCGCGGCCGACGTGGCCGCGGGCGCGGAATCCGGCGAAGAGGCCGATACCGGCTTTGGGTTCGGGGCTTCTTCGGCGGATTCGGCCAGCGCGGAGTCCGCGACTAGCTTTGACTTTGGCCGGGTACCCCAGGTCCCGATTCTGGGACCTGGGAGAGACGAGACTCCAACCCCGTCCGACCCCGCCTTTGAATCGGACGCCGAAGAAGTCGCGGCGGACGAAAAAGGGAGTGGGAGCGGGTTTCGTGCGCCAGGCGGCGCCGCAACCCTCCCGGAGCTGATCCGTTTTCTTCTCGACCGCACCGGCTACATCAAGGCTCTGGAAACCGAAGGCTCGCCGGAGGCCTTCAGCCGCATTGAAAACCTGAAGGAGTTGGCCAACGCCGCCCACGACGCCGAGGTCCGTGGCGAGACTCTGGCCGATTTCCTCGACCACGCGGCCCTGACCTCGGACACAGATCAGTTCGATCCCGACTCCCGCGTCACGTTGATGACCTTGCACGCCGCCAAGGGCCTGGAGTTCCCTCTGGTCTTTCTGGCCGGCCTGGAAGAGGGTCTCTTTCCCCACTCCCGCACGCTGAACAACCCCGACGAGCTCGAAGAGGAGCGCCGTCTCTGCTACGTGGGCATGACCCGCGCCATGAACTCGCTGATCCTCACCCGCGCCCACTACCGCCGCCGCTACGGAAACGACGCACCGGAGAGGAGCATCCCTTCCCGTTTCCTCCAAGAGATCCCGCCCGAGTTGGTCCAGGATCTCGGCGGCCGCACTCCGGCGCAAGCCTCATCCTGGTCCGCTCCCGGCTATCCAAAGAGCTACGGAGGGGGAGCGAGTTTTGGGGCTGCTCGCCGCCCAGGCCACAGCGGCGACTTCGCCGACCGGCACTACAACTACGAAGACGAAAACCAGGAGGCCCCGCGCTCGCCCGCTCACGCGAGCGCCGGCAATGGCTTCGGCGTGGGCGCAAAAGCCGCACCCTCCAAGCCCTTCGTCGCTTCTTGGATGACGGCCAGGGCCAAGCCGCCTTCGTCCAGCAAAGGACCCGAAGAAGAGGGAAGCGCGCAGACGCCGCCGGAGGCGCGCTCCATCGACAACATCGCTCGTTTCTTTGGAGGACAGTCGGGCCACGGCAAGCCCGGCTCGCTTCCCCGTCCGGCCTCGTCAAACCCCACACTGGATCTGCCCCGCTCCAGCGGCGCCACCGGCCTGAAGAAAGGTCAGCGAGTTCGCCACTCAAAGTACGGGGAAGGCACCATTCTTTTGCGCGAGGGCGACGGCGAAGACGCAAAGCTGACGGTGTTGTTCAGCCAGCACGGCATGAAGAAGCTGATGGAGAAGTTCGCCAACCTACAGAGGATCTGAGGCTTTGGTTCACCAACAAGCCGGCCGCTCCCCTGCGCTAACATATAGATGAGATTGGGGTGACTATGTTCGTTGTTGTCTGGCAGTTCGAGATTGTCGAGGAGAAGGCTGCCGCCTTCGAGGCCGCCTATTCGCCGGAGGGTGCCTGGGCGCAACTCTTCCGCGCCTCGCCCGAGTACCGGGGCACGGAACTGCTGCGCGACGCTTACATTCCCGGCAACTACCTCACCATTGATCGCTGGGCCAGCGAAGAGGCCTTTCGCGCCTTCCGCAAGGAGCACGATCTGGAGTACGAAACCCTGGATCGCGCCTGCGACGCGCTCACCGGCCGGGAAACCCGCATCGGCGCCTATACCGTCTGAAGTTGGCTGGCGCCGGGGCTCGGGGGCCGATTTTTGGCGTGGGGCCGATACCGCGAAACACGGATGGCACGCGGCCAATTCGGTGTTAATTTAGTCACGAATAGCACACAGGAAGGAAGATTCCATTGTCCGGCGTAGACAAACCAGCGGAAAGTTACGTGGAAAAGCCGAAGACCCTGGCCGAGTTACGCGCCGGGATTGCCGCGGGCACGACCAAGGCGGTTGAGCTTGCTTCCAGTTACTATGAGCGCATCGAGCGGAAGAATCCGCGGCTGAACATCTACCTGAGCCTGACCAAGGAGCGCGCCTTCGCCCAGGCCGCGTGCATCGACGATGCCGCCGCCAAGGGCGATCCGCTGCCACCTCTGGCCGGGATTCCAATGGGCATCAAGGACGTGCTGGTCGTCCAGGGCGCGCCGGCGACGGCGGGGTCAAAGATTCTGGAAGGCTATCGCCCGCCGTATGACGCCACGGCGGTCTCGCGGCTGGAAGCGGCGGGCGCGGTGCTGCTCGGCAAGCTGAATTGCGACGAGTTCGCCATGGGCTCCTCGACTGAGAATTCGGCCTATGGGCCGGTGCGCAATCCGGTGGACACGGAGCGGGTTCCGGGCGGATCGAGCGGCGGCTCGGCGGCGGCTGTGGCGTCCAACCTTGCCGTGGCCACGCTGGGCTCCGACACCGGCGGCTCGATTCGCCAGCCGGCCAGCTTTTGCGGGGTGGTGGGCGTGCTGCCGACTTACGGGCGCGTCTCGCGCTACGGGCTGATCGCCTATGCTTCTTCGCTGGATCGCGTGGGGCCGTTTGCCTCGAATGTCCGCGACGCTGCGACGCTGCTCGGCGTCATTGCCGGCCACGACCCGCACGACGCTACCAGCTCTCCGGCTCCGGTTGCCGATTACGCCGCCGAGAGCGACAAGCCTGCGGAGGGGCTGCGCATCGGCGTGCCGGCCGAGTACTTTGCCGAGGGCCTCGACCCTGAGGTGCGCACTGCCATCGAAGTGGGAATTGCCGCGCTGGAAAAGGCCGGTTGCGAGATCAAGCCAGTATCGTTGCCGAATACCCGCTATGCCGTGCCGACATACTATCTGATCGCCACCGCCGAAGCCAGCGCCAATCTCGCTCGCTTTGACGGCGTGCGCTATGGGCCGCGCTCCAAGGACTCGGCAACCCTGGCAGATATGTACCGGCACTCGCGCGACGAGGGCTTTGGGGCGGAGGTCAAGCGGCGCATTCTCCTTGGTACGTATGCGCTGAGCGCAGGCTACTACGACGCCTATTACTTGAAGGCCCAGCAGGTGCGGCGCATCCTGGCCGAGGAGTATCTGCGCGCCTTCGCCGAGGTGGACGCGATTGTAACTCCCACCGCGCCTACGCCGGCCTTCAAGTTAGGCGAGAAGACCGGCGATCCGCTGGCCATGTATCTGGCCGACATCTACACAGTGACGGCGAGCCTGGCGGGTATCTGCGGCGTGACCGTGCCCTGCGGCGCGACGAAGGCTGGCTTGCCGGTGGGGATGCAGGTGCTGGCCGCGCATCTGAATGAGGGGACGGCGTTTCGGGTGGCGAGGGCAGTGGAAGAGGCAGGGAACAGGGAATAGGGAACAGGTCGCAGAATGGGATTCATAGTTTCCCACCCTTCGCAAAGAATGCGAAGGATGGGGCACGGGCTTGACCTTGTAACCGAAAAAGGTTACATTAGGACTATGACGAGCAAGGAACTGAAGCGCTGGCTAGAGAAGCAAGGGGCGATCTTCACGCCAGGCAAAGGCTCGCACCTCCATGTAGAAGTCAATGGAAAATATTCTGTTCTACCCATGCACGGGAAAGACCTTGGACTGCTTGCAAATGCCATCAAAAAGCAACTCGGATTGAAATAGGAGGATTATGCTATATCCCGCGAGAATCACCCATCAGGACGTCGGCAACTATGCAGTCGCGTTTCCCGATATTCCCGAGGCGCTGACCTTGGGCGACACGGAAGAGGAGGCGCTTCGCCATGCTGTCGATGCGCTCGAAACTGCGCTCGATTTCTACTTCGATCATGGGCGGCCGGTTCCCATGCCTTCCGCCCCCAAGCGCGGCCATAGGCTGGTCGAACTTCCGGCAAGCGTTTCGGCTAAAGTTCTGCTTTTTAATGAATTGATTGGGCAGAAGGTGCGCCCAGTGGATTTAGCGAAGCGGTTGTCAATCCCACGCCAGCACGTGACTCGCTTGCTTGATCCGCGATACTCAACCAAGATCGACAACATCGCCGCGGCGCTGAAGGCGCTGGGCAAGACGCTGGAGATGCGGGCGGTCTAACAATGAGGCCGCGGCGTTTCGTGTGGCGCGGGCGGTGGAAGAAGCAGGGAACAGGGAATAGGAACAGGGAACAGGGAACAAGTCGCCGAAGGGGGTTCATGGTTTCCCACTCTTCGCCAAAAACATGAAACGGGGGAAAATAGATGGGAAAAGGAGCAGAAGGGCAAGTCAGCAGTTCGGGAACAACGAACAAACCTTCGAATCTGCTTAGGACGCCCCCCGGGAACATTTACGGCGGTCTTGAGACAGTGCATAATGACCGTGTTCACTGGACAAAACATTGGCTATTTTGGTTTATTATCTGGTCTTTGGCAGCAATATTTAGCACCATAATTGCATTCGTTTATAGATCAAACGGGTTTAACAAGTGTGTATGGAACGCGCTCTTCGTGTTTGTGCCATTAAGTGCTGGGGGATTCGTTATCGCTTTCCGAAGTATCGTCCACGAAAAGGAGGGTTATTATCACTTTTTTGATCCTAAACATAATGTCAGTCAGAACCTCAAACGCGAAAATGGGGAGTTCGGGCCACATTCACAGCGATATAACGAAGTGGCAAAACTCATTCTTGCTCTTTCTGCAGGCGTTATCGCATTCTTCATCAATGCGTTGGCAAACTCAAACGCGCAATCTGAGGTTCTAAAGGCAATAAGGTCGATGGCACCCATAATCATCGGATTCTTTGGTTTCTCTATAGCTCTGATTATTATTTTCATGGCGCTCCAAGCTTTTTGGTACGAGGAATATTGCCATACGGAGAATCACAATTCGTATAACCGTTGGAAATACGCAATCTGTGTAACCCTCGGATGGACAGGACTTGTCTCGTTTGGAGTTGGTGTCATCTGGCTCGCAGCCAATCTTTTTTAAGCCGGGTGCCCCGCCCTTCGCGTTCTTTGCAAAGGGTGGGAAACCACGAACTCTAACTGGGACCTTGTTTACAGGGAGTAGATTTCATGAACAGAAAATTGTGGTTGGTGATCGTCGCAACAGTAACTTTGCTTTCAGTCCCACCAGTTATTCACGCGGCCCCACGCAAGGCGCATGTGGTGGTGCTGGGGGCGACGCGGAAGGTGGCGTACTCCAAGGCCGGCGACCCGGCCGGAGCGGCTGCCGGCGAGAACGAACTTAAAGTTCGCGCCCTGCTGGTGGACGGCGTTCTGAAGGAGTGGACCACCGGCGAGGCCCACGACGTGACCGACCGCAGCTTTGTGGTGCGGCGGGTCATCAAGCTCAACGACACGCTGCCCAGCGACAAGTCCGCCGACCAACCCGGCGACAAACCCACCGACAAGCCTGCTGACAAATCCGCCCCCACCGGCAAAGCCGGACCGAGCGATAAGCCCGGAGTGAAAGCCGCTCCCGCCGACAAGCAGGAGCACTGGGTCTGGCAGCGGGGGCCGTGGCTGCTGGTGGACCGCGCGACCGGCCGCATCGTTGCCCTGAAGCTGCCCGACTACGATCCGGGCGTGAGCCAAGTGAGCTGGTTTCGCGACTATGCGGCTTACTGCGGCGTGACCGCCAGCGGCAAGAGCCTTTACGGGGTTGTGGCGCAGGTGGCGGCGCGCAAGGCGGTGCTGGCCAAGAGGCTGTCGGCCTTTGACCGGGAGAGCCATGCCGACCCCGTGTGCGCTCTCGCCGAATGGCAGCGCGAGCCGCTGCGCGTCACCTTCCATCCCACCGGCAAGGAGCCGGCCAGCTTCGATGTCGTTCCCGGCTCGGCGGTGCTGGTGGAGGAGGCGGGCGACGAGCCGGAGACGCCGGCCGTTCCGGGAGCCAAGAAATAAGAATCAGGGATCATTGAGATGCAAAACAGCCGCCGGGGTTCGTGGCTTCCCAATTTTGCGCCCAGAAAAAGGCGAAAGGACGGTGCAACAAAAGGAGACTATCTTCCACAGAATGGGTCGCTAGGATTCTATAACTGGTCGAAGATCTCTCGGAAGTCGTGAGGGCCGGATTTGTTTGCGAGCCACTCGGCGGCGCGGACGGCGCCTTCGGCCAGACAGCGGCGGCTGAGGATTTCGTGGCGGAGTTCGAGAGTGTCAACGTCGCTGACAGCAGTGACGATGTGCTCGCCTTTGGCGTCGCCTACGCGGTGGGAGACGATTTCGACTTTCGCGCCGGCCCCCAGCTTGGCTTGCTCGCCTTCGATGATCTCGCGCAGCGTGATTGCGGTGCCGGAGGGGGCGTCGAGCTTGGTGACGTGATGGGTCTCCGTTACGGTGAATTTGTAGCCGTCAAGCTGGGCAAGCGCGGCGGTGAGGCGGAAGAGCTTTTGCACGCCGATGGAGAAGTTGGTGCCGTAGAGGAGTGCTCCGCCGTGCTGCTGCGCGAGGGATTTCATCTCGTCGAGATGGGCGTACCAGCCGGTGGTGCCGACGACGATCCGTGCGCCGAGAGTGAGGACGGCGCGCATGTTTTCGAGGGCGGATTCGGGGGCCGTGAAGTCGATGCAGGCGTCGACGCCGGCGAGATTGGCGGCGGTGAGGGCGGCGGCGTGGAGGTTCTCGTCGATGTCGAGGGCGCGAACGATGTGGCCGCGCTCGCGGGCGATCTCGGCGGCCATGCTGCCGGTTTTTCCTTTGCCAAGAACCAGGAAGTGCATGAGGACCTCGCGGAAGGAACTGTTGAGGTTCGTCGCTTCCCAGGTCCCCAAATGCGAGGGACCTGGGGCACCCGACCTCGCGGGTGAGTTCAGTGGATAGAGTGAATATTAAATGATGGGAACGGCCAGATGGCGCGGGCCTCATGACAAATGCAGCGAGTTAGCCTCGGCTTCGCGGAGATCGCGGGTTAGCGAGTTGGCGCCGAGGCGGCTGAGAAGGTTCACGCGTGGTTGTGGCGGCGGGGTTATTCTGTGAAGAACCGATGGACGACACTGATTCTCAAGACCTGACGCCCGCGCCGATTGCCGCGGCAGCCGTTGCGTCGGCTGTTGCACCTCGCGCTCACCGCCGCAAACGCGGCTGGCCACGGATTCTTCTGTGGCCGGCGGGTGGGCTGCTGGCGCTGCTGCTTGTGGCTGCTGGCGCGGGACTGCTGTGGCTGCGGTCGGCGGCGATTGCGGCGCTGCCGGCGCTGGATGGGGAGGTGCATCTGGCGGGGCTGTCGGCTCCCGTGACGGTGCGAAGGGACGGGCATGGCGTGCCGCATATCGAGGCGACTACGGAGAGCGACCTGTTCCTGGCGCAGGGGTATGCGACGGCGCAGGATCGGCTGTGGCAGATGGACGCCTTGCGGCGCAACGCTAATGGGGAGCTGGCGGAGGTGATGGGCGCGTCGCTGGTGCGGCACGACACGGCGCAGCGTGTGCTGCAGATTCGCAGGACGGCGCGGCGGATTTATGGGAATTTGCCTGCGGAGGAGCGGGCGCGTTTCGAGGCCTATGCGCGCGGCGTGAATCTCTACATCGCACAGCATGGCGATACGCTGCCGCCGGAGTTCCGGCTGCTGCACTATCGGCCGCAACAGTGGAGCGGTGAAGATTCAGTGAGCATCGGGCTGATAATGGCCCAGACGCTGGACACGCACTGGGAGGTGAAGTTGGAGCGGGAGCGGGTGGCGGCACGGCTGAATAACCCGAAGCTGGAGGCGGAGCTGTATCCGGTGGGGTCGTGGCGGGACCATCCGCCAACCGGAGTGCGGGTGGATCTGAGTCAGCCGCACGCAGCGCCGGCGCCGGACGATGACGACGATGAGGATGACGACCGGAGCCAGGCGAGGGTTGTACCGGGTGAGAACCTGCGGGAGTTGCGCGCGCTGCTGGGGCTGGCATCGTGCGAGGGGTGCGCGGCGGGGTCGAATAACTGGGTGGTTGCGGGCAAGCATACGGCCAGTGGGAAGCCACTGCTGGCCAACGACATGCACCTGGGGCTGACGGAGCCGGATGTCTGGTATATGGCCGACTTGAAGGCGCCGGGGTATCACGCGGCGGGGGTGACGCTGCCGGGAATGCCGTATGTGATTGCCGGGCACAACGAGCACGTGGCCTGGGGATTTACCGCGCTGTATGCGGATGTGCAGGATTTGTATGTGGAGAAGCTGAACGGGAAGGGGAATTTCGAGGATTTGGATGGGGTTTGGAGACCGCTGGCCGTGGATCACGAAGTAATCAAGGTGCGCGGCGGCAAGGATGTGACGGTGGACGTGCAACTGAGCGCACATGGGCCGCTGCTGAATCCGATGTTTGTGCATGAGAAGCGGCCGATTGCGCTGAAGTGGACGATCTACGATCCGGCGCTGAATGGGCTGCCGATTTACCAACTGAATGTCGCCTCGAACTGGACGGAGTTTTCTAGGGCGCTGGAGGCGTGGTGCTGGCCGACGCAGAATGTGGTTTATGCCGACGATCAGGGACATATTGCTTATCATGCGATTGGGCGGGTGCCTTACCGCTTCGACGGCTATGGCCTCTTTGGGAAACCTCTGCCCCATGACCCGTTGGATTCGCGATTCGAGTGGGGAAAAGCCGTGCCTGTTGCCCCTCCCAGACGCGGAGAGGCAGAGGTCCAAATGCAGATATACATTCCCTTCGACCAGATGCCGCACGCCTTCGACCCGCCTTCGGGTTTCCTGGCCACCGCTAATGCTCGCGTCACACACGACGAGGCCTCGCACGCGCTCTTTCAGCAGTCGGGCTTTCTCGGAACCGCCGGCGCATACACGACTTCATCTGAGGGGTCGCCGGTGCTGATTACGCTGGAGTGGGTCGATCCTTATCGCGCGGAGCGCATTTACAAGTTGCTGGACGGGAGGGACGGGCTCAAGGCTGCCGACATGCTGGCCGTGCAGACGGACATTTATAGCGAGGTGAATCAGGAACTGGGGCATCGGTTTGCTTACGCAATCGACCACACGCCGGGCGCGGATGCGGAGTTGAAGAAGGCCGCCGATCTGATGCGCTCCTGGGACGGCAAGCTGACAACGGATTCGGTTGCGGCGTCAATTGTGACTCACGCGCGGTGGGCTCTCTGGCCGCTGATTCTCGAACCCAAATTGGGCGAGGATGCCGAGTCTTACCGGTGGAGCGAGAAAGACTTTGCCGAGGAAGAGATCATCATGCACGGGAGCGGGGAGTGGCTTCCGCTGGGCTACAAGAATTGGGATGCGCTGCTGACCGACGCGGTGCGCCACGGGATAAAGGACGGCAAGGCTCCGGCGGATGTGGCGCGATGGCGTTATGGAAACTGGCATGTGGTGGAGATCGAGCATCCGCTGGCGAAATTTTTGCCGCTGGCGGGGCGCGTGGCGGGAATCGGAGAGCAGCCGATGAGCGGCGATACGACGAACGTGAAGGCGGTAGCGCGCGAGTTCGGGCCGTCGCAGCGCTTCACGATGGACTGGAGCGACGTGGACGGCTCGACGGAGAATATTGTGCTGGGCGAGAGCGGGAACCCATACTCGCCGTACTTCCGCGACCAATGGAAGGACTGGTACGGGGGAACTACCTTTGCGCTGCCATTCAGCGAGGCGGCGGTGAGCGTAGCGACGCGGCATACGCTGCGGCTGCTGCCATGAAAGGACAGGGGACAGGGGACAGGGATCAGGGATCAGGGACCGGCTCGATACCCCTGGTCTTGCCGTTAAAAGCTGGGAATCCTGTGCGCTGGAGCCGCATCGCAGAACCCGCCGTCATTCTGCTTGCCGCGGCCATTGCGACCGCCCCCATCCTGCTGCACGGCTCCTACTGCGGCGACGACTTCGATTTCCATGTGGTCTCCTGGTTCGAGATTCAGCGGAGCTGGCTCGACGGAGTCGCATTCCCGCATTGGATGGCGAGCGCCAACTACGGGGCGGGCGAACCGAGATTCATCTTTTACCCGCCGCTAACCCAGTGGCTGGGCGCTGCGCTGGGCTTCGTGCTGCCCTGGCGGCTGGTTCCTATCATGCTGGTATTTCTATTCCTGGCTGCCACCGGTCTGGCTGTCCGCGCGCTGGCCCGCCAAGTCCTCCCCGACGCTCCCGCAACCCTGGCCGGGTGCGCCGCGCTTTTCTCCGGCTTCGCTCTTTTCACGGCCTACGAGCGCACGGCCTTTGCCGAACTGTCGGGCGGCTTCTGGATTCCTCTGCTGTTACTTTTTGCCTTGCGCGAGCAAAACCCCTCGGCTGCTCTGTGGAGGCGCGCACTGAACGGCTCGACAGTGCCGTTGGCGTTGGTCGTGGCCGGTTGCTGGCTATCGAATGGCCCGCTGGGCGTGATGGGCAGTTATCTGCTGGCTGGCGTTGCGCTGGCTGCGGCTCTCGCGGCCCGCTCGTGGGCGCCGATTCTGCGCGCGGGGATTGCCGCCGGGATGGGAATCGCGCTGGCCGGCTTCTATCTGCTTCCTGCCGCCTGGGAGCAGCGCTGGGCGGATCTGCGGGCGGCCATCGACTATCCGGTCTTCAATATGGAGAACAACTGGCTCTTCGCCCGGCACACCAATCCTGTACTGGCGCCGTTTGGGTGGTTTCTGCAGCGCGCTTCGATGATCGCTGCCTCGATGATCGCGGTGGCGGTTTTCGGGATGGTGATTTGCTGGGTTCGGGATGAATGGGGTTTGTGGTCTCCCACCCTAGCCGCAAAGACAAGTACGCGGCGAGGGTTGGGCACCCGGGGCTGGTGGATCCCGTTGGCGCTGATTCCGGTGACCGTGCTCTTTCTCCAGTTTCCTATCTCTCTGCCGGTCTGGAATCTGCTGCCGAAGATGCGCTTTCTGCAATACCCCTGGCGCTGGGTTCTTGTGGTGGAAGCTCCGATGGCCATCTTCTTCGCCGCTGCTGTCTGGCCGGGCAGCGCGGCGCGGCGCTGGCGGCAGGGAGCCGTCGGGGCCGTCTGCGCGGTGTTCTTCGTGACGGCTACTGCCTTGGCGGCAAAAGCTTTCCTGCGGGCTCCCCAGGAAGGCGATACCGTGCCTGAGCTGCTGGCGGCTTATGACGCCGGGGGGGGCTTTGAGGGAACCGACGAGTACCAGCCTCCGGGGGCAGATCATTGGCTGATCGCTCAGGGGCTGCCGGATGCCTGCTTCTCCGCCAGCCCCGGCGTCCGGCTGGGCATTGGCGACCCGCCCGGAGCGATTCCCGTCTGGCGAGCGGAGCAGGGAAGCTGCGAGGCAACCGCAACCGCCCAAATCCGGCCGGCGGAGCAGATGCGCATCGCAACGGTCGCTCCCCATGCGGGCTACCTGATTCTGCGTCTGCTCCGCTACCCGGCCTGGCGGATCACCGTAAATGGGCAGTCCGCCGGCTCTTTGCCTCCGCGTGACGACGGGCTTATCGCGGTCCCCGTCCCGCAAGGGCCGGTGGAGCTGACAGCGGAGTGGATTACCACTGGCGACGTGGTTGCCGGACGCTGGGTGAGCGGATTGGCTTTCCTTCTGCTCATCGCTCTCGGCTTGGTGGAACGAAGGCTTTCGCGGCCCCGGTTATCCTGAGGGGGATGCCCGGCGGGAAAAGATGGCCGGGACCCTCGAGAGATGAAGATCCCGTTGAGTCCAATTCGGATGCGCTGGAGACGCTTCACCGGGCCGGCGGTCGTTCTGCTGGCGGCGGCGGTGGCTGTCGCGTCGCAATTGGCGCGCGGGAACTCGTGCGGGCACGACTTCGACTTTCATCTGGCCTCGTGGTTCGATTGCCTGAACAGTTGGCGGCATGGGATTCTGTACCCACATTGGGCGCCGAGCGCCAACTGGGGCGCGGGAGAGCCGCGGTTTGTCTTCTATTCCCCGCTGACGTGGATGCTGGGCGCGGCGCTGGGGCTGGCGATGCCGTGGCAGTTTGTGCCGGTGGCGCTGACCTTTCTGTTGCTGGCCGGGACGGGGTTGGCGACGCGGGCGCTGGCGCTGGAGGCGCTGGATGACGGCGCGGCCACGCTAGCCGGGTGCATTGCGCTGTTTTCGGGCTATGCGTTCTTTACTGCTTATGAGCGCTCGGCCTTCGCGGAGCTGGCGGGCGGGTCGTGGATGCCGCTGGTGATGCTTTATTTGCTGCGCGAGCGCAATCTTGTCCGGCCCGAAGATGGCGAGGTTGCTTCCCACCCATTCGCAAAGGGCGCGAATGGATGGGGCACGGGAGCTGTGGCCGGATTGGCCTGGAGGCGCGCTCTCGACGGCTCGGCGGCGCCGCTGGCGCTGACTGTGGCGGGGGCCTGGCTCTCGAATCCCACGGTTGGCGTGATGGCCTGTTACCTGCTCGCCGCGTTTGCGCTGGCTTCGGCCTTGCTATCGCGCTGGTGGGCGCCTGTGCTGCGCGCAGCGGTTGGCGCCGTGCTGGGGATGGGCCTGACAGCGATCTATCTGCTCCCCGCGTTTTGGGAGCAGCGATGGGTGGACATTCACCAGGTCACGGAGTATCCCGGACAAGTGCTGGAAAACAACTGGCTGTTCTCCGTTCATCCCGGCCCTGAGATGGAGCTTCACGACCAGGTGCTGCACACGGCCTCAACGATCGCGGTTGTGATGATCACTATAACGCTGGGCGGTCTGCTGGCGAGCTGGCTGCGGGGCCGTTTGCCGGGAGAGCCGCGCCAGTGGATTCCCCTGGCTCTGGTGCCCGCGGCGGTTCTCCTGCTGCAGTTCCCTTTTTCGCGGCCGCTGTGGAACTTGCTTCCCGAGTTGCGGTTTTTGCAGTTTCCCTGGCGCTGGCTGGTGGTTCTGGAGGCGCCGATGGCGATCTTCGTTGCCGCAGCTCTCTGGCCCCGTGAATCCGGCAGGGGCTGGCGGCGCGTGGCCGTTGCGGCGGCCTGCACCGCGGCCTTTCTCGCCTGGACGGCCTTTGCGGAGAAGCAACTCTTTCAGAGTTGCTATGAGGAAGACACTGTGCCCGCCATGCTGGCTGTCTACCGTTCAGGCCAGGGCTTCATCGGCACCAACGAGTATGAGCCGATCGGCGCGGACAATGGGTTGATTGCCCGCGGCCTGCCCGCGTTCTGCCTGGCCGGCGATCCGGCCGTTGTGCTGGGCGTGGTGCCCGCCGACGCGGACCCGGACGAACCCGTTCCCGTGTGGGAGTCCGGGCAGGGCAGTTGCGACGCAACGCTGAACTGGCAGGTCGATGAGCCGGAGCACAAGCGCCTGCGAGCCGCCGTTCCCCGCGCAGGGTTTCTGATTCTGAGGCTGCGTAGCTACCCGGCTTGGCGGATTGAGGTGGGTGGCCGTCCCGTCGCCTCCTTGCCCCGGCGCAACGATGGGCTGATCGCCGTGCCTGTCTCTCCGGGGGAGATCGTTCTCACCGTGGACTGGACCGCGACCCCCGACGTGCTTGCCGGACGCTGGTTGAGCGCGCTGGCTGTGCTCGCGCTCACAGGGCTCTGTTTCCTGGAGCGAAAACTGAGCCGGCCTCGGTTATCCTAAGAGCGATGAACGTGGATGTGAAATCGCTATTGCTAGAGGGCGCGGCGCTGACCGAGCGGGCGCTGGAGGAGTTGCTGCCCAGCGCGGATACCGTGCCGGCGTCGATTCATGGAGCGATGCGGCACTCGGTCTTTGCCGGCGGCAAACGGCTGCGTCCGGTGCTGGCGCAACAGGCCGCGGTGACGATTGCCGGGGCCTTACCTTTGGGAGTCGCCCGGCTGGGCGCGGCGCTGGAGATGCTGCACACCTACTCGCTGATTCACGACGACCTGCCGGCTCTGGACAACGACGACCTGCGCCGCGGCAAACCCACTTGCCACAAGGCCTTCGGCGAAGCCATCGCGATTCTAGCTGGGGACGCGCTGCAAACGCGCGCCTTCGAGGTGCTGGCCGGGCTGGATGCGCCGCCCGCGGCGACAGTGCAGATTATCGGTCTGGTCGCCAACGCCGTGGGGACGGTGGAGGGAATGATCGGCGGGCAGGTGCTGGACCTGGAGAGCGAACACCTGAAGCCGACAGCGGAACTGGTCGAGGCCATTCATCGCGCCAAGACCGGCGCGCTGATCCGGGTGAGCGTGGTGGCGGGGGGCGTTTACGCCGGGGCTTTGGCGGAGGATGTGGCGCGGCTGGATTTGTTTGGCCGACGGGCTGGGTTGGCTTTCCAGATTGTGGACGATGTGCTGGACGTGACCGTGGACTCGGCGCACCTGGGCAAGACGGCGGGCAAGGATCTGGCCACGGAAAAGGCCACCTGGCCAGCGGTCTACGGGATCGAGCAGAGCCAGCGGGATGCCGCGTGGCTGATCGAGGAGGCCTTCGCCGCCCTGGAGCCTTACGGAAGCCGGGCGGATGGACTGAAGGCCGTGGCGCGCTACCTGGTTGAGCGGAAGAACTGAGCCTGCGGCGGGGAAAATGCACTGGTTCAAAGCAGGAATGGTTGGTGTTCTCGGCAGCCCACCCTATCCGCATGAACAAGTACACGGCGAGGGTGGGGCACCCGGGGTTCAAGCGGGGTTCGGAGGCGAGGCTGGAAGTCGGGCTTACTTGGCAAGAATGCGGCGCAGATCCTCGCGCTTGGCTGCTACCTCGTTGACCGTGTCCTGCACGTGGCCGAGGACGCGCTGCACTTGGTCAATATAGCCGGGAAGGGCCTCCCACCAAGAGCGCAGCGTCTCCGGCTGGTCGAGCATGGCCAGGGCCGTGCCGGAAGCAGCGGCTACCAAACCGGCGCGGCGCTCCCCGATAAGCGTTAGCAAACCGCCTGCCACGAGGGTACCGCCGGCGGCAAATCCGATCCAGTTTATGGCTTCGGACTCCTGGGCGTCCTTCTGAGTTGAAAGAACCTCTTCTGGCTTCGATAGGGGGACAACCACCATCTTCTCTCCTTCCGCCCCAGGCCGCGGCAAGCGCTCTCAAGGGACCGGTGCATACAGTATCGCTCTAAATCGCGGTTCGTGCGCAAGGGCGCGGGAAACAGCCGCGGAAAGATAGCTTATACGCCCGGACTGCCCGCGGCGCACGGCTTCAGTCCAGGTCGAACTCGCGGAGCGGCTTGCCGTCGGGGGCATCCTTGGCCTTGCGCAGGGCTTCGGCGAACTTCTTCTCGAAGAGGTCTTCCTTGTTGCGCTCCGCCTCGACCGACTGGCGGAAGATGGACTCCTTGCGCTCATCGTGCTCGCGCATGGCCTTGGCCGCCGTCTCCAGGTCCTCGAACATGCGCTTGCGCGGCGCCGGGGTGTGGCTGACCACCAGGCCGGTAGCCGCATCGATTCTGAGCATCGCCGCGCAATCCGGGCAGGCAACCTCGAAAATCTTTTCCTTCTTATTGGCCATTTTTCTTTCCTTGAGAATTGTATGCGCTGAGGGGGCGGGTTGCACAAGCGGAGGGACTCGGTGACGGAAAGAGGATGGCGGAGT
The DNA here is from genome assembly GCA_049522975.1 of Occallatibacter sp. GTDB lineage: Bacteria > Acidobacteriota > Terriglobia > Terriglobales > Acidobacteriaceae > Telmatobacter. The sequence goes on along the minus strand of JBEKNI010000005.1, from coordinate 126,052 downwards.
GTCTTTGGCCACGCCAACGTCGAGGCGCGCAGATTGTTCCGGTCCCCGAAAAGATATTCCTGCGGCCCTTGACAGGAAACCCCTCTCTGATTATATTTAGACAAATGTCTAATTAGAAAGTTGGCTAAAGACACCATGAGCAGCAACGAGGCCTTCAAAGCGCTGGCCGATCCCACCCGGCGGGAGATCCTCGCCCTGCTGCGCAAGGGAGAGCGGACGGCCGGCGACTTGGCGGAGCGATTCGATATGACGAAGCCCTCGATGTCGCATCACTTCGCCGTGCTGAAGGAGGCTGACCTGATTACCAGCCGCCGCGAGGGGCAGATGATCTGGTACGGGCTGAATACCACCGTAGTCCAGGACCTGATGGCCTGGGCGATGGGACTGATGGAAGAGAACAACAAGAAAGGAACGGAAGAACCATGACGCGCAAGGTCTTTGTCTTTGAAATCCTGCTGATTGCGGCGGCGCTGGCGGCCACGGCGGCTCTCTATCCGCGCCTCCCCGCGCTGGTGCCTACGCACTGGAATGTGTATCTCCAACCCGACGGATATCTGCCGCGATGGGCGACCTTTTTGCTTGGATCGGGATTCATGGCCGGAGTCACTCTGCTTACCTATTTGCTACCATGGCTTTCGCCCAAGGACTTTCAGGTAGACGGTTTCCGGTCGACCTATCGCCAAATCATGCTGATCCTGTTTGTCATCTGGACCTATCTTTACGCGGCGATTCTCTGGGCGGCCTTCGGGCATCCGCTCGACGCGGGCCGCGCAATCGCCGCTGGATACTGCCTGGGTTATATCCTTTTCGGTAACGTGATGGGCAAAGTGCGCAGGAACTTCTATATCGGAGTTCGAACGCCGTGGACCCTCGCCAATGAGCGCGTCTGGAACGCCACCCATCGCTTCGCGTCCAAGGTCTGGGTGACGGCGGGAGCGCTGGGATTGGCATTCGAGATCTTTGACGTGCACATCGGGTTCCTCGGCCTTCTCGTTGGATGGCTTGCTCCCAAACTCTATTCGCTGGCGATTTACAAACAACTGGAACGACGCGGCGAGATCGCAGACGGCCTTTCGCGCGAACAAGGAGAACCATGAAGAATCGAATCGCAGGAACACTCGCACTGATCGCGCTAACTCTGGCGGCTCTCGCGCCGCTCGGCCTAGCACAGACTCTGATCGCCGGCGACTGGCAGGGAACGCTGAACGCCGGGGGCGCGCAACTCCACCTTGTCTTGCACATCGCCGCCGCCAAGGACGGCAGCCTCACCGCAACATGGGATAGCATTGACCAGGGCGTCAACGGCATCCCGATTACCGCCATTTCGCTCAAGGATTCCAAGCTCGCCTTCACCGTCGATGCCGCCCATATCTCCTACCAAGGCACGGTCAACAAGGATGCAACAGAGATCGACGGCACATGGACACAGAGCCAGCCAGTCAAGCTCGATTTCACACGCGCCCCAGCGAAGGCCGCGGTCAAGCCCGCGGCGCCCTCTGACATGGATGGAAGCTGGCTGGGCACTCTCGATCTAGGCGCGAACAAGCTGCGCCTGGTCTTCAAGATTGTCAACACGCAGGAAGGCTTGACGGCGCAGATGCAAAGCCCCGACCAGGGGCCGGCCTGGCGTTCCGTGACCTCCGTCATGCGCAGGGGAAACTCGCTCACGATCACCATCGACGGAATTCAGGCGACATTTGAAGGCAAAATCGACGCGGACCTGAACTCCATCCATGGAAGATTTACGCAAGGGGGCCAGCCATTGCCGCTGGTGCTGACGCGCATGAAGGATCAATCCGCTGTAGAGCCGCGGAGACGACCGCAGAATCCGGCGAGGCCGTATCCGTACCGGGAAGAGGAAGTGACCTACGCGAACAAGGCTGGAGGCAACACGCTAGCCGGCACGCTGACCATTCCATCGGGCAAAGGGCCATTTCCCGCGGTGCTGCTGATCAGCGGGTCGGGGCCGAACGACCGCGACGAGAGCCTCATGGGCCACAAGCCATTCCTGGTTCTCTCCGACTATCTCACCCGCAAGGGCATTGTGGTGCTGCGGGCGGACAAGCGCGGCGTGGGCAAATCGACCGGAGATCTGGCCGCCGCGACCACCGCCGATTTTGCCACCGACGCGGAGGCTGGCGTGGCGTTTCTCAGCACGTGCCCTGAAGTCGATCCGCAAAAGATCGGCCTCATCGGCCACAGCGAGGGCGGCGTAATCGCGCCCATGGCGGCCGCCTCCGATCCCGGCGTCGCCTTCGTCGTGATGATGGCCGGCGATGGTGTGCCGGGCGACCAGATCACCGTGGAACAAGCGCGCCTGCTCAGCGAAGCCGCCGGCGCGAGCAGTGAAAAGACCAACGAGAACGCGGCCGGGGAACGGGAGCTGCTCGCGCTGGTGGAGACGGAAAAGGACAGTGCGGTTCTCGACAAGGAACTGCGCGAGAAGCTGGCGGCCGATGGAGTGCCAGAGGCCCAGATTGGCATGGCGATCAAAGTCTTCCTCTCGCCCTGGTACCGCTACTTCCTCACCTACGATCCCGCGACGGCGCTGCGCAAGGTCGCCTGCCCGGTGCTGGTCCTCGATGGCTCAAAGGACTTGCAGATCGCGCCCGCGCAGAATCTGCCCGCCATCCGCAAAGCACTCGAGGAGGGCGGCAACAAGCACTTCGAGATCGACGAGCTGCCTGGATTGAACCACCTCTTCCAGACGGCAAAGACCGGAGCGCCGGCCGAGTACGGGGAGATTGAAGAGACCATCTCGCCGGCGGCGCTGGATAAGATGGGCGGCTGGATACTCAAGCAGTGAAGGGATCCGGCATACCCTGGAGAAATGTCAAGGCCCTGCTCACATTGGCAGGGCCTTCTTGCCGAGCGAATCAACTGTGGAAAGGTTCTCAGTGCACTTCCGCCGCAGAGGCGATCTTAGCTTCGGCTTCGGCGATGACGCGGAGGGCCTCGGTGTAAGCGTCTTGGCTGTCTCCGGCCTGGTCCCATTCTTTGTGGCCGCGGTCGAGTTGCTCTTGGGCGCGGGGAACGTCGATCTCCTCGGGCTTGAGGGCGTCGGCGGCGAGGATGGTGACGCGGTCGGGCAGCACTTCGACAAAGCCCCAGTTGACGTTGTAACGCTGGTCGCCGCCAGTCTTCGAGTCTGTCCCGCCGTGCAGGGTGACATCGCCCGCGCCGAGTTCGGCTACCAGCGGTGCGTGGCCGTAGAGCACCTCCATGTAGCCGGACTTGGAGGGCAGCTCGACTGCCGAGATCGCGTGATCGAAGAGAGTGCGCTCGGGAGTGACCAGCCGGACGCGGAGTTGGTTTGCTTCGTCAGCCATGGGCTCCTTTCAGTCGCCAGATTACAGATGACAGTCAAAAACTCGGGGCAATCCGTCTTAAACTGTCATCTGCAATCTGTCACCTGTCATCTGCCTTCACACCGTCGCCTTGAGCTTCTCGGCGGTTTCCAGCACTTCCTCGATGGCGCCCTTCATGTAGAATGCCTGCTCGGGGATCTCGTCGTACTTGCCCGAGATGATCTCCTTGAAGCTGCGCACCGTGTCGGCCACCTTCACGTAGGCTCCGGGGATGCCGGTGAACTGCTCGGCCACGTGGAAGGGCTGCGACAAAAACTTCTGCACCTTGCGGGCGCGGGCCACGGTGAGCTTGTCTTCCTCCGATAACTCGTCAATGCCCAGAATGGCGATGATGTCTTGCAAGTCCTTGTATCGCTGGAGAATCTTCTTCACGCCTTGGGCCACGTCGTAATGATCCTGGCCGACGATGCGCGCGGAAAGGATGCGCGAGGTCGAGGCCAGCGGATCGACGGCCGGATAGATGCCTAACTCCGAGAGCGGGCGGCTCAGCACGGTGGTCGCGTCGAGGTGAGCAAAAGTGGTGGCCGGCGCCGGGTCGGTCAAGTCGTCGGCAGGCACGTAAACGGCCTGCACTGAAGTGACTGAACCCTTGCTTGTGGAGGTAATGCGCTCCTGCAACTCACCCATCTCGGTCGCGAGATTGGGCTGGTAGCCGACGGCCGAGGGCATGCGGCCCAACAGAGTCGAGACCTCCGAGCCGGCCTGCGTGAAGCGGAAGATGTTGTCGATGAAGAGAAGCGTGTCCGAGCCTTCGACGTCGCGGAAGTACTCGGCGACGGTGAGGGCGCTTAAGGCCACGCGCAGGCGCGCTCCGGGCGGCTCGGTCATCTGGCCGTAGACCAGTGCGCACTTGGAGTTGGCCCAGTCGCCGGGCTTGATGACGCCGGACTCGGTCATTTCGAGCCACAGATCGTTGCCCTCGCGGGTGCGCTCGCCGACGCCGCCGAAGACCGAGTAGCCGCCGTGGTTCTTGGCCACGTTATTGATCAGCTCCATGATGACCACGGTCTTGCCCACGCCGGCGCCGCCGAAGAGGCCGATCTTGCCGCCCTTGAGGAAGGGCTGGATCAGGTCGATGACCTTGATGCCGGTCTCGAACATCTCCTCGTGCGTGGACTGCTCGTCAAAGAGCGGCGCGGGGCGGTGAATGGGCATGCGGGTCGTCTCGCCGATGGGGCCGAGTTCGTCGACCGGATCGCCGATGACGTTGATGACGCGGCCCAGCGTCTGCTTGCCGACCGGCATGGAGATAGGGCCGCCGGTGTCGATGGCCTTCATGCCGCGAACCATGCCGTCGGTGGCTTCCATGGCCACGGTGCGCACGCGGCCCTCGCCGAGATGCTGCTGGACTTCAAGAATCACGCTGATGGGCGTGGGCACCTTGAAGCCCTTGCTGGTGACGCGCAGCGCCTGATAGATGGGCGGCATCGTCGCTTCTTCAAACTGCACGTCCACCGCCGGACCGGAGACCTTGATGACCTTGCCGATATTCTCTGCCATTGTTTCCTTCTTAGTTGTCAGTTTTCAGTTCTCAGTTCTCAGCCTTTCGGCTCCGTCACCAGTTTCAGCCATGAGGAACATTCGACCATCCGGTACTGAGAACTGACGACTGACGACTGAAAACTGTGTTTACTGCGCCGCTGCTCCACTTACAATCTCGATGATCTCCTTGGTGATGGCCGCCTGGCGCACGCGATTCATGTGCAGCGTGAGGTCGTCGATCATCTCCGATGCGTTGTTGGTTGCCGAATCCATGGCCGTCATGCGGGCCGCGTTCTCTGCGGCCACCGACTCCGTCATGGCGTGATAGAGCATGGAAGAAACATACTGCGGCAGCAGCCCCGAGAAGAGTTCCTCGGCGGGCTGCTCGTAGATGTAGTCCACCTGAGAGGTGCCGAATTTCCGCGCTTCCTCGTCAGCCTCGGCGGTGTCGACCGGCTCCAACACAATGCCGGCGGAAAGAGCGGCCTCGGCCATGCGCTCGCGCTCTTCTTTGGTAGGTTCGACCGCGCCGGTAATCTGCGGAATGCCGATCTTCAGGATGGGCAGCAGGCGCTCAACCACCAGCCGCTGCGCGATCACCGATTTGAATTCGTTGTAGACGATGTAGGCGGCGTCGATCTCCTCGTGAACATAGCGGGCAATGACGCTCTCGGCTAGTTCGAAGACGCGACTGGCGTCGAGCTTCAACAACATTCCAGGATGGTCCCCGGTGACCTCGACGGGGGCATGCCGCTCGCGCGTTTTTGTAACGCGGCCGCTTTCATCGGTCTGCTCGGTATAGACTGCCGCGGGATAATGGCGGCGCATCACATCGCGGCCCTTGCGGCCCACGGCTTCAATGTCGATCTCGCGCGTGGAGTTGCCGGAGATGAACTGGAAGGCGGTCTTGAGGATGTTGGCGTTGAACGCGCCGGCAAAGCCCTTGTCGCCGCTGATGACGATGAGCAGCACCCGCTTCTCTTCGCGCGTGGCAAAGAGCGGATGGCGCAGCTCGCAGGTGGCCGGATCGAAGATCTCGCAACGCCGGGTGAGCGATTCGAGGACGCTGGTAATCATCCGGGCGTAGGGGCGGGCCGAGAGAGCGCGCTCCTGGGCGCGACGGAGTTTCGCCGCCGCAACCATCTTCATGGCCTTGGTGATCTGCCGCGTGTTCTTCACGCTGCGGATGCGACGCCGTAAGTCGAGTACGTTTGCCAATTCAGTTCTCAGTTCTCAGTCGTCAGTTTTCAGTTCCCAGTGATCCGTGTTCAGCGATTGCAGTGGATCGGGTTTGGCTGTCCACTGTTCGCTGTTCACTGACCACTCGCTGTTAGACCTTTGCCGCTGCTTCCAGCTCCGCCTTGAAGTTGGCCGAATACTCCTTCAGCGCGGCGTGCAGACGGTCGCGCACGCCGTCAACTAGCGCCTTCTTTTTCGTAAGGTCTTCGAGCAGCGCGGTCTGCGCGGTTTCGAAGTACTTGTAGAGGCCGACCTCGAAGGCGCGAATGTCGGTGACCGCAAAATCATCCAGATAGCCCTGCGTACCGGCAAAGAGAATCACCGTCTGCTGCTGCCAGGTGAGCGGCTGAAACTGCGGCTGCTTGAGCAACTCGGTCAGGCGCGCGCCGCGGTTGAGCTGCTTCTGGGTCAGCGGGTCAAGATCGGAGCCGAATTGCGCGAAGGCCGCCAGCTCGCGGTACTGCGCCAGATCGAGCTTGAGCGTCGCGCCAACCTGCTTGACCGCCTTGATGGCCGCCGAAAAGCCGACGCGCGAGACCGAGAGACCGACATTGACGGCGGGACGAACGCCGGAGTTGAAGAGGTCGGTTTCCAGGAAGATTTGCCCGTCGGTGATGGAGATGACGTTGGTGGGGATATAGGCCGACACGTCGCCGGCCTGGGTCTCGATGACCGGCAGCGCGGTGAGCGAACCGCCGCCCTTGGCGTCGCTCATCTTCGACGAGCGCTCCAGCAGCCGCGAGTGGAGATAGAAGACGTCGCCGGGATAGGCTTCGCGGCCCGGCGGGCGGCGCAGCAGCAGCGAGATCTCGCGGTAGGCCATGGCGTGCTTGGAGAGATCGTCGTACATGACCAGGGCGTGGCGGCCGTTGTCGCGGAAGTACTCGCCGATGGCCGTGGCCGCATAGGGCGCGATGTAGAGCAACGGCGCGGGCTCGGAGGCCGAGGCGGCGACAATGACGGTGTGGCCCATTGCGCCGGCTTCGGTGAGCGTCTGGACGACTTGAGCGATCGAAGAGCGCTTCTGGCCAATGGCGCAGTAGATGCAGATCAGGTCGTTCTTGGCGTTGTTGATAATCGTGTCCAGCAGCACGGCGGTCTTGCCCGTCTGGCGGTCGCCGATAATCAGCTCGCGCTGGCCGCGGCCGATAGGAATCATGGCGTCAATGGCCTTCAGGCCTGTGGCCATGGGCTCGCGGACGGGCTGGCGGTCGACGATCCCCGGGGCGATGCGCTCGATGGGCAGGAAATTGTCGGTGACGATGGGGCCTTTGTCGTCGATGGGCACGCCGAGGGCATTGACCACGCGGCCGATCATGGCCTCGCCGACCGGGACACTGAGAATTCTTCCCGTGCGCTTGACCTCGTCGCCTTCGCTCAACTCGGTATAGTCGCCCAGAATCACCGAGCCGACGGAGTCCTCTTCAAGGCTGAGGGCCAGACCGGCGATGCCGTGCGGGAAGGCGAGCAGTTCGCCGGCCATGACCTTGTCGAGGCCGTGGAGGCGGGCAATGCCGTCGCCCAGCGAGGTGATGGTGCCGACCTCGTCCACCTGGACTTTGGAGTCGTAATTCGCGATCTGTTCGCGAAGGAGTTGCGTAATTTCGTCTGCTTTGATCTGAGCCATTTACAGTGATCAGTGGTCAGTGGTCAGTGGTCAGTTCCCTGCATCTTGCGAGTTCTGGCCTTTTCGAACCGCTGAACGCCTGCCTCCCTTTCAAATCCCTTAAATTCTGTTTCAAATCCTAAAATCCTGCTGCCGACAATCGCCGCTCCGACCACTGATCACTGACCACTGAGCACTGCTTTCAACCTGTCCAGGCGTCCGCGGAGCGAGCCGTCATAAACCGTGGAGCCGATGCGGACCACCGTTCCGCCTAGAATCGATTTGTCCACCGCAAAACTGGCCTGGATGGGCGCGCCGGCCAGCCTGCCGACGCCCTCCGCCAGCTTGTCGCTCTCCCGCTTGCCGAGCTTGCGGGCGGTCACAATCTCCACTGGGCGAATGCCCTGCCGTTCCTGCATCTCGGCGCGCCAGGCCGCAGCTACCTCGCGCACCTCGCCGATGCGGTCGTTGTTGATGAGCACCGCGAGCAGATTGCGCAACTGCTTCTGGAGGCCGAGCTTCAAGTTCATCTTGTCCAGGATGGCCACCTTCTGCGCGGCGGCGATGGCCGGATTGGCGAAGAGCGCTCGCAACTCGGCGCTGCCCTCCAAGGTCAAGAGAAAGTCCTTCATCTGCCGGTCGAGGGCCTCGGCGTCGAGGCCTTCCTGGAGCACCACATCGGCAAAGGCACGGGCGTAGCGCGCAACAAAGGCTGCCATCTAGTTCTGCCCTCCCTGCTTCGCGCCATCTCCGGGCGCGGGATCGAGAGCCGTGTCCGGATTCAGAGCCGCATCGGAAAGGAACTCGGCGATGAGTGCCTGGTCGGTCTCTGCTGAGAGAACCAACTGCTCGGCGGCCTGGCTGATGGCCAGATCGGCGGCAAAGTTGCGCAGCGAACGGCGGGCCTGTGCGGCGGAGGCGCCGATCTCCTGCTCAGCGGCGGCGACGATGCGGGCGCTCTCTTGCTGGAGGCTGGACTGGATGCGCTTCTCGTCCTCCAGGCTCTCGGCCTCGACCTGGGCGCGAATCTGAGCGATCTCGCCATCCAGGCCGGCGAGCTTGGCCTCTATGGCGCTGAGGCGGGTGCTGGCGTCGCTGACGGCTTTGCGGGCGGAGTCGAGGTCAGAGCGGAGCTTCTCTTTGCGGCCGCGAAGGAATCCCGGGAGCCAGCGAGCCAGCGGATAGCCTAGGCCCAGGACCACGATGAGGAAGTTGATGATTTCAAAAGTGGTGGCAGCGGTTTCAGGCGAGAGATGGAAGGTCTTCGCCGTCCACCTGACCACTGGACCTTCCAGGCGGAAGACGTTGGTCTGCGCCTGCTCGGAATCCGCGGCCTCCGGCTTGGCCGCTTCGGACGCGGACGCGGCGGGAGCGGCTGGCGGTTCCTGAGCCGGCAGGCGGAGGGGCGCGGTCATCCCGGCAGCAAGCAGCACGGCCAACAGGGCGAATCGGAAGGCAAAGGCGGGCCGTTGGCGAAGAACAGGCCGGAGGAGCGAGGCGGAAGAGCGCGGACGCAGGACCAAATCTCTCAACGGGAACCCCCGGCGGCTGCAGGCAGCACGGCGCGCATGACCCGAGAGGCCAAATCGCGAGCGGAGGTCTGAAGGCGTGCCCTGGCCTGATCTGCATCGGCCTGAAACTCCGCCTTGGCCTGGCTGACTCTGAGCCCAGCGGCTTTGCGAGCCGCATCCAGGGCGGCGTCGCGGTCGGCCGTCCATTGCCGGATGCGGGTTTCGCGCATCCGGAAGACCTCGGCGCGCGCCTGGCGCAGCTTAGCGGCATACTCTGCGGATCTGGCCTCGGCCTGGGCGATGGCCTTCTGGGCATCCTCAATGGCGCCCTCGGTGCGGGCGCGGCGCTCCTTGAGCGTCTTCGTGAGCGGCCCCTGAATCAGGAACTGGTAGGCCAGGACGAGCACGATGAAGAGCAGGATGGTCGGGATGGCGCTCAAGAAAAGCGTATCGAGTTGTTGAAGAATCTCTTGCATGCCGGTCCGGTTGGCTCAAATTGCCCAAGTTTTTCAGGCTGTTAGTATCACCATTCTCGCAGGTGGAACCTTTTTTTGTATCAGGGGAGCACCTTCAAGTCAACGCAAACGGACCATTCTGGCAGGGTACTGTGATTGCGGTCACGATATGGGAAACTTTCTGCGATTTGGAGCTTGCGTTCTCACAAAACTGGCCTAAACTAAAGTTATCACCTAGACCCGGTCCAGGGTCCAGCGGGCTGTTGGCCTCGGGAAATCCTTCCACTCCCGAAGCAAGCAGTCCGCTTCTTAATTTAGTCTCCATTTTCCTTGTTTCCGGCAGCCGCCAGTCCCGAAGTCGTGGATTCAATTCCGTTTCCGAGCCGCTCTGCAGTTCTGCGTCTCCGGTTTCGCATTCCGGCGAGGCTGCTTTCCGAATTGGGACCGTTCCGATGTGGACGGCTACGCTGGCCGCGAGGGTGGAATTGATGCCAGCGTTCGGCGTATCCATGGTATTCGTCTTCTCATATGCGTCGACGGCGCGGGCCTCAGCTTTCTGCTGCGGCCGTCCGTCGACTGCCAATGTGAGCGAGGAGACCGACTGTGGACCTGGATACCGCGATTCAGAAACATGCGCAATGGAAGTTCAAATTTATTAACGCTCTCTATGAGAATGAGACGATGGATGCGGCTGCAATCTCCAAGGACAACAACTGCGAGTTCGGCAAATGGCTTTATGGAGAGGCTCAGTCTTTGTACGGGAAAAGCGTGATCTATCAGAATTGCGTAGCCGACCATGCGGCATTTCATGTGGAGGCAGGCAAGGTAGCCGCCGCCGTCAACGCAAAGCGGAAAGACGAGGCAGAGCGGCTGCTGGCCTCCGGTTCCGCCTACGCGACCAGCTCCAGGAAGGTCTCGGTCTCGATTGTCGAATTGAAGAACGAGAAGCACGGGTGAGGCGGCAGGAATAGGGCCGGGGATCCGGGAGCTAGGATTCTGCCTAACCCGTATTTCTCACAGAAGGCTCGACGGCAGGGGAAAAGGCCCCTTGTCAGCCGCTGACTGCGCTGCGGGGGGCTGGAGACCCCCGCTACAGCCGGTCTGGAGACCGGCGCTACAGGTTTTCGCCGAGTGTGAGAAATTGCGGCTAAAGCCACAGCGCGGTGTGGCCGGGGCAGGGATTGGCGGCTTGCGCGGTCAGCTCCTCGGCCAGCTCGAAGCCGTAGCGGGCGAAGTAGAAAGCCGCGCCGTGCAGGCGCTCCTGAAGGACGCTTCCGGGATAAAGGGCCTGGCTGATGGCCTCGGCGTGGCGGCCAAGCGCGGCTTCGCGCTGCAGTTGGAAGTTAGCCGCCAAGGTGCGAAGTCGATTCATCTGGTAGCGGATCTTGCCCTCGGCGGTCTCGGCCGACTGACCAAGGCCCGCATCGACAGAGCGCATCCATCCAACCAGCGAGGTCAGCTCGGCGTCAAGAGCCGTGCCTGTCGCCGCCAATTTGGCTTTGCCTTCGGGGGGCATCGAACGGGCGGCGAGAAGCTGCGCGAGCGAGTCCGGAGTCTCCTGAAAGACGCGCTCCAGGGGCAGGCCGTGGCGGCGGAGGAGTTCGCCGATGGCCGGCTCGATGAGCGTGGCGGAGAAGCGCGGCAGGTATCGTGTGATACGGCCAAGAATGCGTTCGTAAAGGACAGCGGATTGGGCAGCGTAGGCGATCTCTGCGGGTCCGCCGACGATGGCTGAGGTCGAGAGCAGAAAATCCTGAAAGACGGGGCGCAGCAGAGCGGAGGGAGAGATGCGCTCCGGCTCGGCGTCGAGGATCGCGACGAGATCGGCGGTGGAGAGGCTCTGGCGGCCGGCTTGCCAAAGGCCGCCGGGCTCCTGGGCGCTGGGGGGGTGGCGCTTGAGGGCCAGACGCGCGCCGGTACGATCGTCGATGAGGAAGAGCAGACTGGATTGCGGAGTGACGGCGACCTGGGCATGATAGCCGGCTGCTTCGAGTTCGCGATTGCGGTCCAAGAGCGCCTGATGCAGCTCATCGGCGCGCTCGATGGCCGCGCGTAGCACCGGCGCGCCCATGCGGTGAATTGCGCGGCTGCTTGCGTCGAGGACCAACAGGCCCTGGGCGGCGAAGACTCTGCGGTAGAACTCGGCAAAGGCCTGGGCGAAGGTGCGGCCAGGCTGGTACGCGGCGGCCAGCGCATCCATCGCCTCGGAGAAGCCGAGCAACTCAGAGGCCTCATCGAGCAGCGGGGTAATCGAGTCGTCGAGGACGATGCCGCCTACGGGGCGAGGCTCCGTGGGTGCGGTCTCATAGACCAGCCGGTGCAGCTCGCGGCGCGCCGGGAAGACTACGTGGTCGATCTCGGCGAAGTCGTGGTCCTCCGTTGCAAGCCAAAACACGGCCACATGGGGGCTGCCGCACGCAGTGCCCTGGCGGGCGCGGGCCAGGGCAGTGGCGGCTTTGAGGGGGGTGAAGAGCGGCCCGCCGAAGAGAGCCACCTGCTGGCCGGTGACGAAGACACCCGCACCGAGGCGCAGCGCTTCCAGGGCCGAAGCGGCGGCCGGGGATGGCGCGGAGTTTTGCTCGGCCAGGAACTGGATCAGTTCCGGCCAATGCGCGGGCCGGTCGGAAAGGAAGTCTGGGCGCACAGCCCAGTCCGTGTCCGTCGGCAGCGAGCTATAAAGCGGGCGCACTGCGGCGTCTGAGGAGCAGTACTCCCGGAAGAGCCGGTGCAGGCCCGGCACGACAGTGATGGGATGGCAATCCGCGGTCAGCAACTCGATCTCATGGGCGGCAAGGAGATCCCGATGGGCGGGACTCCGGTTGAGGTGCGTGGTTTTCTTCTCCTCTCGCCAGGAAATGCGGGAGGATCTGCGCGGGCATTTTGGCCCCCGGCCTGTGTTAAGGATGCCACGGCGGGGGGAAGCGATGCAGGATTGGGGACGGGCGGCTCGGCGGAAGCGCCGGGGGCGATTCTTCCGTAAGCCTTCTCTCGCTTGCCCTGATCTCCGCGCCAGCGGAGGAATCCGTAGAATAGGGCTTGAGCAGGTCTCTCTCAAACAAAATGGCTTTTGTCGAACAATACGATGTGGTGGTGGTGGGCGCGGGGCACGCCGGGTGCGAGGCGGCGATGGCTGCGGCGCGGATGGGGCTGAAGACGGCGCTGATCACCATGAACATGGATTTGATCGCGCAGATGAGCTGCAATCCGGCGGTGGGCGGCGTGGCAAAAGGGCACCTGGTGCGCGAGGTGGACGCGCTGGGCGGCATCATGGGCGAGGTGGCCGACGCGGTGGGGATTCAGTTCCGGCTGCTGAATTCCTCGCGCGGGCCGGCGGTGTGGAGTCCGCGGGCGCAGTGCGACAAGCAGTTATATCGAGTAAGGATGCGCGAGGTGCTTGAGTCGCAGCCGGGGCTGCATATCCGGCAGGCGGAAGTGGTCGATCTGGTGGTCGAGGACAGGGAACAGGGAACAGGGAACAGGGAACAGGGACGAGGGACGAGGGACGAGGGACGAGGGAGTCCCGCCGATATTACGGATGAAATGGAAGAAGAGCATGCCTCAGGGGCTAAAGCCCCGCCTCTTTTTGGCGCGGCCAATGTCAGGGCTGAAGCCCTGACCTACCGCCCGCGCCGCCGAGTGTTGGGGTTGAAGCTGCGGGATGGGCGGAGGCTGCTGGCTGGGGCAACGATTATTACTACCGGCACGTTTCTGAATGGGCTGATCCACTGCGGCGAAGAGCAGTATCCTGCGGGACGGAGCGGGGAGCCGGCCTCGGTGCTGCTGGGCGAGGCGCTGCGGGCGCTGGGGCTGAGGACGGTCAGACTGAAGACCGGGACGCCGCCGCGGCTGGATGGGCGGACGATCCGCTGGGAGGCCTTCGAGGAGCAGGCCGGCGACGCGGAGCCGACGCCTTTCAGCTTCAGGACGAAAAAGATTGTCCAGCCGCAGATCTCCTGCCACATCGCGTTCACCACGCCGGAGACCTTGCGCATCATCCGCGAAAACGTCCATCGTTCGGCGATGTATTCGGGGCGGATCGAGGGGATCGGGCCGCGCTATTGCCCGTCGATCGAGGACAAGATCGTCAAGTTCCCCGACAAGACGCAGCACCAGTTCTTTTTGGAGCCGGAGGGGCTGCACACGCACGAGGTCTACGTGAACGGCATGTCCACCTCGCTGCCGATGGAGGTGCAGTGGGAGATTGTACATTCGATTCCGGGGCTGGAGCAGGCGGAGATGCTGCGGCCCGGCTACGCAATCGAGTACGACAGCGTGGACGCGACGGAGCTGGACCGGACACTGCGCGTGAAGAGCATCGAGGGGCTTTACCTGGCCGGGCAGATCAACGGGACCAGCGGCTACGAGGAGGCTGCCTGCCAGGGAATCATGGCGGGCATCAACGCGGCCCTGTGGCTGAAGGACGAGCCGGCTTTCACCATGGACCGGAGCGAGGGCTACACCGGCATCCTGATCGACGACCTGATCTCGAAAGGGACCAACGAGCCGTACAGAATGTTCACCTCACGGGCGGAGTTCCGGCTGCACCTGCGCATCGACAACGCCGACCGGCGGCTGACGCCGCATGGGCGCAGGCTGGGACTGATTGGCGACGAGGCCTGGGCGGAGTATGAAAGAAAGCAGACGAGAATGGCGGCGCTCAGCCGGCTGCTGACCACGGGCAAGGTGGACGGGGAGCGGCTGGCCGCGGCGGGATTCGGCGAGCTGACGGCGACGGCTGGATTGACCTGGGCGCAACTGCTGAAAAGGCCGGAGGTGGGGATCGACGCGGTACTGGGGGTGCTACGGGATCGACTTGCGGAAGAGCCGCTGTTGGCGGAGTTTGCCGCGGAACTGCCGTTCCGACCTGATAACCTCGGCGCCGCCTCCCATCCTAGCCGCAAAAACAAGAACGCGGCGAGGGTGGGGCACCCCGATTCCGAAGTAGGGGATATGATTCTACGCAGCAGCTTGCGCAACGAGGCGCGCGCCGTGGAGACGGAGATCAAGTTTGCCGGCTACCTGGAGCAGCAGACGAAATCCATTGCCAAGCTGAAGGCTGCCGAGGCCGTGGCGATTCCGGAGTGGCTGGAGTACGGCGCTATCAGCGGGCTTTCGCGCGAGATGCGGGAGAAGCTGGAGCGGGTGCGGCCGGCGACCATCGGCCAGGCCAGCCGGATTCCCGGCGTGACGCCGGCCGCGCTCAGCCTGGTGCATGTTTCGATCCGGCTGCAAGGGGGCCGGCGGAAGGTTTAGAGTGCTTTCTAAGGTTTCAGGAGCGTATTGCGATGCCGGTCGATGACGTTTCTCTGCAGATTATCAATATGGAGCGAGCCGCGCTGGACCGCTGGGGACGCGGCGATCCAGATGGGTTTCTGGAGATCTCCGCTCCCGAGGTGGTGTACTTCGATCCCTTTCTTCCGCGGCGGATTGACGGCTTGAGCGCATTGCGGAAGTACTACGCGGAACTGCGCGGACAGATACACATTGACAGCTATGAGATGGTTGACCCCGAATTGCAAGTGCACGGCGGGATCGCGATACTGACCTTCGGCTTTGTCTCTCGCGGAGGCGGCGATGAGATGCGCTGGAATGTGACCGAAGTCTACCGGCGCGGCGAGGACGGCTGGCGCATTCTCCACACTCATTGGTCTTTTACCCAGCCTGAGCTTGCCGGCTTGCAGGCGTGATGAGTTGGAGGCGTACTGACCTAGCCGCAAGCCGCTGAACTGCCGGCCCCTGCCGCATGGCGCCCCGTCAGCGCAGTCCGGGGATCGGGTCGGTCCCCTCGCCAATCAGATCGAGAAGGCGCTGAAAGGCACTGGTTTGCTCAATTCAGTTAAGTAGGAGATTTCTTGCTAAAAGAAGAGCTGATCTTTTTAGTAACACCGACGATTTTCTGATAAGAAAAGGCGTGCACCGGTCTGCGGCCGTCGAGCAATGGGCATTCTCTTGCCAAAATACCGATCGGGGAACCGGATGCGCGAACTCTGAGCGCGCCGCAGCGTCCTATCGGCTTCTGCCGCTACCTGCTGAAGAGCGGAATGTGGAAGGGCTGCTCGGCGTTGGAAGGCTTTTTGGGCTTGGCGCTGGAGTCCTCGCGGAGCACGGTGCGTTGGGAGTTGATGCACAGCCAGCCCCCGTGCGCGCGCTCGAAGACATGGGTGAAGACGCCCTTCTCGTCCACCTGCGCGGAGCCGGCCTTGTGGTGCAGGAGATAGGTGCCGTTGGCCACGGCGATGTCGCCCAGCATGCGCACGGTGATGACCCGTTGCTCCAGATGGAGGGTCTTGTCCTCGCCTGTCATCAACTGTGCGAGCTGCTGATTGCGGGTGGTGATGTCGCCGGACGCGGAAATGTCCACAAACAACGGCGAAAGCACTAGCTCCAGGCTGTACTGGTCACGCTGGTTGATGGCCTCCGACCAGGTGTCTTCAATCTTCTGGAACTCGTGAACCTGCGGGCTTTCGGTCGAGGCGGCGCCGGAGGCGGCCGTAGCGGGCGCGGGGGCCGGGTTCTGGGCCACGCCAAAGCAGACGGAGAGCAAAAACACAGAAAAGCCAATTGCAAGACGGGTCATACGCACCATGAACTCCAGCAGAGAGTGAATAGTGGACAGTGGACAGTGAACAGTGGAGAGTAGACAGTTGTCAGTCGTCCGTTTCAAGGCCGTCCACACCCCGGTACTGACCACTGACCCCTGTTCGCTGACCACTGGATACTACAATGATAGCGCCTGGACTCGACGGCCAGCCCGTTGAATGCAAGAAAAGAGGGCACAAAGGCTAGGCCAGCGTCTGCAACTCTTCGGGATGATGGATTGTGATCAGGGAGTCCTCGATGGAGATCCAGCCCTCCTTGCGAAACTGGCCCAGCGTGCGGGTGACGGTTTCGCGGGTGGTGCAGGCCATCGAGGCCATCTCCTCGTGAGTGAGCAGCAACGGGAAGCGGAACCCGCCCCCATCCAGATGTTCGCCGATCTGATGAGCCAGCTCCAGCAGCAGACGCCCCAGGCGGGCGGCGACGGTCTCGGCCAGGGAGATGCGGCAGGCGTCCTGCAGGGCAAAGCGGTACTCTTGACAGATGCATTGGACGGCGCGCATCTGGGCCTCTTTGTGGCTGCGCAGGAAGGTGAGAAAGCGATCGCGCTCGACGGGGCGGAGCTGCGCGGCGGTCAGGGTCTCGGCCGAAACCTCGTAGACGCCATGGGAGAGAACCGCGTAAAGGCCCAGCATGGAGCCCGGCCCGGCGACCCGGACGATCATCTGACGATCATGCAAGGGTCCGGCGGTGAGCTTGAGATAGCCGCCGCAGATCAGGTAAAGGGAGCGCGCATCGTCGCCCTGGGTGAAGAGCGAAGCCTGCGCGGGCAGGCTAACGGTGCTGGTGACCAGTTCAAGATCGGCCAGGACGGCGCTGCCCAGCGAACAGAACCAGCCGGGACGGCGATTGGAGCAGGCCGCGCATCCCACCGGAACCTGGCGGGCGATGTGCTTCAGCCGCGCCTGCGTTCCTGCCGGGTTTTCTGTCTGCGCCATGGTCTTGTCCCGTCCGCCGCCGGTCCAGAATCTCCGCCTCGGCCGTTGACTGACTTTCCGCCCTGCCGCATGGGCTGATCCGATGCGGAGGCGCACTGGCCTCCTTGAGAGACTTATGTCTCAAAAGAGTTTGCCGGAGCTGCCACTGCCATGGATGTGACGGACCTCACATCTATGCAGTGACTCAAAGCTGGAGATTTTACCGCCGGGACCTTCCATTTGGGGCGAGTGGCTGCTCGGGTTCCGGCGCCGGCCAGGCGACCGATCAAGCCGCAAAGGGAGGCGGGGACGATTATCTCGCTCCGTTCCGAATAAACTCATTCCGCAAAAGGGAAAGTGAGCAGTCTTGCACAGCGGGAAGGCCGGAATTCTGTTGTTCTGCCGGGAGAGCGTCTCCTCCCTTTTGGCGTTTCCGGCCTCAGGGGGAAGGCGGTATACTCGCCGGGAGCATGGAATTCCCTTGCGGCGGTGAGCATTTGAGGAAAAAAGGGAATCCATGTCACCTTGAAAAAGGAAACTCAAAACAGAAATGAGCCTCATAATCGTATGTGACGAGCGTCACAGTTTGCCGTAAAAGAAAGAACGTAGGATGCAGCAAATGGAGTGATGCTCCGCACAATGAGCGTCTTCCGCAACAGCGCGACCGGCACTCCAGCCACCGCAGCGGCCTTCCCCTTAGGAGGTTTGCCGCTCTGAAACACCGGAGGCCGGACCTGTTGTTTACGGTGGCGGGGATGAGAGCAAGCAAGGCGGTGATCGATGCATAGGGAATGTCCAGTCACGCAATTGCCGGTCAGTGCGGCTCCGGGCAAGAGGCCGGGACTGCGAGCTTGTTTGACGTTGTTGCTGGGCGCAGCCATATTCTGCGTCCCTGTGTTTTGCGTCCCTGGATTGACGGCGCAAGCGCCCGGCGAGAAGCCTGCCGCAGCGCCGGCCCCCGCGGCAGGGTCAAGCAAAGACGCCGCGCCCTCCGTGCCTTCGGAGTTTGTCGGCTCGGAGGTCTGCGCAACCTGCCACGAAGAGGCGGCCAAGAAGTTTGCGGACAATCCTCACGCCAAGATGGCGCTGATGCACGGCGATTCGGGCGTCACCTGCGAGAATTGCCATGGGGCGGGCAAGGCGCACGTGGACGGCGGCGGCGACGCGACCAAGATCTTCAATCCCGGCAAGGCCTCGGCCAAAGATGTTGAGGCCAAGTGCCTGAGCTGTCACGCGGCGGCACATCCGAATTTCCTGCGCTCGCCGCACGCCAAGGCGAATGTGAGTTGCCTGGGCTGCCACAGCGTGCATCAATCCGCGCCGCAGACCAACCTGCTGAAGGCCGAGCAACCAGCCCTCTGCTACCAGTGCCACACCGACGTGAAGCCGGCCTTCGCCATGCCCTTCCATCACCGGGTGAACGAGGGCCTGGTCAAGTGCGGCGACTGCCACGACGTTCACGGCACCTTCGGAAACAATAACGTCCGGTCCACGGCCGATCAGAATGCGATCTGCACCAAGTGCCACACCGAGACGCGCGGACCCTTCGTCTACGAACACGCCGCGGTCAAGGCGGAGGGATGCCTGGCCTGCCACACTCCGCACGGCTCTCAGAACGCCCGGCTGCTGAACATGCCGAATATCAACACGCTGTGCAACCAGTGCCATAGCCCGGTCTCGGCCGCCACGGTCCACGGGATGAGCGCGGGCTCGTCGGAGATCACGCCGTGCATCAGTTGCCACACCTATATCCATGGGTCCAATGTGAACCCGGCGTTCCTCCGGTAGGAGTCATGGGGCCGGAGGAGCCGGGCGCGGATGGAAGGTTTCGATCTCAGCAAGACGTTTGTTAAGCGAGGCTTCAGATGAAGACAACAGGCAGATTTTCCAGGCTGCGGAACCAGCAGCCCTCTTTCGCCGCCATCCAGCGCATTGCTGGGAGCATTGGAGCCGCCATCTCACTGATGATGTTGACGGGCATGGCCGCCGCCCAGAATCCCACGCCCGCCGCTCCGTTAACGGCGCCGGCGGCGCAGATGGTCCTCCCGGCCGGGTACATGATCCATCAGAGCGTGGACCTGGGCGGGCACATCGCCGGAACCTCCGGCAGCGGGGCCATGTACGACACGCTGGTCAATATGCAGTCCGGCCCGCGCGTCCTCAACGAGACTTTCGAGCTGCGCGCGCTGCCGGATCACAAAAAGACCCTGGTCGATTCTCTCATGGCCATCGCCAGCGGCTTTGGCGGCGATCCGAACAGCTTCGCCAAGCTGGATATCTCCAAGGGAAAGCTCTACGACTTCACGGGCCTCTTCCGCCGCGATCGCCAGTACTTCGATTACGACCTGCTGGGCAATCCGAATATCCCCGGCGGACAGTCGATTCCCATCGGGCCCGCCGGTGCGCCCACCGGGTCGTTTGCCTGGCCGCAGGTGGAGCAGTCTACGGTGCTCTTCAACACCGTGCGCCGCATGACCGACACCAACCTGACCATCTACCCGCTCTCGACTGTCAGCTATCGGGCGGGATACTCGCAGAATATCTTCGAGGGGCCGACCCTGAGCCCCAGCGGCTATCAATTCGCCAAGTACGATGCCGTGCTTCAGGAGTATCAGCGCAACAGCACCGACGATTTCACGGGCGGGATCGACTGGAAGCCTATCCAGGGCACCAAGCTGAGTTTTGAGGAGGAGATCAACCACTACAAGGCGGACTCCTACTTCACTCTGGCTCCAAGCAGTTTCATCGTGCAGGAGCCGGACGGAACCAAAGCGGCTCTTAACGATTACGACAGCCTGACGCCCTACCCCACCACCGGTACAACCAGCAGAACCAATGCCTGCAATCTCAACAGCATCGGCGCCACTCCGATCCTCTCGGCGGCGCCAACGCCCGGCGGCCTGCCGGTGATCAATCCGGCCTGCGCCGTGGTTACCAGCTATCTGCGCTCGCAGCCGACCCGCATTCTCTATCCCACGGAGATCCTCCGGCTGCAAAGCTCGAGCATCAAGAACGTGTCGATGAACGGCGATTTCCGCTACACCAAAGCGAAGATGAACCTGCCCAACTACTATGACAGCTACCAGGGACTGAATGGGACGACTCGTTCGCTGACGTATGCGGCCGTGGCAAGCGCCAAGCGCGATGTCGTCGCCGCCGATTATGGCATTGTTTGGCAGGCCACGAAGACGATCAGCATCTCCGACCAGGCGGATTACTCCAACGTCCACCAGCCGGGAACCGGCACCATCACCAGCGTGACCACGCTGTCGACGCCAGCGACGGCGGGAAATGAAACCATCAACTACGCCGGCGGGTTGACCACCACAAACGCTGCCGCGGGCGCTGGAACCTTTGAAGGCAGCGGCGCGGTTGGCACACCCCTGTTGGGCTATTTCGGCCAGAAATTCCTCACCAATAATCTGACAGGAAGCTGGGATGGCTGGTCCGGCGCCACATTCTCGCTGACTTATCGGTACCGCGTGCACACCATCGGCGAGGGCGTTCCCGATAACGCTCCATTGGCCGTGGGGGCGACTGGAAACGGCACGGTCACCATTCACGAGAACGGCGGAATCTTCAACGCCGCCCTGCGTCCCGCCGCCAATTGGAATATTAATGGCACGGTGGAAGCGCTCTACGACGACAACGCATTCACCCCGGTCGGACCGCGGCAAACCCGGCACTACAGAGTGCATACCCTGTACAAGCCAAAGCCCTGGGCGACGCTCTCCGGCGCCTATAACGACGTGGAGCGGCATAACAACACCAACAACAACCAGGCCGCCGTGGCCGCGGGGGACGACCCATACGAGGGCCCGCTCGGTCATGTCGATCGCAGCCGGGTGGCGAGCCTGGGCGCGGTGCTGCTGCCGAATGAGCACTATGGGCTCGATTTGAATTACGCCTATAGCGATGTCTACGCGGCGACCAACATCTGCTTTGACAACGGTGCCCAGAACGCCACCACTGTCGTGGGCCTGCCGGGCACTGCCACAATCACCAGCGGCGGAGCGCCGAATGTATGCCCCGGCGTCTTCACCAGGGGCTCGACGACCCAGCTCGCGGACTGGTTTGGCAAGGACTTCATGGATGCTCCGACGCAGTACGTATCGGCGGCTCTGAGCATCTCACCTGTCGACAAGGTCCACTACAACATCGGCTATCGCATCAGCTCGGTGAATGGAAATCAGTTTTTCACCGATGCGCGCTCGGTCAACGGTTCACTTCATTCCTCGTATCAGTCTCCCTTTGTGAATTTCGCATGGGCGATGCATCCCGGATTGACCTGGAAAGCGGAATACAATTACTACGGCTACGGGGAGGGCGGTGCTTCCGGTACGCAGAGTTGCAGCACTTCAACGGCTCTGACATCGACGGTGGTTCCCTGCGCCTCTCTGCCTGAACCGACCGGTCTGACCGAACCGTCTTCCGGCCTGACCGCATCGCGGAACTTTCGTGCGAGCAATATGACCCTGGGAGTGCATTACGAGTTCTGATTCGGCGAATTGATCGACGAAGAAACCTCCGGCGCAGTCCCGCGGGCAAGGGGATTGCGCCGGGTTGTGTAAGATGGCAATGTGTTTCGATAATCAAAGGAGACTTGCAATGACGAAGAGGATTCGATCCCTGGTGGTGTTGGCCGCGGTAGTTGCTCTGGCCGGCGCTGTGGGCTTCGCGCAATCCGGCGGCGAAGCGACTTACAAAGCCAAATGCGCAGCCTGCCACGGCGCTGCCGGCACACCCAGCGCGGGGATGGCCAAAATGATGGGTATCAAGGCAGTCTCCGACCCCGACATCAAGAAGCTGACTGCGGACCAGATGGCCGCCGCGGTCAAGAACGGCAAAGGCAAGATGAAGCCGATTGCCGGACTCACCGACGCGCAGATCAAGGACGTGGTGGCCTTCTACAAGGGCTTGAAGTAGGAAGTACAATCGAACTGAGAAGCCAGCGGAGTTGGCGGAGTTAGCCGCGCTGCGCGCGTGCTAGCCCCGCTGACTCCGCTTCTCTTGGAGGCGACAAGGTGCCAGTGTTGCAGAGATTCCGTGAAGGCTGGGTGCGTCCGGCGCTGTTTTTCGGCAACAATCCCATCAGCCTGGCCGGGGGAGCGATCACCACCGCCTCCGGCATAACCATGATCGGCTACTGGCTGGTGGAGCTCTTCGGCCGGCCCAATGACAATCCCTATCTCGGCATCATCTTCTTTCTGCTGCTGCCGGCCTTGTTCATCGCCGGACTGATTCTGATTCCGATTGGCCTGTTTCTGCGCCGCAGAACATTGCAGAAGGCTGGGCAGATTCCGGCGGAATTTCCCAAGATCGATCTAAACGACCGGATATTCCGCCACGGGCTGGACATCGTACTGGTGGCCACCATCGCCAATCTGCTGGTGGTGGCGATGGCCAGTTATCGCGGCGCATCCTACATGGATTCGCCGCAGTTCTGCGGCCAGAGCTGCCACGTGATGCACCCCGAATACACGGCCTACAAGATCTCCGCGCACTCGCATGTGGCCTGTGTGGAATGCCACATCGGCTCGGGCGCGCAAGCCTACTTTAGCGCCAAGGTCAACGGCACCAAGCAGCTTCTTGAGGTTGGCTTCGACCGCTACCCCACGCCGATTCCCTCGCCGGTGGAGAGCCTGCGCCCGGCGCGCTATATCTGCGAGGGCTGCCACACTCCGGCGCGCTTCGTCGGCGAAAAGCTGCTCGTCAAGTCGAGTTTTGCCGACGACGAAAAGAATACCGAGACGCAGACGGTGGTTGTATTGCATCTGGGCGGACGGGATTCGCTCTCGCATCTG
This sequence comes from Occallatibacter sp., assembly GCA_049522975.1. GTDB lineage: Bacteria > Acidobacteriota > Terriglobia > Terriglobales > Acidobacteriaceae > Telmatobacter. The sequence continues at coordinate 103,073 of JBEKNI010000005.1, read as the reverse complement.
ACGGGCATTCACGGCGTTCACCTGGGTCACATCGAGTACATCGCCACCGATCCGACGCGCACGACGATTCCGTGGGTCGAGAAGCGCAACGAGGATGGATCGGAGACGGTTTTCACGACGTTACCGGCGGGCAGCGGCGCGCCGCAGGGCGAACGGCGCCTGATGGATTGCATCGACTGCCACAACCGCGCGGCGCATACCTTTGTGACCGCGGAAGATGCGCTCAACCGGGCGATGGCCGAGGGCGCGGTTTCGTCTGATTTGCCTTGGGTTCACAAGAAGAGCCTGGAACTGCTCAAGGCCAATTACACCAGCGAAGCCGAGGCGAGCACCAAGATTCCTGCCGGGCTGGAAGCCTTCTATCGCGCCGAGTATCCTGATGTGCTGGCCGCGAAGGCCGCGCTGGTTAAGTCTGCCGGCGAACAACTGGTAACGCTCTACAGCCAGAATGTCTTTCCGTTTATGAAGGTGACGTGGGGAACGCATCCCAACCACATCGGCCACATGAGTTATCCCGGCTGCTTCCGCTGCCACGACGGCGACCACGCGGCCAAGGACGGCGCCAGTATCCCTCAGGATTGCGCGACCTGCCATAACCTGTTGGCCGTGGACGAAGCCAAGCCCAAGGTGCTCGCCGATTTAGGCATTCAATAATCTTCTTCGGTTAGGATATCTTGGGCGGCAGCGGCACAAGTGCAGGCACTCGCTGCGCGTATTGCGCGTAAACCTCGCCGAACTGTATGCGCATCCATCGCTCCTCAAGCCGCAGCTTGAACCAAAAGAGAGCGAAGACCAGAGCAAATGCCACCAAGCCGCTAACCCGTGCGATGGCGATCGCCGCACCTAGAAACCCGGTCAACAGTCCGGTATAAATTGGGTGGCGTACCAGACTATACGGTCCGCCGGTGATCAGTTCGTGGCCTCTCTTGATCGTCACCGAGCTGCTCCAGTTGCTGCCCAGGTACACACGCGCCCAGACCGCTAAGCCAAATCCCAACACATTCACCGCTGCGCCAATCCAAAACCATACTGCCCAGTACGTTGTTGGAAGATAAAACCGGTAGAGCACAGGAACGGGCAGCCCGCGGCTCATCAGTATCACGATCGCCAAACCAAAAGTAGCTTCTTTTACGATCCGCGACACAAGCGGCTCAACCCGTTCGTTGCTCTTGGCGCCTCGCGCCGCAATTTGCCAATAGAAAAAAAAGCCACCCACAGCGCGGGAAAGAACCACTCGTAAAAGAATCTCATGACGCCTCTTTACGGCCGCTACTCAAGCGGTATACGTATACCACGCATCTTCTGTTCCCAATCGCGCGGAGGCCCCGTCGTGTTAGGCTGGCCTTTCACCTTCAAGGAGCTTGATTCCTCATGCATTCCAGCCAGCCCATCCGCTTCAATCTTGTCGCCGCGGCCCATGCCGCGATGATCGAACACGGCTTTCAGCCGGATTATCCCGCCGGAACCGATGCGGAGCTGGCAGCGATCCAAGCCCATCCGGAACTGCCCGCCGCCCAGGGCGCTCATGACTTGCGCAGCCTGTTGTGGTCCTCAATTGACAACGATACGTCCAAGGATCTAGATCAGATCGAATGGGCCGAGCAGCTTCCCGACGGCCGCATTCGCGTGCTGGTGGGCGTGGCCGATGTGGACGCGCGAGTCCATCTCGGCTCGATCATAGACAGCCACGCCAAGAGCGAGACGACCTCGGTTTACACCGGCGTCAAGGTCTTTCCCATGCTGCCGGCGGAACTCTCCGAAGGCATTACGTCGCTGAATGAAAACGAAGACCGTATGGCCCACGTCATTGAGTTCTCCGTGGACCCGGCTGGCACTGCCTCCGACGGCAAGGTCTACGCGGCACTTGTCCGAAACCGCGCCCAACTAGCTTATAACTCGGTCGGCGCGTGGCTTGAGGGCACGGGGCCTGCGCCGGCCAAAGTCGCGGCCAATGGCGATCTGGCCGTGCAGCTCAAGCTCCAGGACGCGGCCGCCCAGCGCATGGTCGGCAGCCGCTTCCAGCACGGCGCGCTCGATCTTGAAACCATCGAGACACGGCCGGTGATGCTCGCCGATCAGGCCGTCGAGATTTCGCGCCTGGTAAAGAACCGCGCCACCTCGCTGATCGAGGAGTTCATGGTGGCGGCCAACGGCGTTGCCGCACACACCTTCGAGCAGGCGGGCGTGGCCTCCATCCGCCGCATTGTGCGCACGCCCAGGCGCTGGGATCGCATCGTCGAGGTGGCCGAGGGGCTGGGCACAACGCTCCCCGCCGAGCCGGATTCGAAAGCTCTCAACGATTTTCTTTTGGCGCAGAAGCAGAAGGACCCCGACCACTTTCCCGACCTGTCACTGACGGTCATTAAGTTGATGGGCCCCGGCGAGTACGTGCTGGTGAAGCCGAATGAAGTTTCGCCGGGCCACTTCGGCCTGGCCGTGCAGGACTACACTCACTCGACCGCGCCCAACCGCCGCTTCCCGGATATGGTGACGCAGCGGCTGATGAAGGCATTGCTTGCCAAATCGCCGCAGCCTTACTCGGAGGACGACCTCAATGCCATTGCGGCGCACTGCACGCTGATGGAAGACAGCGCCCGCAAGGTGGAGCGCGAGATGGAGAAGCGCATTGCCGCCGTGGTGCTGCATCCGCGCATCGGCCAGAGCTTCCCAGCCATCGTCACCGGCGTCAATAAGTACGGCACGTTTGTGCGCACCCTTGACCCGCATGTGGACGGGATGGTGGTGAGCGGCGGCAAGGGCCTGGACGTGGGCGACAAGGTAACGGTGAAGCTGGTTTCCACCGATCCGCAGCGTGGGTTTATTGATTTTACTGCGTGAGGAGTCTCGCGCCGTTAGCAGTTTCGGAGTGCTTGAGCGGCTGGAGTATTGAGACGACGAAGACGCTAGCTGAACCGCAGCCGCGTGGTCGGCCCTTATCAGCCGCACGCGGCCGGATGGTTGGCTGCGGCCCGCGGTCTGCGCAGCGCCGCCAACGCTCGTCGCGTGCCCGCTGTCGCTTTGCGGCATAGGATTTGCCAGGAACGATGCGCCTGTCAAGTTATCGGTAAGGTGCGGTTTGCGTTGTTCTTCGATTGCCAGCGAAAGGCCGGACCCGCCTCCGGCTCCGGGGCGCCCGGCGATGATGGAAGCTACCCATGAAGACGGTGATCTACGGACGGATTGTCTTTGGCGCGCCAGCGGTGCTCTTCGGCGTTATCGCTCTCCTTTGGCACGACGCCGACACCTGGCAAAACTTGCAACATATCTGGAAGTTGCCTTTTGGCGCCATCCTCGGCGGCTGTCTCATGGTCGCGCAAATTGCCGCTGGCATCGTCATGCAGTTCCCTCGGGCCGCGCGTCTGGCCTCGCTCATTCTCGGCGTCGTCTACCTGTCTTTTTCGCTGGCTTGCATTCCTGACTTCCTGGCCGCGACGAACATCTATGAGCGCTTCGGAGGCAGCTTCTTTTTGTTCTTTTCCATGTCTTGCGGCGCGATTGCGCTCTTCGCGGCGTCTGAGCCGAAGGCTGCAAGCGCCAGAGCGTTCGGCCGCGTGGCGCGCATTGGACTCGGCGTCAGCGCGGTTTCCTTTACGTTGGGCCAGGCGCTGCTTCTTCGCGATACAGCCGGACTGGTTCCCAAGTGGATACCTCCCGGCCAAATGTTTTGGGCAATCCTCACCACCATCGCCTTCGCACTCGCCTCCATTGCCATACTCATCGATCGCCAGGCGCGGCTCGCGATACGCCTCATGACTCTTATGCTGGCACTCTTCGGGGTATTGGTCTGGATTCCGCAGGTGATCGAGCACCCTGAGGCGCATTTCAACTGGTCCGAATGCCTTCTAACTTTCCTCATTGCAGGAGCGTCCTGGATGGTGGCCGATTTGAAGTCTGTCTGATTTGCGTTCGGCGGGTGGCGCAGGTCCCATTAAGAAATCCGGGCGCTCTAGGTCCCAAAAGCGGGCGGGGGTGCCCGGCATGGGAGATCTCAGAGGTGAGCGTTAAAAATAGATCCAAGGCTTCAGGGAGTAGACTTTATCGACTTCAGAGTCGTTGCTGATATAGCTCCCTTTAGCATGAACCCTCACTCTGTTCGGTGCTTCGACAGAGAGAGTGCCTTCCTTCGCATAGTCAAAAAAATCGACCGATCTGACCATATAAAGGCCGGGGACGATGAGCCTCCGCTGTTCCAGATTCAGACCGCGCACCCCAACTGCGCCACCGCTTTCATATTTTTGAAGCTGAATTGTGCTGCTCCCCATTTGAAAGGATTGTAGCGGCTGCGTGCGTTCACTTCCGCCGAGCATTCCGTCAAAGACGACCGTGCCCAGGAGAAGAAACGACGATAACAACAGCAAAGGGGTCAGGAGTATCAACCCCCAAATCCTGGCTTGCCGACGCAAGCGCAGCACGGGTGGAATAGCAAGGATCGGAACTGCGAAGAACGTACAGACAAAGATGAGATTGAGCGCCCCGACTGTAAAATGCAACGTGTGAATACAGGTGTAGCCAATGACCATGAGTGCGGCAATAACCAGGAGTTGCCGAACTGATCTTCCTGCTTCTCTTGTCGATTCGGTCATTTCGCAAATCCTACTCCCGTTAATTTTACCGGAAGGGATTCTCTTTCTGCGCCGGGCGCCCCACATTTGACGCAGTTTCATCGCGCCAGATGTGGGAAACCGCGAACCTCGACTAACCTCGCCTATTGTTCCGCCAGCCGCTGGGCGCGCCAGAGGGCGCCTTCTAGCGGAATGGCTGGTTCGCGGCTGACGGGCATCTGCGGCGCGGCGGATTGGAGGCCGGCGAAGAAGGCTTGGCGGACTTGCGGCATGTGTTCGATGACGCCGCCGGTCCAGGCTACGGGGACTTCACCCACGATCTTGTGCTTGCGGCGGAGTTTGTCGCGGACTAGTAACACAAAATTTACCAAGTCGGTGGCGGCCTGCTGGAGAACTCCCACGGCTACCGGGTCGCCGGCTTGGGCCAGTTCGCTGATGGCGGGGGCGAGGGCGGCAAAGTCGGGGCCGGGGGTGCTGTCGCCCAGGTTGACCAGATCTTCCAGAGTCGGCGTGCCCCAGATTTCGCCGACCTTCAAAAGAATCTGCGGCGGCTCAGCCTGATCGAGCATTTGGTCATAGGCGTGGAGGGCGCGGCGGACGGCGTGGAGGCCGATCCAGTAGCCGGAGCCCTCGTCGCCGAGGCGGGAGCTCCAGCCGCCGGCGCACTCGCGGCTGCCATCGGGGGCGCGGCCGATGGTGTTGGAGCCGGTGCCGGCGATCTGGAGGATTCCCGGGCCGCCGCGAAAGGCAGCGTCGAGGGCGATGACCTCGTCGCCGACGACCTCGGAGCGCTCGACTCGAAAATCGTCAAAGACCGCCGTGATCCACTCGGCGACGCCGGGCATGGTGGCCGAGGCCACGCCGGCCGAGGCGGCGCGTACGCCGGTGACGCCGGCCTCGGCGTAGAGTTCGAGGAGGAGAGCGCGGAGGTTGGCCTCGGCGGCTTCGGCGCCGACGCGCAGGCGCTTGATGGAGCCGCTTTCGGCGCGAGCCAGGAGTTCGTCCCCCGCTATGATGGCGGCGCGGGTGCGCGTTCCGCCGCCGTCGATTCCCAGGACTACGTTCATTTTGCTCCTTGATTTGCCGGGCGTTTCCAGCTTATCGCATGGGCGGGAATGGCGGGAGGAATCGGTGGTGGGGTAATTTGACGGGTACGGGCTGAAGGGGCTGCGGAAGAGGCCGGTTCTCGGGCAAAATGCCGGAGAGCCCAACGCAGGGGCTGAAGCCCGACGTTCGTTTGTTGCGTCTGCGGCACGACTGAAGTCGTGCCCTGATACAAGGCAGGCGCGCCCCCTCGGTCTGGGCGGCGAAAGCTGTAGCCTTCGGCAGGACGGCTCGAGGCGCAACCGCCAAAAACGGCATTTGGGTTTTCAGAATGGGCCATGCGCGCTCCCTCGTGCGTTTTTGGTTCGTTTTTCATTCCTGCGCGGGGGCGCTGGAAGTATGTTGGGAGGAACGGCTTTCGATTCTGGGGGACGCCTGTCTATTTTAGGGATGAGGGATGCGATGACCGGGAGTGCAAAGGTGAAGCTGCCGCTAGAGGGATCGAACCTGACTGGATCGGGCCTGACTGGGCCGAACCTGGCTGGATTGAATCAGGCTGGATCGAATCAGGGCCAGAGAACCGCGCTGACGGTGGAGGCGCTGGCCCAGTCGTTTCTGGACAACCTGATCTTTGTGCAGGGGCGGTCGACCGAGCGGGCGACGGTGAACGACCTTTACATGGCGCTAGCGCACACGGTGCGGGACCGGCTGGTGGAGCGGTGGATTCAGACGGTGAAGAACTACCAGGCGCAGGATGTGCGGGTGGTCTGCTACCTGTCGGCGGAGTTTTTGACGGGACCGCACCTGGCCAACAACCTGATCAACCTGGGCATCTACGACGAGACCGAGGAGGCGATGCGGCGGTTGGGGATCAGCCTGAATAGGCTGATCGAACAGGAGGAGGAGCCGGGACTGGGCAACGGCGGGCTGGGCAGGCTGGCCTCGTGCTTCATGGATTCGCTGGCCACGCTGGACATACCGGCGATCGGCTACGGAATCCGGTACGAGTACGGAATCTTCAATCAGCAGATACGGGACGGCTGGCAGGTGGAGTCAACGGACAAATGGCTTCGGCTGGGCAATCCCTGGGCGCTGGAGCGGCCCGAGGATGCGTTTGAAGTGAAAATGGGGGGGCGGACGGAGCGGCGCACCGACGCCCAGGGGAAGGTGCGGGTGGAGTGGATTCCGGCCTGGGTGGTGCGCGGAGTTCCGCACGATACGCCGATTCTGGGCTATAAGACCAACACGGCGAACACCATGCGGCTGTGGGCGGCGCAGGCCGTGGAGAGCTTCGACTTTGGGACCTTTAACCAGGGAGATTTTTTCGGCGCGGTAGCCGGCAAGGTCTCCAGCGAGAATATCTCGAAGATTCTTTATCCCAACGATGAGGCTTTTCAGGGGAAGCAGTTGCGGCTGGAGCAGCAGTTCTTTTTCGTCTCTTGCAGCTTGCAGCACATTGTGAAGATTCAGGTGACGCAACACCGCCCGCTGGCCGAGCTGCACCGCAATTTCGCCATCCAGATGAACGACACGCATCCGGCGATCGCGGTGGCGGAACTGATGCGGCTGCTGATGGACGAGCACGGAATGGAATGGGCGGCGGCGTGGCATGTGACGCAGAACGCGCTCTCCTACACCAACCACACGCTGATGCCGGAGGCGCTGGAGCAGTGGCCGCTGGGTCTCTTCGGCTCACTGCTGCCCAGGCATCTGGAGATCATCGACGAGATCAACCAACGGCATCTGGACAATGTCCGCGCCAAGTTTCCCGGCGATGAGGAGCGGGCGCGCAGGCTCTCGCTCATCAATGAGGAGGACGGAAAGTTTGTGCGCATGGCGCATCTGGCTTCGCTGGGCAGCCACGCGATCAACGGCGTGGCCGCGCTGCACACCGAGTTGCTGAAGACGCGCGTGCTGCGCGACTTCTATGCGCTGACGCCGGAGAAGTTCTCGAACAAAACGAACGGCGTGACGCCGCGGCGCTGGATGGTGCTGAGCAATCCCCGGCTGGCGCAGCTTCTGACGACGCGGCTGGGACCGGGCTGGATTCACGATCTGGAGAAGCTGCGCCGGCTGGAACCGCTGGCCGGTGACCCCGAGCTTTGCCGGGAATGGAGGAGCATCAAGCATCACAACAAGCTGCAGCTCTCCGCCTACATTCACGACCAGTTGGGGATTGCGACCGATCCGGAATCGATCTTTGATGTTTTAGTGAAACGTCTGCATGAGTACAAGCGGCAGCACCTGCTGGTGCTTTACATTCTCACCCTGCTGAAGCGCATCCAGCGCGAGCCGGATGCGGAGATTCTGCCGCGGACGTTCCTCTTTGGCGGCAAGGCCGCGCCGGGCTATCGCATGGCCAAGCTGATTATCAAGCTGATTCACTCGGTGGGCGAGGCGGTGAACACGGACCCCTTGGTGCGGGGCAGGCTGAAGGTGGTCTTTCTGCACGATTACAACGTAAAGCTGGGGCAGAGAGTCTATCCCGCGGCGGACCTGAGCGAGCAGATTTCGCTGGCCGGCAAGGAGGCCTCGGGAACCGGCAACATGAAGTTCGCCATGAACGGCGCGCTCACTATCGGCACGCTGGACGGGGCCAACATCGAAATCCGCGAGGAGGTGGGCGCGGAGAACTTCTTTCTCTTCGGGCTGACCACGCCCGAGGTGGAGCAGCGCAAGCAGGAGGGCTACCGGCCGCGCACGATCTACGAGGCTAACTCCATTCTGCGCGAAGTTCTCGACTCGCTCGTGAGCGGCGAATTCTCGCACGGCGACAGAAGCTTGTTCGAGCCGCTGGTGAACTCCCTGCTGGGGAGCGACGAGTATATGCTGCTGGCCGATTACCAGTCTTATGTGGATTGCCAGGACCGGGTGAGCATGGCCTACAGGGACCAGGAGGCCTGGACGCGCATGTCGATTCTGAATGTGGCGCGGATCGGCAAGTTTTCGTCGGACCGGTCGATTCGGGATTACTGCGCGGAGATCTGGAAGACCTGGCCGGTGAAGATCCAGTTATAGGCTGCTTGGTTCCTTTCTGGACGATGGCGGTTGCCAACGTCTATCGGAAGTCGAAGCGGATCGCGGTCTCGACGGAAGAGAGCCGCGAGGAGCGTCCGACGCTCGGTCCCGGCGGCGATTCAAGGACTGAAAAATTCTGCGAGAAAGGGGCTCTTTTCTTGCTTCAGAGGGGCCTTTTTTGCGCTTGAAAATGGGCAAAATCCGGGGTTTGATGTTACTGATTCGTTACTGGATAAAACTTCAAGCCCACGCGACGCGGACCAAAGTACGATTCATCGGCTTCGAGATCGCCGCTAACGGGAGAATTCTTCTCGCATTCTTGGGGCAAAAAGCCCGATTCCTGGCCAAAATGACGGTGTTTCTGGCAGACTTCGCAGGCCGCAAGGAAACCCCGATCCCGCCAGCGCAACCTCCCGCGCCTTTTCCTCTTCATCTCCACGACCTACAATGAAGAGGAAGTTTCGCCATCGAGGAAAACCATGCCGCTCTCCGGAGAAGCCATTCGCCTGATGAACTACATTGACGATGTTGCCGTGACCCTGCGCCGGGTGCTGGCCACCGTCCCCACGCTTTCCGACGAGGAGCGCTTCCGCGTCGCCGAGCACCTACTCCACGCCAGCCCCAGCGCCGACGATGTCGCCCAGGCCCTGGCAGCCAAGTCCGGCACCGGCCGTCTCGTCCAGCCCCTGCCCGTAAAGCCCGCCCCGCTTGCCTGAGACTGTCGCCATTATTGGAGCCGGGCCGCTGGGCCGCCGGTTGGCCTTGGCCGCTGCCCGTGCCGGGGTCCCCAGCGACAGGTCTTCGTCGCTGGGGTGGAGCGCCGGCTTTCGCGTCCTGCTCGAAGACGTGATGCCCGCCAACCTGCACCACGCCCAGGAATTCCTCCGCCAACAACTCGGCCCTGATGCCCTGCCGAACATAGCCTTCGTCTCCACCATCGACGACGCCGTCCGCGAAGCCGATCTGGCGATCGACTGCGTCCCCGACGAGCTGGAATCCAAGCTGGAGATCCTCTGGCTGCTGGACCGAATGGCCCCGCCGCGCACCGTCCTGGCCACTCCGACGACGCGGCTTTCTATCGCCGACCTGGCCAACTGCACCTGCCGGCCAGACAAGTGCGTCGCCATCGCCGCCGAAGCCAGCGCCCTGGCCGCCAGCCCCGCCAGAGAACTGGACGGCGCGCCGCAAGAGATCCTACTCCGCACCACGGCCAAAACAGCCCCCGAGACCGTAGCCCTCCTGGACCGCTTCTGGCGCCGGCTAGGCTTCGCCCCGCTCTTTGAACCCGAGCAACCGTAAAGCTGGTTCCTAGTCTCTGCTTCCCAGCACCTGCTCGTAATACCGCACGTACTGCGGCACAACCAGCGAGGAGCAGAAGCGCTTCTGCGCCGTCTTGCGTCCGGCCTCGCGCATCGCCTCCAGCCGCTCGCGGTCGCGCAGCAGGCTCACCGCCCCGGCGGCCATCTCATCCACATTCCCGACGGGATAGAGCAGCCCGGTGACCCCGTCGTCGATCAGTTCCGGCACGCCGCCCACCCGGGTGGCAATCGACGGAACCTTGCACGCCATGGCCTCCAGCGCGGCCAGCCCAAAGGACTCAAGCTCACTCGGCATCACCATCAGGTCGGCCAGCGGCAGCAGCTCGTTGACCCGCTCCTGCTTGCCCATGAAGTGAATCTTGTCATTGATTTGCAAGTCGTGCGCCAGCCACTCGGCCGCCGAGCGGTCCGGCCCGTCGCCCACCAGAACCAGTTGCGCCGGAAGCTCGCGCGCCACCCGCGCAAAGACCTTCACCACATCCACCACGCGCTTAACCGGCCTGAAATTAGAGAGATGCATGAGAATTGTCTCGTCCGGCCGGGCCAGCCGCCGCCGGGCCTCGGCCCGCGCAACCGCATCCTTGATGGGCACGTAGACATCGCAGTTGACAAAGTTTGAAACCACCTCGATGGGCCGCGTGATGCCAAAGTGCTTGACTGTTTCCTCTTTTAGATAGCTGGAGATTGAGGTGACACCATCGCTCTCCTGGATGGCGTAGCGGGTGATCGGCAAGTAGCTGCGGTCCAGCCCCACCAGCGTGATGTCTGTGCCGTGCAGGGTGGTCACGAAGGGCAGACGCCGCCCGCGCGCCGCCAGCATCTGCCGCGCCAGCAGAGCACTCACCGAATGGGGGATCGCGTAGTGCACGTGCAGCAGGTCAAGCTCATAGAATTCAGCAACTTCAGCCATCCGCGAGGCCAGCGCCAGATCGTAGGGCGGGAACTCAAAAAGCGGATAACTGGAGACCGGAACCTCGTGGTAGAGGATGCCGTTGTCCCGCCCGCTCAGCCGGAAAGGCTGCGAGTAGGAGATGAAATGGACCTCGTGGCCTAGCGCCGCCAGTTCGATGCCCAGTTCTGTCGCCACCACGCCCGAGCCGCCGTAGGTGGGATAGCAGGTGATGCCGATGCGCATAAGACCTTCTCTTTGCTTGCGGATAGAGACTCTTGGGAATAGATGCGCCCCAAGGCCGCGACGGCTCTCAATTCTGCGACGGAGGGCTTAGTAGATGCCGGGGATCAGCCGCTTCGTTTCCTGGCTATAGGCAGCATACTCCGCGCCAAATGCCTCATTCAATGCAGCTTCCTCGACATGAATCCGGTAGAGGAAAGCGGCGGCGACAGGCGCGACGATCACAATGCAAGCGATCCAATTGCGCGTTTCAATTCCCAGGCCTAGAAACGCCAGCAAGGAACCGCTATAGGCCGGATGGCGAAGCCAACGGTAGAAGCCGCCGCGGTAGATGGCCTGATTGTTGCGGATGGCGACATTCGCGCTGAAGGCCTTACCCAGCGAGAGAATCGCCGTCCATCGAATCGCTAGCCCGGCGATGACCAGGATGATGGCCGCCACCATGAGCCAATTCGCGCCGCCAAAGAGATTTGGTCCCATCGAAGCGCGAATCCACTCTCCGCCGAAGATGGCCAGAAAAATCGTCACCCAAATGATTGCCAGCGAACCGCGGTCCTTGACCTTGCCTCCGCTGCTTCCGGTGCGCGTTGCGATTCCGATCAGGATCTCGGATGCAACCCATCCGTAGACAAGTATCTTCCACAAAAGTGTGATTTCCAAACTGCCTCCATCGTTCTGAACCAGGCAGGGGTCTTCACGTACCTGGGGCGAAAGTTAATTCTTCTTGCGGAATATTACAATGAACTCCAATGCTGCTTTGCACAATACTCCAAGGGCCGTCATCGGGAACGCAATCAGCAATATATCAATCCATAGTCTCCAAGGGATACCGACCAACTCAAGTAGCAGCATCGGAATTCCCCACCAAATTGCGTTATATTGCAAGTGCTGGATGAACGTTCTGTCCTGCTTAGCTCTGGAAATCGTCGTTTGAAGCACTACCTCTTGGCCTCGCTGTAGGGAATACGTGCTCAAAGCAAGCGGGGTTCCCGTTCATCGCTGGCTTCTCGGTTTGAATCCCGAGAGCGAAGCAGCCGGAGTCAGGCATTTCCCAGTTGGGAGAAACTGATCCGCTCGATCCGATCGCCCAAGTCGATTGACAGGAGCACCTCCCGCTCCGTCTCCCGCGAGGCCAGCAGGCGGGTGCCGGCTTGGGCCAGATCGGCGTCATAGTGGCCAGGATGCGCGACCAGCTCCCACGTGCCGGCGGGCAGGTCGCGAAGCAGTGAACGTACGGTGGCTGCATCGAGGGTTCCCGTGGCCAGCACGCCGAGGGCGCCGTCTGTAGTCGCGAAGCCTTCTTCCGTTACGATACGCCGGAAGGCCGGCTCCCACAGCCGCAGCAGACTCACCTGAGCTCGGCGCAGCAGCGGCGCGTGGGGAGTCGCGCGCCGGCTCCAGGCGGGCTCAAAGGGATTGCGCACGGCCAGGATTCCGGCGGCTTTGGCGGCGCGCAAGACCGGCCGCAATACGGCGGGAAACATATGCGTGTGCTTGTGGGTGTCGATGTGGGTGAGAGGAAGGCCGCGGGCCTGGAGCAGACGGATTTGCGCGGCGGCTTCAGCCTGGATTTCAGCGGCGCGGATGCGGCCCGTGAAGAGGCGCATTATGAATCCGGTCGGCGAGATGCGGAAGAGGCCAGTTCCCGGGTCAATGAGAGTGGGAATCTGGCTGCGGGGCAGCGCCGGCTCACCATCCACCAGAACCACGTGGCAGCCGACACCGAGCGTTGGCGTGGAGCTGGCAATTTCGATGGCCTCATCAGTGGCTGCGGCCTTGGCCATCAGCGTGGCGCTGGTCAGCCGTCCGGCACGGTGCAGCTCGAGGATGGCGCGGTTGACCCCGGCGGTCAACCCGAAGTCGTCGGCATTGAGGATGAGACGGCCCACCGGGCAAGTTTATCAACAACGGGACTATGGTCCCCAAAGACGGCGAGCCGACGGCCAGCCGGGACGCGCGCTGGTATGATGACAGAAGGCCGCAGTGGTCTTTCAGGCCCGCGCGGGCGGTTAGCTCAGTTGGTTAGAGCGCCTGCCTTACAAGCAGGAAGTCCGGGGTTCGAGTCCCTGACCGCCCACCACAGATTCTGGAATTCGCAATGGGATCAGCACATTAGAGCGTGTTTCAAAAATGGCTCAGGCGGATCGCGGTTGCGCTGCCTCAGCACACGTTTCATCGTTCGTGGGCCGGCGAAGCCGCCGGACGATTGGCGCTAGGACCCTACAATTCCACTTGACAGCGTCCTCCTGGCTGCGGCACAGTCAAGGGCGCGGCTTCTTTTTTGCCGGCTAGCGATTCCTTTCGGATCTTCCTGCGCTACCGGCTAATTGGAGGCGGATTTATTCCCCATCTGAGAGGTTTTTCGATGCACCATCTTCACTTCAATCACCTGGCCATACTGGTTTCCGCTCTGTATCAGTGGATTCTGGGCGCGCTCTGGTACTCGCTCTTCTTCGTCAAGCCTTGGATGGCTCTGACCGGCCACGTTCCGGGCTCGCGGCCCAAGGGCGCGGTTGTCGGCATGATCATGTCCTTCATCGGCGGACTGGTTCTGTCGTTCATCTTGGCGCACGTAGTCCTGTGGTCGGGCGCGACGACGATTGGCTGCGGCGCTTTCATCGGCTTCATCTGCTGGCTGGGGTTCATTGCAATGCCGCTCTTGTCGGAGACGATCTATGAACAGCGATCCTTCAAGCTCTTCGCCATCAACAACGGCTACTGGCTGGCGGCGGTCGCAGGGAGCGGAGCTTTGCTGGCGGCCTGGCATTGAGATTCGTCTGCTGCCATGCGGCTACAATCGAGCCATGAGCAAAGAAGTCATCGCAACCCCTTTGGCTCCCGCCGCCATCGGCCCCTATTCGCAGGGCGTGCGCGTGGGAAACCTTGTCTTCACTGCCGGTCAGGTTGGTGTTGACCCGGCGACCCAGCAGGTGGTCGCGGGTGGTATTACCGAGCAGACCACGCGGACCTTCGAGAATCTGAAGGCCATCCTTGAAGCAGGCGGCACGAGCCTGGCGAAGGTGGTCAAGGCCACCGTCTTCCTGAAGGACATCCACGACTTCGCGGCCATGAACGCAGTCTACGGCAGCTATTTTGGGCAGGTGGACGCTCCGCTACCGGCCCGCACCACCGTCGAGGTTGCCCGACTGCCCAAGGACGTGCTGGTGGAGATCGAGATGATTGCGGAGGTTTGAGAGCGGTCCCGCCGATTCCTCAGAGCAGTTCCGCCGTTTCTGAAAGCACGCTTCGAGACTTCGGAGTCAAGCATAATCCGGCGTGGCGCCTAAGGAGCCTTCAGTGCCTCCGCAATGCTATTGGCCCAGGCATCGATAGCGGCCCAGTCGCGGAAGTCGCCGTGGGGAAGAAACGAATTGTCGCGATTGGCTGGCAGTTTATAGGCAAGCCGGTGCCAGAACCCCAGTTTGCCGGCCTCCAGCGCACCGAAGAAGACACTGTGGTTCCTGGGCCTTACCGTCTCACGAAATTCCGCAATCTCCTTGGGTTCCAAAACCTCGCACAGGTCGCGGCCCTGGGCGTCCTGTGCCTTGTTGCCTAGCGGACCGCTGCTGAAAAGCCACACCGGCCGATTGGCTAGCGCCTTCGAATTACGCCGCACAAACTTTGCGGCCGGCCTCATCCAGTGGAAATAGTACGCGGCACTTCCAATGATAGCGGCGTCGTAGCCCGCCGGATCGCCAGCTCGGCGTGCAGCCTCAATGGTGACCTCCAGACCTTGCTGGCCAAGCGTGGCGGCTATCCGCTCCGCAATGCCTTGCGTGGCTCCGTAACGGCTTGCGTATGCAAGCAGAACTCGCATATTCATTCCCTCCGATTCTTCAATGTTGATGGTAAACCCATCGCCGTTCGTCCTGCCGAGCCCCGGTTTCCGCTCGCTTGGTCGAGTTGCTCAAAGGCTTGGCGGACGCGGGTTGGCAAACTGACCTGTTCGCGAGCAGCCGGATCTGAGTTTCACGACGGTGGCGGCCAGTGCGGCGCTGAGAGCCGCGTCTGTGACAGTCCAGCCGATATAGCCTTCTTAGTACTTTTGTAGGAGAGAAAATTTCTTCGATGTTCTGAAAATGAATAACATGAAAGTGTGCAAAAGGGAACAGATTCCTGTGTTCTGCCAAGAGATGTTTGTATTGGGATTGGATTTTGATGTCTTCCTGGGGCGAGTTGGGAAAGGCGGTGTGACGCGGGCATTCGACGGAATGGGCCCAGACAGAATCGCCGGGAGGAGCGGAGAATTCGCATGGCGGGTCAGAATCATGTGCGGTTTGATCCGGCGGTTTTCCTGGCGCAAGCCGGGTTGGGGAGGAGGATTGTCCGCTTGAAGCCGAAGGAGGCTTTCTTCTCCCAGGGCGATGAGGCCGATTGCGTCTTCTACCTCCAAAGCGGCCGGGCAAAGCTCATGGTGATCTCCAGCGCGGGCAAGGAAGCAACCATCGCGTTGCTCTCGGCGGGGGACTTTGTGGGTGAGGAGTCGATGGCAGCGATGCCTGGGTTGCGGATGGCGACGGCCAAAGCCATCACGCAATGCACAGCGCTCAAAATCGAGCGCGCGGAGATGATCCGCGTGATGCACGAAGAGCACGCCTTCAGCGACCTGCTCTTGAAGTTTCTGCTGGCCCGCAGCATGAGAACCCAGGCGGATTTGGTCGATCAACTGTTCAACTCGAGCGAGAAACGGTTGGCGCGGATTCTGCTGCTGATGGCGGAGTTTGGCCAGCCGGGCGAGCCGGAATCCCTGATTCCGAAAATCTCCCAGGAGACGCTGGCGGAGATGATCGGAACGACGCGCTCCCGCGTGAGCTTCTTCATGAACCGTTTTCGCAAGCTGGGATTTGTCGATTATAACGGCGGCATAAGAGTGCATAAATCTCTATTGAACGTGATTCTTCACGATTGATGATGCAGCTTCAAAGATTAGGCGCTTATTCCAACGGGATCAGCATCTTGAACGGACGAGTCCGCCGCCAGCGATAGTGGGCGAAGTCGCCGTCGAGCGTGAGAATGTCGCCGGTGTCGAGTTCGTCCGCAAGGTGAATTAGGCAGGCGTCGGCAAAGTCCGCGGGCATCTCGCGGTATTTTTCCATCAGTGTACTAACGGCTTTAGCGCCTTCCGAGAGCTGGAACGGAATCTCAAGCACGCCCTGTTGCACGCTGGCAAGGACTCCATCCACCGCCGCAGGCGAATGACCCAGCAGGTGAAGCGCCTCGCAGACAACGGCCTCGCATGTAACGAATCGGCAGTTGAGGGCATCGTAAGCCCCAAGGCAACGCTGGTGCATGGGTTCGCGCCTATCATAGAGCGCCACAAGGAACCCTGTGTCCACCAATACGGGAGTCACTCCACAGACTCTTTCGGCGGACGCCAGCCCTTACCCATGCTCTTCACGCCAAAGCTCTGCATGTGTTTCTTGTTTGTCGCCAGGTCGCCAAGGCCGCTGTCGAACTCGCCCACGCCAATGAACCGGGGACGGGGCTTGGCGGTGTGCCGCTCGGCTGCTTCCCGGATGCACTCGCGGATAGCTTGCGACGCAGTCCAGCCGTTGTCGCGCACCAGCCGCTCGAGCGCCGCCTGCGTCTCCTCGTCCAATCGCGCTTGAATCGTTGCGGCCATATTTGAATTGTACTACAGAATTGAATTCTGTAGTACAAACCTCGCTCCCCGTTCCCTACTCCTTACTCCCTGTTCCCTATTTCGTCCACTGATCCACCCAGTCGTTGACCGTCTTGTACCAGAGGCGGGAGTCTTGCGGCTTGAGGACCCAGTGGCCTTCGTCGGGGAAGTAGAGCATCTTGCTGGGCACTTTGAGGCGCTGGAGGGTGGTGAAGAGCTGGAAGCCCTCGCTGACGTCGAGGCGGTAATCGAGCTGGCCGTGGATGACCAGGGTTGGCGTGTGGAAGTTCTTGGCCGAAAGCGCCGGGGACCACTTGCGGTAGGGATTCTCCGAGTCGGGCTTGCCGTAGTAATCCCAGGGCTTGCCCTTGAACTCCCACTCGTTGAACCACAGCTCTTCCGTCGTCCCGTAGGCGGATTCGGGGTCGAACATGCCGTCGTGGCTCACGATGCACTTGAAGCGGTTGGTGTGGCCCAGAACCCAGTTGGCCATGTAGCCGCCGTAGCTGGCGCCGAGAGCGCACTCGCGCGTCTTGTCGATGAAGAGATAGTGCTGCTCGGCGTAGTCCAGGCCCTGCATCAGGTCGGTGAAGGGCTTGCCGCCCCAGTCGCCGTTGATGGCGTCCACAAACTCCTGGCCGTAGCCCGTCGAGCCGCGGAAGTTGATCATGATGACGACGTAGCCGTTGGCGGCAAAGAGCTCCGCGTTCCAGCGGTAGCTCCAGTCATCGCCCCATGCGCCCTGCGGCCCGCCGTGGATGAGAAATTTGACAGGGTAACGTTCACCGGGGTCGAAGCCCGGCGGCCGCAGGATGAAGCCCTCCAGCCTCGTCCTGTCCGAGGCCGTAAACCAGAACGGCTCCAGCTTCGGCAGGTTGAGTTGAGCCAGCACCGCGTCGTTCAGGTGGGTCAGGATCCGCGGCTCGTAACCGGTAAGGACCGGGCCGACGCGCGCATTGTCGTCCATCACAACCAGATCGGCCAGAGCTGCCTCCGCGGGCCGGTCCACGTGCATCAGGTTGCCCACGACCACATCCCGCCCCTGCTGCGCCAGAGGATGAAGGCCGCTCCACTGCCCGCCGGCCTTGCCGTAGCGGCGCAGAACATTGCCCAGCAGATTCGTTCGGTAGATGGGCGCTTCGCCCTTGTCGTCCGCCACGAACAAGATGGTCTTCGAGTCCGGAGCCCAGGCAGCCTCCTGCACCCAGTGGTCGAACTTGGGCAGCAGCTCCTTGGCCGTTCTGGTGGCGCGGTCGTAGAGCATCAGCCGGAAGCGGTCGCTCTCATAATTGGCCCGGGCCTGGGAGCGCCAGATCAGCCACCTTCCATCCGGCGAATAGGCCGGATCCACATCGGCGCCCGGCGAGGCAGAGATCTTTACCGGCTGCACTGCCGGGTTGGTCAGGTCAAGGGTGAAGATGTCGGTGTTGGTGCTGATCGCCGGCTCCTCTTCCAGATTCTCGGTAAAGGCCAGCTCCCTCGAATCGGGCGAGAAGGCGCAGCCGCAACCCCCGTCCTCCAGCGAAAACGGCGGAACGTCATGAAGATCGTTCGGGGTCAAGTCCCTCACCGGGCCGCCTCCGGACGAAATAAGGAAGAGATGAGAGCGTTTATCCCCGGTGTAGTGGTCCCAGTGCCGGTAGAGCAGATGCGTGAAAACCTGCGCCTTCACCTTGCTGGCAGCCTGGGCAGCGTCGCGGTTCGCGTTGCACTTGTCCGCATCCTGAGTGGGGTCGGCCACGGCCTCGGCGCTGGTGGCTTCGGCGGCCAGGGCGGCGGCCTCATTCGCCGCCTTTTCCGTGGCGGGATTATCGTTCGCGGCCAGCGCCTCCGCCGCCTCTGCCGCCGCCGCGTTGGCCTTGGCGGCCTTGGCTATGGCGGCGGAGTTGTTGTAAGTGTGAGAGAACGCCGGGCAGTCGGGATAGACCATCGAGGTGAAGATGATCGATCTGCCGTCCGGCGACCAAAGAGCGTTGTCGGCTCCCGTCGAAATCGCCGTCAGCTTCCTCAGGTTGCCCACGGCGCCGCTGCCCGGATTAAACTCTGCCACCCAGATCTGCTGGCCGCCCTCGCGGCTGCTCAAAAACAGAAGCCGCCGACCGTCCGGCGCAAACTGCACCCCGCTGTCCCCCGGCTGCGCGCCGGAGAGCGGCGTTGCCGCTTCGCCCGAGATCGGCTGAAGATACAACTGCGCGGTCGAGGTGTTCTGGCCGAGGTCGATCGTCGTGGCCGAGTAAGCCAGCCACTTGCCGTCCGCCGAAACAGCCGTCTCGCCCAGCCGCTTCATCTTCATCATGTCCTCGAAGCTCATGGGACGCTTGCCGGCAAGGGACGGAACGCTTCGGCCATTCTGGGCCAACCCAGACGGAACGAGGACTGTGGCGGCCGCGATAACAAGAAAGAGGGAGGATTTGCGCATGGAGTTTTCCTCTTCGCGCGATGGAAGCCAGAGCTTCGGCGCAAAAGCAAGTGTACACCGGAAGCGATGCAACTGGCAGCGCCCATGCGGTACCGAGGTGCCGGAGAAGCCAATACGAAGATTGACGCTGGCAGCTTGAATGCGCTAATCTTGGCCCCGAATTCATCCCGCACCAAATCGAAGGAGATCGGACTATGAAAATCGTGGCGTCAGTTGTTTTGCTGTCATTCGCGTCGGCCTTGGCCTGCGCGGAAGGACCAAAATCCTGTGAAGAGTTGAAGGCCGAGATTGCAAAGAAGGTGGAAGCAAACGGCGCGAAGGACTACACGCTAGAGATCGTGGCAAAGGACAAGGACGCGGAAGGCAAGGTGGTCGGCACTTGCGGGGGCGGGACGATGAAGATCGTCTATAGCAAGCCCGCGGCTCCGGCGAAGACTCCAGCGCCCGCGCCTGCGCCCGCGGCAAAGAAGCCCTGATCTTCAAAAGACCTGACGACACTGCAAGCGCGTGCTGATCGCGCTCAGGGGGTGTTTGTCTCGGAACTGCTAGTCATATTTTGGGTGACCCACAGTCCAGATCTCTAGTATTTTCTCCAACTTATAGCCTTCAAGGTCGTCAGCAAGCCACGTCTCGTTTTGACGACGCTGATGGAATCTGACCGTACATTCACCGCAGGAAAATGACGCGATGATCGTAAAATTTTTGTTAGGCCTGAACATCTCCAGTGCCCTCTTCAGGTTTGCTATGTAGCCGAGAGCCGACAATAGAGGGCGCTTTGCTCTTCGACATGGCATATGAATGTGGTTGACGAAGCACTCATAACCAGTCCAGTCGTCAAAATTCTTCAGCGAAACATGCTTCGAATGCGCGAATTCGGTTTTGAGAAAAACCGAATCCCCAACTTCGATCAGGGCCAAGTTCTTGCCCGGCGTATGCAATCTGTCGAAATTCGATAAATCAATCTTCATGCTCGTTAGAAACTTAGCCATTTTTTGATTCATTCGCGTCATTTCTTAACCAGAACCTCAGACCTATTCAGTCGCGTGCTTGAGCTTTGCGGAGACGATGATCTCAGCGGCGGCGACAACCTCTTCGAGCGTCAGGTGAGTCGAGTCCAGCAGAACGGCGTCGGGGGCCGGCTTGAGGGGCGAATCGACGCGGTTGCGGTCGCGCTCGTCGCGGGCACGCAGGTCGCGGATTACCTCCTCAGGCTGGACGGCGGGAGCAGGACCCAGTTGGTCGTAGCGGCGCAGGCCGCGGACTTCGGGGGCGGCGTCAAGGAAGATTTTAACCTGGGCGTGAGGAAAGACGACGGTGCCGATGTCGCGGCCCTCCATGACCACTCCGCCCTGGACGCCCATCTGCTGCTGGAGGCGGACCATCCAGGCGCGAATGGGGGGAAAGACGCTGACACGGGAGGCTGCGTCGGTGACCGCTTGATTGCGAATCAAGCCGGTGACGTCCTCGCCGTCGAGCAGAACGCGGTTGTCCGCTTCGGTGGGTTCGAGACGGATGGTGGTTTCCTCGGCCAGGGCTTCCAAGCCGGCACGCTCATCCAAAGGAGTTTTCGAGCGCAAAGCCTTGAGGGCAAAGGCGCGGTACATGGCTCCTGTTTCAAGATTCAGCAAGCCAAAATGGCGGGCCAGGTGGCGGGCGATAGTACTCTTTCCCGCTCCCGCGGGACCGTCAATGGCGACTATGATCTTCCTGGCCGGGTCAAGGGGGCTGAAGGAGGTTCGGTCCGCGCTCATCCGCGTTTCTTGGGCTCCTGCCTGGACCGGGCAGTGAAGCCATAACGCTTGCTGTTTCCGGCTTTTTGGCCAGCGGCAAGGGTAGGCTTTCGGTTGCTGCCATTGCGGGAGTTCGCGCCAGGCTTGCCGGCTGCCTTGACGCCGATAGAGCGGCCGTTGCGCTGGCTCCAGGCTGGTGAGGAAGACTTGGCGGAGCGCGGGCCGGAGGCGCCGTTGGATGGGCGAGCCGCTGCTCTGCCGTTTCCGTTGGAGCCGTTTCCACCTGCCGAAGCAGCGCCGGCATGGGCGCCATTGCGCTTGCTATTCGGGCCGGGAGCCGGCTTGGGGTTCCAGCGAGCGGCGGAGGCAGGGCGCGCACCGCCAGCCGTGCGCGAGCCGGACGGCCGGGATTCAACGCCGGCGCGCCGGGCGGGGCGGCTGGTGGAAGACGATTGCGCCGGCTTGCGATTTCGCGAGTGAGCGGCCGGGCGGCTGAAGTGTGGCCGGGCAGACGCTGGCTTGCCGCTTACGGCCGGCTTGCGCGGGGCGCCGACGCGGGGCGCATGGGTCTCGGCCAGCTTGTGGGAGGCTGCCGGGGCGGGCGCCGGCGAAGTTTGCTTTTGGACGACCGGCTCCGGCAACTCCTCATCATGGTCGCGGGAGTGCAAAAAGTAAGCGGAGGCCGGCATGGCCGCGCTGGCATAGACCGTGGGAGGGGCGGCGAACTCCGGCAGTGTGCCGGCAACATAGTAAAGGGGCGCATGGCCCAGGGAGATGGTGTGGACCTGGCGCGTGGCGACCAGGCCGCGCAGCACCTCGCGTACCTTGCTGCGGGCGGTGAGCGGAGCCAGGAAGATCTCTACCTCCTCCATGCCGGCGGCGATGACCGCCTGCAGGTAGATGGAGGCGAGCACAGAGATGGCTGTCACCTGGGAGGTGGAGGCGCCTTCTGCGATGGCTTTCTGGAAACGCAGGCGAAGCAGTTGCCACTGGGCAGTCTGGCCGGGAGCGGAGACGACCGGGATGATGCGAAGCTGCTGCCAGAGTTCGGTGATGGCACGCAGAACTGCGCCTTCGGTCACTTCCCTGCCCAGTGCCTGGGTGAGCTTTGGAATGGTGGTATCGCCCGCTTCGAGCAGCTTGTAAGCCTGGACGGCGAGTTGCGAAACCTGGCGCGAACCAGTCAGTTGCGGGCTGCGGCGCCAATCGCGGTCGCCGCGCAGGGCATAGACGTAGGGCAGAACCCAGCTTGCCACGATGAAGTCGGGCGCCTCGCCGGGCAGGCCAAGGAGGTTCAGCCGCACCGCCACGCCGTCTGTCTCAAGGCGAACCAGCAACTCCTCTGCCAAGGCGATATGCTCGGGGGTCACGTCGCGCTTGCCGGCCACAGCTTCGACAAAGGACGGCGCAATCGAGGAGGAGAACTGCCGCTTGGGCAAGAAGAGACACAGTCCGGTCTCCTCGATCCAGGTCCGGGCATCCTCAAGTATGAGTGTCCCGCGTCCGTCCAGGCGCATCCTTTCGGCGCGCGATGCTTCTAACTGCTCTGATGTCAAAGAGAAACCTCACTTCCAGGCTGGCGTTGCTGCCGGGCTCCCCTGTCCCCTAAGAGGAGGGTCGCCACCTTCTACCTATCTCAAATTCGATGGAAGGCCCGCTGGATATCCTTCCAAGAATACATCAAAGTGATTGGACGTCCATGCGGGCAATTGGTCGGGTGGCTGGTTTTTGCCAACTCTAAGAGTAACCATTCTATGCGTGCCGGGTCAAGTGGTGTGTTAACTTTGATGGCGGCGTGACAAGCGATGGAGGCGGCAATGCGCGCGCGGAGAGCTGCAAGATCCTGATTCTGCGTTGGTTCGTCTGGATCCTCGCAGGATTGCTCGACGACCTCGGCGAGCATCCGCTCCAGCGCCGCACCCTCCAGACCGACCGGGGCGGCCTTCACGGCAAGTGTGTGAGGGCCAAAAGGTTCCACTTCGAAGCCGTTGCGTTCCAACTCCTCTGCGATGCGCGCGAAGACCACCATCTGCGCGGGCTTGAGTTCCACCAACAGGGGCATCAGCAGTCTCTGGCGCTGAACTTTCTCCACCTGGCGGTCACGCAGAATCTTCTCAAAAAGGACTCTTTCGTGGGCGACATGCTGGTCGATGATCCACAAGCCGTCGTCGCCGGCGGCCAAAATGAAGGAGTCGCGCAACTGGCCGAGAGGGCGGAGCGAGCCCAGGTTGTTGAGGTTGGCGGCGGCCTGCTCGGCCTCGACGAGAGCTGTTTCCGCGGCGGGATGGAGGCTGGCCGCTACGCCGGGGCTCGTAGTTGCATTGCCGAAACCGGCAGAGCAATCGCCGGCGGGCGGCAGGCTGGCCGGCTGGAAGAGCGCCTCCGCGGCCTCGCCCCAGGCTCTCGCGCCGTCCCAGTTGCCCGGATGGAGACTCGCAGCGCCAAAGGAGAGCTTGCCGGGAACGGGAGTGGGCAGGCGCGGCGTCAGTTCAAAGGGCTCGGCCTCTGCACGGGCTGCCTGAAAGGCTGTCGGGTCGGAATCGGGCTGCGGCGGGATTGGAGCGGAGTCTGGCGAGCCAGGCAAGTGCGAGGCGGCCGGAGGCATCAGCGAGGGACTGGCACCGGGTGCGGAGTCCAGAGCGGCGAGAAAACCAGCGGAGGGACGCGCCTTGATGAGCGCCGTGCGCAGGCTGTCGCGAACAAAGTCGTGGACGAGGCTCTGCTGGCGGAAGCGCACCTCGGTCTTCGCCGGATGGACGTTGACGTCCACTTCTTCCGCCGGCATCTCGAGAAAGAGCAGCACCACCGGGAAACAGGTGGGTGGAATCACGTTGCGATAGGCTTCGGTGATGGCGTGCAGCAGGAGCCGGTCGCGAATAAGCCGTTTGTTAACAAAGATGTAGATGGAGTTGCGGTTGAGCTTCTGCAGCTCGGGCTTGGAGTAGAAGCCGGTGAGGCGCAGAGCGCCCGGATTACGGGCAGGCTCGGTGGGGTCCTTCTTCCAGGGAGGCGGCTCGGGCAGGCCGGTGCGCTCCAGCGGGAGCTCCGCGGCCACGGGAAGCAATTGAGCCAGAGTGTCTTTGCCAAAGATCTGGTAGATGCGCTCGGCGGTGCGCGCCACCGGCGGCGCGGAGAGAACGGTGTGCGTCGCCGAGAGCAGCTCGAAGTGCTTTTCCGGGTGGGCCAGGGCGTAGTGGGTAACGAGCGCCGTGACGTGAGCCAGCTCGGTGGATTCGGCGCGGAGAAACTTGCGGCGGGCCGGGGTGTTGAAGAAGAGATCGGCGACGGCGAGAGTGGTTCCCCGCGGCAGGGCGGCGTCGTCCACGTGGAGGATTTTGCCGCCGGCGATCTCCAGGCGGGTTCCGACGCTGTCTTGATTCTCGGAGGGCCCCGTCGCCGTCTCCAGGGTCACGCGGGCCACGGAAGCGATGGAGGGCAGCGCCTCGCCGCGAAAGCCCAGCGTGGCGATCGAGAGCAGGTCGTCGACAGTGCGGAGCTTGGAAGTGGCGTGGCGCTCGAAGGCCAGCAGGGCGTCATCGCGATTCATTCCCTGGCCGTCGTCGGCGACGCGGATGAGCTTGCGCCCGCCCGCCTCGACCTCCACGCGGATGCGATTGGCTCCGGCGTCCAAGGCGTTCTCCAGCAGCTCTTTGACGACCGAGGCAGGCCGGTCCACCACCTCGCCCGCGGCGATCTGGTTGGCAACCTGGTCAGCAAGTACGCGGATGCGGCCCATACGGCTTTAGGGTAGCGCAGAAGGCAGGGATCGGGGAAAAGGGAACACATGGGTGTGCAGCCGATGGAATCGAGGAATCAATGAGTATAGATAATATCTATTGCACTCATTCTGTACTCATGTAATACTCAAACTGTATCCGATGCACCCCTCGAGGGTGCGTCGGATAGAGATCGGAAAGGTAAGGTGCGTGAAGATGAATCGCCAAATCAGTAGTCCTTCGAGATGGGGACGCTCTAGAAATCGAGGAGCAACATGTACCGAGCTGATGCAAGGAGAACGACAGCATTTTCGGACGACTCCATTGAGGAAGTCGATGTCGTAGCTTTCTCAGAGCTTGAACAGATTGACCAACAAGCGGCTCTGATTGAGAGCTTTACGCGGCCGTTCCCTTTGCGGGAACGCGACAGACCCGTCACAAACGGAGAATGGGATTCATATGGCTAAGACACGGCTGCAATTTGATTTTACGGAAGATGCGCTGAACGAGTTGGACGAACTCAAGGGCGCCACTGGCGCCACCAACCGCGCGGAGGTGATTCGTCAGTCCTTGCGTCTTCTGCAATGGACGATTGAGCAGATTCGGGATGAGAAAGCTACGGTACTGGTCGAAAAGAATGGCCGGCAGCGTGAGGTGATCTTTCCCTACCTAACGTCCGGCAAAGCAATGGCAAACGCAAAATGATCGAATCCCTTGAAGCTGGCGATCAAGACGCAATCCAAGAGGTCGATAGTCCGCGCGCATCCAGAGGGCCTGTATTTTCGGCAGAAGAGCATAGGGCAAAAGCCACCAAACTGCTTGCTCTATTGCTCTTTGGGGCGCTCAGTGTCGCCTTTGTTGCGCACGTTGCCTCGATTCTTTGGCTGGCCCATGACAAACCGAATTCGGTTGAAGAAGTGACTCGAGTCTTCAACATCTGGATTCCAGTCTTTTCCGGACTTTTCGGGTCGGCAGCGACCTTCTACTTCACGCAGGGACGAAAATAGGCCCCTATGGCCTGATCCCCGATCACGCCTTTCGCGCCTCCGCCTCCGCCAGCCATCCACGACGCAGCTTCTCGGCTGGGATGCTGGAAAGGTACGGCTTGATGTCGAGGACGGGAGTTCCGTCGAGCATGTCCACGCCGCGGACGTACAGCGATACGCCCTCCCGGCGCAACAACTCAACTACAGTCAGGCCAATCGGGTTGGGCCGCCGCGGCGAGCGCGTGGTGAAGACGCCGTGCGGGTGGTCGTCCGAGGGCGGCATCATCATCAAATCGAAGCCGTCTGCCCGGTCGAAGGCCCAGAGCACGATCAGGTGCGAGTAGCCTTCGATATCGGTCAGCCCGGGCTCAAAGACCGGCAGGATCTTCAGCACGCCTTCGGCCTCATGTTTGGCGCCAAGGCCCTTGGGAATCGCGTCCGCGTCTTTGAAGGGGCTGACGACAAATCCGATGGGCTGCGGCGTGAACATAAATTGCCTTACCTCTCTTCTTTATCTTAAAGCCGTTCACAAAAGCTGTACCAGGAACCGGCCGCCCTCGGCATCTTCCCTTTCATAGCGGCCCGCGCCTGTTTGCAGATAATTTCCCTTCCCGCGCGGAGAATAGAACCAGTCGGAAACGCGAGGCCCAAATGACCACTCTCCAATCTTCAACCCGCGCAATCCTAGTCCATATTCCCTCGTCCCTAGTCCCTCAGTCCCTAGTCCCTGTTCTTCTTTTCTTCTCCCCAAAATCCGCCTCACCCCCACCCCCCCACCCTGTGGAAATCTTTTCTCAGCCCATTCATTGCGTGTAACAAACACGGTATCAACAGCTTGCATTTTGGTAATGTTAACGAATCAGTAACAGCAAACCCCGTTTTTTGCCCGCTTTTTGGCCCAAAACGAGGCCATTTTGGCCAAAAAGGCCATCTTTTTGGCGTTTTTTGAACGCTCGTAAATACCGCGATCCGGGATTTCTGGAGCGGAAATCCCATAAACAATAGGTCGCGAATGCGTCGTCTGCCGCGCCGCGGAGGTTCGGACCAGGAACCTCCCGCGCATAGCGCCGCGGCCCTCCACGGAACTCAAGAGGGTACAGTCATTCTGGCTTCGCTTTTACCGCGAGCGCGGACCCGATGCTTTAGAATCTGTAGAAGGCGTTGAACCCCATCGCTCACAGCCAAAGACAGGATGGATTGCGGACTCCGGGAGGGAAGATGGACCCGACGGGGTTCCGGCTTGGACTCTGCGGCAACCCATTCCAGCCGCAGCGAGTCAAAGTGCAGATTCTTCGACCACCCTTCGCTCAGGATCCGCTAAAATCGCCGCGAGAGTGGGGCACGCGCTAGAGGACGGCTTAGAAAGGAAGGCAGATGAAATACGCCGGATTGCTGGTGATGCCAGCAGGGTTCTTTCTTTCCATCTCCGCGCTGGTGCTCTTTGCCGACCCAGTGTCACGAGCGGCCTTTGTGCTCTGCGGGTTGGCGGTCGAATGTCTGGGACTCGTCGTCGCCGTGCGCGGGCACATGGAAGCGCGAGGAGATAGCCGCCGATGACAACGCAAGCCGCTCTGCCTCTTACGGATGCCGCCTTCGCGCTGACTCTCGCGCTTCTCCTGCTCGCCCCGCTGGCCATCGCCGGCGTGGCGCTGATCAATACGGGGTTGGGCCGCTGCCGCTCGGCCGCGCAGGCGCTGCTGGGAAACCTGGTTCTGGCGGCCGCTACCGCCATCGTCTTCGCCCTGGCGGGCGCCGCCCTGACAGGAAATCTGCCGGGCACGGCAGGTGGCACGGGGCACGTCTTCTGGCTTGCCGGCAAGCCCTGGAACTGGCTCGGGGCAGGTTCGTTTTTACTCGGCGGGCTGGGCGCGGCTCCGGCCCAGTCCCAGCTTGCTCTGCTCTTTGAATTCCTGGCCGTTGCCCTGGCTGCGCTGATTCCGTGGGGCTCGGGCGCTGACCGTCTGCGCCTCTCGGCCGGCTGTGCAATCGCCGCGGTTCTGGCCGCAATCGTCTTTCCGCTTCTGACGCATTGGGTCTGGGCGGGCGGCTGGCTGGGCGAATTGGGCACAAACTTCTCGCTTGGAGTCGGTTTTTTGGATGGCGGAGGCGCGGCCACTGTACACGTTCTCGGCGGCTTGAGCGCGCTGGCCGTGGTCTGGATCGCCGGCCCCCGCAAGGGAAAATTCCCCAAGGAGGGCCTCTCGACCGCGCTGCCCGGCCACAACGCCGTCTATGTGCTATTCGGCTGCCTGCTGGCGCTGGTGGGCTGGCTGGGGTGGAACGTGGCCGGCGCGGTGCTCTGGCTCCATGTGCCGCTGGCCGCGCTGCCGGTGACCGCGGTAAACACGCTGCTCAGCGCGTCGGGAGCCGTCGCGGCTACCTTCGCTGTCACCCGCTTCCGCTTTGGCAAGCCCGACGCCAGTCTCTGCGCCAACGGCTGGCTGGCGGGCCTCGTGGCATCAAGCGCCTGCGCGGGCATCGTCACGCCGGGCGAGTCGCTCTTTGTGGGCCTGGTTGCGGGCATTGCCACGCCGCTGCTGGTCGAACTGCTGGAACTGGCGCTCTCCATTGACGATCCCTCCGGCGCCATTACGGTTCATGCTGTCGGCGGCCTGTGGGGTCTGCTGGCTGTGGGCATCTTCGCTCCGCAGGCGGGACAACTGCTGGCGCAACTGGTCGGCATTGCCACGCTGCTGGGTCTGGTGCTGCCGCTGGTCTATCTGCTCTTCTGGCTGCTCAACCGCGTGGTCGCCTTCCGCGTCGACGCCGACGGCGAGCGCATCGGCATGGACTTGCACGAACTGGGCGGCGGCGCTTATCCGGAGTTTGTAATTCACAGGGATGAATCGTACCGGTGAGGCAGGGAGTAGGGAACAGGACCGCCAAACAGAGTGTCTCACCTTGATCGCGAGTTTCTTGCCGTAGAAGCGAGAACCTGTCGGCGCGGGCGCTCAGGCTTTGGCCCGGCTAACGCGCTACCAATTGTCGGAGAGAACAACCCAGAAAAAGGCAATAACTATCAGCAAAGACATAACCCCCAAACCGAAATCTTGCCTGCTGTTGCCGTGCGGAATCCAGTCGCTATCTTTAACAATATCCAGAATAAAGAAAAGCACAACCACCAGAATGGCGAATATTCGCGCGCCGAGGATTCGATCCGGCTTGGAGTTTTTGGAGGTCGGGCGCGCGTAGGGGCAGGAGGTGGTCATCGCGCCGGGTTCATGGAGCGCCTTGCCGCAGGTGGCGCAGAGCCATGCAGGCGGGTAGACCTCACAGCCACACTCCGTGCAGTAGACCGGCGGCGACGGTGAAGGCTGTATCGGCGGGTTGAAGGGCATAACGCGGCAAGGATAACACGGCGAAGCCGGGCCGCGCCCTACAATAAGCAGGTATGCCGACAACTGTCCGTTCACACGCGAAGATCAATCTCGGCCTGTATATTGGCGCGCCGCGGCCGGACGGCTTCCACTCGCTTGTCACTGTCTACCAGACGCTGGAGTTGCACGACCTGGTGACAGTTACGGCGGTAGAACGCCCGTTCGAAATCCCATCGAAGCAGGCCATTCGCCTGACTACGAATGACAATCGCGTTCCAACTGATAGCCGGAATACAGCTTGGAAAATGGTGGAGCTGATTCTCCAGGACCCAGGGGTCAGTGCAGATGTTGAGATTCATATCGATAAACGGTTGCCTATTCAGGGCGGATTGGGGGCTGGGTCAGCAAATGCTGTTGCGGCGTTGGTAGGGCTAGAGGCTGAACTCGGCATTTCCCCAGCTCCACCGCCCGTCGGAAGCGAGAGCTGGAAACGCCTAAAGGAGATTGGTCTCCTCAGCTATTGGTCGACGCGGCGGCTGGAGATTGCGGCCAAAGTCGGCTCGGATGTGCCGCTGTTTCTGATCGGCGGCGCGGTTCTGGGACTGGATCGGGGACAGCAAGTCTCGCCACTGCCGGATTTCGAGTCGGTCTGGTGCGTCGTCGCCACGCCGGAGATTGGGGTCTCGACCCCGCAGGCTTTCCGCGACTGGGACGCTCTCTGCGCCGCCCAGGGTTTGACCTCAGAGGCCAGTACAAGTAAACTGGAGAAGTTGAGCCGCGCCTATGCCAGAGCCTTTGCTGAATCGGTTTCAGGATCGATTCCGGAGGGAAGGCAGGGAGCAGGCTCCTCCGGTGTTCTCTCAAATGGAGAGAACCTGGCCGGACCTCAAGAGTCCGCGCTTGTCCGCACCGGGATCACGAGTTGGATCGAGAACGACTTTGAACGCGTCGTCTTCCCCCAGCATCCCTCCCTTGCAGAGATCAAGCACATTCTTTTGGGTTTCGGCACACCGGAGGTAGCCCTCCATGCTTCGCTGTCCGGATCCGGCTCGGCGCTCTACGGGTTGTACCGAACCCGCGGAGATGCGGAAGCGGCGCAGGAACGCCTGGGCCAGGCTGGAGTCAGGAGTCAGTTGACTCGCACTCTGCCGCGCGATGCCTACTGGCGCGAGATGCTTCCGCGGCAGAGAATTTGACAGTCGTCCGTTGGACGAGAGAGACTCGCCAACGGCTGACGAGTTGGGCGATCGTTCAATGGCAGGACAATGCCCTTTGGAGGCATTTATCCAGGTTCGAATCCTGGTCGCCCAGCCAGAGTACAGGGTCAGGGAACAGTGAGCATTCGGCAGTGAACATGGAGCAGTAGACGGTGGTTAGTAGTTAGTTTGCCGGTGGCCGAATTCGGGTATTTACTGACCACTGTTCACTGACCACTGAGCAGAAGCAGCCAAAGCCAACCAGCTTGGAGGCAATCGGGAATGGAAGCCGGAACATTGACGGGAACGATGGAAGAGAAACAGCCGGAGAGCGGGCCGGACGAGGCCAGGGATGGGGCTCCAAAAGAGGGCGAGAAGAGAGCTTCCCCGGATGCGGCAGTGCGCGCGAAGGAGGCCAAACCGGCCGTCGAGCGCAAGCGGAGCCGCAATCTGAGCGAGGACAAGCGCTTCAAGCTCTTCTCGGGCACCGCCAACCGTCCGCTGGCCGAGGAGATCGGCCGGCACATCGGGGTTCCGGTGAGCGAGGCCAAGATCCAGCGTTTTGCCGACGGCGAGGTCTTCTTTCAACTGCTGGAGAACGTGCGCGGAGTGGATGTGTTTGTGGTGCAGCCTACCTGTTATCCGGTGGATCAGCACCTAGTGGAGCTATTGGTGATGATCGACGCGTTGAAGCGGGCCTCGGCGGCGCGCATCACGGTGGTGGTGCCCTACTACGGCTATTCCCGGGCGGATCGCAAGGACAAGCCGCGAGTGGCCATCAGCGCAAAGCTGGTAGCCGATCTGCTGACCGTCGCCGGGGCCAACCGCGCCCTCTTTGTCGACCTGCACGCGGCCCAGATTCAAGGCTTTTTCAACATTCCCGTCGATCACCTCTACGCCAGCCCGGTGATGGTCAGCTACTTCCGCGAACTGAACCTGCCCAACCTGATGGTGGTCTCGCCGGACCCTGGCGGGGTGGAGCGGGCGCGCTTCTTCGCGCAGAAGATTGGGGCGCCGCTCTCCATCGTGGACAAGCGCCGCACCGACATGAACGTCGCCGAAGTGATGAACGTGATCGGCGACGTGAAGGGCACGACCTGCCTCATCCTCGACGACATGGTTGACACGGCCGGCACGCTGGTCAAGACCGCGGATGCGCTGTGCGCGGCTGGAGCGGTCTCCGTGTATGCCTGCGCCAGCCACGCTGTGCTATCCGGCCCGGCCATCGAACGCATTGCCGCATCGCGCCTGGAACAGTTGGTGGTGACCAACACCATTCCGCTGCGCGAGGCAGCCCAGAAGTTGCCCAAGATCAAGGTACTCTCCATTGCCGGCCTGCTGGGCGCGGCCATCGAGAGCATTCACATGGAGACCAGCGTGAGTACGCTGTTTAGCTGAGATGACAGGTTACAGATGACAGTTGACAGCAAGCATCTGAAGCGATCACTGCCATCCGCAATCTGTCATCTGTAACCTAACGCTTCACAAAGGGAGCGGACGCCGACCGGCCCGTGCCCGAAACCAGGAAATGAGAGACCGAATGTCAGAAGTTGTCGCAGCCAAGCCCCGTGAGGGCAAATTCAACAAGAACGCCGCTCGCCGTGTGCGCGCCGCGGGCAAGATTCCCGCCGTGCTCTATGGACCGGGTCACGATCCGGTGGCTATCGAGGTGGATCCCAAGCAGATCTCCCGGATTCTTTTCTCCGAGACCGGCCATAACACGATCTTCGATGTCGAGGTCGCCGGACAGCCCGCGGCCAAGGCCATGATCGTGGACTGGCAGCGCGAGCCGATCAAGGACGAGTTGATTCACATCGACTTGAAGCGCATCGCCCTGGACAAGACCCTGCGCGTCAGCGTGCGCGTCAAGCTGCTGGGAATCCCAGTGGGAGTCAAGGCCTCCGGCGGCATTCTCGACCAGGTGTTGCGCGAGGTGGAAATCGAGTGCCTGCCGGCCGACATTCCTAGCAACATTGCCGTGGACGTCAGCCAGTTGGAGTTGCACGGTGTGCTGCGCGTCAGCGGTTTGCCCCACTCGGAGAAGATCAAGTACCTCAACTCCGAGGACGCGACCGTAGCCCACGTCGTTACCATCCGCGAAGAGGCGCCAACCGCTGCCGAGGTTGAGGCAGCCGCCGCGGCAGAAGCGGCAGCAGCGACAGCAGCCGTTGAGCCGGAGGTTGCCAAGAAGGGCGGCAAGCCGGAAGATGCGGCCAAGAAGCCCGAGGCGGGAGCAGCCAAGAAGGACTCCGGCGCGGAGAAGAAGAAGTAAGCCTTGGACGAGGCAAGCGAGTCCGTTCGCCCTAGCGAGCCAAAATCGCTCGCCGGGAGCCCCGGGTCCGGCGGAAGTCGCGGCCCATTCCTGGTGGTGGGGCTGGGCAATCCGGGTCTCGAATATCTGTGGACCCCGCACAACGCGGGGTTCATGGCCATCGACCGCATCGCCCAGCAAGAAGGGGTTGTGGTCCAGAACCGGCGCTCAAGGGCCGTTACCGCAACCTGCCGCATGGCGGGGCGCGAAGTGGTCCTGGCCAAGCCGGAAACGTTTATGAACCTGAGCGGGCTGGCAGTGGCCGCGCTGGTTCGGGAGTTTGAGGCGGACCCTGGGCAGGATCTGCTCGTCATCCAGGACGAGTTGGATCTGACATTGGGGACCTTCAAGATCAGGGAGCGCGGATCTCCCGCCGGGCACAACGGAGCCCGCAGCGTGACCGGCGCCCTGGGCTCTCAGGAGTGGTTGCGCATTCGCATCGGCGTCGGGCCGAATCTGCCGCCGGAGGCCATTGCGGCTCAGGGAGGTAGGCGTCCGGGCAGAGATTATTTGCTTTCGCCGATGCGCAAGGCGGATTTGACGGTGCTGGACGAGGTGCTGGACCGGGTGGCAACCGCTGTGAGGCGCATCCTCAAAGACGGGCCGGCAGCCGCGATGAACGAGTTCAACCGGAAAGACAGGGACTGAGGAACTCAGGATCTGGGAGCGAAGAGCTTAAATGATGGGCCGCTATGGTTTTTGCCGGCGGCAATGGCTGGAGTCAAGAAGGCTCCGGCGGAAAAGGAATGATGATGTCTCGTGTGTATGAGGTGATGTTCATTGTCCGGCCCGACGCGGCCGAGGAGGATGTCGATAAACTGATCGCCGGATTCACCGCCAACATCACCAACGGCGGCGGGGTGGTCAAGTCAGTCGAGAAGATGGGGAAGCGCAAGCTGGCCTATACGGTGCGCAAGTTTAACGACGGCAACTACGTTCTGCTGACCATCGAGGCCAACGGCGCGGTGGTGCTGGAACTGGAGCGGCGGTTGCGTGTCACCGAGCCGGTGATCAAATTTCTCAGCGTGCGCATCGACGAGGAAGAGAAGCGCCTGGCCAAGGTCAAGGCCCTGCGCGGCGTTCGGCGCTCGGCGACTCCGGCTTTCACAGCCCCGGCAACGGTTGCCGCCCCCGCTCCGGCGGTGGCGGAGGCCGCTGCTCCGGTTCAGGCTGTCTGAGCAGTGGTCAGTGAACCGTGGCCCGCAATCGATCGGGAGCACAAAACTGTTCATCGTCCGCTGTCCACTGTAGAGTAAATTGCCGCTGCCGGCCCGCTTTTCCGGGGCGACGGGCGGCACGAACCAATCTTTCGGCGGAGGCCCGGCGGCTTCCGGCGGAACCCAAGAGAGTGAAGAGGAAACAACATGTCCGAAGAGACTCACGCAAAAGCGTTCGAGACGAGCGCGCCTCAAGCCCCCCACGCCGCATCCGGGTCGGAATCCAGCCTGGTTTCCGGTTCAGGCCCCGGCTATGGATCGGGACCGCGTTCCGGCGGCCGGCCAGCGGGCGCACCCGGCAGCCGGCCCTCCAGCGGACCCGGCGGCCGCGGCAAATTTTTCCGCCGCAAGAAGGTCTGCAAGTTCTGCACCGAGAAGATCGACGCGATCCCCTACCGCGATGTCCGGCTGCTGCAGGGCTTTGTGGCCGAGCGCGGCAAAATCGTTCCGCGGCGGCTGACTGGCGTCTGCACCACGCACCAGCGCCGCCTGACCCGCGCCATCAAGCAGGCCCGGAATATCGCCCTACTGCCGTTTGCGACGCGGCACTAACCATCGGCTGCTCTTTGGCCGGCGTGCGCCTTTCCTCCCGGATGCGGGAGGGGCAGGTCTGCGGCGATCCGGCGAGGGCGATATTGTGGATGCCGAAAGACTGGAGAATTAGTCATGGAAGTCATTCTGAAGGAAGACGTAGTCAACCTGGGCCATCGAGGAGACCTTGTCAAAGTGGCCGACGGCTACGGACGCAATTTCCTGTTGCCCCGCAAGCTGGCGCTACAGGCCACTGCGGCCAACAAGGCCGTCGTCGAGCAGATGAAGGCCGCGGCGGCGCGCCGCTCCGCCACGGAGAAGGCTCTGGCCGAGCAAATGGCCGTCAAGCTGGAGCCCGTCGTGCTCGACTTCACCCGCAAGTCGGGCGAGGCCGGACATCTCTTCGGCTCCGTCACCTCGGCCGACATCGCCGCTGCCCTGGAGGCCAAGGGCTTCGAGGTCGATCGCCGCAAGATCCAGTTGGATGAGCCGATCAAGACCGTCGGCGAGCACACTGTGGCCATCAAGCTCTATCGCGAAGTGACTGGACGCGTGAAGGTCAACGTCCTGGCCGAAGCCGCGGAAGCCGCCGAGCCGGAAGCGGAGGCCACCGAGCCGGAAGCGGAGGCAACTGAGCCCGCCGCTGAAGCGGAAGCCGCCGAGTAAGCCATCTCAGCTTGCTGCCACCCCTCCTCCCGCCTGGCCGGGAGGAGGTGGGTGTTTCCGTGGCGCCCAGTGTTGCAGTTATATCTTCTTCATGCCTTGGAAAAGCGGCCAAGGTCCGTGTCTGAAGGCCCCGTGAATTTCGCTCCTTTTCAGCCCAATGCCACTTACTTTGCAACAGCGGGCAGAAGAATTTGGATTGTAGAGGGAAGCGAGCAGGTGCAATCTGGAGTTGTTCCGGTGTTTTCCGCGCATCAAAGGCGATGGTTGGAGACGTTCCGCGGCGGTCGCCCTACAGTTGGTATCTGTTTACAACCTTGGGCGAAGAGGTTGAAGCGGCCAAGTCCGCAACCTATTTAGCCACTGAGGGATTCGCCGTGACCCGCTACACTAGAACTCAATGAACCCAACCCTCTTTCCCGATCCCGTCCCCGCCCCTGGCGAGACTTTCACCGCCCACTGCGACGGCGGCTCCCGCGGCAATCCGGGCCCCTCCGGCTACGGCGCCGTCATCGAGGACGCTGAAGGCCGCATCGTCGCCCGCCTCAGCGAATTCCTCGGCATCCGCACCAACAACTACGCCGAATACTCCGGCCTCCTTGCGGTCCTGCGCTGGGCCGTCGAGAACCGGGCCGACCGCCTGCGCGTAATCTCCGACTCCGAGTTGATGGTCAAGCAGATGCAGGGCAAGTACAAGGTAGCCAGCCCCATCCTCCGCCCGCTCTTCGAAGAAGCCCGCAAGCTCTCCCGCAGCATCCCCAGCTTCGAGATGCGCCACACCCTCCGCGGCGGCAACAAAGAAGCCGACCGCCTAGCCAACGAAGCCATGGACAAAGGCATGGGCCGCAGCCGGCCTAGCTAAGTGAATCTGGGTAGGGTGCGGCGAAATTGAGGATCTGAGTCCGTGTCGCACCAGACCCAAGAATCGAGACCCAGAGCGCCGGGCCCAATGATTTAGCATGGTCTAAACGCACCGCTGTGGGTGGACCATGCTAGACAAACTGAGAGAAAAAGGATTCGAAATTCTATTCGAGTCCCATGCCGCGGCTATTCTCGAAAGAGACTTTCCCGCAGCCTTGGAGGAAATCGAGGCCGCGCTGTCCAGCTTCGAGATTCCCATCACTGAAATCATCGGTTCCGGCGGAGGAGAAACCAAGGGCACGCAGCGAATGCGTCATGCCCTAAGCGATCTCGGCTGGAATAAGGTCCATTTCGAGATTAAGAAAACAATCAACGGTGTCGAGAGGGAGTCCGTCTCTCACGAGGTCGATCATGCCAAAGAGTTCGACGGCAAGACAGTCGCGCTCGAAATCGAGTGGAACAACAAAGACCCGTTCTATGATCGCGACCTGGAGAACTTCAAACGCCTCCACGCTGAAGGAGCAATCAGCGCAGGCAGTTGGCGTCCAATTTCCTCATCTAGCGGCGCGCCGATCATTGGGGGCAGCCCGACTCGCGCGAACGCGCTACGCCAGCAATGGACCCGCCAACTTGCTAACTCGCCATCCTGCGAAGCGGGGCTAACTTGCCAAACGGTTTCCCAATCCCTCCCGCATTGTAGCGAAAGAATGGAGATACCGGCCCCGACAACCACTTTGTTCACAGGGACCGCTGCCTAGAGTTGCCGGAGCCAAGAATGCTGCTTCGATGCGACATTTCGATCGCCGACTTATATACCAGCCAGAGCCAACGCTCAAGGGTCATCTCCGAAGCGTGGTTTCGATCTTTCGGCTATTGCCTTTCCTGCGATAGCGAGGAACTGCGCCCCACCGCCGCAAATACCAAGGCTAGCGACTTTGTTTGCCCTGAATGCGATCAGTCCTACGAACTCAAGTCTTTTGCGCTAAAGCCGAGGCGGAGTTTAGCCGATGGGGCCTATAGCGCGATGATGGCTCGAATCAAGAGCGGGGAAGCGCCCACTCTCATGCTCCTCGAACGAAGTCAGGCTTGGGATGTTCGGAGCCTGACAGCTGTGCATGGCAAATTCCTTACTCCGAACGTTATCGTACAGCGGAGGGCGCTTTCTACAGACGCCCGCCGGGCGGGTTGGGTAGGCTGCAATATTAGGCTCGATTTAATTGCGGCAGACGCCCAAATTTCGGTTGTGGAGGATGGCCGACCGAGCGAACCCGATGTTGTCCGATCGGCATTTCGGCTGTTCAACCGGATAGGTGACCTCAGCCTCAATGCCCGGGGATGGGCGACTCTAACTCTGCGAGTGATTCGTAGTATTGGTGCGGACGCATTTTCCCTCGACGACCTCTATCGTCGGGAGCAACTCTTCTCAAGAGTGTATCCAATGAATCGGAATGTCAGGGCCAAGATTCGGCAGCAGCTTCAGGTGCTTCGCGATCTGAGATACGTTGAATTCTGTGGCAAAGGAACCTATCGGCTGCTCATTTAGGTTGCCTCGCCCCGAGGCTGGCTACTTGGCCCGCAGCCGGTGCGCGAGCCGCGTTTGGAAAGGAGCATTATGGCAAGCGGAATGGTCTGCCCGAATTGCGGGGGCGAAGGTTCGATCAACTGGAAGTACGATGCTTGGGCACGATTCGAGATTACCGGAGTTGATTCTCACGGCAGCCTCATGAGGAGCGCCGAATTCGACACGCAAGTATTTGATCACAACGAGATCGAATGTTCAACTTGCGGAAGGCTGTTTGACGAGGAGCAGATAGTGGAACTGTTGAGTCAGGCTACATCTGGCTGAGCTCAGGGACGCAGAGCGATTACCTTGGTCGGAGTTGACGCTTCCGGTTAGCCCTGCCTTTCGCGGAGAACTCCGTGATATTACTCATGTTTTGCACCTGCGAAAAGAGGCCAAAGTTCGGAAACATACTTTTCTGCTGCATCACGAATCACCCAAGCCGTTGAGACTTTCTTCTGCTTAGCAATGATCTCAAGAGATGCGTAAATCTCTGCGGGAAAGGTTACAGAGGCTCGAGTCGAAGGTTCGCTTTTGGTTTGGCGCACAGCAAAATCTCCCTTTTCAGACTATGCACCACTTTACACCAACTCGGTGCAGTTTGAGAAGAAGAATTTTCGTTTGCCAATTCCAGTACTGACCTGGGAGACGGAGGACCCCAATCCGCCGTTCCGGTTTTTCGCACCTGGAAATTCATGAACCCCTCGCGAGCGAGGGGCGAGCCGCTGGCCTCACCGTGGAGCCCGCTTTGACCGAAGCCGAAAGTTGCTTGCGTAGAATTAACTTCCCTTGGTGCAGAATGGTCTTGAGTAGGGCAAAGGTAGAGGGCGCTGGGGCGAAGGAAAAGCGCCCAAAAGGCGAAGAAAACCCCGGTACCCCCACCCCCCTACCCCCAAACCCCGCCGGGCGAGGGGAGAAAATCAATGCAAAGGAAACAAAATAAACAGCTTGACCAAAAGCCAATGTGTACTCATCAGTAAACACAAACCCCTGAAAACCGCAAGTATTTGGGCCCCAAACGGCTCTTTCTTGCCAGTTTCGTGCAAAAACAGGCCCCTTTTGGAGCGACTTTGAGTGATAGCACTTTCGCCTCGACTCTTCGAGAAACCGGGCCGTCCTCAGGCTTTCCTGCCCAGATCGTTCCGCCACGCTCGCCCTTCGCGTTCCAGCAGATGATCGGCGCACTCCGGGCCCCACGAGCCGGCAACATAATTCGGAAAGACCTCCGGATTCTTGGCCGCCCAAGCCTGCAGAATCGGCGTATACAGCGCCCAGGTCGTCTCCACTCCGTCGCGGTGCGCGAAGAGCGTCTGGTCGCCCAGCATCGCGTCCAGCAGCAGCCGCTCGTAGCCGTTGGCGCTGGATGTGCCGAAGGCCGCCGCGTAGTCGAAGTCCATATTCACCGGGCAGACCGCCATCTCCGGCGTCGTCGGAACCTTGGCCCCGAAGCGCAGCGCAATCCCCTCATCCGGCTGGATGCGAATCGTTAGCAGGTTGGGCTGAATCGACCCGCAGGGTCCGCTCGCCGCGATGCGGTCGAAGATCAAAAGTGGCGGCTGCTTGAACTGGATGCTGATCTCCGTCGCCCGCTTCTTGAGCCGCTTGCCCGCGCGCAAATAGAACGGAACCCCCGCCCACCGCCAGTTTTCCACCTCCAGCCGAATCGCCGCATAAGTCTCCGTGCCCGACTCGGGGCTAACTCGCTCCTCGTCGCGATAAGCCGCAACGTGCTGGCCCTCCACCGTTCCCGGCCCATACTGCCCGCGCACCGCGTTCAGGATGGGAATCGAAGCAATCGCCCGCCATACTTTCAGTTTCTCGCGCCGCACGCTCTCGGCCTCAAAGCTCGACGGCGGCTCCAGAGCTACCAGACTCAGTAACTCCATCACGTGGTTCTGCACTACGTCGCGCAGCGCGCCGGCCTTTTCGTAGAACGGCCCGCGACCCTCCACGCCCAGCGTCTCGGCCACCGTGATCTGCACGTGGTCGATGTAATTGCGGTTCCAGATCGGTTCGAAGATGCCGTTGGCAAAGCGAAAGACCAATATGTTCTGCACCGTCTCCTTGCCCAGATAATGATCGATGCGGAAGACCTGATCCTCGCGGAAGACGGCGTTCACCTTATGATTAAGCTCTCGCGCCGAGTTCAAGTCGTGGCCGAAAGGCTTTTCGATGACCACCGCAACCTTGCCCTTCTCCGGCTGCGCCAGTCCCTGCGCGCCCAGGTTCTCGACAATCGGAGCAAAGAACTCCGGTGCCGTGGCCAGGTAGAAAAGCCGGTCGCCGCCAATTCCTTTTTTTTGCGCGATTCTCTCTAACTCCGCCTTCAAACCAACATAATCCGCCGGATCGTCGAATCTCAACGGGAAGTAACTGACTTTGCCAACGAAGTTATCCAGCTTGGGATTGCTTGCGTCTACGCCGCCAAACTCGACAATCCCCGCGCGCATGTCTGCCGCAAACTCATCGCCCAGCGGACGCCGCGCCACACCGACAATCGCGAAATTTTCCGGCAGCAGACCCGCCTGCTCCAAATGGAAGAGCGCCGGAAGCAGCTTGCGCTTGGTCAGGTCGCCCGATGCGCCAAATATTACCAGAATCCCCGCTTCGGGAATACGCTCGGCGCCATGCGGAACTTGGGAAAGATCCTCGGGGCGCACGCTCATCTGTATCGTCGTCATGGCTTGTTCCTCTCAGTTGGGAGCTATTCCTTCTTGACCGCATGTCCGCCAAACTCGTTGCGCATGATCGCCAGCATCCGGTCGGTAAAGTTATTCTCCTCGCGGGAGCGGATGCGCCGCATCAGCGACTCGGTAATCACCGGGGCGGAGACATTCAGCTCAATGGCTTCGAAGACCGTCCAGCGGCCCTCGCCTGAGTCCTCGACAAAGGCCTCGAGCCCACTCAGTGTGGGATTCCGCCCCAATGCATCGGCTGTCAAATCCAGCAGCCAACTGCGCACCACGCTGCCGTAGCGCCAGATCTCGGCGATTTGCGGCAGATTCAAGCCGAGTTCCTCTTTCTTCTCCAAAATCGTAAATCCCTCGGCATAGGCCTGCATCATGCCGTATTCAATCCCGTTGTGGATCATCTTCACAAAATGGCCTGCGCCTCCCGGACCCACGTGTCCCCATCCTTTGTCCGGCGCCGGAGCCAGCGTCTCGAAGATAGGCCGCAGATACTCGACCGGCTCCTTGTCTCCGCCGATCATCATGCTATAACCCTCTTTCAGGCCCCACACCCCGCCTGAAGTGCCCACATCCAGAAAATCGAAACCCTTCGTGCTCGCTTCTTTGTGCCGCCGGATCGAGTCCTTGTAATTCGAGTTACCGCCGTCAATCAGAATATCGCCGGGGTTCAACAGCGGCTCTAACTTGGCAATCGTCTCATCCACCGGTTTGCCCTGCGGCACCATAATCCAGATCGCCCTCCGGCCTTCAAGTTTTTGAGCGAGTTCTTCAAGACTGGAGACGCCCACATTGCCTGACGCCGTCAAGCGCGCCACCGCTTCGGCGCTGTAGTCGAAGCCCACAACCTGGTGGCCGCCAAACCGAAGCCGCTGCGCCATGTTACCGCCCATCTTACCCAAGCCAATCAATCCCAACTGCATCGCACACCTCCCTTACTGATCGATTGCTGTCGCTTGCTCTTTCCTCGGAGCCTGAGATTCCGGCAGCTTCCAGGCCTCTCTACAAGCCTCACCCGCTGCGGCTAAAGGTTAGATGAATGTCGCAGCGCCGGGGATTCCGCTGTCGCCCAGCGACTTCTAAAGAAACTGTTAAATTTTCCTGCGAAGTGCGCGGATCGCACAGGCTCTCTTCGCACCGGATGAAGACACCCTCTGAGCAAGCGCAGTCTTCCGGATTGGCCGCTCAAGTACAATTGAAGAGAATTCGCCGCCCGCCTCGATGATACAAGGGAGCCATGGGAGATAGTATGCCGGAAGCATCGTGTGATATCGGCCTGATCGGCCTCGCCGTCATGGGACAGAATCTGGTCCTCAACATGAACGACCATAGCTTCAAGGTTGCCGTCTTCAATCGCACCGTCTCCAAGGTGGACGACTTCCTCGCCAATGAAGCCAAGGGGAGCGGAGTCGCGGGTGCGCACTCCGTCGAAGAGTTCACTGGCCTGCTCAAGCGACCGCGGCGCGTGATGCTGATGGTCAAGGCGGGCGATTCCGTTGACCAGACCATCGAGCATCTCTTGCCTTGCCTTGAGCCGGGCGACATTATCATCGACGGCGGTAACTCGCTGTATACCGATTCGAACCGCCGCGCGCGCGATCTGGCCGCAAAGGGGATTCTCTTCATCGGCACCGGCGTCTCGGGCGGCGAGGAAGGCGCGCGCCGCGGCCCCTCGATCATGCCCGGCGGCAATCCCGCCGCGTGGCCGCATGTGAAGCCAATCTTCCAGGCCATAGCCGCCAAGGTGGAAGACGGCACGCCCTGCTGCGATTGGGTCGGCGAGGGCGGCGCGGGCCACTACGTAAAGATGGTGCACAACGGCATCGAATACGGCGACATGCAGTTGATTTGCGAGGCTTATGATCTGCTGCAGCGCGGCCTGGGACTTGACGCCGATGAGTTGCACAGAATCTTTGCCGAGTGGAACAAAGGCGAGTTAGACAGTTATCTGATCGAGATATCCAGTCACATCTTCGCGGCGAAGGACGAGGACGGTCAACCGCTCGTCGATAAGATTCTCGACACCGCCGGCCAGAAGGGCACCGGCAAGTGGACCGTCATCAGCGCGCTCGACACCGGACAGCCGGTAACTCTGATCGGCGAATCGGTCTTCGCGCGCTGCCTCTCGGCGCTGAAGGAAGAGCGCGTAGAGGCGTCGAAGATCCTCGAAGGCCCGGCGGTGGAGGCCACTGTGGGCGATCGCGCCGCATTCATCGAGAATGTACGCCGCGCGCTCTATTGTTCCAAGATAGTCTCTTATGCGCAGGGTTACATGCTGCTCAGGGCGGCCGCTAAAGAGAACGGGTGGAATCTGAACATGGGCGGAATCGCGCTGATGTGGCGCGGCGGATGCATCATTCGCAGCCGCTTCCTGGGCAAGATCAAAGATGCCTTCGACAAGAATCCGGGGATCGAGAATCTCCTGCTGGATAGCTTCTTCTTCTCGGCGCTTAACAGCTATCAGGCTTCGTGGCGCAAGGCGCTGGTACACGCTGTCGAGTTAGGCGTGCCCACTCCGGCGTTCTCCACCGCGCTGGCCTTCTATGACGGCTATCGCGCGGCGCGCCTGCCAGCGAATCTTCTTCAAGCGCAGCGCGATTACTTTGGCGCGCACACCTATGAGCGTATCGACCAGCCGCGCCGGCAGTTCTTCCACACAAACTGGACTGGCCATGGAGGCCGGGTTTCATCGTCCACTTATAACATATGAGCTAAGAGTTGCCGAGCGTAGCGGGAATTCTCATAGAACTCCCAGGCTTTTCAATTCGCGCCGCAGCGCCTCCGCGCCCTCAAACCGGATGGCCTTCATTCCGGCATTCACGGCGGCGGCAACATTCGCCGCCCGGTCGTCGATGAACAATACCCGCTCCGCCGGCCGGCCCAGAATATCCAGGGCCCGCTGGTAGATTGCCGGCTCCGGCTTGCGCAATCCCAGGTAACAGGAACTTAGCGCCACCTTGAAGAGCTCGCGCAGTCCAAAGCAATCGAAGCGGTAATTGTTGGTCTCCCGCGCCTCGTTGTTCAACGCGCCCAGCAGACACTTATCCGCGGCGGCAAGCTCGCGAAGGATTTCCAGCGCCCCGTCCGGCAACACTTTGGATTCGGCGCAGATAGCGGCAAAAAAATCGCCGGGCGAAAAGCCGCGCGGCTCATAGAAGACAGTCGCGTCCAGATAACTCTCAAGCGAAATCGCGCCCCGCTCCCAGGCTGCGTAAGGCTCAGTGTGCCGGGCCTCAAACTCGGCAGGGTCGAGATGAAACTTCTCCAGAACCACTCGGCGCTCGCAATGGTCCCAACCGTCCGTCAACAGGACTCCGCCCACGTCGAAGAGGATCACGTCGAAGGGAAACATCGGCGGCTCCCGCTCACTCGCGCCCGCGCTGGTACTTTGTCTCGATGGCCAGCACCTTGTTGTATCGCCTCACAAGTCGCTCTTCGCCGGCGATAAACTGCGCCCCGATAAAGCGGTCCACAATCTCGAAGGCTGGCGCCGGGCCGATGATTCGCGCGCCCAGCACAAGAACATTCATATTGTCGTGCTCCACGCCTTGGTGCGCAGAGTAAGTGTCGTGGCAGATTCCCGCGCGAATCCCCGGAATCTTGTTGGCCGCCACGCAGACCCCAACCCCCGAGCCGCAGATGAGAATCCCGCGCTGCGCCTCGCCCCGCGTCAACGCCAAGCCCACCTTTTCGGCATAGTCGGGATAGTCGTCGGGTAAGTTGGCGCTGTAAGCTCCCAGGTCCGCCACCTCGTGGCCGGCCTTGGCGAGATAGGCGCGAATCTCCTCCTTCAGAGCAAATCCCGCATGATCGGATGCGATGACGAGTTTCAAAGTACACTCCTTCGG
Organism: Occallatibacter sp.; assembly: GCA_049522975.1. Classification (GTDB taxonomy): domain Bacteria; phylum Acidobacteriota; class Terriglobia; order Terriglobales; family Acidobacteriaceae; genus Telmatobacter. The sequence continues at coordinate 59,332 of JBEKNI010000005.1, read as the reverse complement.
GGTTGAGGGATTACGGAGTTAGGGACTGGCCAGGATCGCATGTGCCACCCTGCCCTTGTACCTGGAACAATTTGATGGCATCCGGACTCACATAAATATAGTGCAATACTCCCTCACTGTCTGTGAATTCGACTTCTGCTCGTCCATCCGCATCATACTCATTCAGTCGTACCGGCTTGCCCACAATTTCGAAGATCGCCTGCTGGTCTTCGATTGGCAATCCGTGGAGGAGCCCAATGGGCACCTCTGCCATCACCACTTTGTCGCCCGGCAGTGCTTTGCGAAGGGGAGCCATTTGTTCGCTTCCTCGATCAAGATTCAGTTGATCCCGTTTCCTAGTCCCTAAGGTCCCAGTCCCTAAAAGCTTCTTCGCCCGCGCCGCCACATTCTCCGCGGTGAAGCCCAACTCCGCCAGTACCTTCGGCCCCGGCGCAGAGGCCCCAAATCGGTCCAGCCCAATCACATCGCCGTCCTGGCCCACATACTTCCACCAGCCCGCGGTTGCTCCGGCCTCGACCGCCAGCTTCGGCAAGTTAGCAGGCAGCACGCTGACCCTGTACTCCGTCGGTTGCTCCTCGAAGAGCTTCCAGCTCGGAAAGCTCACCACTCGCGCGGCGATTCCCTCGGCGGCCAGCAGCTTCGCGGCCTCAACGCAGGGCCAAACCTCGGCGCCCGTGCCGATCAGAACCATCTGCGGGCTGGCTGCATCCTCCAGGAGATACGCGCCCTTGCCTACTCCTGCGTAGATGTCATGCGCCGCCGGATCAATCACCGGAAGATCCTGCCGGCTGAGCGCAAAGAAGCTCGGCCCCTTGCGCTCTAGAGCCAGCCTCCACGCCGCTGCCGTCTCGTTGGCATCGGCCGGACGGAAATCCGTCAGCCCCGGAATCGCGCGCAGTCCCAGCAGTTGCTCGACCGGCTCGTGGGTTGGACCATCCTCGCCGACAGCGATCGAGTCATGCGTAAAGACGAACAGCGAGTGCAACTCCATCAGCGCGGCCAGCCGGATCGCGGGCTTGGCATAATCGGAAAAGACAAAGAAAGTGGACCCGAAGGGAATCAGGCCGCCATGGGCCGCAATTCCGTTCACCGCGGCGCTCATGGCGAACTCGCGCACGCCGAAAAATACATTGCGCCCGGTCGGGTTTTCGTGAAAGTTTGCCCCCGGCTTGAAGATCGTCTTCGTCGAGGAAGTCAGGTCCGCGGCTCCGCCGAAGAGCTCAGGCACGGCCTCGGCAATCGCGTTCATCACGGTTCCGCCAGCGCTGCGCGTGGCCTGCCCCTTGGCTGGCGCAAAGCTCGGCAGCGCAGCCTCCCAGCCGGCCTTCAGCGCGCCTTTCTGCGTGCGCTCAAACTCCTCGGCCAACTCCGGATACGCGGCCGCATAGCCGGCAAAGAGCGTCTTCCACTCCGCCTCAAACTCCGCTCCGCGCTCGACTGCTTCGCGCCAGTTGGCCAGCGCGGCCTCGGGCACCACGAAGCTCTGATCCTCGGGGAAGCCGAAGAACTTCTTCGTCGCCGCCACGCCTTCCGCGCCCAGCGGCTCGCCATGCGCCTTGCTGGTTCCGGCCCTGGGGCTGCCGTAGCCGATCACCGTCCGCACCGCGATGAAAGAAGGCCGCGCGGTCTCCGCCCTGGCCGCTTCAATCGCCGCATCCAGAGCAGCCAGATCGTTGCCGTCTGTCACCCGCTGCACGTGCCAGTGGTAGGCCGCGAAGCGCTCCAGCGCATCCTCGGTATAACTCAGGCTGGTTGGACCATCCAACGATATCTGATTATCGTCATAAAGAAAGATCAGCTTGCCCAGCCCCAGCGTTCCGGCTAGCGAGGCGGCCTCGTGCGAGACGCCCTCCATCAGGTCGCCGTCGCCCAGCAGAGCATAAGTGTGGTGATTGACCACCTCAAAGCCGGGGCGATTGTACACGGCCGCAAGATGCTTCTCGGCAATGGCCATGCCGACGGCCATGGCGATGCCCTGGCCCAGCGGCCCGGTAGTCACCTCTACGCCGTCCAGGCAGCCGCGTTCGGGATGGCCCGGCGTCCGCGAACCCCACTGCCTGAAGCTCTTTAGATCGTCCAGCGTCGCGCCGTAGCCGGCCAGAAACAGCGTCGAATAGAGCAGCGCGGATGCGTGGCCGTTCGACAGAACGAATCGGTCGCGGTTAGCCCACTTGGCGTGCGCCGGATTATGCTTCATCCGCCTGCGGAAAAGCAGATAGGCAATGGGCGCGCAGCCCAGCGGAGCGCCTGGATGGCCGCTATTGGCCTTTTGCACCGCATCCACGGCCAGCAGCCGTAGCGTGTCGATAGACAGTTGGTCCAGCGATACGTCCGTCAGACTGGAAGTCATTTTATCCCTTGTCTCTTTGATTGGAGTCAGAATCTTGAAGGGAAATCAACTGGATTGAAGTCCGTTCCCCACACCCGCATTGTATCGAAGCCGGCGGCGGTTCCGCTGGCGCTGGGCAGCGATGAAGCGGATTCGAGAGCGATCCTGTCACTGCGCGGGCGGCGCGCCGGGTTTGGCGGGCGGGGTCAGGATGAAGCCTCTGCGGACGATTGCAAAGCCTTGCTGGGGAAGCTCAGCCTGGAGGAGCTGGTTTTCGGGGCCGGAGAAAAGGTCGGTCTGGGCACCGGCGATGGTGGCGACCATGTGGTGGACGACGATGGGATCTCCGTCCAGCGAGCCCTGCTCGTCGGCGTAGGTGGCTAGCTGGATGGCCTCGATTGAGCCGGCCTTTTTGGGAAGGATGGCCCACAGGTCGCGGTTGTTGCGGGCGACGGCCAGGGCCAGAAGGGTTTCAAGAGCGCCGGGGTCGAAGTCGGGGAGAAAGACGGTGGCCGCGTGCGGGGCCAGACGGGTGGTCGAGGCGCGGCCATTGGCGGAGATGTTCAGCAGAATCTGGGCTGCGTCGGCAGCGGCGGTGACGGAGACGGCCGAGCCGTTGACGGTGGCGCTCAACTGTGCGTGGCGCAGGTGGTTGGCCGCCGAGAGGCGCTCGGTTTTTGAGATGGCGTAGTTGAGGCCCTGCATCTTGATGCTGACCAGCGCGGTGGAGTCGTAGCCGTTAGGGGTGGCTGTGAAGTTGAAGCTGGCTGTGCCTACGGGCTTGCCGTGCTGCGAAACGATGAAGTCGCCGGACTGTGCGCGGGCGGCTGGGGCTGGAGCAGTCAGGGCGGCCAAAAGCGCCGCGAGCGGGATAAAGCCTAAATTGCGCACCTATGAATTCCTCATTCCTCAAGTTTAGACACGGTGCGCGGGGAAATGTTGCGGAAGGCAGGGAAGAGGGAAGACGAACAGGCGGTTCATTGAGATGGTATCGTTCGTGGCTCCCCACCCTTTCAGGAAATGAAACCGAAAGGATGGGGCGCGAAAAATCGCGAGCGAACTCGAAAGCGGCCGCGTCCGGCATATTTTTCTTGCAGCAGATCGTTTACGACCGCCCAGGGCCACTGACCACCGACCACTGTTCTTCAGCCCTTGGCCACAGCGAAGCGGCGGTTGACCTCGTGCCAGTTCACGACGTTCCACCAGGCGGCGAGATAATCGGGGCGGCGATTCTGATACTTGAGGTAATAGGCGTGCTCCCAGACGTCGTTGCCGAGGATGGGGAAGTGGTCCTGTGTCAGGGGCGACTCCTGGTTGGGAGTGGAGACGACTTTGAGCTTGCCTCCAACGAAGATGATCCAGCCCCAGCCGGAGCCGAATTGCTTTGCCGCGGTCTCGTTGAAGGTCTTCTTGAATGTCTCGAAGTCGCCAAAGTCGGCGGCGATCTGCTCGGCGATGGGGCCGGTGGGTGCGCCGCCCACGCCGTCGGAGCCGACCGGGCCCATCAGGCGCCAGAAGGCGGTGTGATTCGAGTGGCCGCCGCCGTTGTTGCGAACCGCGGTGCGAACCTCCTCAGGGATATTGGCCAGGTCGCGGACGAGGTCGTCAACGGGCTTGGCGGCCAGCTCGGGGTGGTTGGCGAGGGCGGCATTCAGGTTGTTGACGTAGGCCTGGTGGTGTTTGCCGTGGTGGATCTTCATCGTCTCGGTGTCGATGAACGGTTCGAGGGCCGAGTAGTCGTAGGGGAGCGGTGCGAGTTCGTATGCCATCGGGGAAATCTCCTGATTTCTGGGTTGTGCGTGTTGAGCAGCGTTCTGCGCTGTGAATAAAACTAGTCTTGTTGGCAGCGGCGGGGTGAAGCCAGAGTTCACGCCTGCCGCCATGACCCTATGTATTGATGCGGGAGGGCGGGGGCAGGGTGCGGGAAAGTTGCCGGACTTACCGCGAATCGTCGAAGGCAGAACCCGCTCGCGCTCGTATGCGGCCAGGGCACGATTCGCTGTTGCATTCCAGAGGGACAAGGTCAATAATTGCGCTCGGATGAAAACGCGCATCCAATCCGTTGCGGATCGTGCACCCCAAGCTCCGGCGCTCGCCGTCAAATCGGCTCTGATGCTGATTGGCTTCAGCGCCGTGATCGGCCAGGTCGTGCTGATGCGCGAGTTGATGGTCGTCTTCAACGGCAACGAGATGTCGCTGGGCATCCTGTTGGCCACCTGGCTCTTCTGGACCGCCATCGGCAGCCTTTTGTACGGCAGTTTTGCGCCGCGCAGTAGCTTCACACGCCGGACCGTGGCTGCGCTCGAATCCCTGCTCGGGCTCAGCCTGCCGCTCACCATCTGGACATTGCGCTTGAGCAAAGGCGTTTTTCAAACTGTGCCGGGTGAGCTGGTCGGTCCGCTTCCGGTGCTGCTTGCTTCGCTGGCTTGTCTGAGCCTCTTCTGCTTAGTGGCGGGCGCGCTCTTTGTGGCCGCAGCGCGCATGGTAAGGGATGAGTCGGCCGTCGACGCCCGCGCCGCCATCAGCTTCGCTTATCTGCTGGAGGCGGCTGGCTCCGCCATCGGGGGTGTCGTCGCCAGCCTGGTTTTGCTGCGCTTTCTTTCCCCGTTCCAGATTGCCGGCCTTGTGCTCGTGCTGAATTTGTGGATGGCTGGCGTTCTATTCTTGCGCGCGGGGCGCAAGCAGATTCTCGCCGCAGCAGCGGCTGCCGCGCTGCTCGCGATCTTCCTTCTTCTTCGCGTTGCACCCTGGATGGAAACCTCCGCGCTGGCCCGCCAATGGCGCGGCTTTCACCTCCTCGCATCGCGCGATTCGATCTATGGCAACCTGGCGGTCACGGAAACCGGCAACATTCGCAGCCTCTATGAAAACGGCCTGATCGTCGCCAACTCGCCGGACGAAAGCGCCGCCGAAGAATCAGTTCACTACGCGCTGCTGGAGCACCCTGCGCCCAAGAAGATTCTGCTCATCGGCGGTGGCGCCAGCGGCAGTGTCGCGGAGGCGCTGCGGCATCCCACTATCGAGCGCATCGACCTGGTCGAGCTCGACCCCGCGCTCATCCGCGTGGCGCGCGATTTCTTTCCCTCCGAGTCCGCGCCTTTGTTCTCCGATCCCAGGGTGCATCTGCACTACGCGGATGGCTGGGCCTATCTCCGCTCGGCGCGCGACACCTTCGACGTGGTCGTCGTGAATGTGCCCGACCCGCAGACCGCGCAGTTGAACAGGTTCTATACCGCCGAGTTTTTTCGCTCCGCGCGCGATCATCTTGCGCCGGACGGATTGCTCGCCCTTCAACTGCGCTCTTCGGAAGAGACCATCAGCCCCGATATCGGGAAGTTCTTGCGCTGCATTCGCCACACGCTCGAAGAAGTCTTCCCTGATGTTGTCGCTATTCCGGGAGAGACGATTCACTTCTTCGCCGCGACGCGTCCCGGCATTCTCACCAGCGATCCGCACGTGCTAGTTGCGCGATTGCATGAGCGGAACCTGAAGACGCGCTACGTTCGCGAATACTTCATCCCGTTTCGCATGATGCCCGACCGCATGGTCGAGGTGCGCGATCAGTTGCAGCCGCTGGCCACGACACAAGTCAATCGAGATTTTTCGCCCATCGCCTATTACTTCAGCGTTGTGCTGTGGAGCGCGCAGTTCAAGCCGGACTATGCGGTCTGGTTGCGGGCCGCTGAACATGTGCGTTTCACGGTTGTGCTCGGCGCAGTTCTAATCGTCATGCTATCCGTGGCCGCGCTTCTTGCGTTTGTGCCCGCGCGCAAGCAACGCGCCCGCTCCGCAGCTGCCTGTTCGATGGCCGCGACGGGATTCACGCTGATGGCGCTACAGATCTTTCTGCTGTTTGCATTCCAATCCATCTACGGATACGTCTATCATCAACTCGCCATTTTGATTGCACTGTGCATGGCCGGCATTGCTTTCGGGAGCTGGCTCAGCCTGCGCCGCATTCGCCGCGATAACTCTTCCGCTTGCCGCGCGGTTGCTCTCACTCAGATTGCGCTCGCTCTCTCCGCGCCAATGCTGATGCTGCTGGTAAGCCTGCTTGCGAAGGTCTCTGGAACCGTGGCAACCTGGCTGGCCGCGCAGTTTTTCTTTCCTGCTTTGGCCGCGCTCTCCGGCATCTTCGGCGGCTATCAGTTTCCCATGGCGACGACGGTCTACGCGCAGGACAGCAATGGCCAGCGAGGCCTAGGGATGATTTATGCTATCGACTTGCTGGGCGGCTGCGCGGGCGCGCTGCTGCTGAGCGGCTATCTCATCCCGGTCTTCGGATTCTGGAAGACCGCATGGCTTTGCTCGGCGGTCAATCTCGCGCCGGCTCTGCTGGCCGCGCGGGTGTGTGTCCAGTCCAACACTGGCCGCAACATGTCAAGAAGCCGGTTCTTCGACGCTGCTAAGCTCCGCTCGGAATGACAGCGCCAAAGATGAGGTGCCCGGAATTTATCAGTGCAGGCTCGTCCAATCCAGCACCACCTTGCCCGCATTGCCGGAGATCATGGCCTCGAAGCCGAGCTCGAAATCGCTGTAGACAAATCGATGCGTAATCACCGGCGAGATATTCACGCCCGATTCGAGCATCACCGCCATCTTGTACCAGGTCTCGTACATCTCCCGGCCGTAGATCCCCTTGATAGTCAGCATATTGAAGATCACCGGCCGGTAATCGAGCGGCGTCTCCCTGGCTGGGATGCCGAGGATGGCAATCTTTCCGCCGTGACACATATTGGCGAGCATCTCCTTGAGAGCCGCCGGGCTGCCGGATATCTCCAGGCCGACATCGAATCCTTCCATCATGCCCAGTTGCTTCTGTACCTGAGGCAGCGGCGTCTGGCTTGAATTCACGGCCACAGTCGCACCCATTTTGAGAGCCAGCTCCAGGCGGAAGGGATTCAAATCCGTTACCACCACATGGCGCGCGCCGGCGTAGCGCACCACCGGAATCGCCATCAGCCCGATCGGTCCCGCACCGGTGATGAGCACATCTTCGCCTAGCACCGGGAAGGAAAGCGCCGTGTGCACGGCGTTGCCGAAGGGATCGAAGATGGCCGCAACCTCGCGGTCGATGCCGGCGTGGTGACGCCAGATATTGGTCATGGGCAGCGAGATCAATTCGGCGAAGGCTCCGGGGCGGTTGACTCCCACGCCCTGCGCCGAAGCGCAGAGATGACGCCGGCCGGCCAGGCAGTTGCGGCAGCGCCCGCAGACCACATGCCCCTCGCCGCTGACAATATCGCCGGGGAAAAAGTCATTCACGTTCGAGCCCACGGCGACGATCTCGCCGACAAACTCATGGCCCACGGCCATGGGTACGGGAATCGTCCTTTGTGCCCACTCGTCCCACTCGTAGATGTGAACATCCGTGCCGCAGATTCCCGTCTTGTGCACGCGCACCAGCACGTCGTTAATGCCGATCGCCGGCTCTGGAATCTCTTCCAGCCACAAGCCGCGCTCCGCTTTGCTCTTGACCAACGCCTTCATGCCGAACCTCCAGCTTCGCCAGTCTACCGCGAAACCTCGAATGGAGGGTAGAAGGCTCCGACTGCCTCACGGATTGCCGCCGGCGCGGGGGAGAGTGGATTACTGGATGAAGAGGGAGATCGTGCCGGTCGCGGTGGTTGACCCCGACGTGCCGGTCACCGTGATGGCGTAATTCCCCGCCGTGGTGCCGGGATTATTGGAGGCAGTGCAGCCACCGCCACCGCTTCCGCCACAAGCCAGGACGCCGCCAGCCAAGGCCGTCAGGAGCGCGAGCATCCCGAGCCTTGCCGCCCAGCGCCGCCGCCGTGCCGGAATGCCGACGAGCAGCACACAGGCCAAAGCCGCGCTACCCGCCGCGTACCATGGAACCCCGTTCTGCTTGAGATAGGCCGAGGGACAGCCGCTGCTGGCTGCCGTAGTGGAGACGGTGAGGGTGGCCCCTGCGGCGGACGTCCCGTTTGTGATGATTACCGGGGTGGTCGAGCCGAAGCTCAATGTGGGCAGGTATTGCGCGTTGACTGGACTGGAAGTGATAGCGGCGGTCAGCGCCACACTGCCGGTGAATCCATTGGTGGGAGTTAGCGTGAGAGTTGAGGTGTTACCGGTGGTTGCGCCGGGCGCGACCGAGACCGCCGTGCCGGTGATGGTGAGGCCGGGCGCTGGGGCGGCAGTTACAGTGACATATTCCCCATAGTTAAGGGGCATGTAGTTGGAATCGCCGCTATAGGAGGCGGTGAGGAGTACATTATCTCCGATGGCAAGCGAATTCGCCGGGATGGTGAAGCTGGCTGCTCCGGCGGTCAACGAGACCGGCTGTGAAGAGTAACTTCCGCTGGAAAGTGTGACTGTGCCGCTCGGCGTACCGTAGCCTTGGAAGCCGCCGACTGTCACGGTTATATTGAACGGTTGATTAACCATAATGGTCGGGCTGGCGGGAGTAAAGCTGATACTTGGACCCATCAGCGTGACCACAGTGCTCGTGCCGCTGCCGCTTGTATAGTTTGAGTCACCCAGATATGCGGCAGTCAATGTTTCCTGAACGCCATTCTGGCCGTATGTGTCCGTAAAGGACGCCGAGCCGTTGGCTAGCAGCAGGGATGTCGGCGGATAGCTTGGGTCGGTGCTTGAGAGCGTCACCAAGCCGGTTGGGGTCGGATCTCCGCTAGGGCCGCTTACCGTAACCGACACCGAAAATGGATAGGTCACTTTCTTAGTGGGTGCGTTTACCGTTACGGTCGGCTTGATCGTGCCGGAGGGGTTCACCGTGAGGTCCGCATTGCCGGTGTTCGCTTGATAATTGGCATCGCCACTGTAAGCCAGCACCAAATTGTAAGATCCGGCGAGCAAGGAGTTCGCGGGGATGGTGACGGTGGCAGTTCCCTTGACGAGGTTCACGGCAGGCAGGTTCAAAACGGAGGCGTTGAGGGCAATGTTCCAGCAAGAGAGTGTCACCGTACCGGAGGGCGGTGGAAGGGTGTTGGCTGTAGCGGGAGCGACAGCGACCTGGAGTTGCAGCGCCTGATCGGAGAGGATGGTGGACGAGGCGGGCGTTCCATAAATATTAGCGGTGAGCTTGGAGATGGTCACGTTAACCGGCGTCGATGTCGATCCGCCATAATTGCCGTCGCCGCTGTAGACATCGGTAATGTTATAAGTGCCGGGCGCCAGGGGCGCGGTCATGAAAGTGGCCGAGCCTCCGGCAGGTTCGGTGGCGGTAGCGGGATAGCCGGCGAGCGGAGTGGAGCCTAGAGACGTCGAGCCGTTCATAAAGGTCACCTTGCCGGTGGGTGCGACGCCGGCGCTATCCACCGCGAGAGTGACAGTCAGGACCAGAACGTTTGCCCCCGAGTAATAGACATCTGGTGTGGTCAGGGTAGTGACCGCCGGAATCACTGTGATGCTGGTCGGGGCGCTGGTGCTGGCCAGGAAGCTCGCGTCTCCGGGGAAGACCGCAGTGAGGCTGTCATTGCCGCCGGGAAGCGTGGTGGTTTGCAATTCGGCGACGCCTTCGCTGGAGAGCGCGGCCGTTCCCAGTGTTGCGCTGCCGCTCTTGAAGGTGATGGTCCCGGTGGCCGAGCCATTGGGGTTGGCGGCCGAGGCGCTGTTGCCGTAGGGTTGCGCGTCGAGAACGTAGATGTAGCCGTAATAGGGAGTAGTGGCGACATTCCCTGTCTCCGGATCGTAGTACCCCGCTACGGTGAGAGTGGTGGTGCTGCTTTCCGCGCCGACGGTGACTGGAATTGCGTTGGAGTCGCTCTGGGCTTCGGTACTGCTGCCGCCGTAGTGAGCCGAGACTTGATACGTGCCGCCGGGAAGAAGTGTGGTTGTGCCTGAGGCCGCTCCGCCGGAGAGCGTGAAATCAGTGATCCCTTCGCTGTTGGGCTGAAGCGCAGGACTAAGGTTGTCTACCAGCGCGATGTCGCCCGAGGGCGTGCCGGAGGCGCTGGTCACGCTGGCCTTGACGGCAACGCTTTGACCGTGGGTGATCTTCAGAGCACTGGTAGCGCCATTGAGTTCGAGGGAAGAGCTGGTGGCGATCAGGCCCGCGCTGGCCCAGCTGCTCGCCAGTTGGCTCACGTTGACGCTGCCCAGGCCGCTGGCCAGGTCATATCCGGCGGTTGCGTTATAGCCGGTCATGAAGTCGAAGCCGGCTGCATTCAAGGTGCAATTGGGTGAGCCGGCCTGGCAGTTGACCGAATTGTCACCGGTGGCTACGTCATGGAAGACGGCTGAGTAATCGGTTTTGGCAAGGTGGTAGAGCACATAATCGGCCTGGCCGAGGCGTGTGCCGGTCTTCTGCTTCACCAGCGCCAACATGCCGGCAAAGGCGGGCGCGGACGCTGAAGTGCCGCCTATGCCGGTGAGGTAAAAGTCGTTGCCCGTAGTTGGCGGCACGCAATCGGGGACCGGATTGCCGTTAGCGTCGGTATCCTGATCGGTACACAGGCCCCAGGCTGCTCCGTAGAATCCGTTGCCCGCCAGCAAGGAGACGTCGGGCAGGTTGCGGCCTGTGCCCGTGGCGACGCCGGCTTGCCACGCGGGCACGGGGTAGACCGAACTGATGCCGCCGGAACCCGCGGCGATATTGTTATTGCTCGTGTCTCCGGAGTAGGCAGAAATAGGCTTATTCGCGGCAATATCGGTATTGGGAATGGTGGAGTCATTCCAGGGCTCCTCGGGAATGTAACTGAGCGCGCTGCGGTGATCGGAGAGCGTGTTGCTGAGGTCAACGTAGGTAGAAAAGCTGGCCGGAAAGTTGCTGTACAGAATGTCATAATCCGTTCCGCCCACGGCTATGTTGTAGGGAGTGGAAGCGAGACCGTTCACGGCCAGGCCGTCGCTGGCAACATTTTCAGTGTTGAAGTCATCGCAACCGGCCGGGCCGTTGTCGCCTGCGGCTACCGTGACCGAGATGCCCTGCGCCGCCGCCTGTTCCCACAGATTCTGGACGAACTGATTGCCGGAGACGCCCTGCGCCGATTCGCAACCGCTGAAGCTGACGCTCAGGATGTCCGCCTGATTCTCGTCCAGGGCGCGCAGGATGGCGAGGATCAGCCCGGACTGGTAGGAGGTGTCGGCGGCGGTGTAGAGGATGACGCTGGCGTTGGGAGCGATGCCTCCGGAGACCTGGGTATCGAGGTACGCCTCGATGACAGCGCCATTTTCGCCGGGATCGGCGCCATCGACCACGACCGTGGTGGGGTTTGGGCTCAGCCCGAAGGTGGCGCGGTAGTTGGCGTTTTGGGTCAGGTCGATGTTGGAGACGCCCGCGATGCCGATAGTTGCGCCCGCGCCGGTTAAGGCCGTGCCGGATAGGTGGGCGTTGAGGCTGGTGGGCGTGTTGTAGATGGTGGCCGCGTCCGCCGGTCCGAGGAAGATGTTGTAGCCGTTGGTGGCATCTCCGAAGGTGTAGGTGGGAGTGACGGTGTGTTCTTGGGTGTCGACGAGGGCGCTCGGTCCGCGAATGTACTGCGCCCTGGGCTTGAAGCTGTTCAGAGAGGCAAGGCCGGAGACGACCGGCGCCAACGCGCTGGGGATTTGCGGGTCGGCGGCGTTGGCCCAGAATTGCTCTCCGTTGACGGCATAGCTGTGAAGCGATGTGTGAAAGGCGCTCTGCACCTGCTCGACCGTGCCGGAAAACTCGATGGTCATGCGCCCCTTGGAGACCTTGTTCACCGTGAAGCCGTGACCGCCGAGCCAGCCCTGGATCGACTGGAGATCGGCCTCGCCGACGCCAAAGCTCAAGCCGAACTGCTCCGGGCTGAGAAAGCGATGGAAGTTGGGCGAGCTCGCGTCCTGGACGGACTGGAGATAGGTCTGGAGGGCGGCCTCCTGCTGGGTGCTGCGCGCCAGAACCAGGATCAGGCGGCTGGCCGGCATGGAGCCGGGCGCCGGACCCTGGTCGTACTTGGCTTGCGCGAGCGGGTGCGTGTTGCCGCGCAGCGTGGTCAGCGACGACTCGTCAATGGGCGCGGTGATGCGCGGATGCGAGGATGCCTGCGGCAAAGCCGAGGCAGCGGCGGGATCGGCATCGTTATTCTGCGCCAGAATTGGCAATGGATGCAGAACCAGCGAGAGGAGGAGGGCCGTGAAGCCGGATTTAACCATGGGAGTCGCACCTTTTCCTGTGGAACTATCCATGCTAACGGATTTCAATGAGATTAGTTGCGGGAAAATTCAAGAATCCGTGTTTACCCGGCGGGAGCTCATGCGCCGGCGGGGCTATCGAGTCCTTGCCTATTGGACCTGGTGCCACAGTTGTAGATCGTCGGCCACGGAGGGAGCGGGGACCTTCAGGCCCATGAACGCAGAGCCTCAATCGGGGCGGCCTTCAGATGAAATGAGACGGCTGGTCTCGCGGAACAGATTCGTCTGTCCGCAACGCACTCGAAGCGCAAAAGGAGCCCAGCCAAGGAAGAAGGTTAGCAGAATCGCCGCTCGGATGGAAAAGCCCGCGATCACCGTCGCCCTCGATCTTGGCGACCGGTTCAGCCACCGCTGCATGCTCGACGAGGACGGCGACGCCATTACAGCCGGTCTGGAAAGCGGCGCTATAAATTGCGGATAGGCTCCAGCCGTGCTGTAAATGGTTGGTACGAAAAGATAGGCTTTAGTCTTTGAGGGATGGTTTTCGGCATTTTTGAATTTCGCCACTGGCTGCGAAGGGCAAAGCAAATGCAAAAGCGAAGACAAGAACCTTGATGACCCCAGCCGTCTCATAGAAGGCCCGGGGCCGGTTTTCTCACGGTCAAGCACAACTGTAGTGCATAAGTACGCACACGCCGCATTGCGCGCACCTAGCGGAAGTGCTCCCAGCCCCCTGCCTCCAGCGTCTGCGCTCCCTGCTCCGTAAGCAGAGTAACGGCGGGCCGGCCCGCGCGGGCTCTCTTGACGCGCCCTATGCGGGTTACAGGAACGCCGGCGATGGCGCGCGGCAGACGGGCGGCAGACGGAGCGGCGAAGAGCAGCTCGTAATCCTCGCCGCCGTCGAGCGCCTGGGCCAAAGTCGCTCCCAAACCCAGCGGCAGCCGGCCCGCATCGACCTCGGCTGCCACGCCCGACTCTTCGCAGAGATGGGCTAGGTCGGTGGAGAGCCCGTCGCTCAGGTCAAGCGCGGCCGAAGCCAGGCCGCGGCGCTGGAGCCAGAGGCCCTGGGCAATGCGTGGCTGGGGATAGAGGTGCGGGGCCAGCAACGCTTCCAGCTTTTTGGGAATTCGTAGAGGATTGGGATGGCCGGGTTGCGCATCGGCCAGCTCCCCCAGGCGCGCCAATCCCGCTGCAGCTCCCCCCAGGGCACCGGTGACGTAGAGCAGATCGCCCGCCTTTGCGCCGGAGCGGAGCAGCGCGCGGCCTCGGGGAACCGCGCCGGCCAGAACAATATCGGCCACGGCCACGGGCGATTCAGCTAGGTCGCCGCCGGCTAACGGGGTTGAATGAAGCTCGGCCAGCGCCAGCAGGCCGTCAAGAAAGCGCTCGACCCAGACCCGGCTTCGGCTAGCAGCCGTGGTGAGCGAACGCGGTAAACCGAGGGAAAGAAAGGCGGCTACGGGACGAGCGCCCATGGCGGCCAAGTCACTCAAACCGCGCGCCAGAGCCCGATGGCCAACAGCCTCCGGCGGGTGCCAGTCGAGGTGGAAGTGACCCCCGGCGATCGACAAATCCGTAGTCACGGCCAGTTCCTCGCCGCGGCGTAGAGTCAGCAGCGCGCAGTCGTCGCCGATGCCCAGCCGAAGCCCGGGGCCACCGAGGCGTTCCGCCCGGCGGCGAATCTCCCCCAGCAGCCCAAGCTCGCCTGTTCCGCGGGCGGTTCCGAAGTCGCTCTGTTTCATCCGCACCTTCTGAGGATATGACTAAAGAGCGGGACTTTGGCCCGGAAGCCTCGCGCCGGGGCCATCCCGCGCCGATCTTGTGTCCAGAAAGGTAATGCTACCCGCGCCAAATTCAGTTGACCGGGCCAGGGAAAGTTTGTTAGCCTTGACAGGCGTTCCAGAATATGCGCCCGGAAGGGCGATTCGGTTTCTTGGGCCGGAAGGCCCGCATGTATTGCGCTATTGTCAGGCTGATGGCGAATTGCGGCCCCGCCTCCCGCGGGGATGAAAGGCAAAAATGCTGCGCAAGCGCTATTACATCTTATTTGTCGCCAGGGATGAGGACGGCGAGATCCGCAAGATTCCGCTGCCGCTTCACTATGTGTACGGATTCGTGGCCGCCGCGCTGGTCGGAGCCTTCACCATCGTGGGACTGGCCGGTTCCTACACCCGCATGTTGCTCAAGACCGAGAGCTTCAATCAGCTCCGCCAGGATAAAGAGAGCCTGAGCAAGAACTATAAGCAGATGGCGCAGCTTGCGCATGACCGCAATGTACAAGTGGCCTCGCTGGGCGCTCTGGCAAGTGAAGTGACCGCGCTCTACGGATTGCGGCAGAGTAAGCTGGTTGCGGCCAAGCCCCCGGCCGCCAGCGCCGCGACTCAGCCGGCGTCCCCCAGCCTGGCCTTAACCGACGATGTCGATCAGCAGCAGGTAAAGCTCTCCATTGACCAGTTTTATACGCTGCGCGCGCAGGCCATGTCGGGCCGGGTCTCCCGCGCCTTGGAGAGCGGGCTCTCGCCCAATTTTGCTGGGGACTGGACGGAGTTGGCCGACGCGCCCTCGATGTGGCCGCTGGAAGGCCGGCTAGGATCGGGATTTGGTTCGCGCGAGGACCCGATCAACGGCGAAGGCGCCTTCCACACCGGCATCGACATCGACGCCCCGTACGGGACGCCTGTCCGCGCTGCGGCGGACGGGGAGGTCACCGGAGCCACAATGGGCGCAGGATACGGCCGCAACGTCGTGCTCGACCATGGCCATGACGTGGCCACTCTCTACGGACATCTCTCCGCCATCGCGGTTGTCCCCGGCCAGCATGTCGCCCGCGGCCAGGTCATCGGCTACGTGGGTCAATCGGGCCGAGCCACCGGCCCGCACCTCCACTATGAGGTGCGCGTCCACAATGTCCCGGTCAATCCGCACAAGTATCTGCGCACCACCTACGAGCAGATTGCCTTCAGCGATCCCGGCGAGGCCGCTCCTCCAATCAATTGAGCCTTCGCCCCGAGGGACCTCTCATTCATTCGGCATTGTGAGGACGGGACTTCAAGGCCGGCCTTGAGCGCAGTCGAAGGATGCCGTATGCCTCCCAAAAGCGCCGGTTTCATCCTTCTCAAAAAACTTACCGGGTCGTGGAACTCAGACCTCTCAAAAAAGTGCAGAGGCGGGCAGCCTCGCCAACCGGTTAAGATTCTTGACGGAAGGGTTCTTAAACGCAATGGAAAGGGAAAGCGTCTCGAATGTCGCTGGCGCGGCCGGGGAAGCCGAAGTTCCCGAGATCCAGAAGACCCTGGGCCGCCTGAAGATTCCCTACCTCCATCGCTACTGGCGGCGCTGCTGGCTCCAGCTCAAGGAGCCCACGTCAAAGCCCCGCCAGGACCATGGAGAGTGGGACCTGGAGAATACACTGCTCTCCGGCCTGGGGCTCAATATTCTGGAAACCGGCAGGTTTCTCCACTCCGCAGGCCATACGGGCTTCGACTCCTTTGAACAATGGATCATCGAAACCAATGGCGGGACAATCGACGAAGGGCGGCTGACGCGCTTGCGCGACGCTCTTGCCGGCCAGCAGGTAGCCTCCGCAGCCGGCTCGCTGGACGATGTGCCGGGGCTGACGGCAGAGGAACTGGCCTTCTGGGATGAGTACGGCTACGTGGTCGTCCACGACGCGGTGTCGGCCGGAGATCGCGACGCTGCCGCTGCGGCCATTTATGAGTTTCTTGACGCCGATCCCGCCGATCCGGAGACCTGGTACGGAAATAAATACGGCTTGACCATCTGGGTCCCGTTGCTGCGCCATCCGGCCTTCATAGCCAACCGCCAGGCGCCGCGCCTGGTCAAGGCCTTCGCCCAGTTGTGGGGCAGGGAGGACCTGTGGCCGACGGTGGACCAAGGCGGCTTCAACCCGCCCGAGCACGAAGGCTGGAAGTTTCCGGGGCCGCATGTGCACTGGGATTGGACGCTGGCGCGACCGCACTGCTTCGGGGTGCAGGGCATTCTCTACCTCACCGATACGCCGGCCAACCAGGGGGCGTTCAGCTGCATTCCCGGATTTCACCGAACCTTGGACCAGTGGCTGAAGGAGCTGCCTCCGGGGGAGGATCCGCGGCAGGCCATCCTGCGCCATCCGGGGATGAAGCCGATTGAGGGCAAGGCTGGGGACCTGGTGATCTGGCATCAATCTCTGCCCCACGGCGCCAGCCCGAACCGGGGTACGAAGCCGCGCGTGGTGCAGTACGTTACGCTGCGGCCGACGCGGTGGGAGTATGCGGCGGAGTGGAAGTGAGCCTTGAGAATCACCGCGCTAAGGGGCCGGACCGCGCTAGAACTCTATCGGCGGACCATCGTAGACAGATCGCAGTGAAAGCTGCTCAGGTTCGGTGGAAGTTACGGGCGGATGGCTGAGTTGGGATTCTTCGATCAGACCATCGGCAAGGCCCCGCAGAATCACATATGGTCCCATAAGCGGCTTTATGAACCTGTATCGCCTGCCATCTCTTTCCAAAATCGGGCCGCGTGAGCTGGAGAAATCCCTGAGATGCTGTGCAAACGCTGGAATGTCGATCTCCCTCCCTGTAATTATTCGCAGAGGCTGCGTTATATTGTTCGCATAAAAGAACCCTTTCTCATCTTTGTCGGCCAAGGCGCAAGCCAAGAGAACCGGCTTAAAATAAATCCCGCGTGCTGCGGTTACGGCCTTGTTGTAGAGAGTGAGGTTGGTCTCTAGTTGCCCATCGACCGCTTCCTTAATTGCTCCATCCAAATCCTCCATTGTGACTCGGGCTCGCCGCAATTTGACGGCATGAAGTGCTGCTTCCCTGGCCAGTAGATGTGTGTAGGACGGGAGTCCTTGAGAGTAGTCGGCAATGCGCTCCCGAGGGGCGGCGTCAATGCTCATCCCTTCGCACTTCGACAAACCGTTGTCGATAACTTCGAGCAACTCCGATTTTGACATACGGGGCATCGGCACTTGCCGTATAGCACGCTCAATCGAAACATGTTCACCTATCAATTGGTCTACGGAATCGGCAACTCCCACCAAAAGGAAAGTTGTGTCAATGGCATTGTCGGAAAGGGTTTTAATGGTGTCCGCCAATGCGATACGCACGCCAGCGTCGCCGATTCTATCCACCTCGTCGATGATAATGATCGTTGGGTCGTTTAGAAGCTGGAACGTCTCGCGGATGTCCTCGGAATGAATTTGCCCCTCAGGAAGCGCCATATCCAGGGTCAGGGTTTCCCTGCTCTCGTCCTCGTATGTCAGTTGCCGAAACAGAGACCTCCACATCTCGGCGAAGCTTATTCCCTCAGCGCAATTAACTCTTGCGCGCGAATAGCTCGTCAGACCGTTGTAAATGAGAAAATCAAAAATTGTATTGGCCAGGGACGTTTTTCCAACTCCCCTCTCTCCGAACAGGACAGCATGCGTTCCCCTCTGAAAAATCACGTTAAGCAGTTTGTCAACTTGGGTCCTTCTTCCCGCGAACAAGTCCCTGCTGTCTATCGGGGCTCCTGGAGTAAAGGCCCTATTGATAGCCATTTGAAGTCGAATTCTCGTGTCCAGCCCTAGTTCGCCGACAGAATCCATAGTTTTTTAGATTATGCCATAGTTTTACTACGTCCGCCTACATATTTTTTGCATCCGCCCCTCGCCCGCCAACCAATAGTTTTTTAGATTATGTCATAGTTACACTACATCCGCCTACATATTTTTCACATCCGCCCCTCGTCCGCCGAACCAAACCAGAGCCCCGCTTCACTTCCCGTCCACGTAACTCACATGCCAAATCGACCGCGAGCCGTCGTCGGAGACGAAGAGCGAGCCGTCTTTGGCCTCGGCGACGCCCACCGGACGGCCCCAGACAGTGTCGTCGGGAAGAACGAAGCCGGTGAGAAAGTCCTCGTACTCGCCGGTAGCGTGGCCGTTCTTCATGGGGAGGCGGATGACCTCGTAGCCGCCTCGCTTGGCGCGGTTCCAGGAGCCGTGTTCGGCGGCAAAGCCCTCGCCCTTGAACTCGTGCGGGAACTGCGAGCCCTCATAAAAAAGCATTTCGAGCGACGCCATGTGGGGATTTACCAGAATGTCCGGAGTGATGACCTTGGCTTGCAACTCCGGATGCTTGCCCCTATGGCGCGGATCTTGAGAGCCGCCGCCCGGTCCGCCGTAGATAAACCAGGGCCAGCCGTAGAAGCCGTCCTCCTGCACGTGGGTGATGTAGTCGGGCGGATAGTTGTTGCCCAGGCCATCGCGCTCATTGGTCGAGCACCAGAGCTCGCCGGTCGTGGGGTTGATGGCCTCGCCGACACAGTTGCGCAGGCCGCTGGCATAGATCTTGACGAACTTGCCTTCGGGGGTGAATTCCAGCACATCGGCGCGGTGAAACTCCTCGGGATGGGTGTCGCTGTCGTCCACATTCGAGTGCGATCCGACCGACGCGAAGAGCCTCGTCCCGTCCTGGGAAAAGACCAGGTCGCGGGTCCAGTGGCCGCCGCCGCGCAGCCGTCCGCCGCCGGGCAGATCGGCCAGATGCTCCTCCGCTCCTCGAGCCGTCAGATCGCCGTTCTTGTAAGGGAAACGCACAATCCCGTCGGTGTTGCCGATGTAAACCCACGCGGGGTTGGCTCCAAGGGGATAAAAGGCGATGCCGAAAGGCTGGTGAAGGCCCTCGGTGAAGACCGAAACCTGCGCTGCTTTTCCATCCGGGCCCACCCCGCGAAAGACCTTGATCTTGCCGGAATCGCTCTCCGCCAGGAACAGGTCGCCGTTGGGAGCGGTGCGGATCTCCCTGGGGTTGTCCAGGCCGGTCGCGTAGAGCTCCACCTTGAAGCCCTTGGGGGCCATCGGCCAGGCGTTGGCGGGCCGGGGAACGATGGTGGGGCCGTTGTCCACCGCCTCCTGCGGCGCCGGGGCGGGCAGGTCGGCGACGGTCAGGTGGCGGCGAATGCCTGGCGACTCGTGGGCCGCGTCAGCGAATGCGGCCTGGCCGGTTAGAACGGTCTGCCCGTGCGCGGCGTTGGCCGGACGCTCAGCGATCTCCAGGACAAGGCAGCCGAGAAAGCCCAATGTGCAAAGAAGTGCAACAGTCCTTGAGGACCGATCAGGATGATGCATAAGAACCTCCGCGGGGATAGCGGTTTGACGAACCTGGGACGAATCGACGCGCCTTCCGCCCAACTTCGCCGCTGTTTACTTGGACGCGCCTGCCCCGGAGGGAGACTCAGGCTGGGCGCTCCGGTCAGCGCCCGCCGGACCGCTGAAGAGCGAGCGGTCGATGGTTGCCGTGATCACCACCCGGTCGCGCTCCTGCGTCACCACGGCAGTCTTGAGGAACTCCCTTAGCCCGTTGTTGGCGGGATTCTCCGCCAGCGGAGCGGCGATGCCGCGCGCCAGGATCAACAGCACGTTCAGTGCGGCGGCGTGGCTGGCGGCCTTGCCGGCGCTGGGGGCGATCTCCACCACCCTCACATTCAGCGCGCCTCCCAGCGACAGTGCCGGCGTCAGGCTCGCAATAATGGTCGAGTTGGCCTCCAGCGGCAGCGAAAAACCGAGCACGCTGATCGCTCCCCCGCGTTGGTCCGAGAAGGGCAATCCGATCTGGCCTACGCCCCAGGCCAGCGAGGGCAGCGGCAGCATCGGCACCTCGTGGTAGTGCTGGCGGAGCAGCGTCGAGCCGGCAAACGGCCAAGCCGCCGTCGAGTGCCGGTCCAGCATCGAGTGAATCTGCTCCGGCGTCGGCATATTCGAGACGGCCACCGTGTCATAGCCGATCTGCGCCACGCGGTCGGTGCGTCCCGCGTCGGAAGGAATGTCGTAAATTGTGTGGCCGGCGTAGGACTCCCGGCTGGCCGCGTGGCCGTCCAACCAGGCGCTCAGCCGCTGCCCAGTAATCTTCTTGCCCACCAGGACCATCGAGTATGCGACTGGACCGTTCGGACCGGTGGGGTCGCTCATGCGGTGCAGCGCGATGGCCACCTCGTCCACATCCCGCTCCGGGTCAATGCCGGTGGCTTCGATGAACTGCCGGAACTCCGGCACGCGCTCGGGCGGCTTCAATTCTTTTCGGAAGAAGGCGTGCACCGGCTTGAGGTTGATGTAGAGAATGCCGTCAGACTCGGGCAAGAGGCGCGCGGCCTCCGGCGGGGCCTTCGAGCGCAGAAATACGGCCACGGCCAGGACAACCAGGACCGCGGCCACTATCCAGAGCGTTCTGCGCGTGCGCCGGTTCATGAGGCCTACTGGCCCCAAGGTGCAAGCTGGAGCCAGTACTCAGCATACCGGACCGGATGCCCTATTCAGTGAACGAAAAGGTGTAGATCTTCTCTGGGCTCCCGCCCTTGCCCGTTGTTCCGTTTTCGCTCGGCGGCAGCAGCCCGTATTCTCCCTTGCCCAGATCCTTGCCGAGGTCAATCTCGTAGAGGCGCGGCGCAACCTTTTTAGTATCGAAGTCGACTGTGTCCCGAAGCTGGGCATCCGGATACTTAGGGTTGGGCTTTCGCGCAATCAGGCTGAACTCGCGATTGCCGTTTGCTACCCTGAAATGGATTAGCTGATACTCTCCGGGAGACTGTCCCTCGCGTACATACAAGAGGAACTTTGCTGGCAGGGTGAGTTTGAGGCGGCTGGAATCACCCTCAACCTGCCCACCGTTATTCCCCTTGACCATATGTTTGGTAAACGATTGGATCGCCCCCTCGGAACCCACATTGACGTCATAGGCGATTACCTCCTGCCAGCTTCCGTCCTTTGCCGGGCAGTAGAGGCCAACGCTGTCCACGCCCGCAGGAAGGCTGGGAGCCGCGGGTGCTACGGGCGGAGGCGCCGGAGTCGGCGCGGGAGGCGGAGGCGGCGGAGCCGGAGCGACGGGCGGGGGCGCAGCGTCCTTCGCCACCATCGCTGCGACCACTTTGTCGCTGACGCCCGCGGCCTTCAAGGCGATCAGACCATCCGTCGAGGTGTCATACGCTCCCGTCTTCGCCTGAATCGTAGAAACGATCAGATCGTCCGACAAGCCGCCCTTGACTAGCTTGATGATTGAGTCATTGTTCAGCGCCTGCTGGGCAGCTAGCAGGGGGCAGATTGCCAGAAATGCAATTGCGAGAATCTTCATGCGCACCAGTTTTCTCCTTGTGATTTAAAACCGCCTTGTTTATCAAACAATGGCGGCAGAATCCATCGTTCAAACGCTGTCTCCGCAAAAGTGGCTCTCCAGGCTCTTGCGCGATGCCTTACTTTCGGTCTACGCCGAATTCAAAGAACGAGGCAACCCCCGTTTCCGTCAGCTTCGTCGCGGCAATGAAGGCGTACTCGCCAGGAACCAGATCATGATTCGGCGCCGGTGTCACCTTGAAGACATTGGGACGTACCTCCTCGAAGCCGAAATGATAAACACTCCCTGTCTCGAAGCCCATCACAACCACCCCATGGACGTGGGCAATCTCGACCTCGCGGTGGTTCTTCTTGACATCCAGGGCCAACAGGGCGAATTGAGAGGGACTGGGAGCGTCGGTCATGCCGGAGGGGGGTGGAAAATAAAAATAAAAGACGGGCATCGAATCGGATGTCCGCAGGGCAGCATGGGCCCCCGGGATATTTGCTTTGATGGATTCCGACTTTCCAGGGTCAACGTTCGAATCGCTCTGCTCGATATGCACCATCTTCGGCTTGCCATCCGAGCCCTTAAGCATCAGGTAAATACCCGGCGCGTGCGGCGAGAGCGGATCGTTCTGGTCGGCCGCGGCAGGGGCGGCCGGCGCGGGTGCTGGAGCCGGAGCGGGAGCCGGAGCGGGAGCCAGAGTGGGAACCGGTGCCGGTGCCGGCGCGGGTGCGGACTCGGGAGCCGGCGCGGGTGCGGACTCGGGAGCGGCAGCCGGCGCGGGAGCCAGAGCCACAGCGGGAGCCGGAGCTGGCGCTGGAGCTGGAGCCGGCGCGGACTCGGGAGCGGCAGCCGGAGCTGGAGCTGGAGCCGGAGCTGGAGCTGGGGCTGGAGCTGGAGCGGGAGCCGGAGCCGGCGTGGACGCGGAAGCCGGCGCGGGTGCGGACTCGGGAGCGGGAGCCAGAGCCACAGCGGGAGCTGGAGCCGGCGCGTGAGCGGGAGCCGGCGTGGACGCGGAAGTCTTCGCCACAATCGCCCTGACTACCTTTTCGCTCGCGCCGGCGGCCTTCAGGGCGATCAGCCCGTCGGCCGATGTGTCATAGGTTCCAGCCATGCCGTTGATGGTGGCAACGATCAAATCGTCCGAAAAGCCGGCCTTGACCAGCTTGATGATTGAGCCGTTGTTGTATGTCTGCTGGGCAACAAGCAGCGGACAGATTGCCAGAAATACGATTGCGAGAAAGCTTTTGCGCACATTTCCTCCTTACGATTCAAGACAGCCGAGACCGTCAAAGAATGGCAAGAAGATCATCGGCTAAATCCCTGACTTCGCTAGATGCCCTTTTTGCGATCCAAGTGAGCGGCGTGGTCTTGCGAGTGCGGCGGCTTCGTAGAAGCGCAAAAGCCACCCCGCCGCCTCCAGGCAGAGCCGGAGGTGCGCGCTGGCGGCTTCAGGAACTATGGCTTCGCCGGTTCCTGCTCCAACTCCGCGTTCAGGTGAACCGTGCCTCCGGTGACGTTGAGGGTCTTGGTCCAGTCGGAAAAGCCCTTCTTCTTGACAGTAACCTGGTGGCTGCCGGGCGCGATCGTGAGCGTCGACGGCGTGTTGCCGACGAACGCCCCGTCAATTTCGATGTCGGCTCCGGCCGGAGTGGAGTCTATCGCGAGCGAAGCTTGAGCGGCGGCAGGCGGAGGGCTGGATTGACCGGACGGAGCCGCCGCAGGAGCCAGAGGCTCGGACTTGAGCTTGGCCAACGACTCATCGACCCGCTTCTTGAAATCGCCCGCATCGTTGTTAACCAATCCGGTGTAGGCGGTCTGAACCTGCAATTCGCAACTCTTTCCGTCGTCTTTGCTGTTGAGGACGGCGGAGTTGATGCGCTTCCCGGTGAGATTGCCGCCTATGTTGTAGGAGGCCGTCATTTCTTCGTTGTCAATGGCTATGATGCCGTACTTCCCTGAGTTTCTGAGGGTATCCTTGAGCGCGCGCCACAGTTCGTTGCAAGGAACGTTGTACATATCCTTGTGAGTCGAGGCGAAAGCCGGAGCAGCAAGGGCCAGCAGCAGAGTTACAAGCACAAATTTTTTCATGGAGCATCCTCCGTATTGTGATTTTCGGGTCATTGTCGAACCCTGCTAAGAAGAAAGCAACGGCAATTGGCTGAAGACACTACCGTGAAAATGCTCCGGCTCGCGGGTGTTCTTCTCACGATTCAAAACCGCCAAAACTCTTCCGGAATGGCAACAGAATCATCTACCAAAACCCCGCTTTTCGCAAGAAGTTTCTATCTGGCGCCAAATAAAGCGCTGCCAGCGCGGTTCGGGAGACAGCCGCTCAGCGTCCAACCACCAGCACGACAAAGCTACCTGGGACCACGGTCGGGCGTGGACGTGGATTATCGGCGGTTGCCGTGGGACGAGGCCCGAGCTCGGCGGTGATCAGGTAGATTCGGTCGGCGGCCGCGTCGTAGGCCATGGTGCGCGCGCCGCGCTGGGTTTCCAGCTCCTCGACGACCGGGTATCCGCGTCCGCCGGCGTCCACCACCGTCAAGCTCCCCGTGCCGCCGTTGCCTCCGCCATTCGAGGAAAAAGCCAGCTTGTGGGCGGCATCCCAACCGGCCGCGTCAGGCCCTTCTCCGATGGCGGGAGTTGCCAGCGATTTGCCGGTCTTGGCGTCGGTTACGGCCATCTTCTTGTTATGGCAGACACTGAAGAGCCGGCCGCGCTTGGGATCGATGGCCAGACCGGAGGGACCGTCGCAGCCGGTGAGCGGCCACTCGGCGGTCAGCTTCAGAGCCTTGGCGTCAAGCCGCACCAGCTCGTTCTTGTCCTCGATGTTGTCGAAGACATTTCCCTTGCCGTCGACGGCGGCGAACTCCGGCCTGCCCGGCAGCGGAATCGTCGCGGCCACCTTCTGCGTGGCGGCGTCGATTACGGTTGCGTCGTGGCTCTTGCCGTTGAAGGCCCAGACGGTCTGAGTCGCCGGCTCGAAGACGATGGCGTCGGGGTTGGTTCCGGCCGGTATTGTGGCCACCGTAGCCAGCGTGGCTCGGTCGAAGACCACCACCTCGTTGCCGCCCCCGTCGGAGATGTAGCCGAACTTCCCGGCGTTGTCCAGAGCGACGCCGTGCGTGCCGTGCAGACCTGCGATGGACCCAATCAGCTTGCTGGTCTGCGTATCTAGCACATCCACGCGTGCGCCCCGCGTCAGATAGAGCCGGTGCGCCGCGGGATCGGCCAGCAGGTAATCCCACCAGCCCTCGCCGCCCAGCTTCCAGCGGTCAACAATGTGATAGGGCTTTTGCGCGCCGAGAGATGGCGGAGCAGCGAGCAGGCCGCAGAGCAGGGCGGCAGCCGCAGAGTACCGGGCAAGGGGCTGGAGAGCGCGATGGATGAGCATGGAAAACCTCCTGGTGTGACGCAGGAAGAATATCATCTTCCGGTTACGGCGGGATGAAGCAGACAGGCCAACGCCCAGCCGGATGCATTACTCTCATAAAGTCGGGCCGCAAGCGGCTCAGGGACTATCATTTGCGCATTGTTCTCTCGAATATCGGCACCTACGGCGATACCAATCCGCTGATCGCCATCGCACTGGAGTTGAAACGCCGCGGCCACACGCCGGTGATGGCGCTGCCGGAGGTCTACGAGCCGAAGATAAGGCCGCTGGGCCTGGAGTTCCACGCTGTCCGGCCGGACATCGACCCCACCAACACCATTCTCGTGGAGATGATCTACGACATAAAGAACGGCACGGAGCATGGGCTGAGGGATTTTCTCTTTCCCGTCCTGCGTGAGACTTATGCCGATCTGCTGGATGCGGCCACTAAACCGGAGCGCGCCGATCTGCTGCTGCTGGGCGAGCTGAACTACGCCGGCCCGCTGGTCGCCGAGGTGACGGGGATTCCATGGGCCAGCTACGTGCTTGCGCCGCTCTCCTTCTTCTCCGCCTTCGACCCGCCGGTGCTGCCGCCCTACCCGCGGCTGGCGCGTGCCGACAAGGCGATTCCCGGCTTCGGGCGAGTCATCCGCCGGGTGGCGCGCTTTGTCAGCCGCAAGTGGCCCGAGCCGATCTACGAGCTGCGCCGCGAACTCGGCCTGCCCAGGGGCGCCAATCCGCTCTTCGACGCCAAGCACTCGCCATCGCTGGTGCTGGCCGTCTTTTCCCGCGTGCTGGGCGTCGAGCAGAAAGACTGGCCGGAGCACACATTAATTACTGGCTTCTGTTACTACGACGCCGACGCCGGAAACCAGGCGCTGCCTCCTCACCTCGAAAAATTCCTCAACGAAGGCCCGCCGCCGGTCGTCTTCACGCTGGGCTCTGCGGCGGTGCTGGCCGCTGGGGATTTCTATGAGGTCTCCGCGCGCGCGGCCATCAAGCTCGGGATTCGCGCCGTGCTCTTGATCGGTACCGACCCGCGCAACCAGTTGCAGACCAAGCTGCCGGAGTCGATCTGCGTCGCTGAGTACGCGCCTTACTCCAAGCTCTTCAACCGCGCGGCAATGGTGGTCCACCAGGGCGGCGTCGGGACGACCGCACAATGCCTGCGCGCCGGCAAGCCGATGCTCATCATGCCCTTCTCCCACGACCAGCCGGACAACGCGCGGCGCATGAAGCGGCTGAAGATTGCGCGAGTAATTCAGCGCGGCAGTTATACGCCGTGGCGCGTGGCGCGGCGGCTGAAGGCGATGCTCGCCGATCCGCAACTGGCTCAGCGGGCCGAAAGCGTGGGGAAGCAGTTGGCCGGCGAGGACGGCGTGCGCGCCGCCTGCGATGCGATCGAGGAACTGTACCAGCGTACACGTTAAGGGCGCCAGCGCAGAATCGGCTTTCTTGCCGCCTGCACCTCGTCGAGTTTTGAAACCCGCGTCGAGTGCGGCGCGGTCTTGACTAATTCCGGAGTCTCTTCCACTTCGCGCGCAATGGCGTGCATTGCTTCAATGAATAAGTCCAGCTCCTCCAGCGACTCGCTCTCAGTGGGTTCGATCATCAGCGCGCCGTGGACGATCATCGGGAAGCTGACCGTATAAGGATGGAACCCGTAGTCGATCAGCCGCTTGGCGATCTCGCCGGTCTTGACGCCGCGTGCCGCTTGCCGCTTGTCGCTGAAGACCACCTCATGCATCGACGCCGTCTTATAGGGCAAGTCGTAACTGTCTTCGAGTTTCTTCCGAACGTAGTTAGCATTGAGCACGGCGTCTTCGGTGGTCTGCCGCAACCCGTCAGGTCCGTTCGCCAGAATATAAGCCAGCGCGCGAATGAACATCCCCACATTTCCGTAAAAGGCCCGCACCCGCCCCACTGATTCAGGCCGGTCATAATTCCATCGCAGTTGACCCTCTGTCCCTAGTCCCTCAGTCCCTGTCGTCCGAACCAGCACCGGCACTGGCAAAAACGGCTCCAGAAACGCCTTGCAGGCCACCGGCCCGGAGCCGGGTCCGCCGCCGCCGTGGGGCGTCGAGAAGGTCTTGTGCAGATTCAGGTGCATCACATCCACGCCGAAGTCGCCCGGCCGCGCCTTGCCAACCAGCGCATTCATATTCGCGCCATCCATGTAAAGCAGCGAACCCTTGGCGTGAAGAATCTCTGCGATCCTCGCGATTTGGCTCTCGAAGACTCCAATCGTCGAGGGATTGGTCAGCATCAGCGCGGCGGTCTCTTCGTCCACCTGCCGAGTTAGCGCCGCTAAGTCAATGCCGCCTTCGGAGTTGGATTTCAGATTCTCAACTGTATAGCCGCAGATAGCCGCGGTGGCCGGATTCGTTCCGTGAGCTGAGTCGGGGATAAGAATCCTGCGACGCGCGTTGCCCTTCGACTCGTGCCATGCGCGAACCAGCAGAATTCCGGTGAACTCGCCGTGCGCCCCTGCTGCCGGCTGAAGCGTTATGGCGTCCATCCCGGTGATCTCGATCAAGCAGCGCTGGAGGTTGTCGATCACTTCAAGAATTCCCTGCGCCAGTGACTCGGGCCGGTAAGGATGCGCCTCGGCCAGTCCCTCGATGCGGGCGACTAACTCGTTCACACGCGGATTGTATTTCATGGTGCAGGAGCCAAGCGGATACATGCCCAGGTCGATTGCATAGTTCCAAGTCGAGAGCCGCGTGAAGTGGCGGATGATCTCGATCTCGCTCAACTCCGGCAGCTCGCCGGGCGTGGTGCGATAAGCTGCGCCGAGCAGCGCCGCCGCATCGACAGGAGCCACATCGAGCGGCGGCAGCTTATAAGCGCGCTTGCCGGGCGAGGACTTCTCGAAGAGCAAAGCCTCGTTCTGCGTTGGGTGGGGACGGACTCTGCCGGTGGTGCGGTGGTTGGAATTTTCAAATGTCACCAATTCTCATACCTCGGTGGAAACTTTTCGAACCTGCCATAGCAAAAAACACAGGGATCCAATGTTGACTACAAGAACAATGCCCGAGAGGGCTGTGCAGACGCTGCGTGGATTACACTTCCATTCACCTGAAACGGTTACTCCGGCCAAAACGCAGAGCATCGACACAAACAGAGCCAAACGATGCCGGAGATTCTTTCCGCCAACCAAGGACACAATAACGATCGCGAGAATGTTCACCAAGAACGCGAAAATGACCAGACGCCCTGAGATGCCGCGCCAAGAATAATAGGCGGTCAAAGATACAACCGCCAATGTCGCGGCATTTCTGCTCGGCCAGTCGTATTTCATCGACTCACCTTCCTCGTTGCACCTTTCAAAACCGTGCTTCCGCTAGACCGGCGTCTAGTACTTTGGCCGCAGCGTCGATCTGCACGTGGGTTACAATTTCCGTCGCGCACCAGAGCGTGCAATTGTGCAATTCGGGATACCAGCGGCTCAAGTCAATTCCGCCGACAATCTTTGCTTCGAGAAGCCGCTGGCTCCATTGCGCCGGAGATTCCTCGGTTTCGAGAACAAACTCATGAAAGCGCGGCGCACCGGTGAAGTGCAGCTTCGCTCCGGGCTGCGAGCCTAGCGTGGAAGCCGCATAACTCGCTTTCGCCAAGTTATGCTCGGCTAACTCGCGGATTCCCTCCTTGCCGTAGACACTTAAGAAAATCGTAGCCATCAGCGCGACCAATGCCTGGTTGGTGCAGATGTTCGAGGTGGCTTTTTCGCGGCGGATGTGCTGCTCGCGCGTGGCGAGGGTGAGAACGAAGCCGCGGTAGCCGCTGCTGTCTACGGTCTGGCCGACGAGCCGGCCCGGCATCTGGCGCACAAACTGTTCTTTGGCCGCAATGACGCCGCAGAATGGCCCGCCATAACTCAGCGCCACGCCAAACGATTGCGCCTCCATGCTGACGATGTCCGCTTCGATGGGCGGGCGCACAATGCCCAGCGAAACCGCTTCGGCAATAGAGACAATCAGCAGCGCGCCCTTGGCATGAGCGATCTCTGCAATGGCTGGAATATCCTCAATAATCCCGAAGAAGTTAGGGCTTTGCACTAACACTGTCGCTGTTTCTGATGTGACCGTAGCGTCCAGCACGGCCAGGTCGATGCGTCCAGTCTCGGATTCGTAACCGACTAGAGCCGTCGGCAGACCCTGGTGTGTCGCGTAAGTCGCCAGCACCTCGCGATACTCGGGATGAACCGTGTAAGCTACGACTGCTTTGTGGCGGCCGGTAACTCGAACGGCCATCATTACCGCCTCCGCCGCTCCCGTTGACCCGTCGTACATGCTGGCGTTGGCCACGTCCATGCCGGTCAGCTCGGCGATCATGGTCTGGAATTCGAAGATGGCTTGCAGTGTGCCCTGACTTATCTCCGCCTGGTAGGGCGTATAACTCGTTAGAAACTCGCCGCGCTGAATCAGCGAGTCGATAATAACCGGCCGGTAGTGGCGATAAGCGCCCGCGCCGAGAAAGCTCACGTAATCGGTGGCATTCTTTGCGCCGGCCGCGCGGAAGTAGTCGATGATCTCGCTCTCCGCATGTTGGCGCGGCACATCGAGGTCGCGGTCGAGGCGGTGCTCGGCGAGAATGACCGCAAACAGATCGTCGATGGAAGCCGCGCCGATTTCAACCAGCATCTTTTCGCGTTCGGCGGGAGACTTCGGCAAGTAGCGCATCTCGGCCTCTAGCTCTCTTCCGCGATAAAAGCCTCATAAGCCGCGGCGTCGAGCAGGGTATTCACCTGCGCGGGGTCGGCCAGCTCGACCTTGATAATCCAGGTTTCGTGGGGTTTCTCGTTGATCTTGTCGGGCGCGGAGGTCAACTCCTCGTTGACGGCGGTGACGGTGCCGGTAACGGGCGAGAAGAGATCGCTGACCGCCTTCACGCTTTCGACCGAGCCGAAGGTCGCGTTGGCGGTGACCGTGTCGCCCACCTTGGGCAGATCGACGTAGACGATGTCGCCAAGAGAATTCTGCGCGTAGTCGGTGATGCCGATGGCGCCGATGATGCCCGTAAGCCCGATCCATTCATGTTCGCGGGTGTAACGGTAGTTTGCGGGGTAGGCCATGATGAGTCCGCTCCTTCTTTCCGTGCGCGCGTTCGTGAAGAGCGCGGCAAAAGATTAGTTTACGGCGCGGGGGAGGGGTGAGGAAAGCAGGGACTAGGGACTTAGCGACTAGGGTTCAATTCGAGAAGCCGGGGTAGGGTTCCAGCGGCACGAGCGCCAGAATCTCCAACATGCCGGCTTCAAAGATAGGCAGACTGGCGATGGCGGCGCGGACCTCGGCCTCGCTCGCCGCCTCCCAAAGAATCGCCGCTCCGGGCGTGTCCCCGCGCTTCCAGAGCTGGCGAAGAATGCCGGAGGCGTAGAGTTCCCTCACCCGCCGGCCCTCGCGGGCATTAAGCTCCGGGGTGAATGCTTCGGGCGGAAAGACGTCCGTGCGGCGGCGGGAGAGCGAAAGAAATTGCATGGAGTGATTGTATAAGACAGGCAGCCCCGGCTTGCGCTTCCGCCCGCTCGCTACGGGGCGGCGCGGGGAATTCCCCTCCTGTTCCTGGCCAGAACCGATTCCGGCTCGACTTCCCACAGGTATCAACGGGTACACTTCCACCCATAGGAGGTTTCACCCCATGCAAGCCAGGATTCAGGGCACCACCATGCCTGTGCTCGATGTCGAGCTTGAGCCTAACGAGAGCGTCTATTCCGAGAGCGGGGAGCTCTCCTGGATGACCGCTTCCATCCAGATGACCACACACACGCAGATGGGCGGGGGCGGCGGACTCTTCGGCGTCCTCAAGCGGGTGGCCGGGGGCGGCAGCCTGTTCATGACCGAGTACCGCGCCTACGGAGCTCCCGGCGTGATCTCCTTCGCCACCAAGGTGCCGGGGCACATTGTGCCGGTCGAGGTCGGGCCCGGCAACGAGTTCATGGTCCACCGGCACGGATTTCTCTGCGCCACCGATCAAGTGACCATCGGCGTCGGCTTCCAGCAGTCGCTTGGGGCGGGCATCTTCGGCGGTGACGGATTCCTGCTGCAGAAGGTAGGCGGCCAGGGGACGGCGTGGCTGGAGCTATCGGGCGAGCTGGTGGTCAAGAACCTGGCGCCGGGCGAGGTGCTGCGCGTGCATCCCGGCCACGTGGGCGCATTCCAGGCCTCAGTCGCCTTCCAGATCACCACGGTTCCGGGGATCAAGAACATGATCTTCGGCGGCGACGGAATCTTCCTGGCCTTGTTGCAGGGGCCGGGAACGGTGTGGCTGCAGACGCTGCCCATCTCGCGGCTGGCCCATCAGATCTACGAGTACCTGCCGCACCCGGAAACCCGTCAGGCCGGTCCGGCCGTCGGCGGCGCGCTGCTGGGCGGCATCGTCGGGTCGATCCTGGGCGGAGACCAGTAAAGCAGTGAATAGGGAGTAGGGGTCCGTCATAATGTCTGCATGAGGCTGTTTGTTGCAATACCGCTGGCTGCCAAGGGGATCGACGAGCTATCGGCGATCTCGCGGCGGCTCAAATCAGGCGGGGACGGGCTGCGCTGGACTGCGCCCGCAACCTGGCACATCACGCTGCAATTCCTGGGCGAGACCAGCCGGGCGCAATGCGAGTGCGTTGTTGCGAGCCTGCACGAGCTGCATCTGCCGCCGGTTCCGATACGGCTTGAAGGGCTGGGCTGCTTCGAGCGCGCCGGAGTCTTCTTTGCGGGCGTGAAGGTCTCGCCGGAGTTGGTCTTGCTTGAGGAGTGCGTGGTTGCGGCGACGGCGCTTTGCGGATTCGCCGCCGAGACTCGCCCCTTTCAGCCGCACATCACGCTGGCGCGCAGCAAGGGGCAGCGGCAAAGCCTCGGCGAACTCAAAACCAAAATCAGCCGTCAGCCGGAGTTCACCCGGTTTACCGCCGGGGAGTTTCTGCTCATCGAGAGCTTTCTTGGTCCCGGCGGATCGCGCTACGAAGTCCGGGCGCGTTTTCCGCTCAACAGCGGGTAGAAGCTTCCTATTCTTCGGGACTTCGTTCAGGGCAATCGCAGGAAGGCAAGGCAATTCGTCACAGTCTCACAGTTTCACAGGAAATGGGGGGTGGGGGGTACCTCGAAAAGGTGCGTAAGGCAGCCTAACTCCTTTGTTTTGTGTGGACATTGACATAATTCCCCCGTAAAAGGTGGTTGAAATTGGCAGAAAAACACCCCCCGGAGCCCCAAAATCAGCGCGGAAAGCCCTGAAATTGCGCTGATTTTGAGGCGTTTCTGGAGGCAAACCGGCCTGCATCCCGGAGGCGGCGAATCCGAAGTTCGGCGATTTCCGGGATTTGGCGCTCCCGCGTTCGGCGAGTCCCGGAGATCGGAGTGTCCGGGGCCGACAAGTGCGGGAGGACCGACCAAACTCCAGCGTAGCAGGATCGCGGAAATAATCTGCAAGATTCGTTCAAGCGATTGCCGTGGGACTTCGTTCGCGTCCCAAGCCAACTCCCGCCCCAAACTGCTATCTTCATAGGTTGAGGCGCTTCACTCTGGAATTGCCCGCGCCGCCGCGCCCCGAGGATCATCGCTCCCATGCCTGACCCGCTTCTCAATCCACCCGCTTCCGATAGTGAAGTTCAGCAATCCATGGGATTCTTCCATCCATCGAAGCGCCCCTACCGCTTCACCATACTGATGTTCATCAGCTTGCTGTTACTGGGGAGCTATTTCGCCTACGACAGCATCGGCGCCCTCGCGCCCACACTCATCGACGCCTTGCATCTGGACCGCACCACGATCGGAAATCTCTACACGGCATACTCGGTGGCCGCCATCCTGATCGTCTTCTTCGGGGGCATGCTTTATGACAAGCTGGGACCGCGCCGGGCCAGCCTGCTCTTCTCTAGCCTGGTACTCGTGGGCGCCACTCTAGTGGCCATCGCCCAATTCAAGTGGGAATTATTCGCGGGACGGTTGATCTTTGGCGCGGGTTCCGAATCTCTGGTCGTGGTGCAGAGTGCCATTATCAGCCGCTGGTTCAAAGGCAAGGAGATGGCCCTGGCCTTCGGCATTGCCCTCACCATCAGCCGCGTCGGGACCCTGTTCAGCTTCAATACCGAGCAACTCATCTCCGACTACTTCGGCAGCTACCGCGTGGCTCTTTGGGCCGCGGCGGGCCTCTGCCTGGTCTCCGTCGTGTGCAACCTGGTCTACATTGCCATGGACAAGCATGGGGAGAAGGTGCTCGCGCTTCTGAAACCGGACGCGGGCGACAGGATCGTCTTCTCGGATATCGGGAAGTTCAACTCCTCATTCTGGTTCGTAACCCTTCTCTGCGTGACCTTCTACAGCGCCATCTTCCCCTTCACGGCACTGGCCACCGACATGTTCCATGACAAGTGGGGCATCCCGCTGGTGAGCGCGAGCACGGGCGGGTTCCTGGCCCAGATCTTCGACAACTTCATTCACATGTTCTCGACGGCGCCGGGGATCACTAGCATCGTGATCTTCGCATCCATGATCTTCGCGCCCTTCGCCGGCAACCTGGTAGACCGCATCGGGAAGCGGGCAACGCTGATGGTGGTGGGCTCCCTCATCATGATTCCCGCCCACCTCATCATGGGCATCACCCACTGGAATCCGATTCTCAGCATGGTAGCGCTGGGGATCGCCTTTATACTGGTGCCCGCTGCGATGTGGCCTTCGGTTCCTCTGGTGGTGGAGGAGAAGCGCGTGGGCACGGCCTTCGGCCTCATGACGGCCATCCAGAATCTGGGCCTCGGGCTCTTCCCTTTTCTGAATGGCAAGCTGCGCGATGTCACCGGAACTTATACCGCGACCCAGATCATGTTCGCTTGTCTCGGCGGGGTGGGGCTCATCTTCTCCGTGCTATTGCTGCGGTCGGATAGGCAGCATGGCAACGTACTGGAGCAAGGAAGAAACCGGGAAACGGATCTGTCCCGAATAGAAGAGGGCCTGGAACAACACTAGGCATAGGATATGTTGTCCAAGACACCTGGAATCCAGCCCAGTTACATCCCGGCGAAACTTCTTTCTGCTCTTGCGGCCAGAGCGGGATGCCGCCGCGCCGCTACGTGCCGGTCCAATCCTCCGCGCCGCTGACACCATACGAGTCCAGCACATCCTTCAGCGTCACCACGCCGAGCAGTTTGTGAATGTCGGCGCGGTGCAGGACCGGCAAGGCATCCAGATGGCAGGCGCTCATCCGCTCCAGCGCCAAGTACAGCGCATGATCCGTGTGGACGTGTTCCCGATGCAGCGCATTCGACAGGTCCTTGAGCGGCTCCTCATCCCTTCCATCGGCCAAAGCGCATTCCAGCGTCTCTCTGCTCAACATCCCCAGAAAGCGCTCCTTTTCGGCCACCGGCCAGAGGCGGGTCTGTTCGGAGCGAACACGTTCCATCGCGTCCTTGACCGACATCTGCGCGGAGAGAACTTCCGGAGAAGTCCGCATGACCTGGCCGACCGTGCGCTGGCTCGAGCCGCGCAGCGTGGCGGGTGTGGGCAGATGAATCCCGTCCTGCTGTGCCAACGCCTCGTAGATAGGCTCCTTCTGGAAGCGCCGCGAGATGGCCAGGCTGGTCAGGTTGGCGATCATCAACGGCACGATGACCGTGTAATCCCGCGTCATTTCAAAGATCATCAGCACCGAGGTCATGGGAGCGCGTACTATGCCGGCGAAGAGCGCTCCCATGCCCACCAGCGCATAAGCGCCCGGCGAGGATACGTACCCCGGCAATAGATGATGGGCGATGGCGCCCACCGCGCCCCCCAGCATCGAGCCGAGAAACAACGCAGGGCCGAAGATGCCGCCTGCGTTTCCCGAGGCGTAGCTCACCGTGACGCCGATGAGTTTGAGCACCACCAGCAGCAGCATGAGGCGGAGCGCCAGATTTCCATTCAGAGCGCTGCCGACGTAGGTGTAACCCACGCCCAGAACCTGCGGCACAAACCAGCCCATCAGGCCCACCGTCACGCCGCCAATCACCGGATGCCACCACTGCGTGCGCCTGGGCAGCTTCAAGAAGTACTTGCGCATCCCCAAAAGCAGCCGGGTGAAAGCCACCGACAAGAAGCCGCCTGCGATGCCCAGCAATGCGTAGATGACGAGTTCCACCGGGTGGCCCAACTCGTACGACGGCACCTGAAAGAGCGGGTTATTCCCCAGAACAAGGCGCAATACCGCCCAGGAAGTGGCCGAGGCCAGCACCACTGAGCCCAGAATCGGCGCGTGCAGATCGCCCATCACCTCTTCGAGAGCGAACAGGACCGCGGCCATCGGCGTGTTGAATGCAGCGGCGATGGCGGCCGCCGCTCCCACGGGAATCAGCGCCTTCACCTTCTCCGGGCTCAATCCGAGCGCGCGCCCCAGAACTGAGCCGATTCCCGCGCCCACCTGCACCGACGGCCCCTCGCGGCCCAGCGGAATCCCGCTAGCCAGCGTTGTTGCCGTGCAGAAGAACTTGCCCAAAACGGTGCGCAGCGAGATGAATCCATCCCGCGCGAAGAGCGCGGCCTTGGTCTGCGGCACGCCGCTGCCGCGCGCGTTGGGAAAGAATCGGTAAAGCAGGTAGCCCATCGCCAGCGAGCCCGCCACCGGAATCAGCACCCGCCTCCACGCGGCGCTGCCCACCGGATACAGCCGCATTCCCAGCCGCTCCGTGAGCACGATGAACGCCACCACGGCCAACCCGGTGAGCGCTCCGATCAGCAGCGAGAGCAGCAGGAAGACCTGCTCCTCCCGCTGGTGAAGCTGTGCGCTCAGGCGCGACCCGAGAGCCGCCCGCCAGTTCCTGTTGAGTGGATTGTCCAGGCTAGGGGATGCCATGAGAACAGTTTACGCGAAGGGATCTTACTTCCCGCGCATCCTCCAGCCCATGCGGCCCGACAAATTGCTCGGGCCACATGGACCTTGTGGAAGCCGCGCTACTCGTTCAGAGTCCAGATCAGCAGCGACGAGGTGTTGTCATCCACCGCCGCGAAAATCGACTGTCCGTTGCTGCTGCTCACCGCCAGCCCGAAGGATCCTCCCTGTGCCGGATCCACCGAGAGCTCCTTCACAAATTCCCCTTGCTTGGTAAACTCGACGATTTCGCTCGGCTGATTCGGGTCGGAATTGATCCCGTCGCTGTTGGTCACCAGCAAGTGGCCGTTCGGCGCCGCCGCCAATCCAAGCGGGCCATGCAGATGAACATTGTCATCGTAGGCGATAAATCCCATCCCGTCGTCCTTCTTGCGATGGGTCGCATTGGTAACTCCAAATACCAAGTTGTCTCCCGTCGAGGCCACATAGAGCACGTCGCGTGAGGCGTCATAGAGCAGCCCAGTCGGCGCAACGAAGAACGTGACTGGATCGGGACGGTTCACATAGCCCGAGGCAATCGTTGTAGCGCTCTCCAGGGTCAGTCCGCTTGAGCTTACATTGAAGTTCAGCCGGCTGATCGTCCCGTTCAGCGCGTTGGCCACAAACGCAATCGCCGTGTCTCCGCGATCGACCAGCGCCATGTCCCACGGCGCCTGGATCCACTTGCTGGTAATCGTCTGCGCGAGCCTGCCCTGGTTATTGATCACCAGCAGCGACCCCGGCTCTCCTGCCGCCTGTGTGCTGGGAATGTCAGGACAAATGCCGACCACCACAAACCCGTACTGCAGCGTCCCCAGAGCCGTCGATAGGCCCGGAGCCTTAGAGTCCTCGAAGAATACCCTCAGCGGTCCGCTGGCCGGAACGCGGACGATTGTCGTTCCCGTACCCTGGACATTCGTGCTGTTGTTGAAATTCGAGACCAGAATGTCCCCATGCTTCAACTGTCCGGAGCCGGTGATGAAGTTATTCGGCACGAACGCAACGCCGTAAGGATTCACGTCGCCATTCGCGGGAACGGTAGAAATGGTTCGCACCGGACTGGGCAGAAATGCATCCTCCGTGCCAGCCCATTGCGCAAGGCATGTTCCGCTGGCGCAGGCCGCCAGCATCGCGGCAGTCAGCGCCTTGCGCCAACCATTCATGCTTCCCCGAAGAAACTTGTGCGCGCGGACCTCGTGCCTCGTTGACAATTCATTGATCTGCATATCGTTTTCTCCTCAAAGTTATTGACTCCATCTTCGTAGTTCCACGGCGGAACCAACCTCTGCAGCAGACGAAAATGAAGTCCACCGCTACCCACACTAAGCGTAGCGGCACATGAATGTGTCATGGACCAGTCATTTGATTGTCTCTTAGGGAACCTCTGATTGAGTAGGTTTTGTATCAGGGCACGACTTTAGTCGTGCCTGCTATCCGTGGGGCTTGGCATGACCCTGTAAATATGCGCCGATTGCGTGTTTCGCCGCTCCAGTTGCGGTTTTCGTGCCCTCGACTGCATATACTATCGTACTCCCTCATACACCCTCATACACGCAAATTTTGGCAAAAAGTGTAGCCAGGTGTATCCAGTTGTGGGCTGGGGCTGGGGGCTGACGCGGGGCGCGGGGCGTAGGGGGCGTGTGGCATGGGGCTGGGACTGGGGCGTGAGGGAGGGAGGGCGTGAAAAAGCCGCCCGGTGAAGGGCGGCTCATGGGCTAGGGCTGGTGAACAGGGCTACATCTGGTGGGCCTCAAGCCAGCCAGCGAGAGCAGCGGGGTCAAAGCGGTTGTCCTTGCCGATACGGATGGCCGGGAGCTTGCCGGTACGCACCCACCGGCAGAGGGCATTGCGGCTGACGCCGAGTAGGGACATTACCTCAGAACCGGATAGATAAGCTGTATGGGCTTTCAACCGTGAGACTAGAGTAGCGGATGGTACAACGTGAGTATCAATCATCTACCTTAATACTCGGTTTTAGCCTACGGAGAGCCACTTTCAGCAGGTTGCGAACTGTCAGGATGCTACACTCCAGACGGGCGGCAACCTCTTTGAGGGTGAGACTCTCCCCGTAGTACCCGCACACTGCTACGCGCTCTCGCTCTGGTAGCTTGGTCGTGAGACTGTCGAGCGTGATGGAGTCCACCAACCCACGCTCCGGGTTGGGAGTGCCACCGCAAGCCCTGTCAGCGTCAGACGCCTCATCCTCAGCGTTGGGGTCACGGGGCGGGGCAGCTTGCCGGTAGCTCAGAGTCGAGTAATCACGCCACCCAGCAAGTGGACCGCCACCACGCGCCATTAAAGAGTTTATGGCTGTCCGTACAGCATTGTTGAGCAGTTGCCTGATGTACCCGTCGTACTGACGCTTATCTTGCGGACAGCGAAGCAACCTCAGTATCATCTCACCCTCAATATCCTCGGTATCCTCCGGCCTGAGTTTGTACGTCCGTGTGGCTGTCATGGCGATGTGGTGGACGAGTTTGCGCCAGTGCTCAAGAAACTGCTGGTCGTCCATTTTCTAGCCCTCTTTATCTCTCTATCTATGACTGCTGTATCCGTGCCTTTGAGCAGAGCGTGAATCTCGTAGTCTGCCCATCCAAGCCTGACCAAGTTGCGAACTAATCTCTGTAGGCTCATAGCGCCACCACCGTTACGGGGGCATGGAACGCCCAACAATCTATAGCCGCTCTTGATAAAGGCTCACCAAGCGCGTATGCCCACATGGTGTCCGCGTTGGGGTGTAGGGACTGCGCTCTGGTGCTAACCCTGCTTGGCGTGAGAGCAAGGATTACCGCATCAGGGGTGTTGCGCCAGTTTGCATTAGCCGGTGGGCGTTTTACCTTACTTTGTTTCCGCATACCATACCTCCACCTGTCTAGTTATCCGCCCGGTCAACTCTCTGAGACGTTCGCTTTGCTCCCAGATTTCTCGCTCACGCAGTTTGCACCACTCAAGCGTCTCGGCCAAAGCCGCCGCCCTATCTTTAATACCGCTTCCTGCTGGCATATTGCCTCCTACATAGGAGGCTGTTAGCGGAAGAATTTTGATTTATTGGCGTTAGCTTTTGAACCCAATTGCTTACGCGGGTTTCAATCTATTTTCGTCTTTTCCACAGAAAAACTAGTCAAAAACATTAACCGCCCGGTATACTAGGAGTGATGAGTAATATCAGCACCGCGCTGAACTCATCTATGGGGTGCCGATTATGGATACGACGACGGTAGCAGCGCCTATGCAGTTTGAGACTCCCTGTGTGACAAGAGCATTTACGCGGATTTCAAACTTTTTTCAAATAGAGTTGAAATTGTTTCCAAAAAAGTAGCCAAAACTTGAGTGTTCTAGGTATACCTATAATGCGGGGTAAGTGCGGATACTGCCCCCGGAACTCCACTGTGCAGTGCCACTCACGAAAGGATTGGCGAAATGGGAAAGTCTGCTTTAGCAAAGACAACGGCTGCTGTGACAGGAATGACTACTGTCACACCAGACTACAAAACTATGACCGCCATTGCGCTGGATAACCTCATCAAAGCACAGCACGCGCAGTGCAAGGCCCTCTACTCGAAACTAGAACGTAATTCTGAGACTCTGTACCTTGCCCTTGAGGAAATGGAACGGAGATTCGAGAGGCAGCAAAGATACCGTACCGACCTCAAGCCGCTGAAAGCCCCAACATGGCATGGGTATCTCCAAAGCCGAGGAGTCATGCAGAAACTACGACCTCACGCCAGCGTATGCGCGTGAGGTCATGGAAAA
Organism: Occallatibacter sp.; assembly: GCA_049522975.1. GTDB lineage: Bacteria > Acidobacteriota > Terriglobia > Terriglobales > Acidobacteriaceae > Telmatobacter. Next base: position 19,878 of record JBEKNI010000005.1, on the reverse strand, counting down.
GCTATTTCCACAAGGCCACCGGCTAACAACCATGAGAGGAGAAAAGCAATGGCAAAGTATTTGATTGATGACAAGAAAACCTCACCCATGCCAACCTCAAAAGCACAGGCCCGCCGTCAGTTAGAGGCACTTCGTATCGGCGAGTCCATCACGTTTTATGGCTTGGCAGCGTATGGCGTTGCAAAACTATGGGTTCACCGCCTCAGCAACTACACCTACTGCCGTCAAGGAGACACTACGACAGTAACGCGCCATGCTGGGCTAGTGTCATCAGTGGTCATAAGCTAATTCCCGTAATTCTATCGTCGGTGAACGTAAACGCAATATTCAACAGAGTATTAGTGCCGAAGGCTGGCGCTTTCCAGCCCCAACGAAGTGAGGAGAAACAACATGGCAAAACTTTCGGTAGTACCTGGAACCCCGACAATCGCTGATGAGTATGCAGCGGAACTCAAGATGATTGGGGAGGAACGGAAGGAAGATAGGACGCTCTTGTGGAAGACACAAGAGAAGTTCCATGCACAGGTTTGTGAAGACGCTGGAGACCTTTTACTCATCTTCAAGGATGGCTCCGCCTATCACTATGGGACTCGTGAGGCGTACACAGCGGAGGAAGTAAAAAACGTATACCCCCATTTGTTCTGAAAACTTGCATACCTGGCCTCACACTTATGCGCTGGCGTGAGGTCAAGGTATGCCACAGGGTTGTGATAGTGAGAACAACCAACGGCCAAGAAGGAGACAAGTAATATGGCAACCATTCTCATCGACGCTAAGGGACTAATTGAGGGACGGAGACTTCGTAAACTCAGTACGAAGGCGCGGTATCTCTACCCAATCTTCCTTGGCCTGTCCAACTTCTACGCTCGGCTGGAGCTCGACTACGAGTTGTTGGTCGGTAGGTTAGTCACCTTCCATGACCCAGATGTCACCTTGGAGAACATCGAGGCATGGTTCAACAAGTACAAGCAAGCGTACCTATGCTTCATCTATCAGAATGGAGAGTGGGCGCAGTTTGATACCCCAGTCGAGATGCGGCGCGACTATCCATCCAAGGAAGACAACAAGAGTCCAGCGCCACCGGACACCGAGTACACCAACTGGCTCAAAGGACTGCACGGTGATAACTGGGAAGATTACCACATGACCAAGTACCGTGACCACATCTCTTAGGTTCGGTCTGAGGCCGGTCGCCGGGGCGCGGAGAAGACCAATGCCAAGCGGTGGGGTCAGCAAACCGTCGGCAACGAGTCGGCAAATATCGGTAACAGTCGGCAAGTGTCGCTTGATATAGGTGTAGGTGTAGATAAAGGTGTAGGTGATGATGTCGGTGTTGGTGTAGGTAGTGATGAACTATCTATCTATCAAGCTACCAGTCATGCAGGTTGTTCAGATGAAGAAATGACTGATGAGAAGTATGAAGCATACGGAAACTCTCCCGAAGTGTTCCGTAGACTCCTCACCCTCACACTCTCCGGTGAGTTGGGTCATGAGATTGGCACTCCTCTTCCCGTTGGATGGGATGAAGACGCCAAGGCCCTCACTGATAAGTGGCCGTCCAAAGGAAGGGAGTGGGACTATCTTGAGGCTCTTATCCTATGGGCGTATGGACGCCCGGAGGATAACTTCTGGCGTGGCCGTACAGCCAACATGAAGGCATTCGTGACTCATGTGCTCAAAGGAAATCTGACCCGTCAGTTCGATGAGGCGCTCACGCGCCCTGAGACTTGGTGCCGGTTGTATTACCTCACCCATAACCCTAACGGTTGCCCGTTTATTGAACCGCTGTCCTCCTTGATTCCTATCTCGGCAGCTATGAAGGAGAAGTGCAATGATTTTATGGAGGACAAAATGACCGCGCTTAATGTTTCTGTCCTTCTCTCAGGACAGACCGAACCCGATTCATTCACCGTGAACATCAATGGGCAAACAAAACAAGGCCGGACGACTGCTCCGGCCTCAAGTTCAACAAGTTCAATGAAGGTGACTTCACGCGGACGACTTTTCTTTTCTGAATAGTTAATAGGGAGATTTTATCCAGTGATGAGAACCAAAAGAGGCCAGAAACGAACAATCGACTATGATGCCGTGGTGGATTACGCCACGGCCAACTCTATGCTGACTCAGGACGCGCTGGCAGCGCATTTTGGCACTACACTGTCGGCTATCAGCAAGGCGCGCGTCAAGCCGGTCTACGCCGCGTCAGAGGGCGTAAGCCTAAAGGGGATGACTGGGAGCAACGGCTACACGACGCCGGTTTAGGCATGGACCGGGGATTGAGGGTTGGCAATGACCGGATATTCTATGGACAGGATTATTACCGGCTCTAATTGGAATAATTACCCCTATTGTAGAGAGAGATAAATTAGACTGGCGTCGCATTATTCTTAATGCTCAAACCTTGACGCCGATGGTGGCGGACCTACTCTCCTCAGTCCGCCACCAATCTCAAGTACTGGGTGCCTCCAACCGTAAGGCGAGGCGATAACCGGAACAACTCTACCACATCGGAGCCGGGTACTTAGCACACCCACACTATTTCAGAATTGAAAGAGCATCACCATGAGCGAGTTTGAAAAAGTTGTAAAGGACGTGGCACACGTTATCGCATGGCCGTTTGAAAACACAGTCAAATTTATCAGCATCCTTGACGAAGCCATCAAGGATGAGCCTCCAGTCAAGGCCGCTATCGTTGGGCTGGTTGCCGCCGCCGAGCGTGCTATCACTGACAAAGCAACAGCCGCAGCTTCCAAGGGCGTGAATGTCCCTGCTGATGTGCAAGCTGTCACCGACGCAGAGTCATTCTTCGTATATTTCAAAAACAGTTTCTTGCCAGCAATCGAATCGGCTTACAAGTCGCTTGCTGCCGACGCGAAGTAACCGATGTTTGAGTACCACCAACGACCGGCAACCGATGCTTATAGGGATAATTGGCAGCGCGTGTACGGAGAGCAAGGGATTATGAGCGATGTACAAGTAATTGAAGCACCACGTGATAAGCATACCCACTACACGGTTGATGAGCTTGTAGTGCGTGTCAAAACTGATGAAAAGTTGGCACGTTACATCATCACACGCTGGATACAGGGCTTCAAACCGTTTCCGGTATCCTAACCAATGCCATTGTTGCCGCTAAGACCTTGCAGTTATCCCGCTTGCAAGAACCTAAGTCGAGAGTGTTACTGCCCAACTCATAAAACTCAGCACGAGCAAGAGATTGCTGACAGCAAGCGCGGTGGATGGAGCGATAAGCCCTATGGCCACGCATGGGATGTACTGAGTCGCAGGATACGCCGCAAGGAACCCGTCTGCTGTGCGTGTAAGATTCGAGCGTCACAGTGCGTAGACCACATCGTTCCCAAGTCACGCGGCGGTAAAGACAACGTAGAGAATCTTCAACCGCTGTGCTTCGGGTGCCACAAGGTAAAGACAGACGCCGAGCGAGTTAAGAAATACTAATCCAAAGTGAAGACAGCAGTGAGAGGCTTTTGCTTTTGTTCTTGCTTTTGCTTCGGACGGTTGCGGTCAGGCCCCTTTGAGGGGCCAGCAACCGTAAAGCCACCGGCTCTGCCGGTGGATACTTACTCGCGGGAAACAAGACAGCGCAGCAAGCGGCCGATGCTGGCATTGATGATGTGATTGTCGTCCAGACTGACGGCAGTCAGCTTGTCGCAGTCCAGCGCACAGACCTTTCGATTGACGACCTAAAGGCGCGTGGTCTGGCGGTCGCCGACAACCGCTCCTCAGAGGTTGGTCTTGAGTGGGATGTGAATGTACTAGCTGAGGTTGCAACTGACCTAGACTTGCAGCCATATTTCATCGACGCCGAGCTTGCCAGTTTCACCTCGTCATACTCGGACGGGACGGGCGCAAATGAGAAGCCTGAAGGTCGCTACAAAGAACAGTATGGCGTCATCGTTATCTGTGAAGACGAAACGGAGCAGCGTATGATTTACGAGCGCCTAACTGAGCAGGGGCTAAAGTGTCTGCGTGAGAGCGCCGTTAGCCCGTTTCAGCGGCGGTCTGCTGGTTGAGTTGTCCCCTTTTCGACGGCGCCTTGCTTTGCCTTCGGGACGGATTTCCACTGGCGGTTGTGTTTTCAGGCCCCACGCATGGCGTACAGCCGGGTGAGGTTGAAGGCGATGGTTGACAGGGTGAATTCGTTGCCCACTTTCTCCAGTCCACGGGTGCGAAATTGACGCATGCCGCGTTGTTGTTTCAAGACTCCGAAGGGCGGCTCGGCCACGGCTTTTCGCCGCGCGTAGGCCGCCTGCCCGCCGGCACTTCGCAGCTTGGCGCGCATTCTGCGATGCGCCGCGGCGCGCGCCCGTTTACCGCATCGCCGGCCCAGATTCAATTCGCACGCCAGATTGGAGTCCGGTACGTACCCATCGATGTTGCGCTGCTCCATGTGCTCCAGGTTGTGGATCGAAAAGAATCCGCTGTCGGCCAGCACCGCCCCGGGCGGCGCGCCGCAGCGCTGCTCGACCTGGTCCACCATCGGCACGAGCGACGCGTTGTCGGCCGCGTTCTGCGTCACCCGCTGGGCCACGATCGGGTGGTCGTCCGAGACCGCAATTTCGCCCGTGTAGCCGAGCACGAACTTCGCTCCGCGCTGGCGCAGAAAGCGCGCATCCTCATCGGTCCGCGAGAGCTTTTTCAAGCCCCTCTTCTTCAGCCGCTCCAGCCGCCGCGGCAGCTCCTCCAGCGCCCGGTCCAGTTCGGCAATGGCCACTTCCAGCCCGCCCGGTTCTTGGTCGTCGCGATCGGCCGCCTTCTGCCAGGCCCGCACCTGACGCCTGAGCCGCGCCCGCGTATCGCGCAGCGACTGCTCGGAGTCGACCCGATCGCGGCTGGCGTTGGCCGCGATGCGCGTCGAGTCGATCGCCACCCGGCCCAGCTTGACCATGCCCTGCGACTGAGCCCACTCCACCACCTGCGTGAAGGCATCGTTCAGCGCCCGGCCGTGCCGCCGGCGAAACGCGCTCAAGGACCAGTTATCCACCCGCTCGCCGGCCCCCAGATAGCGAAACGCCAAGTCTTCGACCAGCCGCCGCTCTACCTGCCGCGCGCTGGTGACGCCCAACGCATAAGCGTAAAGCCAGACGCTCAGCATCCGCTGGGGCGCGTAAAGCTCTCCGCCTTCCTGGCTGTAGCTGTGGACGAATACGCTCATGTCCAAACGCTCCATCCGCTCACGGACGAAAAAGCACAGGTGCTTGTCGCCCAACTCATCCCGCACGCTCGGGGGCAGCAAATACGCCTGGTCCGGGCTGTAAACCTTAAATCGCGACATACTTCTGTTGTCGCTCAACTCGCGTGTGAATTACAAGTACCTTGTGTAGTTCTCACGCAGACACTCGAGTGTAAGGTCGTGGTAACCTAATATGAAACTTAAAGTGCGAAACTCTTGCAAGGACTTTAATAGTTACCGTGCTGCTCGTGTAAAGTCGCTTTTCAATGCTGAGTCTGGAGCCGAGTTCAACCTCGACGCCGAGCTAGACATTGATGACCCAAACTGAAAGCTGGGGGTTATAGTTGGTCCGTCCGGCTCTGGTAAGTCATCCATAGGGCGCATGATGTTTGGGGAAGACGCTTTTTACCAGCCTGACAACTGGCCGGTGGATAAGCCTATCGTTGATGCAATCGCTCCCGACGGAAACTTTGACTCTGTAACTGGCGCACTAGCCACGGTTGGTCTCGGCTCTGTCCCTTGCTGGCTGCGCCCATATTATGCTCTTAGCAATGGAGAGCGGTTCCGTGCTGACCTTGCAAGAATTATCAGTGAGGCTCCGTCAAAGGTAGTTATAGATGAGTTTACAAGCGTTGTGGACCGCCAGATTGCGAAGTTTGGGGCGTTGGCTTTTCAAAAGGCATGGAAGCGCACGAGTGGGCAGTGTGTGTTGCTGTCCTGTCACTACGATGTAATCGACTGGCTTGAACCCGATTGGGTTTATGACACGGGAACCTGCAAGTTCTCAAGGGGGTCACTTTGGCGACGGCCAAAGTTTGACCTTGAAATATGGCAGACAGATAGCCATTACTGGCCGCTTTTTAAGCCGCATTACTATTTAGACCTACCGCTGCCCGTTGCCGGTCAATACTTTGTTGGCACAGTTGACGGGGAGCCGGTCTGCCACATGGCAGTGTGTACCATGAACAAAGGCAATCACGGTAATTTTGAGGGGCGTGGAACACGCCTAGTAGTTATGCCGGAGTGGCAAGGCGCAGGCGTCGGGATTCGGTTTCTGAATGCAGTCTGTGAGATGTGGCGGCGTGGCGAGAATAAATGGGGCAAATCGCTCACAACGGTTTTTCATACAAGCCATCCAGGTCTATGTGCGAGTCTCCGCCGGGATTCTAAATGGCGGCAGGTATCAGCTATCTTATACGGCGGCAATAAACTGAGCAGCGCAAAATCGACAACGGCCTCGGCACGTCACCACGGCAAAGAGCCAGTCGGCATGGGCACGGGCTATGGCGGTCATTTTCGAGCGGTGCAAGGATTCCGGTATTACGGCTGAGAGTAAATGAATATCTTTTTATGCGGGCAGAAACAATTTGGAGCTTCTGTACTTGAGGCCGTCGCCGGAAAGTACACAATCCTGGGCGTATCCAGCCCGCCGATTGCTGACCACCTTGCAACAGATGGGTCGCAGATTTCTGATAGAGTACGGGCAACCGCCGAACGCCTCCGAATCCCTTGGCAACCAGAGGTGAGAGCGGACTCGCTGCCCGCTGGAACAGACTTAATCGTTGCTGCCCACAGCCATGACTTTATCGGGCGCAAGACGCGTGAACGGGCGACCTTTGGGGCTATCGGCTACCACCCCTCGCTACTACCGCTGCACAGGGGGCGGGACGCGGTGCGGTGGGCTATACACGGCGGCGACAGGGTCACGGGCGGCTCGGTGTACTGGCTTAGTGACGGTATCGACTGTGGGGCGATTGCGGCTCAACAGCACGTATTTGTCAGACCCGGCGAAACGGCAGAGAGCCTCTGGCGGGAGCAGCTTGCCCCGCTGGATTTGCGCCTCATCCTTAAGGTGCTGGCCGACATTGATAGCGGCCTCGCGGTCAGGGTTCCGCAGGACGAGAGCTGCGCTACGTGGGAGCCGTCGTTTGAACGTCCGCCGCTCTTTCGGCCTGAGTTACTGCGGTTAGGGGCTACCAGCCTCCGCTACGAGGTGGAGCGATTGGACGGTAACGGGCTGGGGGAGTAACGGTAGCAGGACGTAAACCAAAACCGACCGCAGTCAAGGAACTCGCTGGCAACCCGGAAAACGGAAGCTGAATAAGAACGAACCTAAACCATCCGGGATTCCTACCTGCCCATCCTGCCTTGATGCTATCGCAAAGAGAGAATGGACACGCATCAGTCGAGAGCTTATTGCGGTCGGGCTGCTCACGTCAGTTGATAGAGCGATGCTTGCAAGCTATTGTGATGCATACTCCCGATGGTCAGAGGCCACAGCAGAGCTAAATGAGTTAAAACACACCAAAGGAAAGTCTGTTCTGGTTGTCGGCACCAAGACAGGTTATCCGATGCAAAACCCGCTTATCGGGATTATCAATACGTCGGCTGACCAGATGCGAAAGTTTGGTGCCGAGCTTGGACTCAGCCCATCATCCCGCACACGATTGTCAGCAGAACCGCAGAAACAAGATATAGATGACGAGTTTGCAATTTCACGAACGCGCAATTTTGTACGCCCAACGGTTAACGACCGGCCAGATTATATCTTGCAAGCAGGTCAAACAGGCAGCGAAACGCTTTCTAACTGACCTTCGTAACACTGAGAGCTGCTGGTTTTTTGTTCCTGGTATTGCGAATGAGGTATGCAGGGTTGCCGAGTTGATGCGGCATGAAAAAGCTCGGCTACAGGGGCAGCGTTTCAGGTTAGAAGATTGGCAGGTGTTCATTCTCTGCAATATCTTCGGTCTTATTGATGAGGATGGAACCCGCAAGTACAGGGAAGCCTTCATCTTGGTTCCGCGCGGTAATGGTAAGAGTCCATTAGCAGCCATCATTGCTATATGGATGACTTTCTTCGATAGTGAGCCGGGAGCAGAGTCCTATCGTGGTGCTGCGTCGGAAGAGCAAGCCCACGAGGTATTCAGGCCAGCGAAAGCAATGCTGGAGCAAGTACCCGAACTCACGAAGCGTTATGGCATAACGGTAGCAGCAAAAAGTATCTATCAGAGTTCAACGCGTTCCCGCTTTAAGTCAGTCATCCGGGAACCAAAGGACGGAGCAAGTATTTACCTTGCGGTTCTTGACGAGTGGCATCAAGCATTAGATGCGGTACAGTACGATTGCTTCAAGACGGGAGCTAACAAGCGTAAGAACTCACTCCTGTTGGAGATTTCAACCGCGGGTGTATCGACTCAAAGCCCATGCCTAGAGAAACAAAGGGAAGTCGAGAAGGTATTAGACGGTACGGTAGAAAACGACCGGCTGTTTGGCATTATCTACACTGTTGACCCTGAGATAGACTGGACTACACGCGATGCCCTGGTCATGGCCAACCCAAATCTGGGTATCAGCAACGACGAAGAAGCATTATTGCTGGACCAAGCCGAGGCTGTACGCAACTCAGCCAAGCAAAATATCTTCCGCTGCAAACATCTTAACCAATGGATGACCGCGACAACGGCATGGATGAATGCAACTAACTGGCAAGCCTCCGCTGTGACAGAACCTCTGACGAATGAGTTTCTCATGAGTTGTGAGTGTTTCATCGGTCTGGACTTGGCCTCGAAAACTGACATTGCAGCCGCAGTCAAGGTGTTTCGCAAGCTGCAAGATGGCAAGTACCACTATTACATCGTGCCGCGTTTCTACCTGCCGGAAGCAAAAGCGAGTGACCCTACGGCACAGCATTACCAACGCTGGGTGCATGATGGGCATTTAATCAGCACAGACGGGGCAGAGATTGATTATGCACGAATCTCCGCTGACCTTCAAAAGGATGTTGAGCAGTATAACGTCAAGGCGCTTTGCTGTGACCCGTGGGGTTCTACAGATATTACTCAGCAGTTCGAGTCACGTACCGGGATAATGCGCGTCAAGGTTCCGATGCAAGTCAAGTTCCTATCAGAGCCGATGAAGCGGTTGGAATCAGGTGTGCTAAATGGAACGATGCACCACGATAACAACCCGTGCATGAACTGGCAAATGTCGAATGTCGAGATTAAGACGGACTTTAACGACAATATATTCCCAAGGAAAAACAAGCCAGAGGATAAGATTGACGGTCCAGTTGCAACGATTATTGCTCTGTCTCAGGCGATTCAAGCACCGGAACCACCAAAGAAGTACCAAAGAATCGTATGGCTTTAGTGAGTGGGCAGCACGGAAGGCAGCATAAATGTCTGGACTAATATCTCTTAACTTACAGTCTCCGCATGAGAAGCGTGACGGTGTGAATCTCAATCAAGCTGGGGTCTCACTGGCCGCTGGGCTTGCTGCTATGGGGATGGGCACATTCACTGATAGTAATGAGACTGTCAATGAACGCACCAGTTTTGAAGTTCCAACTTATTTGACCTGCATTCGTATTCTTTCCGAGTCGATTGGTTCTCTTCCGTTGCGCGTATATGAAAAGATGCCACGCGGTCAGTGTCCAGCGCCATCGCACTACCTGTACTATCTGCTCACTGAGCGTCCTAACCCGCAGATGTCGGCGACAGTGTTCTTTCAAACGCTGATGACGGCAGCAGCCGGGTGGGGCAATGCTTACGCCAAGATTGAACGTGATTCAAGCGGAGCTCGACCTGTTGCACTCTGGCCGTTGTCTCCGTGGAAAACAAAGCCGGTCCGCAAGAACGGAATGCTAGCTTTTGAAACAACAGATACCGCCGATGGATTACCGGCAACTATCAAGACTGAGGATATGCTCCACATCGTCGGCTTCTCCTTCGATGGTTTGCAGGGTACATCCTTTGCGAAGATGGCTCGTCAGTGCATAGGGCTTGCACTTGTAGCCGCTCGTTTTGGAGCGCGTTTCTACGCCAATGGGGCACGAAATCAATTTTATCTGCAAGCTGACCACGACCTTACACCGGAAGACTTAACAACGATGCGGCTGGATGTTGAAGCCCTGTCTACAGGAGCGAATGCTTTTAGGGTGGGGGTATTGCCGAATGGTGTAAAGATTGTCCCTGTCGAGACAGACCCCAACGCGCTGTCTGAATACACTAACACATCCAAGTATACCCGCGATGAGATTGCTGCATTTTTGCGTGTGCCGGGGTATATGGTTGGCAGCACGGAAAAGATTCTCAAGAGTACGGTTGAGGCACAGAACAGAGAGTTTCTTTCTTACTCACTGACGCCGTGGTTGACCAAGATTCAGCAGGAGTTTCAGTACAAGTTGCTCCCATCGTTTGGGCGCTCCGCCAATCAGTACGTCATACGCCATTATCTTGACGCCCTGCTTGCAGCGGATACCCTAACCCTCACGGCCAAGCAGACGGCGGGGCGTATGGGCGGCTGGCTTTCAGCAAACGACATCAGGGAACAACTCGGCATGGAACCAGTTCCCGGTGGGGATGTGTACATCAGGCCATTGAACTATGTAGACGCCACTACAGCTACAGCCGCAGAGGGCATAGAGACGGATAATGACCCGGCGGATACCAGCCCTGATGACGATAAACCGGCTGCTGTTGACCCCGATGCTCAGGCAGCTAAGGTAGCAACAAATCTCATCAGCCAGTCGCTAAACCGCCTCCTACGCCCAGCAAACAGCAACCACGGTCTGTACTTGAACCTCTCTTCAATGATGCGTACAGCCGGTTGCAGAATAGGGCAAAGAAAGATGTTGCCGCGATAACGCAAACGCTGGCTCCGATATGCAGCGCGGTTGGAGTCTATTTCAGGAGTGGCAACACGGTCGGTTCTGCCGAGCAAAAGGCAATAGAAAATACTTTACCGGCCTTGAAACCAGACTCGGCAAGACAGCCGCCGACGCCGAATTCAGAAAGTTATTGAAAAGTCTTATCTATGCAGTCGAAGAGGACGCCGCCGAGATAAGAGCCAAGGAGCAATTAGAGGTAATTACAAATGAGTAAACGCGAGATTAGGTCAAATATCACAGAGATACAGGCAGAGGGTAGCACACTTACAGGCTACATTGCCCGATTTAATTCCTTGTCTGCTGACTTGGGTGGTTTTCGTGAAAAGATCACCCCCGGCTGCTTTGCATCTTCAATATCCTCCACAGCCCCTATCCGTGCCCTGGTCAACCACAATACGGACCACTGCATCGGCAACACAGCCAGCGGCACTCTACAGCTACATGAGGATGACAAGGGATTGTCTTTCTCATGCGAGTTGCCCGACACTCAAGCCGCACGAGACCTCAAAGTCAGCGTTACCCGTGGGGACGTGACAGGAGCCAGTTTTGGATTCGTAACAAAGGCCGACTCGTGGTCTACCGACGAAAAGGGTGGGAACATCCGTACTCTTAACGATGTTGAGTTGTTTGAGATTTCCCCCGGATGCACTTTCCCCGCGTATGAATCCCCTGCGGTGCAACTGCGTACCCTTTTCCCCGATGGTGCAATCACTATCCCGGAGACTCGCGGCGATTCATCCGCAACTACAGATGAAAAGTCCAGCGACACCGACTGTCAGTGCGATTGTGAACAGTGCAAAGCTGATGCTTGCGGCATTTGCAGCGATGAAGATTGCAACGACCCAAACTGTGACTGCCAAGACTTAAGAGCCATAATGCTGGCTCTGGAAGCTGCCAAAGAGTTTTAACAAATATACTTCGCCGCCTAGAGCAGCCCTTGAATGGGCAAGCGAGATGACAACAACCCGCCTAGTTTTGCAACGCTGCAAAACATAAAGCAACACGAAGTAACTGGGTAACCCCCATAAATATAGGACTCACACAATGAGCAAGGCAATTGAACTCCGCGAACAGCGTGCCAAGTTGGTAGCTGACGCAAACGCACTGGTGCCATCCGATATGAAGTTGTTTACGTCGGAACTTCGCACTAAGGTTGAGACCATGTTGGCAGACGCCAAGGGTCTGGACTCTCTTATCGTTTCATTCGAGCAGGAAGAGCAGCGCAATGAAGAGACTCGCGCTAAGAATCTGAATCTCTCAAACTCCGGCTCCTCTGACCAAGCCGCAATTAACCGCTATGGGTTGAGACTTGAAGACCCGCAAGACTGGGACTTCATCACGACGCTACCTGCGGCAACATTCGCCGCATCCATGCGGGTCAAGCGAAGCGTCAACATCCGCAACACTTACACATTCACAGTGCCCTTTACTTACTCTTATCTTGAGCCAATGGACATCGTTAACATCACAACATCCAGCCTTTGGGCTGTTGGCTCGAACAATCTCAATCTCGGTATTACAACTCTTCCTGTGCGGATTGCCAAGGTTGTGGACGACCCCAAGAATGGACTTGAAGTTACCTGTGAAGATTATTTATGGGGTGTTCATCAACCATCAATCTATAACAAGGATATAAGCCGGGGAACTTCTTTAGTCAATGCTTATGCACAACCGGGCAACTCTGAAGTCGTAATGTTTGAAGCCACGCAGCGGTTGACTCAGTATCAGGGTAACCAAATCTGGATTGGCGCGGCTGGACAGTTGAGCGACTGGGGTTCCTGTAACGTATGGGTGAGTCAAGATGGAACAAAGTATTTGCAGGTTGGAAGTATCACACAACCCGCTCGGCTTGGAACACTTGCATCTGCTCTCGCCGTGACCGCTGACCCTGATACAATGGCTAACCTTGTAGTGCAATTGACTAACAATTGTGCCCCGCTGGAATCAGGCACTACGTTAGATGCAGATTCCGGCAATACAATGTGCTTTGTTGATGGTGAGATTATCAACTATTCGACGTGTGCATTGACCGGCAGCGACACATACACGATGAGCGGTTATCTTCGTCGTGGGCAGATGGGGTCAACTATCGGCGCTCATGCGGCGGGTTCTCTGTTTATGCGGCTGGATGGTTCCGTACTGAAATACACGTATGACCCAACGTGGAAAAGGCAAACATTGTATTTCAAGTTTCAGAGTGTGAATGGGTTCGGAAACTGCGCTCAGGAATTATCGACACTGACAGCAGTGCCATTCACAGTGCCGGGGTTGAATCCCGGAACGATAGACGCCGCAACAGGGATTGTCACCATAAACAGCAGCGCGGGTATGAATAACCTGTCCTTGGCTGCAAATCAAACCGTGCTGTTCAATCCCTCAACCTCAACGTCATCAACTCTCACTATAAGCATCCCGGCGCAATCATTGCTTAGAACGAATGGGACAGCACTGACTATACCCGCTGCGTCTCAGACATTCACGGGCCTATCGTCCAGCACATCATATTACTTCTTTCCGTATATCAGCGCGGCAACAGGCGCTCTGGCATTTGCGAACCCAACACCGCCTCTTACCTCAACGACAAACAATTCCATCTAAGCGGCTACCTGCTCTTCAGATGGAAACTATCCAGCCACGGCAGATTACATTTTACTGACAACTGGGTCTGCCAGCAACCCCACAGGCGGCGGTGGCTCTACCGGCGATGGCACCTGCCCAGAGAGTCAAGAGTTGGTGACAGAGCGTACCAAAGGTGTTATTAAGGCTATAGATGTACAGGCCGGTGATTATCTCAAGGGAAAATGTTTCGCAACTGGCGAAGACGTGTATCGTCGCGTCGTACACGTCCGTAGGCAAGAGGCCGCTATCTGGCGCATGGTAGATGGTCACCGTGTTAGCCCCTGCGAACCTATCTGGCACGAAGGGACATGGAAAGCAGCGTTCCGGGCGTCCGGCTCAACTATCGACAGGTACAACGGGATTCGCATGGATATTAGTCTTGATTCCGATAGCTACAATGAACAAAACTATTACCTCAGCGATGGTACACCGCTGCTGATACACAATATGCTAATGCGGCTGTGCTAAGGATGACAAATGCAAAATATATGGATGTTATCTCCCGTTACGACCGCCAGTTATGGCACCTATCCAACCTGCTCTGCATACGCGACTGGCTGGCAGATGCCTATGTACCCATCTGACGCCAATGGGCAGGGACTCGTTTACTGCCAATGCACGGATGAGCAGATAGCGGCTGCTAAAGTTGACCCTGATGTTGCCGTCTTGCCTCTCTATCAGGCGGCTTTGCCAGCAGCCGTCATTACAGCATATACAGCGCACGGTGCTACCACTGGTATGTCGCTGGCCGCGCTGCTCAAACTTCTAGGTGCTATCGAGCCACGGTATGTAAACCTAGACCCGAATGTTTCTACGCTCGTTGCACTCGGACTTATCTAATGGAGACCGACATGGACGACCAAGCAATAAATTTCATAACGGACGCACTCAATCGAATCAGCGATAAGCAGGATGAACTCGCCGCCAATCTCAATGAATGGCGTCAAGAAATCTCTGAGCGTACTTCCAAACTGGAGGCGGTGGTCAAACCAGCTTTGCAGGGCAATGGAACGCCGAGCGAGATATTTCAAATCAAAGAGAGAGTAACCACGCTGGAAGAGAAAGGTTGGCTATTGTCTGGCATCAGCCGGGTCGTACAGATTGTGGGTCTCGCGGCATGGACGCTCATAACGACCGGACTGACTCTCGGCGTTGAGCAATTGATAAAGCACTACTTGTAAGGATAAACATGAATATATCGAAAGATGGATTACAGCTTATCAAGGCAAGCGAGGGATTCCGAGCAAATACATATCTCGACGTGGCCGGGTTCCCCACCATCGGCTACGGTCACCGGCTGCTACACCCGGAGTCGTACCCCAACGGCATTACAGAGGATGAGGCAACCGCCTTGCTTTTGCAGGATGTACAGAGCGCGGAACAGGCAGTCTTGCGCCTGGTCAAGGTTCCACTCTCTCAGGGTCAGTTTGATGCACTGGTGGACTTCACATTCAATCTCGGCTCCGGTCGGCTGGCCGGGTCTATCCTGCTGGCGGACCTAAGAGTCAATCGAAGCGCCAAGGTCACGCCCGGTTGTAATCGGCTCCACAACCTGCACCCCGGCTTTTTGGCCGTCTAAGATTAGCTCCCGCTGGTGCTGACGGAGCAAAGCCTCTTGCGCGTCAGCCCCCACGGACTCCCAAACCCGCTTCTCGCCCCGGAGGTAGCGGAGATGGTAAACTCCCTCTTGGTGGTATTCCGGCTTGCCCTTGACGATGGCGTACCCCGGCTTGAGCTTGCGGTTGGCGGCATAGACTGGTTCGCAGAATGGGCGGCTCCCGTCCTGCATTTTGATTCTGATGTACAAGTGAGCTTTCATTTTCGTCCCTCTCCCTCAAATACTGGGTTTTGGGAGCGGAAAACAGGCAAATCGACAAAAAAGTGTAACAGCGGGTGTAACCATGCTGCTAATCCCTTTGTTTTCAGCACATATTTTCAGTCGTGCCGTAAGCGCCACAAAATCAAGCTGAGCTTTAGCCTCCGAGGGAATGTCTTATATGCAACAGAAGCTAATCAGAGGTTACTAGAGTAAGACGGACGGCTTACAGCTTCGAGTTATAGCCGAGCGTAATGCCCACGGGGCCAGGAATACCGAGCGGTTTGGGCAGCTTGCGCGAGGGGGCGGGCTGGCGATCCGGATTGTAGAGGAAAGCGAAGCGCAATTCGAGATAAGGCCCCTTGAACTCAGCGGGCAGCGGCGGATAAACCGAAGTCTGCACAGCACCCCAGGCGGCGCGGTCCAGGGCAGGATCGCCGGAACGGCCCTCCAGCACCATGCCTCCGTCCATCAGCTTCCCGCTGGGCAGAATCCTGAAGCAGATCAGCACCTCTCCAGCCTTGTTGACCGGCGGACCTGCCTCTTTGGGAATCAGCGGATTCCAAGTCGACTGCACAATCCGGAAGATGCGCTTGAGGTACGGCTTCAAATCAACGCCCTGCGTGTCGGAGACAATTCCATCCTTGTCGGCAGGCGCGTTGGGCTGCGCTCCGCAGGGCTTGTCCTGCGTGGAGCCGGCCGGCGCGGTCTGCGCCCCAGCCGAGAGCGAAACCAGCAGAATAGCGAAAGAGAAGATCAAAGCGAAGATTCGCACCAAAGCCGCCTTCCAAGCAATGCAGTCAACCTGTCATTTTACCGTTTCGCTCTACTCTAGTAGATGAACAGGAAGCGCAATTCCAGATACGGTCCGTGGAACTCCCTCGGCAGTGGAGGAAAGTTTGAGCCGGTCAGAGCGCCCCACGCCGCCCGGTCCAGGCCCACGTCCCCGGAACTGCCCTCCAGCACCATGCTCCCATCCATCAGCCGTCCGTTGGGAAGTACCTTGAAGCGAATCAGAACTTCCCCCCGCTTGTTGATCGGCGGCAGAACTTCGTCCGGCGTCAGCGGGTCCCAGGTTCGCTCCGTCTCAATGACGATATGGCGAATGTAGGGGTCAAAGTCCACGCCCTGCGTGTCGGAGAGAATCTGAGCGCCGCCCAGGTTGGCATCCGGATGAAGACGCATGATATTCGGAGGCGGAGAGCCAACCGATCCGGGGTTTTGCCTTGCCCCCTTCATCGCGTCGCGCAACTGGTCGGCCGGATTCTCCGAGCCCATGGCGAAGTTGGGCCGCGCAGGCACCGCCGAAGGACGAGGCGCCTCAATCTGCGGCTGCTGGACGGGCGGGGGCGGCGGTGGAACCGGCACCGGCGGCTTCGGAGCAGCCTCCGGCGCCGGCGGGGGCGTCTCCCGTTTCATCGCATCCAGCGTCTGCTTGTCGATCAGTGGATGATCCAGCGGAACCGGCTTGACGATCGGCTTGGGCGGCGGCTGCCACGGCGTATCAAGATAGGTAAATTCCTTATGCTGCTTGAGCGCGGCGCTCCGATCCACCACCTGCGGCACCTTGAAGACGTACTTGGGAAGCCACGTCACCGCCGAGAGCAGCAGCAAATGAATCAGAATGGCCAGCCAGAAGCCCTCGCGCAGCCGCGCCCAGCGCCGCTCATCCTCCAGATCGCTGATCAACTGCAGTAGCTCGTGGGCGTCGTAGTCCACCCACCGCGAACCGCCCATCCCCACGGACGCCAATTCGGGCTGGCGCAACTCCCCTGCCAGGGCCGGAGCGTCCGGACCGGGAGTCGGCTCCGTCGGCCCTTGGGCCTCGTTCACATCGGTTGGCGCTTCTTCAGTGGGCATTCGATCCGCGGGAGCTCTCAGGTCGCTTGCGCTGCCGCTCCGTTCGTGTCCTTTCCCTCTATTCTCTCATTCTGACCAAATCCGCGCCCATCGCCCGGGCCCGTACAATGGTCTCTGACCGTAAGACGGATGATCCGACGGAAAGGGACTCGGTTTGAAGCAGTTTCTTGCTCGATGGATGGCCAAATGGAAGTTTGTCCTGCTGCCGGCCCTGGCCAAATTGGGTTTCTGGGGCGTAGGCGCGGTCGCCATGCTGGACTCGTCCACCATCCCCGTCCCGATGGACCTGATCCTGGCCGGCTACGTCTGGGCCGACAAGAGCCATTTCTGGCTCTATTGCCTGCTGGCATCCGTGGGCTCCGCCATCGGCGGCCTGCTCCCCTACGGCCTCGGGCGGGCCGGCGGCGAACTCTTCCTCCTCAAGCGCATCAACCGCCAACGCTACGAGCGTATGCGCTCCCGCTTCGAGCGCCAGGAGTTCCTGGCCATGATGATTCCCTCCATGCTCCCTCCGCCCACCCCTTGGAAGGCCTTCGTCTTTGCCGCCGGCGTCTTCGAGATGCGCGTCGCTCCCTTCATGCTGGCCGTCTTCTGCGGCCGCATGGTTCGCTGGCTGGTGCTCTCCATGCTTGTGCTCAAGCTGGGTCCCGGCGCGGTCGATCTCGTGGCCCACCACCGGTTGGCTCTGCTGGCCATCGTAGGCGGCCTGGCAGTGGTGGGCTTTGCCTGGTGGTGGTTGCGAAAGAAGCGCGCAGGCAAGCTTGAAGACTGATCGGTGATCCCAGAAAAACTGGACGGAAAACAACTATTTTTGCGAAGAAGTATTCTAACTGACAGTTGATTACAAATCACTTCGAGTCGGCAGCGATTGGAAACGCATCTACGCCGTCAACCGCAACTCACCTAATAACAATCCGGAGAAAACGATGAAGAAGGTTCTTTTCTCCATGTTGCTCATGCTGCCCGCGCTGGCCTGGGCGGAGAAGAAGCCCGCAGCCAACCCGGCGGACTATACAGTTGCCGTTCATGTGCAGTCTTCGCAAGTGATTGACAGGTTTCAAATGGCAACGCAGCTTCTGGACGTAATCATTGACGGCAAGAAGTACGAACTGGAAGCTTGGCACTCCTTCGACGTGCTTCCTGTGGGCGACTACAAGGCGAAGAAGTCTCAGGAAAAGATCTTCCCAAACCATGATTATTCGCGGAGATATGAACTTCTGTTTGCGGATGGAACTACGCGCAGTTACGCCGTTGTAGGCGAATCCGAATAACGCCGGATGCCGCGCACCCCAGGTCTCAAAATCGAGACCTGGGAAGGCTTGAGGTGACCCCTTTCGAGAGACAGTCTGCTGAAGACACAGTTGCCGTTCAGTGTAATTGTCTTCTCAAGGCGTAGCCTCTCCTTGAGGATACTCGATAGCCGGTGAAGCGGAGGCGGGCTCTGCTGGAGAGCAACCCGCCGAGGAATAGCCGGCTGCAAACTCATCGATCCGATGGCCGTGGGAGCGACGTGGAACTCCACGCCGCTCCTCATCGGCGCTTCTACATACATCGGTTGATAGATTTGCCCATGCCTCAAAAAACTCAAAGCTTATCTTGTCCGGCACTCTCAGGTTTTTGAGACAGGCGGCTCCGTCATCGGCCCCATAAGGAATCCTCTACAGGCAGCCGTTTAGCGGGGAGCGTTCCACTGCAACGGAACGCTCCCCGCTGAGGTCGATCTCCTGCACCAGGGTGCGGCAGAAGTAGACCAGCACGCGCTGCTCGATACGTTCGAGCCGAACCGTCTGTCAGGCCAATGCCTGGCTCACCCTCCAGCGACGGTCGCCGATGTAGATGTCCCTGCCCGCCGACCTTACGCAACTCAGCTCCGGCGCCGTAATCCCAGGCCTTCGGGTCGGGATCGTAGGCCCGGGCGCTGGGCCGCCATAGACTGGCCGAGATACGCATGCCCAGCGCCTCATGGGGGCGCACATGGTTGTACTCGTGACGGAAGTTATCCGTCAGTTTTGCGTCAGCCACTGTTCCGCGTCCGTCCGGCAGCGCGCGCTCCAGTGATTCGTGAAACCGCTCCACCTTGCCCCGCGTCTCCACCCCACGGACCAAGACCTGTCCGTGGGGACCCCGGTCGGCGGATGCCGGATGCCGGAAAAATAGCGGCGCACGCCTTGCCGCATCAGCCACACCATATCCAACACCAGATCATGCCGAAGCAGCACGCGATGCACCGTGATCACCGGCAATACCAGCCCTTCCGGCTCCAACAGCACAGCCAGCTTGCGCGCGCCCCAGTCAGGCCGCTGACGGCGCAGCGCAACAATGCGTACTTCAATCTCTGCCGCCGTCCGGCGCGGACTCAGGTGCGGACGGCGGCTGAGTTCCTCCACTCCGGCCACACACTGCTCGCCGAAGCGCTTGAGCCACAGGTAGCCCGTCGGACGGCTAATCTCATACTCCCGGCACAAACTGCTCAGGCTCTCGCCCCGGCTGGCTCGAACCACAAATTCCACACGCCGATCCCGCATGCCCACAAACAGCGGCAGGCCCGGTCGTTCGGACAGTTTTTGCTTTTTCCTTAAGTGGAAGTCTTGCTTTTGTTTTTAGGCTGCCGTCGATTCCGGCAGGCGGTTGAAGTAGACCTGACCGGGCGTGAACCCATTCAGGCTGGAGTGCGGCCGGATGGAGTTATATAACTCCAGGTATTTCCCGATGGAAATTCCG
>JBEKNI010000004.1:0-137823 GCA_049522975.1 Occallatibacter sp. | reverse complement strand
CGGAATTTCCATCGGGAAATACCTGGAGTTATATAACTCCATCCGGCCGCACTCCAGCCTGAATGGGTTCACGCCCGGTCAGGTCTACTTCAACCGCCTGCCGGAATCGACGGCAGCCTAAACCGGAGCTTTGCCGGTCGAGTTCGTGGCCAGTTGAAAGCCAGGAACAAGGATGCCGCTGCGCGGCGGCTTACCGAGTGAGTTTTTCAAGGCATGGGGAAATCTATCGATCCGATGTGGAAAGAAAAGGCCGGGAGCGGCAGTCGTGCCCACTCCCGGCACTCATCGGCGTCGATGAGTCTCCAGCCGGCTATTCCTTGGCGGGGCGCTCTCCAGCAGTGCCCGACTCCGCTTCACCGGCCGGCTTCAGAATGCGATAAAGTGGTTCTGCCGGTCAATTGCAACATCGCCAACAGGTAAACTTCAACCGCCTGCCAGAACCCCTGGCAACCTAAACCGAAAAACAGAGCTTCCACTTAAGAATCGGCGAAAACTGTCCGAACAACCGGGACTGCCGCTGACTTCCTCTCAGAGTGAAACATTGCGTATGGTTCGACGCAAAACATTGATCGACCTCCGTTATGGGTTGGTGTGTTGAAGAACATGTCGGTATCCGGGAGGCGCGCTCGCCTTGTCATAAACATCCACCGTAATCTTATCATTAACTCCGTCAAACTCTCCGGTTGATGTGGTTGGGGCCAAGAGCAGATTCATTGTCGCTATGATTGACTCTCAAATGTTTGTCGAAGCCCAGATCGACCAGACCGTCAGACCCTCGCCAACGATCAGAGTGCACGACCGATTCCGAACCGGCTTTGCCGCGAATGATGGCCTGTAGCACGGCTTTTGACGCATTCGGAACAATCCCGGTGTAGACCTGGTCGTCGCGTTTGAGCAGCCCAAAGACGATGGTTTTGCCTGCTGCGCCGCGCCCTCCTTTGCCGCGCACGCGACGCGGACCAAAGTACGATTCATCGGCTTCGAGATCGCCGGTAAAGGGAGAATTCTTCCCGCATTCTTGGACAAGTTATTCTCTCGACCGGAGAAACATCTGATTGCTGCTGCGAAGAGAAAGGCTGGGATCTGGGCGGACCGGAGTGGCGCTATTTAGTTGCCAAGACCAAAAACCCCGCATCGTCCCTCTCTCACAGCAGGCCATGGAAATTCTTCGCGAGCTACACCCACTCACGGGACACGGCCGCTTTGTGTTTCCGGGTGCGCGGAGCAACGAGCGACCGATGAGTGACAATGCAATTCTCGCCGCCATGCGACACATGGGCATCGACAAGGCAGCAGTGCCTTTTTGCAGCCGCAGCCGTCGCGCCAGCAGATGCGGGCGACGAGGCCGCCGGGGCCGGATGGGCGATAGGGTAAAGTGAGTAGGAAGGCGGCTCGATGGCTCTGAGTCTGGAGAATGTGGAAGCGCTGGCGCCGGATCAGTCCTCCCTGGACGCGGCGCGGAAGTTGTTGAAGCCCGCAAGTTGGCCCGCCCTGGCCTCGAATGGGACCGGTCTGATCTGGGGGGAGTGTCAAGGCTCGGGGGCTACGCCATATCGCGTGGTCGTCTCCGAGACTGACGCCGGTTACAAGTGCAGCTGCCCCAGCCGCAAATTCCCGTGCAAGCACTCTCTTGCGTTGATGTGGCTGCGCGCCGACGGTAAGCTGACATTTGCCGCGGCGAATGTTCCCGCCTGGGTGAACGATTGGATGTCTCGGAGGCGAGGCCCGTCGGCGGCTGCTACAGCAACGCCGGGCGAAGGTGGATCGAAAGCTTCCATCCAGGCAACCGGCTCCGACCTTCCGGAGACCAAACTCGATCCCAAAGCTGAAGCTCGCGCGGCGGCGGCACGGGAGCGCACTCGCCAGGATCGTGAGGCATCAGTTCTGGCTGGCCTAGACGAGTTGGATGTCTGGATCTCCGATCAGATGGATCGCGGTCTGGCGGACTTTGCGGCACAGTCCGCGCAGGCATGCCGCGTGATTGCTCAACGGTTGGTTGACGCCAAAGCCTCCGGTCTTGCGACACGGCTGGAAAACCTGCCGGCACGTTTGTTCAGCCTGCCGGAAGCCGTGAGACCCGTCATGGCGATCCAGGAACTTGGCCTGATTCACCTGCTCGCCGCAGCGTATCGGCGCCAGAATAACGGGCAGGACACCCTGCCTCCCGGACTCAAGGCCGATGTGCGGCAGGCGATTGGATGGTCGCTTACCCGCGAGGCTCTCTTGGCGGATCCTGATGCGGTGCGGGCGCAAGGAAGATGGCGCGTTACTGCGGCGCTGAGCGAAGTGCAGCCAGATCGCTTGCGACGCCTGGAGACATGGCTGTGGCGCGAGGCGGTGCACGAAGCTCCGCGTTTTGCGGTTCTGATCGATTTCGTTCCGGTTGCGACCGGTGCGGCATCGAGCGGCTATAGCGTGGGCGATCGCGTTGACGCCGAGCTGGTCTTCTATCCCTCCGCCGTGCCCTTGCGTGCACAGATCGCGCAATCGTTCCGCGGAGCCGAGTCTTCGGATGATGGGCTGTATCTTCCTGCGCAGAGCTTCTGCGAGGCATATCAAAGTTATGAACGGGCCATGCTCCAGCAGCCATGGCTTAAGGAGTGGCCCATCTATACCCGTAACGCAAGGGTGCGGCGGCATGGCTCGGCGCTCTTTCTTTGTGACAGTGAAGAGCAGACTGCACCGCTTGCACTTGCGCTGCAACCTGCGCAATTTTCCCAAGCTAGTCCACTCCTGAGCTTTGCAAAACTGGATGCAATCGGGATTTGGGACGGGTACTACCTTAACCTGTGCTGGGCGCAGACCGAGCTAGGCCGATGGGTGAACGCGTGAACGCAAAGACGCTCAAGGCGCAGGCTCTTCCCGTATTGCTGGCTGGCACAGGCCGCCAGCCCCTCAGCTTTGCAACCGGGCTGGCAGAGCTGTCATGCGGCGATGCCGCAAACGCTGCTCTGAACGTGTTGAGCCTGACTGCACAGGCACTGCGCTTCGAGCGCCCATTGCCGCCGGAGAGGTTCAACGCGGAGGCGGAAATTCAAGATGACCGCCCCATTCTTCCCGATCCGATGAGACGAACCCTGATCCGGCTTCTGAAGGACAAGAGAATCACGGACGATCTGCAACTTGGGTTGGCATGGGCATTCGCGCGGTGCAGGATGCGGCCGCATCCATTCGACCTGCCCAAGATCGAGGCCTTTGTGCGCGCCTATGCCGGGCATCTCGGTTTGACCGCTCAGCATTGGGCCGCGCAACGCGACGATTCCACCGCACCGGTACCAAGTTACTTTGAGGCTGAAGCTCTGGATGAGACAACTTGGGCCAAGGCCCCATTGACCCAGCGCTCGTACTTCATCGCGGATCGCCGCAAGCAGGACGCGCAGGCGGCAAGAGCTCTGGTTGAAACGATCTGGACGCAGGAGAATGCGGACGCGCGCGTGCGGCTCCTGATGGCTCTGGAAGCCGGCTTGAACATGAGCGATCAGCCTTTTCTTGAAGGGCTAATGAAGGATCGCGCGCCGCGTGTTCGCTCACTGGCGCAGAGATTTCTTGCGCGCATTTCAGGCAGTGCCGCGGAACATCCGGCACTGAAGGCATGTTTAGAAAGGATTCGCCGTTCAACAGCTGGACTGCTGAAAAAGCGCACCACCCTGGCGCTGGAACTACCGGCCAACGTGAAGGAACATGAAGCCAAGGGATGGATTCGCAAAACCTTTGGCGAAGTCCGTTGCGATGAATTGGCGCGCGCACTCGAACTGACCGAAACGGCAGTGATCGAAGCAGCCGCGAAGGATGAGAACCTGCTGCTTGCATTGGCTCTGATGGCCACAGAGGACAGGCGGCTGGACCTGCTTGAACAGATTGCCGGCGGCCAACTCAGAGACGCATGGGAGCAGATGAGTTTGTGCGGCGTGCAGGATCTCGGTTTGATGTCCGTCGAGGAACGGCTGCGCTGGGCGGAGATCTTGATTCGTCCTTACTCCGCCAAGCCTCCGGCATCGTATTCCGCATGGAGCTGGCTGCATCGTTCGCTCGAAGGGCCTGCGCCGGAGTCATTGATGGAGCCGATCTTGCGCTCAACCGATTGGCTGACCGGCCTCATCGAGGAACAGAAGGCTGGGCCTGAGTGGATGGAATTACTGGCGGCGATTTGTCCCGCTTCGCTGCGCCCTCGTCTGCGGACCCAACTGACGTCGCTCGATGCGCCTCTGATCCTGAGCGCACTGCCTTTGCTGGACATTCTGGATTCCCTGGAGAAAGTTGGACACCATGAACAATGAGAAACTGCGCCAAAGCGCCGAAGAGATTTATGCAGACGAACTGAAGGCACTCAGCCTGGGCGACGACCGGCCACGTCCGGCCAACTGGCGTCTCTCGCCCCAGGCCGTGGTGACCTACGTCATGGGTGGCAAGGCCGCGGATGGAACGCCGATCAGTGCAAAGTATGTAGGCAACCGCCGGCTGATTGAGACGGCTGTCGCGACACTGGCAACCGACCGCGCTCTATTATTGCTCGGCCTGCCGGGCACGGCCAAGTCATGGGTATCGGAGCACCTCGCGGCCGCCATCTCCGGCTCTTCGCAGCGCATGATCCAATGCACGGCGGGCACCGATGAGAATCAGATCCGCTACGGATGGAACTATGCGCTGCTGCTGGCCAAAGGGCCTTCTCTGGAAGCGCTGGTGAAGACGCCTCTGACGCGCGCCATGGAAGAGGGAACGCTGGTGCGCTTTGAAGAGTTGACGCGCATGGGCTCGGATGTGCAGGACACGCTGATCACGGTTCTGTCGGAGAAGACGCTGCCCATCCCCGAGTTGAACACCGCCGTTGAAGCCCGGCGCGGCTTTAACGTGATTGCCACGGCCAACAACCGCGACAAGGGAGTCAACGATCTCTCCTCCGCGCTCAAGCGGCGTTTCAACGTCGTGGTACTTCCCTCGCCGGCAACGCTGGAAGAAGAGACTGGAATCGTGTTGAAGCGCGTGCGCGAGATTGGGACCAATCTGAGCCTGCCGCCGATTCGTCCAGCAGACCAGGAGATCGTTCGCATCGTAACGCTCTTTCGCGAACTGCGCGAAGGCAAGACGCTCAACGGCAAGACCAAGCTGAAAACCTCGACCGGCTCGCTCTCAACGGCCGAGGCCATCTCAGTCGGCGTCAGCGCATGGGCTTCGGCGGCGCACTTCGGCGAAGGCGAAATGGACGCTACCAGCCTGGCCAGCAATCTGGTCGGCGCAATCGTGAAAGATCCCGTGCAGGACACCGTCGCGCTACAGGAGTATCTGGAAAGCGTGGTGCGCACGAGAGACGGATGGAGCGACCTTTACACCGCCATTCGAGAGGTCCTCTGAGCTTCAATGGACGAGCGTCTTCATCTGCTGGGCATCAGGCACCACGGGCCAGGCTCCGCCGCGCTGTTACGGCAGGCGCTGGATGCGTTGAACCCCGCCTGCGTCCTGATTGAAGGACCACCTGAGGCGGATTCGCTGATTCCTTATGCGGCCGAAGTGGGCATGGAGCCGCCGGTGGCTCTGTTGCTGTACGCAAGTGAAGATTCAAGCGCCGCATCCTTTTTTCCCTTCGCGGAGTTCTCACCGGAATGGCTGGCTCTGCGCTGGGCGCTAGATCGTCGCCGCCCGGCGCGTTTCATCGATTGGCCCGCAGGCGTTTCTCTAGCTCTCTCCCGGCAGGAAGAAGGTGAAAACCCGGATGCAGTGCGTGCTTCCGATCCGCTCGACCTGCTAGCTGAAGCTGCGGGATACGAAGACGGAGAAGCTTTCTGGAATGCGCTCATCGAGCAATCCGGCGGTCAATCAGGAGAGGCTGGCAAGCACGCGCTCTCCGTCTTTGCCGCCATCGAAGAAGCCATGACCGCGGCGCGCGCGCATGAGTTCGAATTCGGAGCGATAAGCGAAGCGGACAGCACGCGCCATTTACGCCGCGAGGCATTCATGCGCACCCACATCCGGCACGCGCTCAAGGAATTTGAAGGCAATATCGCCGTGGTCTGCGGAGCGTGGCACTTGAGTGCACTGCGCGCGCCGTCAAAGATCGCAGACGACAAGGCGTTGGTCAAAGATCTGCCCAGGCTCAAGGTTGAAGCGACCTGGGTTCCCTGGACCGACAGCCGCTTGAGTTTTCGCTCCGGTTATGGGGCAGGCGTGCTTTCACCCGGCTGGTATCGCCACTTGTGGTCCCTCTATGCCGCGAGCGAGACCCCTACGCCCGAACACTTCGCGGCCGTCTGGCAAGCCAAGACCACGGCCCTGTTGCGCGGGGAAGGCTATCCGGCGCCAACTGCCTCTGCAATTGAAGCCGCAAGGCTCGCCTTGGGACTCGCGGCGGTGCGCGGCATCCAGCTTCCGGGCCTCGCCGAGATGCGCGAAGCGTCCCTGGCCACGCTCTGTTACGGAGATACTGTTGCTTTGTCGCTCATCGAGCGGAAGCTCTACGTCGGCGAGCGCGTGGGCGAGATCGATGAGCGCGTCCCGCAGATGCCGTTGGCCCGCGACCTGGCTCTCTGGCAAAAACGGACCCGTCTCAAGCCTGAAGATATCGATCAGGAGCTTCGCGTCGATCTGCGTACCGATGCAGGCCTGTTGAAGTCCACGCTTTTACATCGATTGGTTCTCATTCAGGTTCCATGGGGACGGTTGGTGGATGCCGAAACCGGACGCGGCACCTTTCGCGAAGTGTGGATGCTGCGCTGGATTCCGGAACTCTCTGTAGCTCTTGCCGAGGCTCTCATCCACGGTGTCACCATCGAACAGGCTGCCGGCAACTGGATTCTTGAACGCGCTCAAGCTTCCAGTTCTGTCACTGAACTAGCTGAGATGATCCGTGGCGCGCTGGTCGCCGATCTTTCCGATGCGGCTACGCAATGCATCGAACGCCTGCAGGCCGCAGCGATCCATGCCAGCGACATTACCGACTTGATGAAGGCCATCGCTCCCCTGGTTCGCGTCCTTCGCTATGGGACCGCACGCAAACTCCCCGAAAATGCGCTTCGCGCGCTGATCCTGGCCATGAGCATCGAAGTCAACGCGGGAGTGCGCGTCGGCTCGCACAGCCTCGACCGCGAAGCCGCATCTGCCCGCGTCGATGCCATGCGCGGCTACGACGAGGCGCTCGGACTCTTTGCCGACAAAACGCTGTCCCACACCTGGCGCCATCAGCTTGCCTTGATGGTCGAGGACGATCAGGTCGCCGCGCCCATCGCCGGCTTGAGTCTGCGGCGGCTGCACGATCTCCGGGCTTGGGAATTGCCAGCGGTGGCCGCGGCCTTCTCACGACACACCAGCGGCCAGGAGTTCGAAAGCGCTGGAGCCTTCCTGGAAAGCTTCCTCAGCGGAGGCTCCGAGATCATCCTACAGGATCGCTCTCTGTTGCAACTGGTCGACGCATGGCTTTGTGAACTCAGAGAGGAAGACTTCATCGAGTCGCTTCCTATGTTGCGTCGCAGCTTTGCGGGCTTCGATGCTGTTGCACGCCGCCGCTTGATAGAGACCATTGCCAAGGGCGCGCAGCAGGATTCGCAAGCCGCAGCGGCGCAAGGCATCGAGGATGACGGCCCCTTCGCTGAGGCGCTGCCCTTGCTCTATCGGATTCTGGGCATTGGAGGCCAGCCATGAACCCCCTTGAACGCAAGCGCCGATGGCAACTCGCGCTCGGCGATGACGATCAGGCCGATCTCAGCGAGCGTGACCGGAGATTGAGTGCAGCGCTCTCGGCTCTCTACAACGCGCCCACGCAGACCAAATCCCGCGGAGGCCTGGGCGGCTCTTCGCCTCGCGTCGCGCGCTGGCTTGGCGACATTCGCGAGTTCTTTCCGACGCCCGTTGTGCAGATCATTCAGAGAGACGCATTTGAACGATTGAATCTGAAATCACTGATGCTGGAGCCGGAGTTTCTGGCCACGCTGGAAGCCGATGTACATCTCGTCGCCGACCTCATGTCCCTGCGTTCCGCCATTCCTGAGAAGACCAGGGAGACCGCGCGCCTGGTGGTCCGCAAAGTGGTCGATGAACTGAT
Organism: Occallatibacter sp.; assembly: GCA_049522975.1. Taxonomy (GTDB): domain Bacteria; phylum Acidobacteriota; class Terriglobia; order Terriglobales; family Acidobacteriaceae; genus Telmatobacter. Next base: position 129,794 of record JBEKNI010000004.1, on the reverse strand, counting down.
GACCCGTCTGGAGCATAAGACCGTTGAGACCTTGCGCGGCGCATTGAACCGTTCCCAACGCACGCGCAGGCCGCGTTCGAGCGACATCGACTGGGGCCGCACCATCGGCGCCAACCTGCGCCACTACCAGACCGAACATAAAAGCATTGTCCCGGAGACGCTCATCGGGTACGTGCGCAAGACCAGGACACAGGCCAATCTCGACCATGTGATGTTGTGTGTCGATCAGTCCGGATCGATGGCCACATCAGTGGTCTACTCTTCCATCTTTGCCGCTGTGATGGCCTCGGTGCCGGGGATCGATACGAAGCTCATCTGCTTCGATACAGCCATCGTCGATCTCACCGAGCAATTGGCCGATCCTGTCGAAGTCCTCTTTGGCGTGCAGCTTGGAGGAGGCACCGACATCAACGCCGCGCTGGCCTATTGCGAACAAAAGATCGAACACCCTGCTAAGACGCACTTGGTGCTGATCACCGACCTCTACGAAGGTGGCGACGCCAAATCCATGCTGGCTCGCGTGGCTGCTTTGAAACAGAGCGGCGTCAACGTAGTTGTCTTGCTGGCTCTCTGCGACGACGGCCATCCGGGTTACAACTCCAGCCATGCGGAGCAGATTGCGGCAATGGGTTGTCCGGTCTTCGCCTGTACCCCCGACCAATTTCCCGACTTGATGGCGACCGCCCTGACGCGCCAGGATATTTATCAGTGGGCCGCCGGGCACGAAATCGCGCTCATTCGAGGAGCGTGATTTCGGACAAACTCGCAACCGCGCCGGTTCTTGACCTTGCTTCGCTATCGCCCCTACCTGACTCGATAGAACCCATCCGCCAACGGCTTAGTTGGCGGATGAGGTTGTGTAGGTCACCTGCGTGACGCCGCTGCAGTCGGTGCCGCAACTGCTCGGCAAGGTAAATGAGTAGATGCGCCCGCTGTTGATAAGGTTGCCGTCAACATCGTAAACCTGAATCTGATACTGATTGCCGGCGGTGGTCGTGGGCAGAATGATGTAGACGCTGCCGTTGTCGGAGACCATTGTACCCGTATGCCAGGCGCCATTGCTGTAGTAGTTCACGCCATGCAGGCCGTTGAGAAGATGTGTCAAAATCACCTGGGTGGCGTACGGCCCCGATCCTTGATTCACGTAGATGTTGATGTCGCCCGTGTAGTTGGGCGCCTCCTCGAAGTACCAGATCAGTTGCCGGTTGCTCCAGTTTTCGAACAAATCGCCGACCGCTGTGCCGTTGAGCAGGAAATCGTCGATCACGTTCTGATTGAGATCCAGATGATACGGATCGTCGCGGCACCAGGCGTTGCCGTCCTGGCAGCTATCTTGCACGACCATGTCCAGCTCGGCGCCGTTGAACTGATCCGCGACCCAATCGGCTGCATCGCGGCAGAATGGTTCGTCCGCTGTACCGTCGTTCGTGCCTTCGCAGGCGTTGCCGAGCGCGACATGCAGGTAGCGGCCGCAATTCAGGCCGTTGTTGAACAAGCCGATGTAGCCTAAATACGGCGCGACGATAGGCCGGGCTAGATTCAGCGTGTAGTTGCCCGGATCGTTCTGCACGTTGAGAGCAACATAATTCTGCGTGTCCTGAATGTTGCCCGGCACGCCGCAGCCGCCCGCGTTGTCGCCTGTCCCGCCAAAGTGGGTTGCATTCCCGTTGTATACGGTTGGCGATGGCGTCGCCGCGGCAATGACAAACGGCACCGCGTTGCTGGTGACGCCGTTTACAACCGCGGTAATGTTGACCGTTCCAGCCGCCAGACTTGGAACCGTGACTTGGATCGAGTTGACGGCCCACGATGTTACCGTGGCCGCGGTCGTGCCGAAGTAAATGGCGCTCGCGCCTTGCGTCGCGCCAAACGAGTCTCCGCTGCCGCCCGGCAGGATGGTCACCGTGGCCCCGGCGGTGGCTGAAATGGGACTGACCCAGGCGATGTTCAGCGGCGAGCCGGCGCTCACATTGAGCGTGAAGTTTACCCCAGCCGCAAAGCTGCCTGAGGTTCCCTCAATTGTCACCGGATAGGAGCCTGGCGTCACCGTCGTTCCCACGGCCAGCGACAGCAGTGTTGTCGTGGACGTGGTACTGGGATTGAAGTTGGGCGTCACGCCGGACGGCAATCCGCTGATGTTGAACCCCACACTCCCGCTGAATCCGTTAAGGTCGTTGACCGTGACGATGTCGGCGATGCCGGAGTTCTGCTTCACGTTCAGCGTTGTCGATGCCACCGACAGCGTAAAGCTGATTGCCGTCGCGTTGGTGACCGCCACCTCAAAACCCACCGTCTGCGAAATCGCGCCATAGGTTCCGGTGATCGAAACATTGTAAGTGCCGAGCGGGGCCGTGCTGCTGGCAGTGAGAGTAAGAGTGCTCGAACTCGATGCTGGATTGACACTCCACGAACCGGTTACGCCGCTGGGCAAACCGGAGACGTTTAGAGTTACGCTGCCGGTGAATCCGTTCACAGGGGTCACAAGCACGGTGTCGGTTGCCGTGGAGCCGACGACGACACTCATAAGGGAAAGCGAAGACGAAATGGTAAAGCTGCCCTTTGAGGGCGTCGTCACCGTGAGGGCGATCGTGGTGGTCGCGCTCAGCGCGCCGGATGTTCCGGTAACCGTGATGTCAGTCGTCGCGGCGGTGGCCGTGCTGGCAACCGTCAGAGTGAGCACGCTGGTCGAGGTGGTGGGGTTGGTGGCGAACGAGGCGGTTACGCCGGTCGGCAGGCCGCTGGCCGAAAGCGTTGTGCTGCCGGTGAGGCAGCCTGCATCGCCTACCGTAATAGTATCGGCGCCGCTGCCCCCTTGCGCAATCGACAGAGCGGACACCGAAGGTGAAAGCGTGAAGCTTTGCGGCGCCGCGGTCACCGTAACGGCGATGGTGGTGGATGCGGTCAATGTGCCGGATGTTCCGGTGATGACAACCGTAGAGGTGCCGGGTGCGGCCGTGCTGCTGGCCGTGAAGGTCAATACGCTGGTCGTGGTGGTGGGGTTGGTCCCGTAGGTCGCGGTTACACCGCTGGGCAGGCCCGAAGCGACCAGCGTTACATACCCCGTGAACGGGCTCACATCGGTTACGGTGATGGTGTCCGTGACGTTGCCGCAGCTAAGGGGTATTGCTACAGCGGCCGCCGAAGGCTTCAGCGTGAAGCCCCCCGGCGAACCAGTCACTGCCAGGGCGATGGTCGTGGTGGCTCTCAACGTGCCGGAGGTTCCGGTGATGGTGATGGTGCTCGTCGCGGCGGCTGCGGTGCTGGCTACCGTCAGAGTTAGTACGCTGGACCCGGTGGTAGGGTTGGTGGCGAATGCGGCAGTTACGCCGGCGGGCAGGCCGCTGGCGGCCAGAGTTACCGATCCTGCAAACGGACTTACGTCGGCCACGGTGATGGTGTCGGTGCCGCTGGTGCCTTGTGCAACCGACAGAGTGGCAGCCGAGCGAGAAAGCGTGAAGCTGCCCGTCGATCCTCCGCTTACCGTGACAGTGAAGACCTGCGTATTCCAGCAGCCGCTAGCGTTGGTGTAGGTCGCCGTATAGACGTTGGCGCCCACGCTAAGCGCGATGCTGTTGATCTGGCGCGCGGTCGAGGTGAAGCCGTTGGGGCCGGTCCAGGCCCAGGTGCCGCCGCTGGTGGGCTGTGGGCCAAGGTCCACAACCGTTGTAGTGGAAGCCACCGTGGCGGTGGATTCCTCCGTCCAGGTTCCGCTCACCGAAATGTAGGGGACGATCGCGGTGGGCGTGCCGGCATCCCCGGGTGGGCATCCGCTGGCGGTCGCGGTCACACTCAGCGCGATGGTTGTGGATGCGGTCAGTGTGCCGGAGGTGCCGGTGATAGTGACCATGGACGTTCCAGCTATAGCCGTGCTGCTGGCTGTGAGAGTTAGCACGCTGGTCGAGGTAGCGGGATTGGTGCCGAACACGGCGGTTACGCCGGCGGGCAGGCCGCTGACGGCCAGAGTTACCGAGCCTGCAAACGGACTTACGTCGGCCACGGTGATGGTGTCGGTGCCGCTGGCGCCTTGGGCAACCGCCAGGCTAGCCGCCGAACGCGAAAGCGAGAAGCTGCCCGTGCCCTTGGAAGTGACGGTGAGTGCGATCGTTGTGGTCGCGCTCAGGCTGCCGGAGGTTCCGGTCACTGTTACGGTGGAGGTTCCCACCGTCGCCGTGCCGCTGGCCGCAAACGTGATCGCGCTGCTGCCGGTAGCGGGGTTGGTGCCGAACGTGGCAGTGACGCCGGCGGGCAGGCCTGAAGCGGCGAGCGTTACGCTGCCGGTGAAGGGAGCGGTATCGGTTACCGTGATGGTGTCGGTGCCGCTGGCGCCTTGGGCGACCGACAGGCTAGCCGCCGAAGGCGCCAGCTTGAAGCTGCCAGTTCCGCCGCCGCCGTTGCAGGCAACGCCGTTGACCGCGAAGTTGGTGGGCACCGTGTTGGTGCTTCCATTCCAAGTGCCGTTGAATCCCATGCCGGTTACGCTGCCGCCGGCGGGAACACTGCCATTATAGCTTTCGTTGGTCACTGTAACGTTCGAGCCGCTCTGCGTCTCGTTTCCGTTCCACAGAGACGAAATGGTCTGGCCGTTGGCGAAGGTCCACGTCAGCGTCCAGCCGGTCCAGGCAGTGGTTCCGGTGTTATTGATGGTGATGGCCGCGCCGAAGGAGGTGTTGTTCTGCGGCGAAATCGTGTAGACGACGCCGCACTGTGCGAAGGCACTCGGCGCAACAAGGGTTAGAAGCAGGGCCGCGAGTACCGTCAAGTACCCGCTCAGGAGGTGAGCGCATGCCCGAAAACAGGAAATGGTGCGGGAATGGAAATTTTGACGCATGGTGTTCCTTTCGAAGGGCTGATTCCGGGCATTTCGCTATACCGCAATCGGCATCGTTATCATGCGGATGCGCGCTAAGATGAGCTCTTGCATTGCCCTGGGGTTTTGAGGAAGCTTTGATCAAGTCGGCTTTGTGTCAGGGCACGATTCTAGCCGTGCCGCAAGCGCCGCAAAATCAACACGGACTTTACAGTCTGCGGAAGGATTCTTGTCGGGCGGTAGGCCGGGGTTTTATCTCCGGCATAAGGCCAATGGAATCAATGAGGGCTTTAATCCCTGAGGTATGCTCTTCGGGCATTTCGCCTGAAAGCCAGCCTTTTTCCGCAGCCTCTTTAGCCTCTGGGGGAACGCCCGGCGCATAGCCGAACCGAATCAGAAGTTCCTTAACTCATGTTGTTCATTCGGTATCCGGCAAAACTTCTCTCTGCGCAAGGAGCCTACTGCGCCACTGGCAAGATTGTCAAGAGAAACTCTTTTCCCCAATCCGGCGGTAATCGTCGAGCATATCGGATTGCGCGCCGGGCCGGCAGCGGTTCTGCGCCGACCGCTCAAGCGCTTGCTGCATTCAGCTTCTGAATCGATTCGGCATCCAGCTTCAACTTCGTGGCTGCGGCCAAATCAGCCAATTGTTTCTCATTCGTTGCGCTGGCAATCGGAGCCGTGATTCCCGGCCGCGCGAGCAGCCAGGCCAGCGCCACCCGCGCCGGCGTCGATCCGTGTGTATGGGCCACTTCATCCAGCGCCGCCACCACCCCGAATCCTCGCTCGTTCAGGTATTTCGCGACCGTTGCTCCGCGTGCCGCCTTCTCTGCGTCCTGTTGGCTGCGATACTTGCCGGTCAGAAAGCCGCCTGCCAGCGAGTAGTAGGGAATCGCGCCGATCTGGTACTTCTCTACCACGGGCAGCAACTCCGTCTCGAAGACGGACCGCTCCATCAGATTGTAGTGCGGCTGCAGCGAGATATAGCTTGCCAACCCATGCTTGCGACTCGTCTCCAGGGCCTCGGCCAGCCGCGCTCCGCTGTAATTCGATGCGCCAATGAAGCGAACCTTCCCCTGCTTCACCAGCGCGTCGAAGGCAGCGAGTGTTTCTTCCAGCGGGGTCTCCGGATCGTCCCTGTGCGCCTGGTAGAGGTCGATATAGTCGGTCTGCAATCGCCGCAGCGAATCCTCCACCGCCTTCCTAATGTAAGCCTCCTTCAGGCCCTTCTTGCCCTCGCCCATCTCCAGGCCGACCTTGGTCGCCAGGATCACCTCTTTGCGCTTGCCGGACTTCGCAAACCACTTGCCGAGAATGCTCTCCGACTCGCCTCCCTTGTTGCCCGCGGCCCAGCTCGAATACACATCCGCTGTATCCACGAAGTTCAACCCGGCCTCAAGCGCCGCATCGAGCAGGCGATATGCCTCCGCCTCAGGCACCGTCCACCCAAAGACATTGCCGCCCAGGCAAATCAAGGGCACTTCAGGCCCGGTCGATCCCAGCTTCCGTTTTTCCATCGGCGATTCTCCTCTCACCATCCGATGCGCCACAGGCGCTTCAGGTCTCACTGAAACAGCAGGTGAGAAGTAAGTCAGACCTCGCTGGAAACATCTCGCGTCTTCGCTTCGGTGTGGCGATTCATCGGCTCTCGGCAGGTTGCATGGAAGGTGTAAATTGTCGCCGCGGCGGTCTCCGAAACCGCACTTGAAAAGCCCCCAACTCCGCGCACGCGATCTGCCCGGAATCAATAATCAATCTCCGCGCCAAAGCCGCTGTCCTTTTCGCGCTCCCCGAAGCCAACTCTCGCAGTCTCCCCAGCCCTCGGCGTGTCAGTTCACATACGGCGTATCTGAGCTGACACGTTCCTCCTGCCAAATCAATCCCATAACCCGTTTGTTTTCAATTGATGGCGTTTGGCGTAGCGCCTGCACTGTGTCTGGGCGCAGGCAATTTGAAAGCGAATTCGGGGGATGCGATGAAGGTCATGAAGACTTGGATGCTCAGCAAGTTGGCGATGGTTCTGGTGGCGGCGCTGGTCCTGGCACTCCGGGCGATGACGCAAGAGACACCCAAGCAGGAGACGCCCAAGCGCCTCATCGTCGTCAGCCTTGAAGACCGCAAGCTGGCGCTGGTCGAGGATGGGCAGGTGAAGAAGGTTTACCCCGTCGCGGTCGGCAAGCCCTCGACGCCCAGCCCGGTCGGAACCTTCACCATCGAGCGGCGAGCGGCCAATCCGGCCTATCACCACAATGGCAAGACCGTAGCGCCGGGACCGGGCAATCCGGTGGGCACGCGCTGGATGGGGTTGAGCATTCCCGGCTACGGAATCCACGGCACGAACGAGCCGAAGTCTATCGGCAAGGCCGCCTCGCACGGATGCATCCGCATGGCCAGGAAAGACCTGGAGGAGTTCTACGAGCTGGTTCAAGTGGGCGACACGGTGGAACTGGTAGGCCAGCGCAACCAGGAAACGGCGCAACTCTTTGGCGATGGTCAGAATCCTGCCGCCGTGGCAGATCCGGTTCTGGTGGCATTGGCCACGCCGGACCTGGCTCAGGTGCTGGTCTCTGAAATTCGGGGCGCGGAGCCGGCGAATCCGCAGATCGCCGCCCTGATCGCTTCTCGCTAAAGGAGGCGCGTGATGAATCTGCTGATGGAAGCGACGAATGGTTTAGGAGCTGTACTGCTGCCGGTTGCGGCTGCGCTGCTCTTCGAGGAACTGACGTTTGGCGGGCTGGTCCGGCTGCTGCTTGCTCCACGGCCGGGAACCGGGAGACGAATTGAGCGCAATCACCAAAAAGGAGAAGGGCGATGAACGCATTGAAGCTGTTGTTGACGGTTGCGGGAGTGCTGATGCTGGCTGCCGCTGTGGCAATTCCACTGTATAGCCTTTGGCTTCGCGCAAAAACGGCGCGGCGAAAGGCCAAAGGAGAAGAGATTACCGACGAGCCGCAAGAGATCGCGTGGCGCGGTGGTGCCGCGCTGGCGCTGGTGGCCTGCTTGCCGCTGCTCGTCGCTTCCAGCATCGTCGTCGTGCCCAGCGGAATGGGCGGCGTGTGCGTAAGCCAGATCAGCGGCACGCTACCGGGAACCCTCTATCCGGGCCTCCATTTCGTCAGGCCGCTGGTCGAGAGCGTCGAGACCTTCGATCTGCGCGATCACCTCTTCGTGGCCTCCACGGCGGAGGCAGGCGCAAAGGCGGGAGAACACAAATTGAATGTTCAGTCTCTTGAGGGCCTTGACATTGGCCTCGCGGTCACGGTGCGCTATCGCCTGGACCCCAACAAGCTCTCCAGCGTGCAGGCGCACATGCCGCAGCCGGTAGACAAGGAGCTGGTGCCGCCGGTGGTGGCCAGCGCATGGCGCGAACTGGCGCCGGGTTACACGGTGCGCGAGATCTTCTCCACCAAGCGCGAGGAGGTTCGCCAGAAGGCTTCAGAAATTATCACCCGCAAGCTGGGCGCCGACGGCATCTTCGTCGAAGAGGTTATGCTCTCCGACGTTCAACTTCCTCCCGAGTACGCCAAGGGACTCGAAGGTCTGCTGCTCAAGGAGCAGGAGGACGAGCAGATGGGCGTAACCACTGACATTCAGCAGAAGCAGGTGAAGATTGCCGAGTTGCAGGCCGAGGCCGAGGCGGTGCAGAAGGTGAAGGAGGCCGAGGGCGATGCGCAATCCCGCGTGGTCGAGGCCAAGGGCGAGTCCGACGCCATGCAATACACGCTCCCGCTCAAGGAGAAGCAGATCGAGCAGAGCAAGCTCGAAGCCGAGGCTCACAAGGAAACCACCATCCAGAACGCTGAGGCCGAAGCCGAAGCCAAGGTCATCGACAGCAAGGCCGAGTTGCAGCGGCGCAATCTGATGGCCGACGCCGAAACCAGCCGCCTGCGCCTGATGGCCGACGCCGATGCCAACCGCGTGCGCCTGATGGCCGCCGCCAACGCCGAGCGCATGACCAGCGAGGCGGCGCTGCTGAACAAGTCGCCCCTGCTGATCAACAAGATCATCGCCGAGCGGCTCTCTGACAAAATTCAGGTGGTCATGGTCCCCTCCGACGGCAAATTCTTCTTCGCCAACGATGTCTTCAAGAGCATGGCCTCCACCCCGGTGATGAAGCAGGAGATGGACAGCGAAAGCGAACCCGCGCCCGCGCCGGGACATTGAACGTTGGTAGTTGAGCTTCGGGACATCCCTCCCTCGCCGCAAAGGCATGAACGCGGCGAGGGTGGGGCGCCCAGCGGCACAATTCGAGCCAACCGATGCACGGAAAAAGGAGGTTCTCATGCAGACGAGATTTGGATGGTTGTTGACCATCGCTTTATGCGGCATCGCACCCTTCGTTCCATCCCTCTTTGCGCAGCAGGATTCGCTTCGGCCGAAGAAGATTCTCACTCCCGAGCAGCAAGCCTATCAGCAGGAACGCGTGGCGTACCAGGCAAAGAGAGAGAGCATTCAAGCCCAGGCCGCGCTGGTCTTTCGTGCGGAAATGGCGCGAGAACAGGCAGGGGATTGTCCGGATGCAGCTAGCACCTATGACTCAAACGTCTGTTTTGGAAAGCAATTGGCCATCACGGACGAGAACCTGAAGAGCTACGAAGGATTCATCCATGATCTGCAAACCCCGCCGCCTCCGATTCCCGGAGTGCCTGCCCTGAATTCGCCCGGACCGGCAGGACCCAGCCTCTCGTCGCAAGAGCTGGCAGCGGAGTTTGACCGCGTGGAACAAAGCTGGCGTCAGTATCGCGAGACGGCCTGCACGGCGGCCTTCCATCAATTCGAGGGCGGCACCGGCGGACCGGGCTTCGAGATGCAGTGTGAATTGAAGCTGAAACGCGACCACATGCGCGAGCTCGACGCGATCTATTTCATGGTCCTGCACAAATGAAGAATCTACGCTGGTACGCTAGCTCAACAACCGGAAGCGCTGCGGAACGATATAATCCGCGCATAGGAAACACCGGCAGAAAGATGAAGCCAATGAAGCTGATCTGGCTGATTGCGATGGTTGCGAGCGGGATGATGGCAAGCGCCGCCCCCGCGCCCAGCCTATGGGATGAGCCCGCCGCGGCCCTGGCTGGCCAGATCGCCGAAGTCCTCGGTCCCGGCCAGGCGCGGCTTGTCATCCACAACCAATCCACGCTCTCCAACGACGAAATTCCCGCCATCCGGCGGCTGCTGGAACAGGACTTGAAAGCTCTCGGCATTGCGGCCTCAGGCGCGGAGAGTGCCAACGAAATCCGCCTCACGCTGAGCGAGAATCAGCGCGGGCGGCTGTGGGTGGCCGAGGTCGTCGAAGGCAACCAAACCCGCGTGGCAATGGTCGAGGTCAAGCTCGGCGCGGCGCTCCAGGCGCAAGCGGGGAGCAGAGTCACGCTGCGCAAGCAGAGCGTCTTCGCCACCCGCGATGTGGTGCTTGCGGCGCTGGAGACCTCGGACGCGCTGGTGGCCGTCGAGCCCGAGGAGATCGTCATCTATGGCCATTCCGCCGATGGCTGGCAGGAGCGGAAGCGCATTGCCATCGGCCAGAAGAAGCCTTTGCCGCGCGATCCCCGCGGAATGATTCTTTCTGCCGCCAGCGGAGATGGATTCGAGGCCTCGGTCGCGGGCATGAGTTGCAGCGGCAGCTACCAACCCGCACAGCCAGCGGGAGAGTGGACGATTCACTGCCGCGAAAGCGACGATCCCTGGCCGATCTCACAATCCCAAACGGCAAGCGGCTCCAACTCCATCAAAGCTTTTTACAATACCGCTCGCAACTACTTTACCGGAGTCGTCACGCCGAATGTCGATCTGGATTTGCCGCCTTTTTACACGGCCATCGTGATTCCGCGTCCGAACGGATCAGGGTTGCTTTTCAATGGTATCGATGGCAAAGTGCAGCTTCTGGAAACAGTCCCGCTCAAACCCATCGCCGGTGCGCGCGACTGGGGCAGCGACTTTGCCGCGCTCCAAACGGGGTGCGGCGCGGGCACGCAGATCATTGCCTCGGGCTCCGGCGAGGCCCTCGCAGACAGCCTTCGCGCCTACGAACTGCCCGCGCAAGAGGCCATCCCCGCCAGCGCGCCGCTCGCCATGGACGGAACTGTCACAGCGCTCTGGAGCGCTCCGGACGGCAAGAGTGTCTTCGCGGTGGTGCGCAAGAGCGCCAATCCCGGCGCGGCAGATCAATACGAGGTGGACCGTGTTACGGCAAGTTGCAATTAGTTCGCTGCTAGCCTTGCTGGCCTTGCCCGCCGCGGCGCGCACCCGCCCCCACTATGGCGGCACGCTGCGCATCGAAATCGAAGGAGACCCGTGGCAGCAGCCCAACGGCCTGGCGCGGCGGCTCACACTCGATAGCCTCACCCGCATGGATGCCAATGGAACCCTGCATCCCTCCCTGGCCGTTCAATGGAGGTCGGAGAATGACAATCATCGCTGGGAATTCCGCCTGCGTCCCGGCGTCCATTTCAGCGACGGCTCGCCTGTAACTTCTGTTTCAGTTGTCACTGCGCTGAATCTTGCCTGTTTCGCGGACTGCCCATGGACGGCGATTCATTCCGCGGGCGCGTCGGTGGTCTTCACCGGCGAATCGCCCATGCCGAACCTGCCCGCTCTGCTGGCCGGCGATGAGTTTCTGATCGCAGCAGACGCGGGCGGCAACATCGGCACCGGGCCGTTTCAAATTACCGGCTTCACCAACGGCGTGCTGACGCTCACCGCCAACGAAAACTGCTGGCAGGGACGGCCCTTCGTGGACGCCATCCAGATTCAGGTGCATCGCGCCATCCGCGACCAATGGCTTGACCTGAGCGTGGGCCGCGCAGATCTGGTCGAGGTTCCACCCGAGCAGTTGCGCCAGGCCCGCGAGCAGCGGCTAACCCTGCTCGAGTCGCCGCCGGTGACGCTGCTCGCTCTCACCGTTTCGAACTCCGGCGCGCTCGGCAATCCCGATCTCCGCGCCGCCATTGCGCTGGCCGTCGATCGCAACGCGCTCTCCAACGTCATCTTTCAAAAGCAGGGCGAAGTTACCGCCAGCCTATTTCCCTCCGCGCTCACTGGCTACGCGTTTCTCTTTCCCACCGAGCGCGACCTCAACAAGTCCCATGAAAAGCACGGCGGGCTTACGCCTCCGCCGCTCACCATGACTGCGGAAGGCGGCGGCGCGATGCAGTTGGCGGCGCAGCGCATTGCGCTCAATCTCCATGAAGCTGGATTCAATGTGCAGCTCATCGCCGCGGGCGGCACGCATCCCGCCGATCTTGCCTTGCGCAGCCTGCCGCTCCCATCCAACCAGCCGCGAGCCGCGCTGGAAGCGTTCTTGCGCGGCGCGGGCATTCAGGTGCCGGTTCTCGCGGATAATCCTGCATCTCTTTACCAGGTGGAGCGCGATTTTCTTGAAAACCATACGCTGATTCCGCTGCTCTATCTGCCGCGCGCCTACGCAGTTAGCGGCCGCGTCCGCGATCTGCGACTCGACGCGGACGGCGCTCCGCTGGTGGCCGGCGCATCGCTCCAAGATCGCATTGAGGACGCCCCATGAACCTGCGCCAGAAGCTGCTCTTGCTCCTCTCGCTCACTGTCGCGCTTGTCGTAGCGGCAGTGGCATGGACCGTGCTGGTGCGCATCCGCCAGGTCTTCGAGCAGCGAGATCAGCAGGAGACGGTGCTCTTCGTCAGCCAATTCCAGCGCGAGTTCCAGCACCGCTCAACTGAGGTTGCGGCAGCGGTGGATCGCTTGGCCGCAAGCGAACGCGTGCGCGCCATGGCATTTAATCTGGCGCAGTCCGGTGATCCGTCGCTCTACGTCACCGAGGCGCAGACGCTGGCGCAGGAATCGCAGCTCGATTTTCTGGAGATTATTAGCCCCGACGGAAATATCGTCAGCTCCGCGCAGTGGCCCGCGCGTTTCGGTTACGCGGAGCCTGCCGCAAACCAGACCGCGCCAACCTTTCTCAAGCGCGAAGAACTACCCGACGGCAGCGCCGCTCTGGGTCTCTTCGCGGTGCGCGCCGTGCGCCGTGCCGACACAAGTGGCTCGACAGTCAAGCTCATCGGCGGCAAGCGCCTCGACCAAAGCTTTCTGGCCGACCTGCCCGTCGCGCCGGGAATGTTGATTGGCCTTTACAGCGATGCCGCGCCAGCCGCAAGCGTGCAAGCGCCTGCCGCATTCGATCCGAAACTGCTTGTTGCCGCCACCGGCGAAGTCGCCGGCGCGGCCAGTTACCAATCCCTGATCGACTCGGCTCGCTCCACCGGCCAGCAGAGTAGCGGAATTCTCTATCCAACTCCCCGCCGCGAAGACAGCGTGAACGCCACGGCGATTCCGCTCAAAAATGACGCGGGCGTTGTGCTAGCTGTGCTCACGGTCGCCATCTCGCGCAGCGGCATGATCGAGGCGCAGCAGCACATCCGCGCCATCGCATACGGAGTCGCCGCCTGCGGAATTCTGCTGGCGATTTTGGCCAGCCTGTGGATCGCGGCGCGCGTCTCGCGGCCCATCGAGCAGTTGGCGCGCGCCGCCGAGGAAGTTGCCGCCGGCAACTGGGATGCGCGTGTGCCGGAGCGCAAGCGGAGCCGCGGCCGCGATGAGGTGGATGTGCTGGCGCGCGGCTTCAATCACATGACCGCGCAATTGGCCGCGCAGCGTGAGCGGCTGGTGCAGAGCGAGCGAGTGGCCGCTTGGCGCGAACTTGCGCGGAGGCTGGCGCATGAGCTCAAGAACCCGCTCTTCCCGCTTCAACTCACCGTCGAAAATCTCGTCCGTGCGCGCGAATTGCCCGCGGCGGAGTTCGACGAAGTCTTCCGCGAAAGCACACAAACCCTCGGCATGGAAATCGCCAATCTCAAAACCATCATTGCCCGCTTCAGCGACTTCAGCAAAATGCCCAAGCCGGAGTTGGAGCGCATCGACGCACGAGATGCAATCGCACGCGTGCGCTCTCTTTACGAGGCTGCCGGACAGAATGAAGCTAAGGTCCGCTTCGAGGTCGAGCTCTCCATGGAGCCCATGCCGCTCGACGCCGATCCCGAATTGCTCCATCGCGCGCTCTCGAATCTTGTCCTCAACGCCATGGATGCTATGCCGGAGGGCGGCACATTGACTCTCTCCGCAAGGCCGCGCGGCGATCAGGTGGAAATTCGCGTCGCCGATACCGGTGCGGGACTTACGCCCGAAGAGTGTGAGCGCCTCTTCACTCCGTACTACACAACCAAGGAGCACGGCACCGGCCTCGGGCTTGCAATTGTTCAATCGATCGTCGCCGACCATGCGGGAACCATTACAGTCGAAAGCCGGCCGAGCGGTGGCGCCGTCTTTGTGATCGCGCTGCCGAAAGCGAGCGAGGCGAAATCATGACCGCCAAAGCCAATATCCTCATCGTCGATGATGAAGCCAACACGCTTGCTTCGCTATCGCGCGCCTTCCGCCTGGCCGGCCATGAGGCCGTGGTCTGCGACAACGCCGCCCGTGCGCTGGAGCTGGCCCGCGCGCAGCCCTTCGATTTAATTCTCAGCGACGTGGTGATGCCGCGTCGCGACGGCCTCGCGCTGCTCGAAGACCTGAAGACCGCCGGCATCGCTGCACCGGTGGTGATGATGAGCGGCCAGGCGCATATCGAAATGGCGGTGAAAGCCACGCGCCTCGGCGCTCTGGACTTCCTGGAAAAGCCGCTGACCACCGAAAAGCTTCTCGTCACCGTCGAGAACGCACTCAAACTCACGCGCCTGGAAACCGAGAATCAGGATCTGCGCGCGCGCGTCGGCAAGCACACTCTGATCTTCACCGGCGAGACGATGCGCCGAGTCATGGCGCAGATTGAGCGCGTCGCCATGAGCGAAGCCCGCATCTGCATCTACGGCGAGACCGGAACCGGCAAGGAACTTGTGGCGCGCACCTTGCATGAGAAGAGCAACCGGGCAACAGGTCCATTTGTCACGCTCAATTGCGCCGCCGTCCCCGCCGAACTTATCGAGAGCGAGCTCTTCGGCCACGAGAAAGGCTCCTTCACCGGCGCGGCCCAGCGCCACACCGGCAAATTCGAGCAAGCGCATCGCGGCACTCTCTTCCTCGACGAGATCGGCGACATGCCGCTCGCCATGCAGGCCAAGCTGCTGCGCGTTCTGGAAGAGGGCGAGGTCGAGCGCATTGGCTCCGGCAAGCCCACCGCCGTCGATGTGCGCGTCCTCGTCGCCACGCATCGCAATCTCGAACAACTCGTCGAACAGGGCGGATTCCGCCGCGATCTCTATCACCGCGTCGTCGTCTTCCCCGTCACATTGCCTCCGCTGCGCCAGCGCCCCGAGGATCTGCCCGCGCTGGTGGAGCACTTTGCCCGCCAGGTCAGCGCACAGAACGGCTGGAAGCCAGTTCCCTTTGCAGCCGAAGCCATCGAAGCGCTCAAGCAATACGCCTGGCCGGGAAACATTCGCGAGCTGCGCAATGTTGTCGAGCGGCTTTTGCTGTTGGCCGGCGCGGAGGTCGATGCCGAGGCCGTCGATCTCGCGCTGCCTGCCGCACACTCCTCGCGCAAAGTCGCTGCCGCCTCCGGAGCGGATGCCTCCGGGCCGCTGGCCGAGCGGGTCTCGGCCTTCGAGCGCGCGGAGGTACTCAAGGAACTGGAGCGCCACAGCCGGCACATTACCCGAACCGCTAAGGCGCTCGGCCTCGAACGCAGCCACCTCTACAAAAAGTGCCAGCAATTGGGAATCGATCTCAAGAATCTCGACGAAAAAGAGTGAGCTTTCCGAGTGAGTCTTCGGAGTTTGCGTCCGTGACGACGGCCCCGCGCCTACGGCTCGTCGTTGTAGATGCCGACCTCCAGTTTTCCGCCTTCTCGTTGCCGGGCGCGGAACATGCCAGGAGTATTGAAACTCCACACCAACTGGCCATCCGGAGTGAGCGCGATGACGCCGCCGTCGCCATGCAGCGCCTCCAGCTCCTTGTGAATGACCTGGTCGGCGGCCTGCTGCAAAGCCATGCCCTTGAAGGCCACCAGGTTGCAGATCTCGTGCGCCACGCCCAGCCGGATGAAGTACTCGCCCGTGCCGGTGGCGGAGACGGCGCAGGACTGGTTCGAAGCATAAGTCCCCGCGCCAATAATGGGCGAGTCACCCACGCGGCCCGGCATCTTGCCCTGCAAGCCGCCGGTCGAGGTGCCTGCGGCAACGTTGCCCAGGCGGTCCAGCGCCACCACGCCTACGGTGCCGTGCCGGTGCGTATCGGGCCGCTCCTCAATTTGAAGCGTCGGCGCGGCTGCCGGCGGAGGCGCGCCGGCGGGTCTCGGCGGCAGCGGGCGGCCCTCCTGCTTGAGTTGCTTGAGCAGCGATTGCCAGCGGCTCTCGGTAAAGAAGTAGCTGGGGTCCACCTGCTCCAGGCCGTTTTGTGCGCCAAAGGCGTCGGCCCCCGCACCGATCAGCATCACGTGAGGCGACTTCTCCATCACCGCTCGCGCCAGGCTGATGGGATGGCGGGTGCGCGTCACCCCGGCCACTGCCCCGGCCTTCAGGTTCGAGCCGTCCATGATGGCCGCGTCCAACTCGTTCTTTCCTTCGGCGGTAAAGACTGCGCCCCGGCCGGCGTTGAAGAGCGGATCGTCCTCCAGAATCCGGATCGCAGCCTCGACCGCATCGAGCGATGAGCCGCCCTGATCGAGAACCCTCGCGCCCGCTTCAGCAGCCTGGGCCATCGAGGCGCGATACGCGGCTTCCGCCTCCGGAGGCATCGACGAGCGCTCAATGACTCCCGCGCCGCCGTGCACCTCGATCGCCCAATGGCCAGTGGCCGGGCTCGACGGCTGCTGGGCAAACAGAGCACCGGCAACTCCAGCTACCGCCAACGCCCAAACCCGTAACGCAATTCTCATCGCTTCGATCCCCCACATCGTCCAAACACCTGAAGCACGCCCTCTACTGCCGCACCACCACGCCGCCCTTCATGACGAAGCTGACGCGCTCCAACACTGAAATATCATCCAGCGGGTTGCCGGGGACAGCAATGATGTCCGCCAGGAATCCGGACTTGAGCTGACCGATCTGGCCCTCCCAGCCCAGCAGCTTCGCTCCCTCAATCATGTCCGCCTGCAAGACCGCCAGCGGCCTCATCCCGTAGCGGACCATCAGTTCCAACTCGCGGGCCTGCGTGCCGTGCGGGAAGGGACCCACGTCCGAGCCGACCGCAAATGGAATGTTGGCGGCAATCTGGCGCTTGAACTCGCGAATCTTGTAGTCGAGCAGTGCCCGTTCGCGCGCCGCCGTGGCGGGCGATGCGGCGTGCTCGGCGAAGTACTCGAAGATGGTGAAGGTGGGCACGGCGGGAATCTGTTTTTCGCGCATCAGGCGCATGGTTTCATCGCTGAGCTGGGTGGCGTGGTCGATGGAAGCCACGCCCGCCTGCGCGGCGTAGAGCGTTCCCGGCTCGCCCATGGCATGTACCGCAACGCCTGTGCCGAGGCGGTGCGCCTCCTCGACTGCGGCGGCCAACTGCGCCTCGCTGTACTGGTAAGGAGTGTGCAACTCGCCGTCAATCATCCGGTCCGGCCCGGTCTCGTAAATCTTGGCGAAGTCCGAGCCCTCCTTGTGCTGGGCGCGCATCACCGCGATGAGCTGGTCGATGGAGTTGGCGTAGTCGGCGTTGGAGAGAACGTGCTGGGCGGAATTGAAGGGAATGGCATCCTCGTGGCCGCCCAGGATGTCGATGGCGTTGCCGCTCACCCGCAGGCGGGGTCCTGGGATGAGTCCCTGATTGATGGCGTCGCGCACCGCCGTGTCGGCCGAGCCGGCGCCCTCGGTTCCCATGTCGCGCTCGGCGGTGAATCCGGCCAAAAGGTCGGCCCTCGCGGCTTGCGCGGCTAGAATGGTGCGCCAGGGAACGGACTCCTCCACCGTCTGCAAGTCCTCCGCGCCGGGGTGCAGGAAGAGATGCACGTGGGCGTCGATCAAGCCAGGGAGCAGAGTGGTGTCGCCCAGGTCGATGATTCTCGCGTCCGGCGGGTGATCGACAAATTTGCCTGCCACGCGAATATGCTCGCCCTCGACCAGAATTTCGCCCGGCGCCACGAGAGTGCCGGTGTCAACCTGAAGCAAGCGGGCAGCGTGCAGCACGACCGGCGTTGCTGCAGTGGCCGCCGACTGCTGCGCGGCAGACCCGCAGGCAAGTGACAAAGCCGCGGCGCATCCCGGCGCAAGAGACGCCCGCGATAACCAACGAAGACTCAGAAAGGAATTCGCCATGGATAAGACTATGCCGCATTGGTTTCGGATTGTCGATGGCCAGTTTTCCATGGGTCCGTTTTTTTGCTCAGCGATTGATTTGTTTGACTGGCTGTAACCGTCCCGATGTATAATCGCCGGGACGCACATCCTACAGTTTTTTTCCTCTCGGGATATCCAGCATTTCATCTCCCATGATGAGTCGGCTGGCTGCAACGTAAGACGTAGAGTAGAGGCTGGCGCAAGCCCAGCAAGGATCCGCAATGACCGGCTTCAATCATCGACATGAAAGAGGCTGGCCAATTGCGGCAGACTGAGGTTGCCGGGATGGGGAGGGTTTTCCACAGGAGATTTGCGTACAAGTTTGAGCTTGACGGGCAAGCGCAGCTACAGTCACAGCAAGTGAGGTTCAGAGATGAGCAACATTCCGGGCCCCGAGGAGCCGGTTCTTCTTTTCGCCGAGGAGTGCGACCCTGGCATCTTGCTTCACGAGAACCAGGACGCCGTTCTCCATGCCCGCGTCCCGATGGGCGACCTTCTGGTCGTCGCGGACGGCATAGGCGGATACATCGGAGGAGCCACTTCGTCGCAGATGGTGGTAAAGCACTTTCGTGAACACCTGACGCGATTGCCGGCCGAATACCCGGCCAAACTGGCGATTCGCGAGGCAGCCGAGATCGCCAATGCGAAGATCCTGGCGGCTCCCAGGGAGCCCGGCACGGTGAATGTGCGCATGGGCTCGACGGTGGTGGCGGCCGTGCTGCAAGAGGGCGACGACGGACCAGTCGCCTGGATCGGCCATGTCGGCGACAGCCGCGCCTACCTTTGGCGCGTAGGCCGCCTGTACCGCCTCACCATCGATCACTCCGCCGTGCAATCCATGCTCAGCCGCAAGCTGATTACCCCGGAGGAGGCTGAGCATCATCCCGACATTCCCGTGCTGACCCGCAGCCTGGGCCGTCTGCCCGAAGTGGAGATCGACATCGAGCGGCACCCGCTGGCTGTCGGCGATACTCTGCTGTTCTGTTCCGACGGCCTCTGGGGTTTCGTCCCGGAGCATGAAATCGAGAAGGCGGCAGGCGGTCCTTCGCTGGAAGCCGCTGCTCAAAAATTGCTCGAGCTGGCCCTGGCTACCGGAGGCCACGACAACATCGCCATTGAAATGGCGCGCCTCATTCAGCCTCCCGCTCTTCCGCCTCCAAGCGGGCTCCCCGCCGCCTTCAGATTGATTTTGACCCTCTTCCTGCTGGCTATCCTCGGCTTGTGTATTCTGGCCTACTTCGTCCTGTAGCGCTGCGGGATCCCTGTGCGCTGCTAGCCCATTGCAGGAAGCGGCCGGCTCCTGACGCCGTGGATAATCTTCCCCAGCGGCATCTCTGAGAATCCCCTGCTTCAATCGCAGACCAGCATATCTGCGGGGAACTCAGCCGCCGTGTCATCTTGCGCCGCCGCATCCGGCTCCGCGCCGCCCACAAGCTGGGCCGCAAAGAACGCGTCCACTTGGGCCAGCACCTCGGCTCCGGTCCGCGCATGATAGATAGCCGCGCGCAGCTTGGCCCCGCCCGCCACGCCGTGCGTGAACCAGGTGGCAAACTGCTTCATCTTGCCGGAAGTTTCACCCAGCCGCGCGGCCTTGGGCAGGTCTTTGGTGGCTTCGGCTTCATCCAATAACATCCGGAAATAGGCGCGGATCATGCCGTAGCGGTCTTCCAGCGTGGACCGTTCGTAGCTGCCAGTGGCCGTGTACTGTGCGATCTGGCGAAAGATCCACGGGTTCGCCGCTGCGGCGCGCCCGATCATCACCGCGTTGCAGCCGGTCTGGGCCACCATCGCCGCCGCATCTTCCGGTGTGCGAATGTCTCCGTTGCCGATGACCGGGATCCTCACCGCTTGCTTGACGCGCGCAATCCACTCCCAGCGAGCCTGGCCGCTATACCCTTGCTCTCGCGTCCGGGCGTGCAGCGCCACGCCGTTCAACCCCTCGCCCTCGGCCATTCGCGCCAGCTCAACGCAGACAATCTCGGCGTCGTTCCAACCCAGCCGGAACTTCACCGTGAAAGGAATCGTCACCGCCTTGCGCACAGCCCGGAAGATCTCGCCGATGCGCGGCAGGTCGCGCAGCAGGCCCGAGCCGCCATTCGACCCAACCACCTTCTTGGCCGGGCAACCCAGGTTCAGGTCCACCAGGTCGAAGCCGGTCTCCTCCACAATCTGCGCCGCCTCGGCCAGCGTCCCGGGATTGGCGCCGAAGAGCTGCGTCCCGATGGGATGCTCGTCATCGTAGAAGGTCAGATAGCGCTGGCGCTTGCTCTCCCGCATCCGCGCCAGCCCGTCCGCCGAGGTGAACTCCGTCATCAGCAACCCGCAGCCGGAGCGAGCGTTGGAAACTTCGGCCTCAATTCCCGGTGCCCCAGGTCTGGCTTCTGAGAGCTGAGATTCCGCATCCTCACGCGCCGCCGTAAATAAACTGGCGTGGCGGATGAACCGCCGGAAGACCGTATCCGTGACCCCTGCCATGGGCGCCAGCACCGTGGCCGGAGCCACCACCACGGGCCCCAGGCGCATCCGGGCCGGCACCCGCGCCTCGGCGGGCATCGCGTGCTCGCGGGGGTTGTCCCAGTCCTTCCTCACGGTAAAGCCCTTGCCGGACATAAAAGCCTTTTTTAGCTGCTAGCCTCTAGCTTCTAGCCTTTAGCTGTCTGCTACAAGCATCCAGATTGCTACTCGCGGAGTTCCCAGTTTGGGGTGTGCGAGGCAACAAACTGATCGGCCATCTCGGCAATCTCCTTTGAGTTGCGGAAGCGCTCAGCCCTGAGAATGACCCGAACCTGAAACTTGGGATCGTCTTCGCACAGATCTAAATACAAGACTCCCATGCGGCCCACGCCATCCTTGGCAAACGACTTTTCAACGATGTTTTCCGGGGGTACATACTTACTTGCGCCCGGGCCATTGTTAACGACGGCGGCGTAGATAAAATGCGGCAGGATATTCGCCGGAGGTGGAGGGGATGCAATATTTGCGACAATCGTTTCTAATGCATTCTCAACATCCGTTCCCTGATAAATGACATAGACGGCATGAACGTCGCCTGTACCCTCGCGATCAATCGCGAGTACATCAACTTTCTTACCATTGAATTCAGCATCGAGATAAACCTTTGGATATAACAGCCTATGTACCAAAAAATCCTGCACTATGTTCTTCGCCCTGCCTAATCCGTGCGCCATTTGAACTTCAATCATTTCGTCACCCCCAAATCTTCAAGATCCTGCCCGTCTTCTCTGCCCAGTCCGCGAAGCGACGGGCATGCTTAACAATGTCCTCGACCTCATCTCTTCGTACGGTTTCAGTAGCATATGCAACCCTGCCCTTCTTAGAGAGGAGGGTTTTGAGATGCTCAACTCCACGCAAGCTTCCGACGCCCCGATCTTCACTGAGGCGCTTTTTCAAATCATCTGCGGCACTGCGATGATCCTCCGACGATACATCCGAGCATCCCATGCCAGTTCGCAAGGCATCGCTATATGAAATCGCGCAGTGAATGCCAAGCAATGCAGAGGAAAACCTGAACTCATCCAGATCATCCCTTAGAAGGTTGAACCCTTCCAGGAAATCTCTGGCTCGACCGAGATAGGTTTGAACTTGCAATGCTGCCATGCAGCCATTCTCGCACAAAAACAGCACATAAAGGGCCTCCGCCGCAGCGGAGGCCCAATCGTGCTTGCCGTTGCCGGGGCGATTTACTTGGCCGCTGCCGCTGCCACAGCGCTGTCGGACTTGGCGTACTTGCGGCGGAAGCGCTCGACGCGGCCGGCCGTGTCCACCAGGCGCTGCTTGCCGGTGAAGAACGGGTGGCAGACCGAGCAGATTTCCACGTGTATGTCGCCCTTGTGGGTCGAACGGGTTTCAAAGTTGTTTCCGCAGGCGCACTTCACATGCACCGCGTCGTATTTGGGATGAATCTTTTCCTTGGGCATCTCTCTGTACAAACCTTTCCTGCAATCCTTCTTTTCCATTGTAGGGGGATTCGGGCGGTTTCGCAATCTCACCACGATTTTGGCCTCAACGATCAACTCAATCTCTTCTCCGGAACATCCAAACCACCAGAGCGGTCCAAAGCACCCCGATGAGCACCGTTTGCACCAACCGGAGATGGAAATGCGGGCGCCAGAAATTGATGTCGGCGTATGGATAGGCGGTCATCCATAGCGAGAACAAGACCTGATAGACACTGACCATCCCTGCCACGGTGAGGCAAGTGAGGCCGATTCCCGCCCAGACCGTTCGCTGATTCACTCTCACAAATCCTCCAACGCGCCAACGACTGATCACTGTTCCCTATTCCCTGTTCCCTGCCTTCAGCGCCTTCTCGATCCCCGCCTCCACCAGCGGCGCCATCACCGCATAGCCCGCCGGCAGCGGATGCACCCCGTCAGCGCTGAGCGAAGCGGGGAGACCGTCGCGCTGGTCCTTCATCGCCGTGTGGAAGTCCACATACACGTGGCCCTTCTCGGTCGCGTAAGCCTTGATCCATTCGTTCAGCGCCACGATCTTGGGCGCGGGCGTCAATCCCGGCCTCCAGCGGAAATCCACGGCCGGCAGTACCGAGCAGAGCACCACGCGAATGTTGTTGGCCGCGGCCAGATCCGCCATCGAGGCCAGATTGCCTTCGGTCTGCTCCAGCGTCATCGGCCCAGTGTTGCCGGCAATGTCGTTGACGCCGCCCAGAATCACCACAGCCTTCGGCCTCAGATCGATCACGTCCTGGCGGAAGCGCACCAGCATCTGCGGCGTGGTCTGCCCGCTGATGCCGCGATTGATGTACGCCTTGCCGGGAAAGTACCCGGCCCGGCCCTCGATCTTCCAACTCTCCGTGATCGAGTCGCCCATGAACACTACGCGATCTTCGCCCGCGGCGGGCGGACCCAGCGCCAAATCAGCCTCCTTGAACCTAGCGAGCCAGCCAAAATCCGTCAACATTCGCGCCTCGAACTCCTGCTGCCAGACAGAAACCGGCGCGGCAGCCGGCTTGGCTTGCGTTGTGCTCGGCGCAGTAACTGGCCCCTGCGTCCCAGGAACTCCTGCCGGCGCCTGTGCCGGAAGCCCGGCCATCGACAGCAAGCCCGCAAGGGCCATGAAAGCAAAAGCACTGCGCAAGGCAATTCGATGCAAGGAATTTTCCCCCTCGTTCGTGCGGGTGAAGCCATCCTTCCGCATCCACAATTGTAGGCAATCGCTCCGGACTTTGGCCAAACAGGCTTTTCAAGACCGGAACCGGGAGCGGAAGCGGTCGCCCATTTTTTTGCAAAAAGCGCAAAAGGATGGGGCACGGGGCAGGCCGCGCACATCCGGCTCGGAGCAAAGAAAAAGGGCGGCCAACCGGATGGTCGACCGCCCTTGGGTTGAGACTGCGTTGGCTACTGCTGCAGGATCGCCACCGACGGCGAGTCGTCGCCGTTGAAGATGCAGACGTCCTTGGTTGCGCTGATGACTATGCAACTGAGTCCCTTGCTGCCGCTTCCGACCAGGTACGAGCCTGTGCCGGTGACCGTCGTGTCCCAGTTATAGGTCATGCTGCCGATCGATGAATCGTAGGAGAAGTCACCCTCTCCGCCCGTCGTGACACCGCCTGTGAAGCCGCAACTGGCGCTGCCGCTTGTGCAACTGCTCAGGATGAGCTCTCCCGCGTTGCCGTTGGATCCCGGTTCCATCCGCAGCAATTGGCCAAACATGTAAGTGCCGGCCACAGCCGCATAGGTGTAAGTGGTTTCTGTCTGCGGCTCTGTCCAGCCGGTTGCCAAGTAGCTTTCGCCGCCATTGAAATCCAATTGGAAGGCGCTGCCGGTGTTGAAGTAATAAGCAATCATCGTGTCGGTGCTGCCGGAGACTGCAATCGTGGCCCGGCCGGGATTGTTGGAGTCGAAGGTTGTTGTGGACGTTGTGCCGATACCCTGGCCGGCTTCATAGCTGCCATTATTGTCCTGATACATCTGCTTGACGGTGCCAGTGGCTACGCCATTGCCGGTGCTGCTGCCGGTTGCTTGAACGAGCATCGAATAGTATTGCGGTGTGCTGGGATTCGAGTAGCCGTATCCCTGTTCATAGGTTACGGCCGGGCTGTTGGTGAACGCCGTGGTGGCGTAGGAGGTGACAAGCTGCTTGCGCACGTCGCCGGACTGCGCCTTCGTATCGCTGGTATTGATCACGAACATGCGGTTGGCGTCGATGACATAAACCTCCAGGGTTACCGTTCCTCCGTTTGCTCCCGATACCGTGAAGTTGACGGTAGAGCGGCCGTTGGTCGCATCCGGTGTAGTGTAAGTACCGCTGGTGAAGGTCAACTCCGATTCGGCGCTGTTGGAGGCCTTCGCCTGGTCGACAACGCCGCCGGTGAAGCTTCCGGACGCGGTGCCCGAGGCATTGTAGAAGCGGCCCAGAACCGCCTCCGGCGTGCCGTCGCCGCCCTCACCGTCCATCTTGAAGACAAAGCTGTTGCCGGTGAAGACGTCCGTGCCGAAGACGCTGGTATTGGCCTGGTAGCAATCGGCGGTGCCGGTCTGGCCGGAGGGATTGGAGCCTACATCGTCGATCTCGACCATGCGGAACTCGGTGGCTGTGGTCGTGGCGAGGTTGATATCGTTCAGCGCAATCGCCCAGCTATTAGTTCCCGTGCCTGCGTCGGCAGCCGGAGCGGTCACGCTGTAGGGCGTGGTCGCCAGGCCATTGTTGTCGGCGCCGATCGAGTAGGTGCCGGTGATCGTGCCCGAGACCTCCGCCTGGTCGTCACGGCTGTTGCTGTCAAAGACGCCGCTGGTAAATGTGCCGGCAGTTCCATTGGCCTTGAAACTGACGAGAGACGCGATGCGCGAGCCGTCAATGTCCTTGAAGCCGTCATACTTGCAGACGTAGGTTCCGCTCAGGTACTTGTTGCTCGCGCCGTTGGGTCCGGCAATGACGGGGAGGGTATAGGTGACGGTCGCGGTGTCGCTGCTGTTGGTCGTGTCGGTCACGGTGACGGTCAACGAGACCCCCGCATTGATCGTGGGGGGAGTTCCACCGAAGAACAGCGTGTTGCCGCCGGAGTTGGTGGCCATCAGTCCGTCGCCGCTCGGAATCGTTACGGGTGTGTTGTTGGTGGGCACGGCGGCGCCGTTCACCGTCCAGGCGTAGTTGCCGCCGCCCGGCCCGCCCGAGGCGTTGATATTCCCCGAGTAGGGTAGGCTGACCAACGCCGATCCCAGAGGATTGCTGCTGGCCGCCGGCAGCGATACCGGCGTCTCGTTGTTGATGACGACGGTATAGGTGACCGTGGCGTGGTCGCCGGAGTTGGTAGCGTCAAAGACCTCGATCTGGAGCGAAACCGATTCGGCCGAGGCCGGTGTTCCGCCCACCCACAACGTGTTGCCGCCTGAGTTGGCGAAGGTCAGCCCGTCGCTATTGGTGGCTGCGACATAGCTCATGTTGGTGGGAATGGTGGTGCCGTTCACCTGGAAGTAATAGTTGCCGCCGCCTGGGCCGCCCGCCGCATTGAGCGTCCCGGAGTAACCCACACCAACCACGCCCGAAGGCAGAGGATTGGAACTGGCCGCGGGCAGCGATACCGGCCCCGTGGCGGTCTCGAAGTTCATCTGCGCCTGCGCCGAATTGCCGTTGCTGTCCTGCGCTTGCAGCGACCAACTGTAGTAGGCGCCGGCGCTCAGGCTCGATGGCGACGGCAAGTTGTTGGAGTTGGTCGGATCCACGCCCCAGGCCAGCGGCGGCGTAATCTGCGAACTGCTGAAGCCGTTGGACTTCGAGTTGTTCGACGGTATATTCCAGACGCTCCCGTTGTTGCCGCAGCACACCGAGAACTGGTAGGTATAACTGCCGGCGCTGGCCGGGTAAGTCCAGTCGAAGCTGGGCGTATCGCCGATGCCGCTGCCCGTGGGCGAGATGAGGGTGGGAAGCGCGCTGGCGCCCAGCACGGTGGTTACCGCGCCGGTGACGGTATCCGATGTCGCATCGCTGTAGGTCACCAGGAAGCTGTAGGTGTCGCCAACCTTCGGTACGGCGCTGCCGATATTGACGCCGTACTGGAACTGCGGGTTGCCGCAACCCTGGCACTCGTTGCTGATGTCCACCGGGTCGATCACATTGGGGCCAGACATCAGCGTAACCGACACCGGCAGCTTGTTACCCTCGCGCACGTCGAAGTCGAGGTTGTAATTGGTGCTGCTCCCCCCTGGGAACGTGTTCTGATTGAACTGCGTTGTTACCTGGACCGTGCTGTTCGCGGTGGGCAGCGTGATGCCAGGCACGGTCTGCGTGCTGCCCGATATGGTCAGGTTCCCTTGGATGTTGTTCCTGGTATTGGTGACTGCTCCGGCGCCGATGCCGCCGGTGTTGTTCTGGTCAAGGATCCCGATGACCGCATAATTGGAACCGCTCGGAACGGTGATCGGCTGAGGAAAGTTATTCACGCCGTTTTTCGGGTTGGCAATCTCGCTGACATAGATACCGGTCGGGTTGCCGCCGCTGTCCACCTGGATCAAGCCCAGATACAACGGCGCACCCGCTTTAATTGTGATGCTGGCCGGAATGGTCACCGAGCTTGAAACCGCGGTGCATGTCCCGGTGCAGGCGGGCGCGGCGATGGTCACCCCGATAAAGTCGGCGGGCGTCGTATCGCTGCACCCTTTCGATGTGTAGTTGCACCACCCGCTCGGATGTTGGGTACTGGCCAGTGTGTCGAGGGAGCGGGCCTGGAAGTAGTACGTTTGGCCGATGGTGAAGCTGAAGCCCGAGCCGGCGAGCACCGCATTGTTGAGAACCCAAACGCCGTTATCACCACTCGCCGTGAACGTGTGGCTTCCAGCGATGGTGGCGAATTGCCCGCCGCCGGTCCCGCCGCCAAGTGTGGAACTGGTGCTCCATTGCACGATGTATTGATTGGCGTCTTCCTCGCCATTGCTGTTCTTGCTCGGGCTGAACTCAATGAACACGCCTTGCGAGTTAGGAATGATGGTGCTGATCGTGGGATTCTCGGTCGGCGTCGTAAACGTCGGGTCGGCCAGTGAGACGGCTTGGCCGGTAACATTCGCATTCGTCACCGTCACCGAAGTGTTGCCCGTGGGGTCGGTGGCGTTTGGCGTGCCTTGGCCCAGAGTGTCCATCCATCCCTGCAACGTGTAGCTGCCGGGCGGCACGCCGCGGATGCTGAACGCTCCGTTCCCACTGAGGGTGGCTTCGGAGATGCTGGTCCCCAGTCCGCCTCCGCCGCAATTGCCGTTCAGATCCAGATAGACCTGCCCGGTCTGCGCCCCGCTGTAACTCACCGTGCCGGAGACCGTGTAACCCAGCGAGGCGGTGAAGTTTTGCCCCGTAACGGGGTTACCGCTCAAGGTGACGCTCTGGGATACGGGATAGAACAGGGAACTCGGCCCCGATATCGAGGGAGTAATTGTGTAGTTCCCGGCAGGCACGCTGGCGAACGAGTAGCTCCCGTTCCCGGTCCCATTCCCGTTGCTGTTGTCGGTGGTCGTGGTCTGCACGAGGCTCCCGCCAGGATTCGTGAATATCTTGATCGTGACCACGGGTACATTCGAGCCGCCGCCACATCCGGAGTTGACAAATACCTGGCCGCTCACCTGCGAGCCGGGAAGGTTGACGGCGATGGTGTAGGCGTTCGGGCCGGCCTTGTCGCCCGCGCCATCCGCTACGGAGACGGTCAAGGTTACTACTTGTGCCAGAGTTGGCGTTCCGCCGATGGTCAGCGTATTGCCGCCGGTATTCGAAACCCAGATGCCGTCGGCCACGGTCACCTGCGTTCCGTCGGTGGGAACCGCCGTGGGAGTCGAGCCGACAGTCACCGTGAAGACATAGCCGGAGCCGCTGCCGCCGTTGGCATTGATGGCTCCGTTGTAACTGACGTTGGTTGTAGCGCCCGGCAGAGACCCGGCCGCGGGCAGCGTCAGCGGCGAAGGCGGATTGACCTCGATGGTATATGCGTTCGGCCCGGCCTTGTCGCCCGCCCCGTCCGCGACCGAGACGGTGAGGATGACGACTTGCGTCAGAGTCGGCGTTCCGCCGATGGTCAGTGTGTTGCCGCCGGTGTTCGAGACCCAGATGCTGTCCGCAACGGTGAGCTGCGTTCCATTGGTCGGCACAGCTGTGGGAACGCCGCCGATGTTCACCGTAAAGACATAGCCGGAGCCGCTGCCGCCGCTGGCATTGATGGCTCCGTTGTAAGCGGTATTTGTCGTCGCGCCGGCCAGCAAGCTGGAGCCCGGCAACGCCAGCGGCGAAGGCGGATTGACCGCGATGGTGTACTGAATCGGCCCTGCGCTGTTGCCGTTGCCGTCCTTCACTGTCGCCGTTAGGGTTACCGTCTGCGTTAGCAGCGGCTTACCGCTGATGGTCAGCGTGGCGCCGTTTGTGGTGTAGGTCAGGCTGTCGGCGGGCAGTCCCGTAACCGTCCAGGTGTAGCTCCCGTTGCCGCCCGAGGCGACGACGTTGACGCTGTACTGCTGATTCGTTGTTGCCCCAGCCAGAGCGCCCGCCGCGGGCAGCGTCACCGGGTTGTAGACATTAATTACCAACGCCTGGGTCGCTACATCTCCGGCGGAATCCTTTACCTGCACGGTGAAACTGGCGGTTCCGGCCACCAGCGTCGCGCTTCCGTTGGAAATCACGCCGCCGCTCGACAGGCTCAGGCCGACCGCCGCAAGGCTGGCGGTTCCGGCGGCATTGGTTGACCAGGTGTAGGGCGCTCCCGAGCCGCCGGCCACCGCTAACGTCTGCGAATAGCTGGCGCCGGCGCCTGTGTACACATATGGCAGACTTGTCGTGGTGATTGAGAAGGTGGTAACCGTCAAGGTGAACTGCGCCGAGGCCGTGTGGGCCGGAACGGCATTATCGGAGACTGTCACCTGGAAGCTGGCGCTCCCGGTCGCGGCGAACGGCGTCGAAGTGGAAAGAAGGCCGCTGCCCGTCAGACTCAAGTTCAGCGCCGCGAGGCTGGAGGCTCCTTGAGTCACAGCCCAGCTATAAGTGCCCGTGCCGCCCGTCGCTGCAAATTGCTGCGAATACGTCGATCCCACCAGGCCGGACTTCAGCGGGCTGGTGGTGGAAATGGCCAACGCTGCTTCGACCGTGAAGCTCTGCGAGACTGCCGGGGCCGCGGCCCAGGTCGTGTTGCCCGCCTGCGTAACCTGAATGGTGCAGGTCCCGGAAGTGACAAACGTCGTCGTCGTACCGGAGACCGTGCAGACGCCAGTCGTCTCTGAAGCAAAGCTGACCGCCAAACCGGAGCTGGCCGTAGCGGAAAGCGTCAGCGGCGTTCCCACAATCTGGGCGCCGGGGTTGGCGAAGGTGATCGTCTGCGCTTCGCCGTTGACCGTAAAGCTCTGTGAGACTGGCGTGGCCGCGGCCCAGGCGGTGTTGCCCGGCTGTGTAGCCTGGATTGTGCAGGTCCCCGTGGAGA
Source organism: Occallatibacter sp. (assembly GCA_049522975.1). Classification (GTDB taxonomy): domain Bacteria; phylum Acidobacteriota; class Terriglobia; order Terriglobales; family Acidobacteriaceae; genus Telmatobacter. Next base: position 100,336 of record JBEKNI010000004.1, on the reverse strand, counting down.
TAAACGTGGCCTGCGTCCCGACGACCGTGCAGATGGAGGTTGTCTGCGAAGCAAAGCTGACTGCCAGTCCCGAAGTTGCAGAGCCGACAAGGTTTAGCGGCGTACCCACATTCTGCGAACCGGGGTTGTTGAATGTGATGGTCTGCGGTTCGCCATTCACCCCAATGCTCAACGTCACCTGCGGCGCAGCCGCATAGACAGAGTTGCCCGCCGCATTGACGTTGATGGTGCACGTTCCCGATGCGATGAATGTCAGCCCTGAACCGGAGACGGTGCAGATCGCCGGCGTAGTTGAAGCGACGGTGAACGGCAGCCCGGAACTGGTCGTAATCGTCAGCGTCAGCGGCGTTCCCACCGTCTGCGCAGGAACCGGATTCGGCTTGACGGTGATCGTCTGCGCCTCGCCGTTGACCGTGATGGTCTGCTGGACTGCCGTGGCCGCCGAATAGCTTGCGTTTCCGCCCTGCGAGGCTTGTATCGTGCAGCTTCCAATGGCGATAAACGTAGCTGTCGTCCCGGAAACCGTGCAGATCCCGGTCGTCTCGGAGGTATAGCTGACCGCCAGACCGGAACTGGCCGTGGCGGAGAGCGTCAGCGGCGTTCCCACATTCTGTGCGGCAATCGGTCCGAAGGTGATCGTCTGCGATTCTTTGTTGACCGTAAAGCTCTGCTGCACCGCCGGGGCCGCGGCCCACGTCGAGTTGCCCGGCTGCGCGGCCTGAATGGTGCAGCTTCCCGAAACGAGGAATGTCGCCGTCGTTCCTGAGACCGTGCACACCAAGGGTGTCGTCGAAGTAAAGCTGACCGCAAGCCCGGAGCTGGCCGTGGCCGAAAGCGTCAGCGGCGTTCCCACGGTTTGGGTCGCAATCGCGCCGAAGGTGATGGTCTGCGCTTTGCCGTTCACGGTGAAGGTCTGCGAGACCGGAGTGGCCGCCGCATACGTGGTGTCGCCCGCCTGTGTCGCCTGTATAGTGCAGCTTCCCGAGGCGATGAAGGTGGCCGTCGTGCCGCTCACCGTGCAGATGGAGGTCGTCTCTGAGGCAAAGCTGACCGTCAGACCGGAACTGGCCGTAGCGGAAAGCGTCAGGGGCGTGCCCACCGTCTGGGCGGCAATCGCACCGAAGGTGATGGTCTGCACCTTGCCATTCACCGTAAAGCTCTGCGAGACCGATGGGGCCGCGGCATACTTTGTGTTTCCGGCCTGCGCGGCCTGGATGATGCAGGTTCCAGGGGCGCTAAACGAGGCCGTTGTGCCGGCGACCGTGCAGATGGTGCTCGTCTGCGAACTAAAGCTGACCGTCAGACCGGAGCTGGCCGTGGCCGAAAGCGTCAATTGCGTTCCCACATTCTGCGCGCCGGGGTTGGCAAAGGTGATGGTCTGCGCTTCGCCGTTGACCGTGAAGCTCTGCGAGACCGACGGGGCCGCGGCCCAGATCGAGTTGCCTGCCTGGCTCGCCTGAATGGTGCAGCTTCCGGAGGCGATAAACGTGGCCGTCGTGCCGGAAACAGTGCAGATGGAACTCGTCGTCGACGCGAAAGCAACCGCCAGGCCGGAACTGGCCGTGGCCGAGAGCGTCAGCGGCGTTCCCACTGTCTGGGCGCCGGGGTTGGCGAAGGTGATTGTCTGCGCTTCGCCGTTGACCGTGAAGCTCTGCGGGACCGTCGCAGCCGCCGCCCAGATCGAGTTGCCCGCCTGCGTGGCTTGAATGGTGCAGCTTCCGGAGGCGACAAACGTTGCCGTCGTGCTGGAGACCGTGCAGACCGAGGCGGTCGTCGACGCAAAGCTGACCGCCAGACCGGAGCTGGCCGTGGCCGAGAGCGTCAGCGGCGTGCCCACCGTCTGGGTCGCAATCGCGCCGAAGGTAATTGTCTGCGGTTTGCCGTTGACCGTGAAGCTCTGCGAAACCGGCGGGGCGGCCGCATAGCTTGAGTTGCCTGTCTGCGTGGCCTGGATGGTGCAGGTTCCCGAGGCGATAAACGTAGCTGTCGTCCCGGAGACCGTGCAGATCGAGGCCGTCTGGGAGGCAAAGCTGACCGCCAGACCGGAGCTGGCTGTGGCCGAAAGCGTCAGAGGCGTGCCTACCGTCTGGGCGGCAATTGCGCCGAAGGTAATCGTCTGCGATTCGCTAAGAACGTTGAAGCTCTGCGTGACAGGCGCGGCCGCCGCCCAGGTGGTGTTGCCCGCCTGCGTGGCCTGAATCGTGCAGGTTCCGGTGGCGACGAACGAAGCCGTCGTGCCGCTGACCGTGCAAACCGAGGTCGTCTGCGAGGCAAAGCTGACCGTCAGGCCGGAGCTGGCCGTGGCGGATAGCGTCAGCGGCGTGCCCACCGCCTGGGTGGCAATCGCGCCGAAGGTGATCGTCTGTGCCTCGCCGTTGACCGTAATGTTCTGCGAGACAGGCGTGGCTGCGGCATAGTCCGCATTTCCGGCCTGAGTGGCTTGGATGGTGCAGGTTCCCGTCGAGGCAAATGTGGCTGTCGTGCCGCTGACCGAGCAGATCGAAGGCGTCGTCGAGGCAAAGCTCACCGCCAGACCGGAGCTGGCCGTCGCCGTAAGCGTCAGCGGCGTCCCCACTGCCTGGGCGGGGATCGCGCCAAAGGTGATCGTCTGTGAATCGGTACCGACAGTAACCGTATAGCCTTGGCTCGTCGCGTCTCCATAGGCGTCTGCAGCCTGGATAGAGAAGCTGAATTTGCCCACGGCCGTCGGCGTTCCGCTGAGGGTAAGGCTGGATGCATTGAAGGTCAACCATGTGGGCAGCCCGGAGGCGCTGTAGGTTAGCGTGCCCACGCCGCCGCTGGCCGAGACCGCGCCTGTATAAAGAACGTTATAGGTCGCGGTGGCCGGCGGGAACGTGGTGGTGCTGAAGACGACCGGCGCAGCCGGATTGATGACCAGGTCCAACTGCTCGCTGGCGGTCATCGCCGGATTGCCCGAGTCGCTCACATCGAAAGTGAGGTTCGGGTCCACGGCGCAGGAGGCCATCAGCGGGCCGTTGCTGGTGATCAGGCCCGCCGAGTTCATCGACAGGCAGGCCGGCAGCGTGCTGCCGGCTGCCAGACTCCACTTATAAGGCGGGATGCCGGTGCTCGTTTCCAGTTGCACCGAATACATCGTCCCCACCGCGCCCGCCAGGCTCCCGCTGGCTCCGCCGGTCGAGGTGATCGTCAGCTTGCCAGGCACCGTCAGCGTCACGCTGGCGGTCTCGGAGGTGTCCGCCACAGAGGTCGCCGTGACCGTCACACTCAGCGCCGAAGCGGGCACCGCGGGCGCAGTGTAGGTCGCCGAGGTGGTCGTCTTGTTGGAGAGCGCTCCGCCGCCGCTCACACTCCACGTCACGCCGTCGTCGTTCTTGTCGTTCGTCACGGCGGCTGTCAACGCCACCGTATTCAAGCCATCCACCGTTGTTGCCGCGGCAGTTACGGCAACGCTGGGCGGCTTGGAGCTGCCGCCGCAACCGGACAGGTAAAGAGATGCAAAGACCGCAACGACAAAAAGGACGATTTTCCTCGAGAACATAGACGCCTCACCCAAGTGGATTCTGACTGCGGATCGAATTATACACCCCATTTTCAACGCTGATATGTGATCCCATACCCACCTGCACTTCAACGTCTCGTGAATTAAAGTAACTTTTCTTGCGTCAGAAAAGAACATTCAGTCTGGCTGCCCTTCGCCTTATACCCGGAACGCCGGAAATGGCAGGAGGCGCCGCCAGCCCTGATTCTGCTCGTATCTGGCGGAGGCGACACGCCTTTTCCACAATCGGGAACAGGCGATGCACCGGTGCCCACGACAAGCGGGTGCGTTACGCTTGTAAGGATGAAAGTGTGCCCAATCTGCGACGGGGTCGGCCTGGTGAGGGTGGTCAATGCCAGCGGAAGTTGGGTCTCGCGCGCCTGCGAGTGCCAGGAGATGGAGCGCGAGGAGCGCCGCCTGGGTGCCGCTCACATCCCCGAGCGCTACCGCCATTACACTCTGGACAGCTACGAGACCGCCTTTCGCGGCGCCGACTCTTCGCTGGGCCGGGCGCATCTGACCGCCCGCAAATTTGTCGAGGCCTATCCGGTCGATACCGCCGGCAAGGGGCTGCTCTTCACCGGCTCGATCGGCGTCGGCAAGACCCACCTGGCCGTTGGCGTTCTTCGCCGCCTGGTCCAAGAGCGCGGCGTCCGCGGCCTCTTCGTCGACTACCGCGAGCTGCTCAAGAGCATCCAGAACAGCTACAACCCGCAGGTGCAAACCACTGAGCTTGAACTGCTTCAGCCGGTCTTTGCCGCTGAGGTGCTGGTCCTCGACGACCTGGGCGCGCAAAAACCCAACGAGTGGGTCTGGGACACGGTTGCGCTCATCCTCAACACCCGCTACAACGACCGGCAGACCACCATCATCACCACCAACTATCAAGACCTTCCGGCCGGCGCCGGCTTCAAACCCGCGGAAAAGGCCGACAAGCCCGCCCGGAGCGAAGACACCTTAGGCGACCGCATCGGCGACCGCATGAGATCCCGGCTGGCCGAGATGTGCGTCCGCGTCGAGATGACCGGCGCGGATTTCCGCCAGACCGTCAAGCGCGCCACATTCGGGTGATCCGGGCTTTTAGACGCGAGCTTCCCGCTTGGCGGAATGTGCTCTCGGATTCGGTATTTTTCTGGGATCCAGGAAGTTTATCCGGTCCGACTGTCTCGTTTCGATACGCTTGCGCCGTATTGCGCGGATACTTCGCCGCCAATCTCTCCTATTTCCGTGCATTTTCAGTGAGGATTTCTTCCTCAGCCTTGCGGAATCGTTTCCGCATCGGGCGGCGTCATCCCTGATTGGGCGGCTTGTGTATCGTTTTGCGACAGTGTGCGCACAGAATCCGGCGCGGCGCGCTTCCGCATCGCACCGCGCCGCTACCCAAAGGCGGATCAATTCCCGCCGCTGTCCGCGCCCTGCCGCACCACTTGTTCGGGGCTGGCGGGCTGCGGAGAACGAGCGTTGTTGGGAAAGAGCTTCACAAACCTGCCAATCTGTTCCGGGGACATGGTGATGGGCTTGGTCAGCAGCACCCAGGTCACCACCCCCGGCAACTGTCGGCTTCCCAACTGATTCGGAGTTTGCGGGCCGGTCGGCGGGGTCTCCGGCCTGCAGCCCAGGACATTCGCCGGCGCCGTCAGGGAGCCATCGTAACGGTAGGACAATGTTCCGTCCGGAAATCCCGCAAGCACCTTGCCGATCGTCAGGCCGCTGACACGAAAGGAATGGTCCCCCGGCAGGTAGTGGGGCGGCAGTTTGACCTTGTCGCCAAAGATCAACTCGAGTTGCTCATTCTCGGCGCCTGAATCGATCCATTGGCCGATCACCAGATACTCGCCGGGAGAGCAGGAGGCTGCTCCATCCAGATGGAAGACGAAATGCCCTTCCATGGCGTGAGGGATTTTGCCGTCGATGTGTTCCTCGGGGTGGTGAAAATGAAACTCCTTGAGGGTGTAACGGGCTCCGTTGAACTCGACGGACTGCGCGCCTGCCGCGTCGGGATAGACCTTCAGGCTTCCCCAGTGCTGATCCGTCCTGCCGTCACAGACCTGTCGGGATTCTTTGTCGCACCATGGCTTGCCGACCGTGTTCACCAGGTAGTAATTCGCCGGTACTTCCAGGGAGCCGGTCGCGGTGAACTTGCGCGGATCGCGCAAGGGGATGGGAGGAGTAATCACAATCGGCGACTGGTGGGTCGCCCAGTAGGGAGGCGGGTTGTTCTGCGCCTGCGATAGATGGGTGACGAGCATTGGCGCCAGCACGAGGACGGCGCAGAGAATGCGGCGTGCGGCAATGTGAAGAACGCTTGTGGTCATCTCTTTTCTCCTTGGGAGGGCTGCGTAAGGATCTTCGTCAAACGACGGACGGCCAGCCGTGCGCACCGGAAATCAGTGGAGGTTGCGAGGGGGTGGGTTGCAAACAATTGATCTCATGGGATGGTTCTCTTTGGTCAAGACGCTGCTTGAGGGAGAAGGCTGCCTGCGCCGCCAGCGGTAACGGGAATCATGACGACAGAGTTTGTCTTTGAAAGTGCAAACCTTAACGGGGAACCGGCCCGGAGCCGGAAACCGGCGGTCAGTCCTACTGCGCCGCCGAAGAACCTGCGTCGTTCTGTATCGTTTCTATACAGTAAAATCCGAAGTTGTCAACGTCATCCGGCGGAAGATGTATCGTTTCGATACAATCCCGTAGAAAGGCTCCTATGCGCAAACAACTGGAAGCGATCACCCTGGCGGCCCTGGCGACGATGGCCTGGATCACCTGGCAGGCGCTCCACGGCCCAAACCCGCTGCCCGAGCGCATCCCTACCCACTTCGACGCCGCCGGCAACCCCAACGGATGGGGTCCGGCCTCCACGCTCCTCTTTCTGCCGGCGGTCGCCGTGGGAATCTATCTGCTTATCACACTCGTCTCCCGGTTTCCCGCCGCCTTCAACTACCCGGTTCAAGTGACGGAGGAGAACCGCGCTCGCCTGCAAGCCCTGACTCTCCAGATGCTCGCCTGCTTAAAGCTCGAACTGGCTTGCCTCTTCGCCTGGATTCAGTGGTTTATCATCCAGTCGGTCCGCCAGGGCCACGGTCATCTCTCCCCGGCCTTCATGGTGTTGTTTCTGGTCGCGGTCTTCGGGACCGTCGGCTGGCACATCGTGGCCATCTTCCGCGCGGCGCGGCCTGGCTAGACGCTATCTCATAAAACGGTTTTAATTGGGCGCGGCTCCTAGCCCCTGAGGGAGCGCTCAATGTGTAGCCGGCTTCAATCAGAAGTTTCCCAGCTCGAAGGCGCGGCTGCTCAATGTGAGATCAAGCTCCCGACCCAGGCCAACGCGCTCAAAAGCCGTCCTTTCAGCGACAAATCCTTAACCACTGGCACTTCCTCGGGGATCAACTCCTCTTCGGTGAGAAAGGTAGGAGCATAGGGGACAAAGGGTTCGCGATTCTCTTCCAGCGAATCCAGGATCTCGGCCACAATCGGGTCGCCGGTTTCGCCTCTGGCAGCCTTCTCGAAGGCTTCGGCCGTCGCCTTTCGCGAGGCCGCCACATCAAACAGCAGCTTGGCCTCCTCCCGCCGGTCCTCGGCCTGCGCCGCGTGCGCGCTTTCCAGCAGTTGTTTGGCTTCCTTGTGGTGGATGCGAGCAATATCGAGGTACGATTCAGATGGAGAACTACCTTGGAATGAATAGGTTGTCCCTTTAGGCTTCTCAGGCTTTGGCTCCTCCTTTACGGGCGCTTGAACCTTAGGCTCTTCCTTCGGTGGCGTTTGAACCTTAGCCTCTTCCTTCGGGAGCGCTTGAGGCTGAGGCTCTTCCTTTGGGGGCGTTCGAGGCTGAGGCTCTTCCTTTGGGGACACTTCAGCCTTCGGCTCTTCCTTTTGGGGCACCTGAGCCTTAGGCTCTTCCTTTGCGGGCGTTTGAACCTTAGCCTCTTCCTTCGGAGGCGCTTGGGCCTTGGCCTCATCCTTTGCGAGCGCTTCAACCTTAGGCTCTTCCTTTGATGGTACTTGAGGCTGAGTCTCCTCCTTTGGGGGCGCTTGAATCTTAGGATCTTCCTTCGGGGGCGCTTGGGCCTGAGGCTCATCCTTTGCGAGCGCTTGAGGCTTAGGCTCTTCTTTTGCGGGCGTTTGAACCTTAGGATCTTCCTTCGGGGGCGCTTGGGCCCGAGGCTCCTCCTTTGGGGACATTTCAGCCTTCGGCTCTTCCTTTTGGGGCACCTGTGGCTGAGGCGCTTCCTTCGGGGGCGCTTGAACCTTAGCATCTTCCTTTTGGATCGCCTGAGCCTCTTCCTTTGATGGCACTTGAGGCTGAGTCTCCTCCTTTGGGGGCGCTTGAATCTTAGGATCTTCCTTCGGGGGCGCTTGGGCCTGAGGCTCATCCTTTGCGAGCGCTTGAGGCTTAGTCTCTTCTTTTGCGGGCGTTTGAACCTTAGCCTCTTCCTTCGGGGGCGCTTGAGCCTTGGCCTCTTCCTTTACGAGCGCTTGGGCCTTGGCCTCATCCTTTGCGAGCGCTTCAACCTTAGGCTCTTCCTTTGGGGGCGTTTGAGCCTGAGGCTCTTCCTTTGGGGACACTTCAGCCTTCGGCTCTTCCTTTGGGGGCGCTTGAGCCTTGGCCTCTTCCTTTACGAGCGCTTGGGCCTTGGCCTCATCCTTTGCGAGCGCTTCAACCTTAGGCTCTTCCTTTGCGGGCGTTTGAGCCTTAACCTCCTCCTTTTGGGGCGCTTGAGCCTGAGGCTCTTCCTTTGGGGACACTTCAGCCTTCGGCTCTTCCTTTGGGGGCGCTTGAGGCTGAGGCTCTTCCTTCGGTGGCGCTTGAACCTTCGGCTCTTCCTTTGGAGGCGTTTGAGCCTTAGAACGGAACCAAGATAGTTTTATCCATGGAAGCGCAAACAGCCCTTTGCTCACGGCTCCGCCAGTTTGGCTCTCAGGGTACAGCAATTCGGGTTCCGCTCTAGGCTGTTCCTGTGGGGGCGTTTGCGCCTGAGCCTCTTCTTTCGGAGGCGCTTGAGCCTTAGGCTCTTCCTTTGGGGGGGCTTGAGGCTGAGCCTCTTCTCGCGGAGGCGCTTGAGCCTTAGGCTCTTCCTTTGTGGGGGCTTGAGGCTGAGCCTCTTCCTTTGAGGCCGCTTGAGGCTGAGGCTCTTCCTTTGGGGGCGCTTGAGCCTTAGGCTCTTCCTTTGGGGGTGTTTGAGGCTTAGGCTCTGCGTCTGGCATTCTTCCCTCCCGGCCGGCTAGCATCCGCAACAAGTATCTGACTGGCCCATCTTATCGTCTAGTTTGCGCCAAGTCATTTTACATCTTTAGTTCAACGCACGTGAGCATGGGTACTCTCCCGGTAACGGGTGTAGAATTCTGCTCGTGAGCACAGGTCCTGAATTTGTCCCATCCCGGGAGAAGGAAGAACGCAACTGGCTGCCCCTGGTGGTGGCTGCTGCCGTCGTCCTTTTGTTGCCGCCGCGGCGATCCTGATTCTGGAATGCGGAAGCGGCCGCGGCCCGGGTGCAACCACGGTCACGCCGATCTCCGCGCCTCTTGATCCTTATGCGGCCAGCCTCTCGCTGACCGGCCTGGCCATGAGCGAATCCGCCAACCTGGCCGGAGGCAAGGTCACCTACCTGGACGGCCATATCGCCAACCACGGCGCCCGCACCGTTACCGCTGTGACCGTGCAGGTGCTCTTCCGCGACTACGCCCACGAGGTGGCGCAGAACGAGACCCAGCCGCTCAGGCTCATTCGCGCCCGCGAACCTTATATAGATGTAGAGCCGGTCTCCGCCGCCCCGCTCGCCCCCGGCGGCGAGCATGACTTCCGCCTCATCTTCGACGGCGTCAAGCCCGACTGGGATGGCGCATACCCGGAGATTCGCATCCTCCACGTCGAGACGAAATAGGCCACCCCGCAGACTTTGCCCGGTAGAAATTGCCTTCTCCGGCAAAATTTACGCTCCCGCCCGTCCAACGATGGTTTGAGCAAACACTGCTCAAAAGAGCCGAAGCGCGCCAAGCCACACAATCCAAAGCAGATCGACATCTCCCCTCCGAGTCGCCAAGTTTGGCGTGAGCCTTGCTTTCTCTCAGGGTGAGCAAAGACGACCGCTCACCCCGCGCAGTTCCGGCGGTGAGAGAAACTCAGAGGGTATCATCCCCATGAAAGCTGTCGTGACATCTCGACTCTTCTTTTCCCGCCAGCTCGCTTTCGTTTTGCTGGCATCTGTGATAGCAATCCCCACCCTCGCCCAATCGGGACAGCCAGCCGATGGTGATCAGCGGCCCTCACCCCAGGCCGCGCCGTCGCCCTCAGCCAGCGCCCCCAGGGAGGGGTTCTGGGGCCGCGTCAATCCCTTTGCCCGCAAGAAGTGGGTCAACGGCCGGCTGGACCCCCTCAAGGGCCAGCTCAACGAGCTGGATGAAGTCAGCGCCAAAAACACCCGCGACATTCAGGACGTGGACCGCCGGGCGCAGGCGGGCATTCGCCACGCTCAGTCCACCGCCGATGCGGCCAACCAGGAAGCGGACGCAGCCGGCAGCCAGGCCCGCAATGCCGGAACCCTTGCGCAGGGCGCATCGGCCCGCGTGGACCGGCTGAACTCAACCGTCACCGGCCTGGACCAGTATCGCCAGGCAAAGGAGGTTGAAGTAGAGTTCCGCTCCAGCCAGCCGATTCTGTCGGCGGCGGCCCGCGGGCAATTGGACGAGTTGGCCGCGAAGCTCGCCGGCCGCCAGGGGTACATCCTGGAGATTGAGGGACATTCTCCTCTAGGCGGCAGCCCCGGCATCCAGAGCTCCGGGCGTTTGGCCGAGGCGGTCAAGCGCTACCTCGTCACGGAACACGAGATTCCCGTCTACCGTATGCACTCCGTCGCCCTCGGCAATGCTCCCGCCGCGGGCGACGAGCAAGCACGATTCGCTAAGGCGAACAGTGTGCGCATCCGGTTGATGGAAAACAGTTTGGCGGCCCAGGAAGTTGCGTCTCCCCAGAGCGCGGCTCCCTCGACCGGCGCGGAGCGGCCCTGACACAACCGCAGCCCCGCCCTCGAGGCTTCCTTCCGCTCCGGCGGCGCCTGCGTCGCAGGCCGCCAACCAAGCTCTCGCATAACGAGAGAACCAAGGCACTTTGGCCCCCGCTCATCACGGGGGCCCTTTTTTGCGCCTCCAGGCGCTTCTAGCGCGCAGTCCGAATTTGCCTGTGGCCCGCAGACTCGGGAGCCAAGGCCCAAGTTCAGCAAATCGCCGCTCACCGACGGGCAGCTTTCCGTTGCCTCTGAAAGCCTTGAATCTGCGGCGCGCGAATTTGTTTTTTTCAAAAGCCTGAGCCAGCAGGGCTTCCGGCGGTTTAAAGTAACACCAGCAGGGTTTTGCGGCCAATCCATGCGGCCAGGACGGAACCCGCACCCAACTGCCGATGCGCTGGAAAGCCACGTCCATCCAATCCGCGGCCAGCTTTCCTCCCGACGGGGAGGTGGTACTGTGCGCCGTGCCGGCTCTGGGCGGCACTGCTTTGACGGCTCCAGGCTCCGCCAGTTCAGCTCTGGAAGACTCTACTCCGTCCGATTCCGTCCATTCTGGGGCGCGTGTCACACTGCTGGCGGCGCGAAAAACCGGCAGATGCCCGGCCGCGAGGCTCAGGACCCCCGAGGACGAGGATCTCAGCCCGGAAAGCTCATTTTCACCGCAACCTTCCGCCCCGGATGGGGTTCAAGAAGATATGGCGACCTTGGCCCTGGGGAATCCGGCTCTGGGAGCTCGCCCGGCTGCGCGGGCGGACGATTGGCCGGCTGCGTCTTTCAGCCAGGATCCGGCCAGCGATGCGGCCATCATGCTGCGCGCGGCGGCGGGCGATGAATCGGCCTTCAATTTCCTGGCGGAGAAATACCACCGGCCGATCATCCACTTCCTCTTCCGGATGGTGCGCAACCAGGCCATTGCCGAGGAGTTGGCACAGGAGGTGTTTTTGCGCGTCTACCGCTCGCGCGGGAGCTATCGCGCCGAGGCCCGTTTCACCACGTGGCTCTACCGGATCGCTACCAACCTGGCGGTGAACCACGCGCGCGACTCGCGGCACGAGCGGGCGGCGCGGAATGTCTATCTGGATGCTCCGGACGAGGAGACCGGCGCGACGCCGGATGTAGCGGACGATGGGCCGTCGGCGGAGTCGAGCCTTCTGCGCGAGGAGCGCATGAAGGCCATTCGCGCGCAGGTGATGGCGCTGCCCGAACGGCAGCGGATGGCGGTGGTGATGCACAAGTACCAGGGGATGGACTACCGCGAGATCGGCGAGGTGCTGAAGCTGAGTGAGTCGGCGACCAAGTCGCTGCTTTTTCGCGCCTATCAGACGCTCAGGGAGAAATTGAAGGATTTTGTTTGAGTCGAAAGAGCCGGGCGACACCGGCGGGAAATGGGGTGGTACCGATGGAACAGATGGTAAAAGAACGGATGAAAGACAATTGCGCCGGGATGGGAGAGCGGCTGGTGGACCTGCTGCTCGAGCCAGCCGCGGCGCCTGCCAAGGTTCGAGCGCATGTCGAGGAGTGTGACCGCTGCCGCCGCGAGCTCGATGAGCTGCGGGCGACGATGGCTCTGCTGGATGTCTGGAAGTCGCCGGAGCCGAATCCCTATTTTCTGACCCGGCTGGAGGCGCGCCTCCGCGAAGAGCGCGAGGCCGAGCCCGCCGGGTGGTTTGCCCGTCTGCGCGCCAGCTTCGTCTACGGGCCCGCGACTCATGTCCGTCCGCTGGCGGCGATGGCGCTGACCATCGTTCTGCTGGTCGGCGGCGGAGCTTATCTGGGCGTCACCAATTGGGACCAGCCGCCGGCTGCTCCACCGCAGGCCGCCGCCGTGCATGACCTGCAAATCATGGACAGCAACGCCCAACTGCTGGATCAGTTGGAGGCGCTCTCCAGCAACAACAGCGAAGGGAACTGAAGCGTCTTCACGGTATTTGGAATTGGGCGCCCCATCCTTCGCGCTCTTTGCGAAGGGTGGGAAGGTATCAGGAGCGGGAAGAAATGTTCGCCGGAAGACACAATGCGGGACGGATAGGCATTGCGGCCATGGCCGCGGCAGCCGTCCTGCTTTGTGCGCCGGCGGCCTGGGCTTACGGCCAGCACACCACGGCTGCCCCTGCTCCCGCTCCTCACGTTTCCGCCCCCGCGCCGGCCACTCACACTTCCGCTCCCGCATCTCACTCAGCTCCTGCATCTCACTCCGCTCCCGCAGTTCATTCCGCTCCGGCATCTCACGCCGCTCCGCCTGCTCATTGGGCTCCGGTCTATCACCCGCCCCAGCCTCAGAGCGCGGGCCGCTCCCCCGAATCACCCCGCGGCTCGCCGATGGGCAACGCTCCCCAGCGTCCACCCTCCAGTTATCCAACCACCGGGGGCCGTCCGGTTTATCCGGGTCCGCCGTATGTGGGACCGGGCTTTGCCCGGCCTGCTTATCCGGGGTATGCGCCGCCGGCTCAAGGCCCCCCAGGCCATCTGGGCGAGTGGCTCAATCAGCACCGCAATCTTCCCGTCCAGGAGCAGGAGCGGGTGTTGCGCGGCGACCCGAGCTTCCACCGGCTCCCTTCCGCCGACCAGCAGCGCGTTATCGAGCAGTTGCATCAGGTGAACCAGTTGACTGAAGCGCAGCGCCAGCGCCGTGTGGCCCGCACCGAGATGATCGAGCATCTCTCACCCCAGGAGCGGATGCAGATCAACCTCTCCGCGCGCCGCTGGGCCGAACTGCCTGTCGACCGCCAGGCGCTAATGAAGCAGGCCTGGCTTGAGTTGCGCGAGGTTCCCATCGACCAGCGCCCGACCGAGCTGAACTCCGCCCGCTACCTGGGCCAATTCACACCCGAGGAGCGCGGCATCCTCACCGACATGCTCCGCGTCGAGCCCTACCAGTCGGCGCGATGATTGTGCGATTTCATTAGAAGCAGCCCGACTCGCCCCTGCGAGTTACGGCCAGCAATGAACCCGCCAACTTGCTAACTCGCCATCCCGCGAAGCGGGGCCAACTTGCTAAATGGCCTCCCGGTTCTTCTGTACTTTGGCGAAGGAATGGAGAAACTGACTCCAACAACCATCTTGCTCATAGGGAGGCTTCGGGCCCAGCGCCTATCGCTTCAGCTCCAGCGGCGCCCGCAGCCGAATATCGCGCGACGATGCTCCCACCTGAATCTCGAATGTGCCCGGCTCGGCGGTCCACGCCTTCTTCTCTGGACTCCAGTAAGAAAACGCCCCGCGCCCCAGCGTGAAGGCCACTGTCTGCGTCTCGCCGGGCTTCAATTCCACGCGCCTGAATCCCTTCAGTTCATGCGCCGGCCGGTCGATCTTTGAGTGGCCGTCTCGTACGTAAAGCTCGACCACCTCGGCTCCGGCGCGCGCGCCTGCGTTGCGCATCTTCAGGCTGACCACGGCCCCGGTGAGGCCGGTCTTCCCGGCGATGATGTAGGGCGTCACCGTCAGCTCGCTGTACTCGAACTTCGTATAACTCAGCCCGAAGCCAAACGGAAACAGCGGCTCGACATTCTTGGTGTCGTAGTACCGGTAGCCGACATAAATCCCCTCGGCATAATTCTCTTTGAGATTCACGCCGGGGTAGTTCCCATACGCCGGGTTGTCCTCCCATCGTTTCGGCAGCGAAACAGGCAGCTTGCCCGAGGGGTTCGCGTCGCCGAAGAGAATTGCAGCCAGCGCGCGGCCTGCCTCCTGCCCGCCATACCACATATCAAGCAGCGCCGGAGTCTTGTCGAGCCACTTCGTCATGGTCACAGGGTCGCCGGTATTGAGCACTACGACCGTGCGCGGGTTCGCCGCCTCGATAGCCTCGATCAGCTCGTCCTGGCCGGCGGGCAAATCCATGGTCTTTACGTCGAAGTCCTCCCGCTCGATCTTTTCGTAGCGCCCCACCACCACCACTGCCACATCGGCGTGAGCGGCGGCATCCGCAGCCTCTTTGAGCAGACGGGCGCGAGCTTCAGGCGTGTCTTGCTCTGGGGCCTCGCCATCCATCCCCACGCCCAGCGCGGACTTGATCTCGATCCCGCTTCCGGCCCGCGCGCGAATCCCTTCCAGCGGCGAGATGGCGTACTTGGGCACAACAAGCGAGCTGCCGCCTCCGCCGGTGCGCGCCACGACGGCATTCGGCCCGATCACGGCGATCGAATGAATCTTCTTCTCATTCAGCGGCAGCAGGGAACCGAAGTTCTTCAAGAGCACAATGCTCTCCGTCGCTCCCTCAAGCGCCACGGCCGCCTGGGCCGGCGTGTTCACCTCGCCCCCGCCCAGGTGAGGATGGTCGAATATCCCGCTCAAAAAAATCACGCGTAGAATCCGGCCCGCGTTGTCGTCCAAGGCGGCTTCGCTGATATGGCCGGCCTTCACCTCGGCCAGCACCTTATCCGCCGTCAGCCATCCCGCGCCGTTTCCCGCGGCCTGCGTTCCCGGCTCCGCGAACCACGCCCTCATCGGTTCCCGCCCTGGCATCTCCAGGTCCATCCCCGCGTTCACCGTCGCGGCGGTCGAGTAAGTGCTGCCCCAGTCGGAGACCACAAACCCCTTGAAGCCGAACTCACCCTTCAGAATCTCCTTCAGCAGCGGCGCGCTCTCGGCGCAATGCTCGCCGTTGACCTTGTTATATGCCGACATGACGGTCCACGCGCCGCCCTCCTCGACGGCCGCCTTGAAAGCCGGAAGGTAGATCTCGTGCAGCGTGCGTGCGTCGATCTGCTCGTCGATGCGATGCCGCTCGAACTCCTGGTTGTTGGCGTCAAAGTGCTTCACCGACGCAATCACGCCCTCGTGCTGCACGCCCTTGATGTACGCCACGGCCAGCCGCCCGGCCAGGTAAGGGTCTTCGCCGTAGCCCTCGAAGTTGCGTCCCCACAGCGGCACGCGGTTGATGTTCACCGTCGGTCCCAGAATCATATCCCGGCCCAGCGCCTTCACCTCCTGCCCGATGGCCTGGCCCTCCCGCTGCACCAGCTCCTGGTCCCAGGTGGCGGCCATCGCCACGCCCGCCGGAAAGCTCGTCGACAGCACCCTCAGCCGCGCGCCGGCCAGACCAGTGATCGCCGAGCTGCCCGCCCACGAGCGCACGCCCAGCGGCCCGTCGGCCATCTTGATCGCCGGAATCCCCAACCGCTCGATGGGCGCAGACTCCATCCACCCCGCCCCGGAGAGCATCGTCGCCTTCTCTTCCAGCGTCATGCGGCCCAGCAGGTCAGCCACCCGCTTCTCCACGGGAAGGCTCGCATTTTTATACGGCGCATGGGCCGGAACAGCGGCCGGCGGGGTGCTTTGAGCCTGAATAGCGGTGGGAACAAACGCGGCGGCGGCAAAAATAGTAGCGAAGAACAGATTCAATGTACGGCGCATCGGAAAAGCTCCAATGGCGGGCAATCTCCCCGCCAAATTCCACGGCCAATGGTACCGGATCAGCAGGGAGACAGACAAATCCGAGGCGCAGGCAGCCGGCTGCCCCAGGTCTCGATTTTGAGACCTGAGAATCAGTTGGTCAATCCGCCACCATCTGCTCCCCCGGCAGAATCGGCCGCGTCCTCAGCAGCCATCCGCGCGCCGCAAACCATCCCATCACCCCGAGCGCCCCGGCAAAGGCCCCGAGCTTGACCCAATTGGTCGCGCCGTTCAGCGGCAGCAGCTTCCACAGCACCAGCAGCACGGTCTGCGCCGCCGTCACCGCCCAGACCGTGCCATAAAAGTAGCGCCGGTGTGTGCCTTCCTTTTTGGTCGAAGGCTCCACGCGCGGCAGCTTGCCCAGCGCGCCCAGCAGCAGAATGAGCGTGGCCAGCGGCAGATAAGCGTAGTAGTAAATCTGCTTCATGCGCCACAGACCGGTCGCGGCGGCAATCGTGAGGCCGGCCAGATTCAGCAGCGCATAGTTCAGCGCCGCATTCCACGCAAAGGTGTAGCAGACCCGCCGGTAGAGGGGATTCGGCTTGTCCTCATCGAAGCGCAGGATGTAAGGCGCAGGCTCCGATCCCGGCAGCCGCCCGCGCAGAGCGGCCAGGCCCGTCCCCGCCAGCACCGCGCCCAGCCACAGCGAATTTCCCACGCTGAATCCATGCGCGAAGAGCGAAAACGTCAGCGGCCCCGGCGCAAGAAAAAAGACAAAAATCCATATCGGCCAATGCAAGGAACGATAGACGCGCGTATTCCGCGTGCGCATCTTCCGTTCCTGCGCATACTCCACTTTCCCTTTGTATTCCATGGAAACTAGCCTCGCAGAGGAGCCGCGCGCCCGTCAATCGGCAAGAAACTTGCAAGAAACCGCCTCCACCCCTTGCGGATAGGTGTATCATTTTGCACAGTCGGGCTGGCGAGCTGAGAATCCCGGCTACCTCAAGTCTGAAGCGGTCGCGTGCGCTTCCGAACTGTTCCCGTGAGAACCGCATCCGGGACCGGCCATTCAGTTGGCAGAAACGGGAATCATGACCTTTAACCTCGCCGTCTTTCTGGAAAAAGCGGGAGTAGGACGAACGGTCGTCCGTTTGCAGCCCAAGGAAGTTTTCTTTTCCCAGGGAGATGCGGCTGACTCCATCTTCTATCTGCGGACGGGCCGCGCAAAACTCACCGTCCTTTCGCCGGAAGGCAAAGAGGCCACCATCGCGCTTCTCTCCGCCGGGGAGTTCATTGGAGAGGAGTCGTTGGCCAGCGTGGGTGGGCTGCATTTGGCCACTGCCACGGCCATTGCCCTCTGTACTGCTCTCAAGATCGCTCGCGAGGAGATGATCCGCGTAATGCACGAGGAGAGTTCCCTCTCCGAAATGTACTTGGAGTTCCTGCTCGCCCGAAGCATGAGAACACAAGCCGATCTTGTCGATCAGCTTTTCAGCTCCAGCGAGAAGCGTCTGGCGAGAATTCTCCTGCTGATGGCCGGATTCGGTAAGCCCGGTGATCCGGAGCCTCTGATTCCTCCCATCACCCAGGAAACTCTGGCGGAGATGATCGGTACCACCCGCTCCCGCGTTAGCTTCTTCATGAATCGCTTTCGCAAGCTCGGCCTCATCGAATACAACGGCGGCATCCGGGTCCATAAATCGCTGATCAATGTCATTCTGTACGATCAATTCACCGAGCGTGCCTCGAAAACTCCCTCTGAAACTCCCGAGGAGTCTGCCGCCCCGCCTGATTGATCGAAGCCGGCCGGTAGACGCACATGTGGACCGTGAAGGCGCCGTGTCGCAGGTTCCGGCGTTTCAGGTCCGAGGCCCAGCCCCCTTCCGCCCCTAAGCTACAATAAAGACACAGGCCAAGGCCAAAACCTCCCGCGGCACGTCCGCCTCAACATCAAGGAGTCTTAAACCTTATGTCGATTCCCGCCACCCAACTGCGCCCCGGCATGATCATCAAGCACAACGACTCGCTGCACCTGGTCTTCAAGGTCGAGCACCGCACCCCCGGCAATCTGCGCGCCTTCATCCAGGCCAAGCTGCGCAACCTCAAGTCCGGCGCCATGTTCGAGCACCGCTTCCGCTCCGCCGACGCCATCGAGAAGGTGGTGGTCGACGCGGTCAACATGGAGTTCCTCTACTCCGACGGCGACGACTACTACTTCATGAACCCGGTCGACTACGAGCAGACCGTCCTCAAGGGCTCCACGCTGGGCGACGCCATCGAGTACCTCACGCCCAATCTGCAGATCACGGTCAGCTACCACGACGGCACGGCCGTGGGCATCGATCTTCCGGCCGCCGTCGAGCTGACCGTAGTCGAGACCGAGCCCGGCCTCAAGTCCGCCACCGCCTCCAGCGTCACCAAGCCCGCCAAGACCGAAACCGGCCTGGTAGTCCAGGTCCCCGCCTTCATCAACGAAGGCGAGAAGATTCGCGTCGACACCAGCGAAGGCGCCTACCTGAGCCGCGCGTAAGCGCCTCAGCCACTCACTTAGGGAGGGTTATCGTGCGTACCCATCCTGGCCTTACATTCGCTTCCACACACCTGCGGCGTTGGGCGTTCTTCCTCATCGCGCTCACCCTGGCCCTCGCCGCCTGCAAATCCCCGCTGCCAAAGCTAAGGAGCGTAGGCCTTGCCCCGCCGATCGCACCCACCCCTGCCGAGAACTACAACAGAGGTCAAGAACTGGCGGAGGCGGGCGAATACGCCCGCGCCCTTCCACTCATCACCAGCGCTTGCACGGATGGCAGCGCCCCCGGATGTACATATCTCGGATTCATGCTCGAAAAGGGCGAGGGATTGGCCAAGAACCCCGCTCGTTCGGTCTTTGTCTACAGACAGGCTTGCGACGGCGGCGACTCGCAGGGTTGCTCGAATCTTGG
This sequence comes from Occallatibacter sp., assembly GCA_049522975.1. Classification (GTDB taxonomy): domain Bacteria; phylum Acidobacteriota; class Terriglobia; order Terriglobales; family Acidobacteriaceae; genus Telmatobacter. The sequence continues at coordinate 81,548 of JBEKNI010000004.1, read as the reverse complement.
CTACCTGTACGATCACGGGGACGGCATAGGTAAAGACTATGCCCAGGCCGTCGCCCTCTACGGACAAGCATGCGACGCCGAAAACGAAGAGGGCTGCTTCAATCTTGGCATGATGTATGATTCCGGCGACGGCGTAGCCAAGGATGAAGCTCAAGCAGCTAGTCTCTATCGCAAATCGTGTGATCTCGGCGATGCGCCAGGCTGTCACAATCTCGGCATGGACTACAGTCGCGGAATCGGTGTAGGCAAGGACGAAGCCCAAGCCCTCAGCCTCTTCCGCAAAGGATGCGAAGGCGGCTTCGCTGGCAGTTGCGCCAATCTTGGCCTTAGGTATGAGAAAGGGATTGGCATTGACAAAGACGAGGTCAAGGCTGCGAGCCTCTACCGCAAAGCCTGCGAGGGCGGCGGAGCCAAAGGATGTAAAAACCTTGGCGTGATGTACGACAACGGCAGGGGTGTCACCAAAGACGAGGCACAAGCCGTGAGCCTCTACCGCAAGGCGTGTGATGGGGGCGATTTGGCTGGCTGCTTCAACCTCGGCATGGATTACGCAGGCGGAATCGGCATAGACAAGGACGCGCCGAAGGCCGCTAGCCTTTTTCGCAAAGGATGCGACGGCAACGACGCGGATAGCTGCACGAAGCTTGGATTCGAATATGAACAAGGGAACGGCGTCACTAAAGACGAGGCAGAAGCCGTTAAACTCTACCGCAAAGGATGCGATGGGGGCACCGCCTTAGCCTGCTATAACCTTGGCGCGGCGTACTGTAGAGGTACCGGCGTAGCCAGGGATGATACCCTCTCCGCCTTCTATCTACGCAAAGGATGCAAGGGCGGCGATGCGTCCTCCTGCTCCGCTCTTGGTGGCGATTATAAAAATGGCCGCGGCGTCGCCAAAAACGAAGCGGAAGCCGCTAACTTCTATCGCAAAGGGTGCGATGGAGGGGACGCAACAGGCTGTAATGACCTCGGCGCAATGTACTCTAAAGGGGATGGCCTAGACAAGGATATTCAACAGGCCGTGAAATTCTACCGGCAGGCATGTGATAACGGCAACGAAGATGGGTGCAAGAACCTGAAGTCCCTAACGCCCTGAGGCCGGGTGCCCCAGGTCCAGATTTTGGGGTCTGGGATCACATAAGTATCGCCGGTTACACCTCCCTCCGGCAGCTTGACCAAAGGTGATTGTCAGTCCAAGGATCCAACATTGAATTGCCTGAACCGCTTTGGAGAACTACTCTTGATGGGCGCGAAAGCGTTGTTATGTTTCGATATCGAGAACGGCGAGAAAGTCGTCGCAGCTCTCGACAAGGCGGGCAAGGCCCCCAACGTCGCTCTATGGGCTATACTGCCCGACTACGAAGATTGGAGATTGGTGATCGCCTCGGATCGCCTCGACCAGTCGTCCGAATTCACCGGCTATAGGGAAATCAACGAAGCGATTGACAAAGCCGGAATTCCTTTCCATAGACAACCGACCATCTATATGCGGCCCTTGAACAACCCCATGATTCAGGCTTTGCGGAAAAACTATGCGTCCATGAGCGACAACTATGGTATGCGCATTGGAAGCCAGATGTTTGGGGATAAATATCTGGAAGATGCGGTTGTCTACCGCATTCGCTGAGGCGAACATTTCTGACATGCATCCAAATCGCAGCTGCAAGAAGTATCTGATTCTTTTGGCAATTGGCCGCGTCTAGTAGTTGGCAGGTCTAAATTCCCTGGAGGTTTCCTTATGCCCGTTCCTTCCGTCATTGCCGGCGCTGCCGCTGAATTCACCCTAAACACCGGCTCTCTCCAAAAAGCAGCCGCCGATCTCACGCCTGAGCAATGGCTCGCCCGCCCCAACGATCATTCCAACCACATCACTTGGATCGTCGGCCACATCCTCTGGGCCCGCCATGCGCTGATTAACCGCGTGGGCGGCAATTGGTCCCGCCCCGGCCTGGAACCCTTCGCCCGCTCCGCCAAGCTCGACGCAGCCGCCAGCTACCCAACCCCCGAGGCGCTGCTGGCCCTCTGGCGCGACTCCGCAGCCGCGCTTGACGCCACTCTGTCTGCTCTCACCCCCGAAGCGCTGGCCGCTCCCGCCCCTCCCGGACCGCCCAGCCCGGACGGCAAGGTTTCAGGCTTTATCAGCGTGCTTGCTTGGCATGAAACCTATCACCTCGGCCAGATCGCCTACCTCCGCAGTTGGCTCGGCCATTCCGGCCTCTTCGGCTAATCCCGCGCCGCACCAAACAAAGAGCCACTGCTCACTGGCGGTGGTTTTCTTTTGGGCTGAGGTAAATCGCTCCTCCGCTGGGGCTCGGCGGCGTCAGCCATCATGGAAGGCCGGCTCTTCGTTCTTTGCTCTGGGAAAGTACCGTCAGAACTAGGATCGCGCTCAGCAGAATTCCGTAGGCCACGGGGGCTTCCATCCCCAGTTTCCAGTGAAAAAAGAACCAGGTCGACGCGCCATAGAAGTGGCCAAAAAGATACGCGAAGAGACAGATCAGTGCGGGCGTTGCATTAAGAACCGACACCAGCAGGAAGGCAACCGCCAGGTAAAACAGTTCGAAAAGCACGGAGGCTGCCCAGCCCCGGAGCATGAAGATACGGAACATCTGGTCGCCCTCAATCACCGTCTCGGGGTGAAGCCAATAGCTGGTGGGCTGGCCGAAAAGCGTCACTGCGTAGTCGAGGATGATTGCCGCAAGCATCACCCAGCGAAGCCGCTTGACGGCCAGAGCGGCCGCGTTGACCTCCGAGAATGCAGCGGCGGCCAGAGCTGCGCCAAGCAGAGCGCCATAGATGGCGAAGCCCGGCATGCCAAGATGCCAGCGGACGCCCAGCCAATTGGCCGCGCCAAAAAAATGGCCAAAGAGAACGGCAAACGCTGCAATCAACGCCATCATCCGAGGAAGAATCGAGACGAGGATGAAGGCCGCTGCGAGATAGACCACGCTGGCGGCAAGATAAGCCAGCCAGCCGTGGCCCAGAAAGAAGTCGAAGGTGGGATTGATGGAATTGGCGATGGACATGCCATCGCCGCGAATCGCGGTCTCAGGCTGATGCCAATAACTCCCCGGCTGGCCGGCAAGCGTGTTGATCATGCTGAAGAGCATGGCGGCAAGCATCACCCAGCGCAGCCGCCTGACGATTGGGTCGTGAGTGAATTGGACCATGACCGTATCGTAAAGCCCCCATCCGCCCCAAAAGCGAAAAACCACCGCTGGTTGGCGGTGGTTTTTCTTGTCTCATCAAGTGAAGGGCCGAAGCCAAGGCTCACACGCCGCCCTCCGGCAGCATCACCAGCCGCGCCTCCAGCAGCGCCTCGATCGTATCCAGCGCATCCAGCGTCTCGTGCGAAACCGGCGCGTCCACCTGCACCACGGCCAGCGCCTTGACCGGCTTTTCGCCCGTGCGTTCGCGGCCCAGCGCGAAGTTGGCGATGTTGACGCCGTGAAGCCCAAGGGTGGTGCCGATCTTGCCGATCACGCCCGGAACATCCAGGTTGCGGCAGACCAGGAGGTTGCCTTCCAGCGGCGTCTCGATGTCGATCCCGTCGAACTCCAAGAGGCGCGGCTGTTCCCCGTGAATCACCGTGCCCGTCGCCCGGCTCGAGTCCTTGCCGGCGTGCAGTTCGATGGTCAGCAGGCTGGCCGCGCCTCCGCGATGGTTCTCCGCCTGCTTCTCCTCGTGGATGCGGATGCCCCGGCTGGCGGCCACCCGCGTCGCGTTGATGTGGTTGACATTCTCCGAGCCTTCCAGCAGCCCGGCGATGGCCGCGTTGCGCACCAGGTCGGTCTTGCCCTCGGCCAGCGCGCCGCCGTAGACCAGATGAATCGACTCGATCCCGCCCAGTCCCGCCTGCGCCATGAACGAGCCCAGCCGCCCGGCCAGATTCACATAAGGCGCCAGCACCACGTACTCCTCGTGGCTCAGCGAGGGCAGATTCACCGCATTCTGCACCACCCCCAGCTTGAGATAATCGCGCACCTGGCGCGCGATCTGAATCCCTACCGCCTCCTGCGCCTCGTTGGTCGATCCGGCGATGTGCGGCGTCAGAATCACGTTCTCCAGTGCCGCATAGGGCGAGTCCTTCAGCGGTTCGTGCGCAAAGACATCCAGCGCCGCGCCCGCCACCTGTCCGGACTTGAGAGCCTCGATCAGCGCCGCGTCGTCGATCAGCTCGCCCCGCGCGCAGTTGATAATGCGCACGCCCTTCTTCATCGCCGCCAGCGCCTTGGCGTTGATGATGCCGACCATCTGCGGCGTAAGACCCGCGTGCAGCGTCAGGTAATCAGACGCGGCGAGAAGCTCCTCCATCGTCACCACCTTGACGGCGTTCTCGCGCGCAACGGCCGGCGAGACAAACGGGTCGCAGCCGATGATCTCCATGGCGAAGCCCCTGGCCCGCCGGGCGACCTCCAGGCCGATCCGTCCTAGCCCCAGAATCCCCAGCGTCTTGCCGCGCAACTCTGCTCCTTGCAGGCTCTTCTTCTCCCACTTGCCGGCGTGCATGGTCGCGTTGGCGGCGGGCAGCTTGCGCGCCAGCGCCAGCATCAGCCCGATGGTCAGCTCGGCCACAGCTACCGCATTCGCGCCCGGCGTGTTCATCACCACAATGCCGCGCCGCGTCGCCGCCTCGGCGTCGATATTGTCTACGCCCACCCCGGCCCGGCCAATCACCCGCAGCTTCGGCGCGCAGGCCATCAGCGCATCGTCGGCCTGCACCGCGCTGCGGACTACCAAAGCATCCGCGTCGGCCAAGGCCGCCGGCAAACCCTCCGGCAGTTGGTCGTGCGTGAGAACTTCCCACCCCGGCTCAGCCGCAAACACGGCCAGCGTCGCCGGAGATACCTTCTCTGCCAATACGATCTTCATCCCGTCTCCCTTGTTCTTGCGTCGAGCTTCATATTCGTCAAAACGGATGCCCTGCTGTTCGCACAGTATCTCGAACATCCGCACCACCGCGCCATGCGGCTTGCCCTCGCCCCGCTCGTACTTGGTGATCGAGTTGGCGTGAACTCCCAGCCGCTCGGCCATCTCGTATTGATAGAGGTTCAACTGCTTGCGCGCAATCAGCAGCTTCTCCCCAAAACTCAGTTCAGACATGAATGCCCTTCGCAACTAAGTGATGCAGTGAACGAGTGAAGAAGTGAATGAGTGAACCAGGATAGCGACGAAGTAATTCAACAGCCAATCGTCAGTGAGGGCCGTTCACTTTTTCGCTTCTTCACTTCTTCACTACTTCACTGCACTCGCATACACTTCCTGCGCCGCCGCCACCGCCTGCCCATACACCACCGGCAACCCCAGCACGTCCTTCGCAATATGTTCCATCGCGCCCAGAAACGCCACCGTATCCAGGTAGTCGAAGAAGCCCAGATGCGCCACGCGGAAGATATTGCCCTGCATCGAGCCTTGTCCGTTGGCGGTCACGAGGCTGAACTTCGCCTTTAGCGCCTTCACCACCACGCCCGAGTCCATCCCCTCCGGCACGGCGACAGCAGTGGCCGCAGCCGAGGGCGACACCGGCGCAAAGAGCGTGAAGCCCAGCGCCACCAGCCCCGCCCGCGTAGCCCGCGCGTTCACCTGCGCATTGTCGATCAGCGCGATGCGGCCCTTTTCGAGGTCCCCGCCCGCCTGCCCTGCAATGTAGTCGAGAGCCGCGCCCAGCCCGGCAACCAGCGCGACTGCCGGCGTATACGCGCTCTCGCCCTTCACCGCGTTCTTTCGCTCCTTGCGCAGGTCGAAATAGTAGCGCGGATTCTTCGCCACCTCCATCGCCTTCCAAGCCTTCTCGCTGACGCTCAGATACGCCAGCCCGGGCGGAATCATCACGGCCTTCTGTGATCCGCCGATCAGAATGTCAATCCCCCAGCCGTCCACGTCAAAGCTCTGCGTCCCCAGACCGGTGATGCCGTCCACAACCAGCAGTGTCTCAGTCCCCTTCACCAGCGCGGCCACGGCTTCCACATCGTGGCTCACCGCCGTCGAGGTCTCCGAGGCCTGCATGTAAACGGCCTTGTGCTCTGGCTTCAGCGCGGCCTTCACCTCGGCCAGGTCGAAGGTCTGCCCGTAAGGCTTCTCGACGACATCCACCGCGCAGCCGAAGGCCTTGGCCAAATCCACCCAGCGCTCGCCAAATTTGCCCGCCGTCAGCACCAGCACCGGGTCGCCCGGAGAGGTCAGATTCGAGACCGAAGCCTCCATCGCACCCGTCCCCGAACTCGACAACAGCAGCACGTCATTCTGCGTGCCCACAAAAACCTTTAGCTGCCCCAGCACCTTCAGGAAGAGGGCGCGAAACTCGGGCGTGCGGTGGTGAATATCCGCCGCCGCCATGGCAAACTGCGCCGCCGGAAGCAGCGGCGTCGGGCCGGGCGTGTATAAGCGCGTCTTGCGAATCATATCGTCTCCTCATTTCCAAACGGGGCCTGAAGGGAAAGCTTGAAACCGGCAAGAACCCAAGCCAACGCCGGACAGCTTCTTCTCGGCATCGGACCGGCTCAGTCTCACCACGGCCATCCGTCAATCACAGAATACACAACTCTGTGGTTTTTGTGAATTTGTTTTCTGTGGAAATCATTTAGTTCCCTCCCAAATCGGGCAGTTCACCTTCGCAGCCTCTTCATGCACCGAAAAAACGTATCGGCGGTTTCTGTCGCAAATGCCGGTTTTTTCGGGGCAGATGCACTTTGTGCCTTGCAATCTGCCTTCGGGGGCGATATAGTTTGGGGAAATTCGCGACGAAAACGGAGATTCCGGCATGTACAGAGGAGTTGTTGTGTCACGTGCTCTGCGGAGTTTTTCCTCATTCAGCGTTTTTCTTTCGTGTGTGCTTGCATTCTGCCTCTTGCCGGTATGTGCGGCGGTGGGGCAAGCCAACGACTATCCTCTGAGCGGCACGGTGCTCGCTAGCTCGCAGGAGGATGAGTATTTTTATCAGGTTGAGACCGGCAGCAGGGTCTATTTGATGAAGTGCGAAAAGGTGCCCGGCTCTCATGGAAGTTCGCCTGATTGCATGATTGACGACCGAGGGATCATGAGCGGCGATGCGCTCCGGTTTCGCGTGGAAGGCGATCGGGCCTATCTGCCGTATGCCAAGGGCGAGGAAGAACTTCGCATTTTCACAACGGAACTCTTGGTGACTCCAACCTTGCCTCCGGCAGCGGCCAGTGAGAGCCAGAAGGAGTCGAATCCCGCCAGTGAACGCGGCGTCGCGATCGGTGCCGGCCTACATGCCAAAGGTGAAGATCAAGTGGGATGGTCCATCACCCCATCCACCACCATCTCGGCCTCCACCGCCCCGTCCTACACCATCCCGTCCCCCACCGACTCGCAGGTCAATCAAAGGACTACGCCTTCTTGGAGCACCCCCTCCGGCCCTGTAATGTCCTCCGCGCCAGTCATGGCCATTCCTGTTACAGGAGGACCTCCTGTCCTGGTGACGCCCATAGCGCCGATTCATGGAGGCTTTGTGACTGGCGTTCCCGTGACCGGCGGCCCTCCGGTGACCGGGCATACTATGGGAACTCCGGCGGGTGGCGGACTGCCCATGGGTTCAAACGATTTACGAGCCACAATCGCCGATATCAGATCCGTCGTAGCCTTCGTGCGAGGCTTGCATACTTCGTGGGTTCACCAACTGCGCGTTCAGGTGGGAGAGAAGACCTATCAACTGGAGTGCTCTGACAAGCCCTGTGAACTCGACAAAAAGCCGATTGAGCTTGGCGACTCGTTCATGGTTCGCGTTCAGGGGAAGTGGGCGTATCTATCTTCAGGCTCAGGTAGCGGAGTCCCGGAGCAGAAGTTCAGAATCGGTACTGACGATGGCCCGAACTAAAATACCAGTTCTTTCTGTCATTTGGGTTGGAATCAAGGAACCCAATCCATCCCAGGGAGTTTAGAAAGGAACTTCATGAGCGAACCAGGCGCAATCGAAATCCGGGTCAACCAGCAGATCATCACTGCCATGAAAACGCATGACATGCTGCGCACCACCATGCTCCGGCTCATCAAAAAAGCCCTCAAGAACGAGAACTTCCCTCAATTGCGGAATACACTCTTGAGATTTTTATGAATCTCCTTTCGGTCCCCTCCTCCGTCCATCCAAAACCGGACAAATTACCCGATTTCATCTCTCAAGGCCATTAAAGAGTACTTTAGTCACCTATAAATGGGTATCGATTCCCTCGCCTATTTTTAACTTGACAATCGCACGGCGCTATTTTATTCATTACTTCAGTTCTTACTTCGGTTCCGGGTTGTTCCCCCCCGCAGCCCGGAACCTTCCCCAATGGAGATCAAAAATGAGTGGAACTGCAAATGTTACAGGTCCCCTGACTCTCGGCAACGGAGCTCAGTTCTGGGCTTATGTCTCCCCGCAAAATAACACCAGCAAGAACGTAACTTCCTGGTCTGTCACCATCCAGCAGCAGGGTGGAAACTGGTCGGGCGTCATCACCTCAACGAACCCCCATCAGCAACTCCAAACGCCGAACCTTTCCGGGATCTTCAACGTGGTGGTCGAGGCCTCCGGCCCCAAATTCAAAGAAAAGAAACTCACCCCGCAAGCTGGAAGCAAACCCGACGTGGGGTGCAACAGCAACTGCGCCGCAATGATCGGAATCGTTTCCAATCCAGATGGTACGGACGCGAATTATTGGACGGTCTGGGATGCCGTCTGCTCCCGTTAGCAGCCGGCTCATTCGCACGGCAGTGGGCTGAGCCCATCCCACTGCCGCATCCCTTGGAATGCGGATCTCCTGTCTTGCTCAACGCTGCCGTTGCCGCAGTGTAGGGGTAGTGTTGTCCTCCCGGCTGGCTGTTCTGCATTGAAAATAGCGGCTAGCGCTTTCGATTCCGCGACGAGAACATCGGCCGCTTTTTCATCCTTTCCGGGTGCGGCAGCGCCCCATGCGGGAGTGCAAGATTGGCGCGCCTTCGGAGGCAAAAGCGCCCGCAGGGGAAGGACGTCCTCGGGGTAAGGCATTTGTGGATCTGGCTTAAACAATCGCCCGGGCCACCGCATGTAAGGGCAGAACCTTGTCAACACCACCCAGCTTGATGGCCTCCTTGGGCATTCCGAAGACCACGCAGGTGGCCTCGTCCTGGGCGAAGGTCATGGCCCCGGCCTGCTTCATCTCCAACATTCCACGGGCGCCATCGTCGCCCATCCCGGTCAGGATGACCCCGACCGCGTTCCGGCCGGCGTAGCGGGCAGCCGAGCGGAAGAGCACGTCGACCGACGGCCGGTGGCGGCAGACCAGCGGACCATCCTTGATCTCGACGTAATAGCGGGCTCCGCTCCGCTTGAGCAGCATATGATGGTTTCCCGGAGCGATCAGCGCCCGTCCGCGAATGATGGTGTCGTTGGACTCGGCCTCCTTGACGGTGATAGCGCACAGACCGTCGAGCCGGGCGGCAAAGGCGCGCGTGAAAAGCTCCGGCATGTGCTGCACGATGACGATGCCGGGGGTGTCGGCGGGGAGCGATTCCAGCACCGTCTTCAGTGCTTCCGTGCCCCCGGTCGAGGCGCCGATAGCCACCACTTTTTCGGTGGTCTCGGCCATGGCGTGCGCCGCCGGGGAGAGAATGGCGTCCGCGGTCAGCTTGGGCTCGACCATGTGGCTGGGCCGGAGAATGCGGAGCTTGGCCGCGGCGGCTGCCTTGACGGCCTGACAGAGAGTGATGCGCGAGTCTTCCAGGAACTGCTTGGTTCCCAGCCGGGGCTTGGTGATAATCTCGACGGCGCCGTACTCCAGGGCCCGGAAGGTGCTCTGCGCTCCCTCCTCGGCAAGGCTTGAGCAGATGACCACGGGGATGGGGTGCTGGCTCATGATCTTCTTGAGAAATGTCAGCCCATCCATGCGCGGCATTTCGATGTCGAGCGTGATCACATCGGGCACTTCGTCGGCAATCCGGTCGGCGGCGACAAACGGGTCGCTGGCCGTGGCGATGACCTCGATCTCGGGATCGGAGGAGAGCACCTCGCAGAGAGTCTGACGCACCACGGCGGAATCGTCTACGACGAGCACGCGAATCTTGGCTGAACCCACAACTGCCCCCTCTCCGCTCTTATCCGCCGCGTTGACGCTCTTGCACCATGCGCACCTGCCGGGCGCACGCTGCCCGCTAGGGGCAGATTACGCCGGGCGCGCAATCGGCCGCCGCCCCGCATTGCCTGGGAAAACTGAGCCGCTTGAGCAGTACTTCACCTGTCGCGGTGTTGAATTGGATGTTGATGCCGGATGGGCCTCCCAGGCTGGACGCAACCACGCCGAGATCTTCCTCGCGCAGCACCCGGAGCGCCGCCTCGCAGTTCAGCCTGCCCACGGTCGGGCGCAACTCCTCATTCGTGACGAGAAGCACGTCGCCGCCTCCGAACAGCTTCACCTCAACCTCGTCGCGGCGCGCGCCTAGCGCGTCGAATTGACGGGCCAGATCGCGAATCGCAAAGTCCACATAGCGGCGCCCCCCTTCCACTGTCTGGCCTTTGGGCGGATTGAGCGGGTAACTGGGGAGCATGGGATGGCAGAGCGCGCCGATGCCCAGCCGGTGAATCATGCACGTGATCCCCACGCAGGAGCCGAGCACGGTGCGCATGATCGTGGGCTCCCGGACCAGATGCGATTCACCCGGCTGCACATACAGCTCTGGCAGCATGGCCTCAGGCTCGGGCATCGCCCCTCCTGTAAAGCGCCGGCGCAACCGGAGTCAGGGGCAGATTCATGTCATGCAGAGCCTCGGCGTGCCCGACAAACATGTACCCGGACGGAATGAGGCAGTTGGAAAGTTTCTGCAGGATTCGCTCCTGCGTGGGCCGGTCGAAGTAGATGATCACGTTGCGGCAGAAGATGGCGTCGGCCTTCTCCGCCAGGCCATAGTCGGAATCCATGAAGTTCAGGCGGCGAAACTCGACCAGGCGGCGCAACTCCGGCACTACCCGCACCTGCTCGCAGCCGGACCTGCGGCTGCGCATGAAATACTTTCGCCTCAGCTGCGGGACCACCGGAGCCACAACGTCATTGGCATAGACGCCTTTCTCCGCTTTGGCCAGCACGATGCTGGAGATGTCGGTGGCAAGAATGTGAAAGCGAAAGCCGGGATGGGTCAACGCGTACTCGCTGAGCACAATGGCCAGCGTGTACGGCTCCTCGCCTGTCGAGCAGCCCGCGCTCCAGACCAGCAGCGACCTTCCGCCCCCGTTCATCGAGATCAATTCGGGGAGCGCCTTCTCGACCAGAAAGTTAAAATGCCTGGGCTCGCGAAAGAAGTCGGTCTTGTTGGTCGTTACCACGTCGATCAGGTGGGTGAGCTCTTCTTTTAATCCTTGATGTCCAAAGAGATAATCGCAGTATTCGCGGTAGGATGTCAGATCGAGGGCCTTCAGGCGCCGCTTGATGCGCGCCTCCAGCATGGTCTGCTTGCCGCCGCCCAGGTGAATGCCCGCCTCCCGGTAGATCAGTTCACAGAGCCGCGCATAATCCCGGCTGGAGATGGATTCATCGCGATGGCTCATTGTGTGAACGGGGCGGATGAGATTCCATCCGCCCCGTTCCCTCCGCTACGCTGCAACTTCCACCAGCTGTTGTTTGGCCGATTCCGTTGCCGGTTGTTTGGCCGGTTCCGTCCCGTGGACCGATGCAAGCTCCTCGGCCGAAAAGACGCGATCGATGTCCAGAATCATGATGAACTGCGTATCGCGCCGCCCCATCCCCTTGATGAAATCGGTGCGAATCTGGGTTCCAATGCGCGGGGCCGGCTGAATCTGATCCGGCTCCAGGTCGATCACCTCCTCGACCGAGTCGGCAAGCGCGCCGATGACGGTCGATTCGTTGTCCAGCAACACCTCGACTACAACAATGCAGGTGTTGCGCGTGCTCTCGGTCTTGGACATCTCGAAGCAAAGCCGGAGATCGACCACCGGCACCACGCTGCCCCGCAGGTTGATGACTCCGGCCATAAACTCCGGCGTGCGGGGAATCTGGGTGATGGTGGTCAGGTCAAGCACCTCTCGCACCTTCGCCACGTCGGTGGCGAAGATTTCGTTGCCGAGCTTGAAGGTGAGGTACTGCCGTGTTTCCGTGATTTGGTTCACGCTCATGCTGCAACTCCTTTCTCATACGGAAGATAGGCCGCGGACCATTGAGAGGCCCGCGCCCCATCGGTCAGTACCGCTCGAACTCCCCATCCAGGTCGTCGTGTTTGTCTTTGAGCCGGAGACTGACGCCGGCCCTGGCTGCGGGCTTCGCCTGGGGAGCTGGCCCATGGCTTGCCAACTTCACCGCTTTCGGTCCCGCCGCCTGCGAAGGCCGCGCGCTCTTTGACGCCCTCCGCCCAGAGGCTCCGTCCTCGTCGCCGGTGTGGAAGAACGCGAGCGCGCTGACCAGTTGATCGGACTGCCCGGTCAGTTCCTCGGTGGTCGAGGCCATCTCCTCGGAGGCCGAGGCATTCTGCTGGATCACCTGCTCGAGCTGCTGCAGCGCCTTGTTGATCTGCTCGGCGCCCGTGTCCTGCTCCTTGCTGGCAGCGCTGATCTCCTGCACCAGCTCCGCCGTCCGTTGAATGTCCGGCACCAGCTTGTCCAGCATCTCGCCGGATTTTTCGGAGACCTTCAGCGTAGTGGCGGAGAGCTGGTTGATCTCGCCCGCCGCCTTCTGGCTGCGCTCGGCCAGCTTGCGCACCTCGGCAGCCACCACCGCGAACCCCTTGCCGTGCTCGCCGGCCCGGGCCGCTTCGATGGCCGCGTTGAGCGCCAGCAGGTTGGTCTGGCGGGCGATCTCCTCGATGATCGAGATCTTGTTGGCGATCTCCTTCATCGCGGCGACGGCTTCCAAAACCGACTTGCCGCTCTCCTGCGCGTCCTTGGCGCTCTTGTTGGCGATCTTGTCGGTCTGCTGCGCGTTGTCGGCGTTCTGCTTGATGTTGGAGACCATCTCCTCCATCGAGCTCGATGCCTCCTCGGCCGCCGCCGCCTGCGCGCTGGCGCCCTTGGAAACCTGAATCGAGGCCGTCGAGATGGATTGACTGGCCGCCGAGACTTCGCCCGCAATGGCGCGGATATCGGAGACCGTGCGCGTCAATCCGCTCACCATCGCCTGCAGGGCCTGCATCAGCTTGTCCTGCGCCGACCGCTCGCGGATATCCACGGTGAGGTTGCCGTTGGCAATCTCCTCGGCCGCGGCGGTGATGTCGTTCATGGCCGCGATCAGCACATTGAGGTTGTTTTTGATGAGGTTGAAGTCGCCGTGATAGGTATCCGTGATCTGCGGCGGGATGTCGCCCTTCGAGATCAGGTCCACGTACCGGGCGGAGACGTTCAGAGGCGCTATCACCGCGTCCAGAACGGCATTTACGCCGCGCACGATATCCGCATACGCGCCCTTGAAGTGTTCATGCTTGCCACGTTCGGTGAGTTGGCCAGCTTTAGCAGCCTCGGTGAGGCGGCCCAGTTCCTTCTGCAAATCCTGAACCACTTGCGCCACATTGTTGACGGCCACCTTCATCTTCTCGTGGTCGCCCTTGTAGGTCTGCGCAATCAGCTCGTCGATCTTGCCGTTGGAGATTTGCGCCAGGATGCGGTTGCCTTCGCCGATGGGCAGAAGGATGGCGTCGAGCATGGCATTGACGCCGCGCACGATCTCGGCGTATGCGCCCTGGAAGTTCTCCGGCTTGCCACGGTCGGAGAGCTGCCCCTCCTTGGAGGCCTCGATCAGCCGCGCCAGCTCCTTTTGCAGGCCCTGGGTGACGATGGCCACATTGTTGACAGCGACCTTCATCTTCTCGTGGTCGCCCTTGTAGGTCTGTGCGATCAGTTCGTCGATCTTGCCGTTGGAAATCTGCCCCAGGATGCGGTTGCCTTCGCCGATGGGGAGAAGAATGGCGTCCAGCATGGTATTGACGCCGCGCACGATCTCGGCGTAAGCGCCCTGGAAGTTCTCCGGCTTGCCGCGGTCGGAGAGCTGCCCCTCCTTAGAGGCCTCGATCAGCCGCGCCAGCTCCTTTTGCAGGCCTTGGGTGACGATGGCCACGTTGTTGACGGCTACCTTCATCTTCTCGTGGTCGCCCTTGTAGGTCTGCGCGATCAGTTCGTCGATCTTGCCGTTGGAAATCTGCCCCAGGATGCGGTTGCCCTCTCCGATGGGCAGAAGAATGGCATCCAGCATGGTGTTGACGCCGCGCACGATCTCGGCGTATGCGCCCTGGAAGTTCTCCGGCTTGCCGCGGTCGGAGAGCTGGCCATCCTTGGAGGCCTCGATCAGCCGCGCCAGTTCCTTTTGCAGGCCTTGGGTGACGATGGCCACGTTGTTGACGGCCACCTTCATCTTCTCGTGGTCGCCATGGTAGGTCTGGGTAATCAACTCATCGATCTTGCCTGAGGAGATTTGCGCCAGAACGCGATTGCCTTCTCCGATCGGCAGCAGGATGGCGTCCAGCATCTCGTTGATGCCTTGAATCATCTCGCGATGAATGTCGTTGAACAGGGTTGCCTTGCCGCGCTCGGAGAGCCGCCCCTCCTTGGAGGCGTCCACCAGGCGCATGATCTCCTGCAACACAAGCATCGAGTCGTCAAGATCGGCGACCGGATGCGCCATGGGGCTCACGCGTTCGCGTTCCCCATGTCCGTTTCCCCCATTGCCGGCGCCGACGCCATGCGCCCTCCGGCCTTCGCTTACCAAAGTACTGGCCATGAAATTCGCCCCTCCTGCGCTGGAATTCCGTTCTCCCCAAAACCCATCGACCCTTGACTTATCGGCTCGCCGGCCCTTTGAATCACCGTTGATTCGACCCGCATATCCGATTGCCAGAGGCTGCTGAATGGGAGGAGCACTAGACTCAGCTGGTTAAGTCGTTGTTGACAAGCGCTGGCATACGCGCCAGCGCCGACGATGCCCTAAACCACATTTCTGCAAGAGCCTTCCTTCTTGCCCTCCTGCCCGGCTCCCGCCCCCGGATGAGCCGCCCGATTCGGTCGCCGGCCCGGAGTTGCCAGGCGCACCGCGTCGGCGGCCAGCCGCTCCGGATCGAGGATGAGCGCCACCGTTCCGTTGCCCAGAATGGTGGCGCCGCTTACCACCTGGACGTGGCGGTAGAACCGGCCCAGATTCTTGATGACGGTCTGGCAGTTGCCCAGCACCCGGTCCACCACGAAGCCGTAGCGGCCGCCCTCGGTTTCGACCAGCATGATCTGCTCGATCTCCGGCCTGGGGGTGGAAATATTGAAGTGCTCCCGCAACCGGATGTAGGGAACGACCACTCCGCGCACGTTGACCACATGCTTGTTGTTGGCCCGCTCGACATCCTCGCGCGTCAGCTCGATGCACTCCAGAGTGTTGGCCAGCGGGAGCACGAAGCAGGCATTGCCGACGCTCACCAGCAGGCCGTCGATAATGGCCAGGGTGAGGGGCAGCCGGAGGGTGACGGAGGTTCCCTCGCCGGGCTTGCTGGTCACGTCGATGGCGCCCCGCAGGCTGTCGACCCGCTGCCGGACCACATCCAGGCCCACGCCGCGGCCGGAGACATCGGTGACCTGCCGGGCGGTCGAGAAACCGGGCTGAAAGAGGAGCGCGTAGGTCTCCTGCTCGGAAATCTGCGCGTCGGCGACCACCAGTCCGCGCTCCACAGCCCGCAATCGCACAGCTTCGGCGTCGATGCCGCCGCCGTCGTCGGAGACCGCGATGAGGACGCTGGCGCCGGAGTGCCGCGCCGACAGATGGATAGTCGCGGTGGGACGCTTCTGACGCGCCGCGCGCACCTCGGGGGGCTCGATGCCATGGTCCACGCTGTTGCGGATCAGGTGCATGAGAGGATCGCTCAACTGATCGATGACCGTCTTGTCCAGCTCCGTATCGGCGCCCTCGATGGTTAGCACGACATCCTTGCCCAGGTCGCGGGCCAGATCGTGAACCAGCCGGCGAAACTTCTCGAAGGTGGCGCGGATCGGCAACATGCGGATGTTCATCGAGTTCTCGCGCAGCGACGAGGTCAGACGCTCGATCTCCTCGGAAACCTCGGCGATCTCGGAATCGTCGCGACGGGCGGCCAGCTCGCTCAATCGCGCCTGCACCGTGACCAGCTCGCCCACCAGATCCACGAACTGGTCGAGCTTGGCGGCCGGGACGCGCAGGCTGGAGGCGTTGTCGGGCTTGTCGTAGGTGCGGCGGCCTCCACTCTGGGAGCGCGGATCTTCCAGCGCCCGGGCCGTCCGGTCGACGCTCGCCGCCGGGGCGAAGGCCGATGCCGGATTGGAGGCACGTTGAAGGGCCGCGTCGGGGACCGGCTCGATGCTCAGCTCGCAATGGTCTTCGACGAAGATGAATACATCGCGGATCGCATCGCGGGAGGCTTCGGTGACGAGCGCCATCTCCCAGGCCACATAGCAGCGCTCTGGGTCCAACTCGCCCAGGGGTGGCACTGCGGCCATCGAGGCCTTGACCGAGAGGCCTCCCAGTTGCCTCAACTCGCGCAACAGCAACAGCGGATTGGCTCCGTTCAACAGTAAATCCGCTCCGGGAGCAAAGCGGATCGTCCACTCCCGCAGCGGCCCGCTGGCGGGCGCGGAGGAGGCCGGAGCCGCGGCTTTATCCCCCCCGGTCCGGCGACCGGTGCCGTGGTTCGCCTTGCCGGTCATGCGGCGCACCTTGGCCAGGATTTCCACGCAGGCGGCTTCATCGGCCAACGAGGCCCCGCCGGCACCCTCATCGAGCATGGCCCGGATCTGATCGAGCGCGGCCAGGGTCAGGTCGATCAACTCCGGGTTGATCTCCAGCCGCCCGTTGCGTACCTCGTCAAAGGCTGTCTCCAGATTGTGAGTGAATTCGGCCAGATCCTCGAAGCCGAACATGGCTCCCGAGCCCTTGATGGTGTGCAGGCCGCGAAAGACCCGCCCCACCAGCTCCGCGTCGCCGCCATGGTTGTTCAGCTCCAGCAGCGCCGCCTCCAGATCGACAAGAATCTCGCGCGCCTCTTCCCGGAAGCTCTGCTTGAACTGGTCGGCGTTACTGGCCATGGTCATCTTCTCTTCCCGTTCGCTCATCGGGCGCGCTCAGGCGCCCTTCAACATCTCAATCTCAAAGCCCGCTTCGCGCAGAGCGGCGGCAATCCCTTCCGGCGCCGGGGGGCTCAACGCGAAACGCGCGCCGGAGCGCGCCGCTTCCCGCTTGGCGGCCCAGAGCAGTTGGATCGCGGTCACGTCCAGATGCGTTGCGGCCTCGATCGCGATGCGCGTCTCCTTGCCGGAGCTGAGAGCCTGGACGAGCAGCGCCTTCAACTCCGCCGCGCAATCGATCTCGATCGCTCCCTCGAGGCGAATCCGGCTCAACGCATCGTTTTCTTCCAGAGTCACCGGCACTTCATGCTCCTTTGCTTTCGCGCCCAGGGAACCTCTGATTAAGTTCAGCTATGCGTTAAGCGTTCGCTCAGGGGCTTCTAAAGCCCGCGTTGATTTTGCGGCGCTTCCGGTCCGGCTGAAGTGGTGCCCTGATACAAAACCAGCCTGATCGGGGCTTCCCTGACCGCCCTTGACGAAGCAATTGATGAGCGACCTATGAACTGATGTCCATTAGCAGATTCCAATCCTCCGCCACGCCGCCCTTTTAGCGGTCTGGAGCCTTTATCGGCGGAGTTGCGAAGGAACCGCATTGACCGAAGTACTGAGTTTGGCGGCAATCTTGGATTTCCCGGAATGAACCTCGTCTCCCAATCCGGGATGTCGCGCCTCCGCCCATCGCGTCTCTTCGGCGGTGGCGCGCCCGGCTCACCTTTTTCGCAAACGGGCCGATTGAATCCATGTAGGTACAAACCCTGGGGAGAGCCGGATGGCGTTAATGACCTGGAGCAGCAAGTACTCGGTGGGCATCGAAGCCCTGGACAATCAGCACAAAGCAATGATGAACATTCTGAACGAACTTCATGCGGCATCGATGAAGGGTAAGGCAAGCGAAGTTGCCGGTCCGCTCCTGCACAAGCTGGAGTCGCTGGCAAACGAGCATTTTTCGGCCGAGGAGCGGCTGATGGAGTCAACCGGATTTTCCGGACTGGCCGGCCACCGCGTCCAGCACCGGGAGATGGCCGGGAAGATCGCGGAGTTTATTGCCCGCCACGAAGAGGGCGACACGACCGTTTACGCCCAGTTGCTGTACTTCATTCGGGATTACCAAACCAGGCACATGCAGACCGAAGATTCCAAATACGGTCCATGGTTTGCGGCCCATGGCGTCAAGTGACGGAGCGGGCGGGGTATGGCCAACCCATTGATTCGCCTTCCGGCGGGTGGCGCCGATAAACGGGGGAAGCTGGGATGAAGGCCGGCCGTGCGGACTGGGTTCCGCTCCCGGCCGCGGAGCGCGCAACCATTCGCGCCATGAGGAAGCCTCAATGGGAATGAAGGTCCTGGTCGTAGACGATTCCATCACCATGGTGATGAGCCTCAAGACCACCCTCGCCATGAATGGCTTCGAGGTGGAGACGGCCAATAACGGCCAGGCGGCGCTGGAGAAGTTGAATGCGGGCGTCCGGCCCAATCTGATTCTCACCGACATCAATATGCCGGTGATGGGCGGACTGGAACTGATCGGCAAAATCCGCGCCATGCCGGGATTGAAGTTCGTTCCGATCCTGACCCTGACCACGGAGAGCGATACCGCAAAGCGCGACGAGGGCAAGCGCGCCGGCGCAACAGGCTGGATCGTCAAGCCGGTATCGGGCGATGACCTTATCAAGGTCATCAAGAAGGTCTTGCCGGGAGCATAAAAGCATGGCGTCTGCGGCCTATCGAGGACTCGATACGGATTATCCCGCGCAGGCCGTCCGCCCGGAGGCCGGGGAGGATGATAAGGCCGAGCCGAAGCTCAACTCGCGGCTGAGCAAGGCCCGCAAGCGCATCCTCACCCAGATCGCGACAGGACTCCTGTCCATCCTCTCGTTCCATCTCTGTGCTACCTATTTCGTCGGCCCGGTGCCCATTGACCGCCGGGGTCCAGTCGCAACACTTCTTTTTGTTTTCCTCGTGATTCCCCTGCTGATCGTCGAATGGGTGAACTGGCGTCAGGCCCGCAAGGGCATTGCCGATCTCGGAATTGTCGGGACAATGAGTAAGGCCGAGCTGGCCAATGTGTCCGCGCGGAAGATGGCGATGCGGGACGAATTGCAGGACTCAAAGCCCTACATCGACGTGATGCACGATCAGATCGGCGATTCGCTGGCCGAATCCGAGCGCCAGGTCCTCGAGGTGATCGAGCAGATCGGCCAGCTGAATGCAAAGGCCAATAAGCAAAGGGAGCACATCGCTCATTCCATCCGGAGCGGCAGGGAGTTGACTGAAAGCACCCACCTGCGGGTGGAGAACAACAAGCAGATCATTGCCGCCATCGATATGCAGTTGGAGACGCAGACCGAGGAGTTCCGCAACAACTTCGAACGCATTCAAGGGCTCTCCCGCGAGGTGGGGGCGCTGACGCCGCTCATCAAGGTCATCACCTCGATCGCCCAGCAGACCAATCTGCTGGCCCTGAATGCCGAGATCGAGGCGGCGCGCGCCGGCAGCGCGGGCAAGGGCTTCTCCGTGGTGGCCTTCGAGGTGAGAAAGCTGGCTGTGCTCTCCACCCAGGCCGCGGCCGACATCTCAACGAAGATCCATGCCACCTGCAAGAAGGTGGACGACGAGATGGCCGGCGCCAGGGAATCGCTGGTCCAGCACGAGGCCAGCGGCGCGATGGGTCAACTGGTTTCCGACCTGAGCGAAATGCAGGCGGAGTTCGCCCGCAACAGCCAATTGCTGCTCGATGTGATCACCGAAGTGGATGCGAACTACGCGGAGAGCGTGGAACGGCTGACGCAGGCGCTGGGCCACATCCAGTTCCAAGACGTGATGCGGCAGCGGATGGAGCATGTGCAGGAGGCGCTCAAGGAGATGCGCGACCATATGCAATCTTTGTCTGAAAAGGCGTACGATTTCGTCTGGAATGGGGAATTTGAACACTGCTTCAAGGAGATGCTGGAGGCCCACAAAGACAGATATAGAATGGCCAGCCAAACCGTCACGCACCTTGCCGTGGCCGGCGGAAGTTCAATCAAGGACCACAACCGGCCGGCGATTGAACTGTTTTGACTGGAAGCTCACCGCTCCCTTCATTGAATTAAACTGGAAGCGTGAAGATCGCGCTGGCCCAGATCAATCCCACTGTCGGGGATTTCACCGGAAACCTTGAGAAGATTGTCGCGGCCAGCCGTCGCGCCGCCGCTCTGGGCGCGCGGCTCACCGTCTTTTCCGAACTGGTTCTCTGCGGCTACCCTCCCGCCGACTTCCTGGAAAAACCCAGCTTCCTCACCCGCTGCCGCGCGGCCGTCGATGAGCTGGCCGCGGCTTCACACGAGCTGTCTACCGCGGTGCTGGCGGGCGTGGCTCTGCCGGCCCCGCCGGAGAGCGGCAAGCCAGCCGTCAACGCCGCCGTTCTCCTCAATGGCGGACGCCTGCTCCTCGAACAGCGCAAGCGGCTGTTGCCCTTCTACGATGTCTTCGACGAACAGCGTTATTTTGCCCCATCACGGCCCCAGCAGGTGGTCGAACTGGACGGCCTCCGCCTGGCCGTCACCATCTGCGAGGACGCGTGGAACGACAAGAGCTTCTGGTCCCGTCGCTTCTATGCAGCCGATCCCATCGAAGAGCTGATGAGCCAGCAGCCTGGCGTGCTCATCAATCTTTCCTCTTCGCCCTTCTGGCACGGCAAGCGCGCCATTCGCCGCCAGATGCTGGCTGCCATTGCGCGCAGGAATGGCGTGCCGCTTCTGCTCGTGAACCAGGTGGGAGGCAACGACAGCCTGATCTTCGACGGCTCCTCGCTAGCCCTCGATGCGCGTGGAGAGCTGATCGCCCAGGCCGCCTCGTTTGAAGAGGACCTGGTGCTGGTCGATCCCTTCGATTCTCCGGTCCTGCCAGATCCGCAAGAGGATGACACCGAAGCCGCCTATCGCGCGCTGGTTCTGGGCACGCGCGATTATGTGCGCAAGTGCGGCTTCCGCAAAGTTCTGGTGGCCTTGAGCGGCGGCATCGACTCCGCGCTCGTCGCCTGCATCGCCGCCGATGCCCTGGGCGCGGAAAACGTGCTCGCCATCGGAATGCCCAGTCCCTACTCCTCGGCCGGCTCCATCGACGACAGCCGCCGCCTCGCCGCCAACCTCGGCATTCGTTTTGAGGTCATCGGCATCAGCGGCCTCTTCGCCGAGTTCACCCGCGCCCTGGAGCCGCTCTTTGCCGGCACAACGCCGGACATCACCGAGGAGAACATCCAGCCGCGGATTCGCGGCACGTTGCTGATGGCACTCTCCAACAAGTTTTCCGCGCTGGTGCTCACCACCGGCAACAAGTCGGAGATGGCCGTCGGTTACTGTACGCTCTATGGCGACATGGTGGGCGCGCTGGCGGTCATCGGCGACCTGGTTAAGACTCGCGTCTACCAGGTTTGCCGCTGGCTCAACCGCGGGGGCGAGGTGATTCCCGCGGCGATTCTCGAAAAGCCGCCCTCCGCCGAGTTGCGTCCCGACCAGAAGGACACCGACTCGTTGCCGCCTTACGAGATTCTCGATCCGATCCTTGAAGCCTACGTCGAGCGCTATGAGACCCCGGAGCAGATCGCCCAGGCAAACGGATTTGCTCTGGAACTCGTCCAACAGGTGGTGCGCCTGGTCGAGCGCTCCGAGTACAAGCGCCAGCAGGCAGCGCCGGTCCTGAAGGTGACCTCCAAGTCCTTCGGCATGGGCCGCAGATTTCCCATTGCCGTCAAAGTCGAGGTGTAAGCTGGATGTTGGGAGCCTTCCCGCAGTTTTAGCTTTTCCAAAGCCTAAGGAGAAATAGCTTGATCCGTCCTTCCACCCGCATTGCCAGTGTTCTTACGCTGGTTGTCCTGTCCCTGCCAGTCTTTCAGGCCGCCGCCCAGCAGGATGTGCCGCCAGCTCAGGAACCTTCCGCGCCCGCGCCGCAGGAACCCTCCGCGCCGGCCCCCGCCGCGGCGCCCGTCTTTCCCAAACCCGATCCCGCGAATTTTACCGCCGCCTCGCCCACCAAAGAAGTAGTCAATGCCTTCATGCAGGCTAGTTGGGGTTTCGACGACACCCGCGTCTGGCAAGTGCAGGCGATCGTCAAGACGCAGGTTGAAGGGGTCGTCAAGGTCACTGTTCTGGCGGCCGACAAGGCTGGCAAGCAGAAGCCTGGGCAACTCGAGTTTTTTGTGCTTCCCGACGGCAAGCACATTCTCGTTGTCGGCGATGACAACATTATTCCCTTCGGGGAAAACCCCTATGCGGAGGCTCGCGCGCTGGTGCAGAAGCGCGCCGATGGCCCCTACCGCGGCTCGGCCTTGAAGGATCTGGAGATTGCCGAGTTTGCCGATTTCCAGTGCCCCCATTGCAAGGAGGCCCAGGCCAACATGGATAAGCTGGCGGTGGATTTTCCCAAGGCCCGCTTCGTCTTTGAGAACCTCCCGCTGCCTCAGCATCCCGCCGCTGCCGGCGCGGCCGCTTACGGCGTCTGCGTTGCCAAACAGGGCGGCAGCGACGCTTTCTTCACCTTTGCCTCGGCCGTCTTTGATGGCCAGGACGGATTGGCGACAACCGATGGCGCGGCTTTGACCCTGAACAGCGCCGTGACCAAGGCTGGCCTCGACCCGGCCAAGATCGCCGCCTGCGCTGCAACCCCCGCGGCCCTTGACGCAGTGGAAGCTTCCAAGAAGCTGGCCCTGGACCTGGGCATCAACCAGACTCCCTTGCTCGTGGTCAATGGCCGCATGGTGCCCGCCAACGCACCCTACGACACCATCAAGCAGATCATCCTCTACCAAGCCAAACTCGACGGCGTTGCGGCACAGTAAGACGGGCGAGTCAGCGGGTCGCAGGCTGGAAAAATTGCCGCGAATAGGCCATCAGCCAAAGGCAGACAGGGAGTATCAGACTGTCTGCCTTTGATGCGTTTGAGGGAACTGCTCGGTCTGCACCCGCAACCAATCCCGTCGCCCCGCTGGCCCGCTACCGCACCGTCGCGCCCTTCTCCACGCGCATCATCGGCGAATGGCCGGCGGCCTGTGTGCCCCGCACCACATGCGGCGTGATCACGATCAGCAGCGATGCATGGTTCTTCTGGTTGTCGTTGCCCGTCAGATCGTTCAGGCCGGGGATTTCGCTGATTCCCGGCGTGCCGCTGATGGCGCGGCTCTCCGACTTGTCCAGCTCGCTCACCAGCACCGTGGCCTCGCCTTTCCTTACCGTCACCACCCCCGACCAGGAGCGATTGTTCAGTATCGGATTGCCGTTGATCGAGCTTCCGGCCAGGGCATCGATCTTCAAATCGAGGGTGAGTGCGACCTCGTCGTTGCGCATCACTTTGGGGGTCGCCTTCAGGGTCAGGCCCAGGTCCTGGTACTCCACCTGCGGAAAATTCGGTACGCTGCCGCTATAAGAGGCCAGCAGGGAAGACAGGCTGCCGGAGGCTCCCGCGCCGGTCAGCCCCGGTATATTCGGAATGCTGGCCCCGAGACCGGAGAACGAGGCGGTCTGGATGGGATAGCGCGTGCCTGACTTTATCGTCGCGGCCTCGCCGTCGCCCAGGCGCAACTGCAGGTCATCCAGCTCCCGCGTCTCCGAGGTGTTCAGGCTGATGTTGGCCGAAAGCGAGCCCGGCGCCAACGCGAAGGTCGTGGCAGCGCCGTTGCAGGAGTAAACACTGGTTCCGCAGTTCGTCAATGAGCCGCCGAAGGTGGCGATTCCGCCCGAGAAAATGGAATTGGAAACCTGCCCGGAAGCTACCAGAATGCCGAGAATCGTCAGGAAATCGCCGGGAGCGGCAAGCCCTGAGGAAACAATCTGCTGGATCAGGCTCTGGTTGGCGGTGAAGATGGATTCCGCTTCGGAGGCCACGTTGAAGACACCCATCGTCTGCGGCGGATTGACTCCGGTGTTGCGCTCGCTGGTGTGCGCGAGCTGGATGATATGCACCTCCAGCAGCACCTGGCTCCGCCCGTCGAGCAGTTCTCGCATGGTGGCGTTGAAGGCGTTCAGCGTCTGCTCCGGAGCGCGAAGGCTGATCGTCCCCGCCGTGGGTTCGGTCACCGCCTGCCGCACATCGAAGACATTCCGGGCCAGGTTGCCTACCTCGGTCAGCTCTTCCTTGGTCAGGCCCGGCAGGTAGACCGTCTCCAACTCCCAGCGCTGAAACTGGTCACGATTCTCCCTGGTGTCGTGGGCCACCAGCACGCGATGCGCGTCCAGCGGGACATAGAAGGAGGTCGTCGCCATTCCCACGACTCGCGCCGCGGCCTCGAAGCCGACGTTATCCAGATCCAGCCGGGCTGGGACGTGGCGGACGCTCTCGTCCACAGTAGCCTCAATTCCGTAGGCATTGAAGACCAATTGAATGATCTGGGGCTGGTCGGTGTGCAGGTGAAAGGTGTGGACTCCCGCCACGGGTGCCAGTTCCGGCGCTTCGCCGGCTGTCTCCGCGCCCTGCTCATAGAGGGGCCCCGGCTGCCCGCGTAGGGCGTCGTCTCCCAGTTCGTACAAGTGCTCGTTCACCTGGATGTTCTTCGGGTCCAGTTCGAGCGCGCGAGCCAGTGCCGAGCGCGCCGCCGCCGCATCGCCGCGCAGCCGGTCCTTGGCCGCCGCCTGAACCAACGCCGTCACCAGGTGACTGCGAGCCACGCTCACGGCCAGCGGGTAGTTGGCATTGCCGGGATCAAGCCTGGCCGCCTGCTGATACTCCTCCATGGCCTCTTCAAACTGGCCATCGGTGAAGAGCTTGCTGGCCGCAAGGTAGAGTTTCGCCGCCCGCCGCCGGTCGGAGTTGCGCACCTGTTTGGCCTCCGCGGCGTCCTTCTGATTCGGGTCCGGCGTCTTTGTCGCGGCGGCCGCGGCTGGAACGGACTCGGGTTCCGTTGGAGCGGGCTGTTGGGGCCAGGCAAGGCACGATGCCATCGCCATCGGCACGGCAACACAGGCTGCGGACATGCGCCAAATCCGCATCATTCGGCCTTCCCATTCTTCGCCATCAGATCGGCCAGCGAGGAGGCGCAAACCTCCGGCTCCAGCGCCAGCAGCTCGTCGAAGTTGAACCTGCCGGTGGCCACGGCAATCACCGGCAGACGGTTGGCGCGCGCCGCCAGAATGTCGTTCGGAGTGTCGCCAACCACGCAGACGCGCGCCTCGGCTCCGGCCAGCTCCCTGGCCCTGCGTGCCGCGTCGCCAATCAGCTCGGCGCGGTTGGGAAACTGGTCGCTGAAGCCGCCGAAACGGAACCATTCGCGCAGACCGGCCTCTTCCATCTTGATCCAGCCGATAGCCTCCAGGTTGCCGGTAGCCACACCCAGCAGCGCGCCCTTCCCCGCCAGGTGGGCCAGCGCCTCTCTTACGCCCGGCATGATCCGAATCTCCATCTCGCGTCGCCGCTCGTTAAAGGAACGGCGAATCCCTTCGAGAATGGCATCCAGTTGGGATTCAATCGCCTCGCGCGCGATGCCTGCCTTCTCGCAGGCATCGCGCAGAATTGCCGGGTCCGTGCCGCCGGGAGTCAGAAAGAGAAACGGCTCAATGTCGATTCCCGTCACCTCCAGAACGCCTGCGGCGAACGAGTCGCGGTGAATGTGGTCGCGATTGCGCAGCAACGTGCCGTCGATGTCGAACAGATAAGCCTCCTGCTCGTCCCAGGCAAAGCCCGGTTCAATCCGCACGCGCGTCTCAGCCGTTTGTGTGGCGATCTCCATATTCTCTATTGTAAGGACGCTCGCCGCGTCGGTTGCGCTTGAGACAGGCGATATCCAGGCAATCGCATGAACTCATCTTGCTGGCAAGACTGGCTGCCTTTCCAGCTCCCCGCCCTTCAACCGCCGCCCCCCTCCCGTAGGGAGGTGCGACAATAGCCCAGGGTGAAATCCTGGGAAGGCGCCCCAATCGGAAGACCCAGCCCCGGAGGGGCGGAACGATCTCCGGACAGGCCTTCACCGCTGTTCATGAGATCGCCCTGAGGCGAGATTAAAGAATCGCCTGCTGAAGCGATAATCCGTATTTGGTCTCCCTCTGCTCCAACTGCGGGCACCTCTGGGATACCTCCGCCAGGAATCTCTCTTTTTCCGATGGCGCAACATAGAAACTCGCGCCTTTCTCTGGGATGACAAGGAAACCATTTGCTGGCGGCAACCACCGGAAGGCCTGCGCAAGCGGCAAGAACTTATCTATGGTTGCGTATGGAATAAGATTCCTCTTCCAACCTTGGCGGATGAACAGGCCATTCTCCCGAATCTCGTAATACTCAGGAAAGCTCCTGAAGCATGCAAGCAACAGCATCAGAGGCATGGCCGGCAAGGAAAGAATGCAAAGAACGCCAATTATTGCATTTGGAATACGGTATTGATCAGCGTGCATCATTGCGAGCGCCGTATCGATCATCTGCGGAGGCCTGCAAGAGTAGGCTATCAATGCCCCAATAAAGAGCCAATAAACCAAGTTGCTGTAATCGATCTTAGCCTTGAACCGCACGGACTCATCCTCCCGACCAACCACCACTCTCACCCCTGTCGATAGACCGGGCGTACCGCGCTAAGGACGGGACGTTCGCTGCGCGGCGGACGCTTGAGCGTGGCGCGAACCTCAGCCAGGCTCAGCCCCAGTTCCCGCATGGAGCGGCTCAGCGTGTTGCGATGCATTCCCATCTCCTCGGCGGCCTTGCACTGGTTTCCCTTGTGCGCCACCAGCACTTCGCGCAGATACTGCTTCTTGAACTCGTGCACTGCAGCCTCATAGCAGATGCCGCTGGAATGCATTTGCGTCACCAGGCTCTCCAGTTCTCGTCTCACGTCCACCTCTTGCGCTTCTTATTAGATTGCCATATTCCGCAGCACCGCGCACTGCCCGGAATCACGCTCCGCTGCCGCCCGGATGCAGCCACCGGGGCGACTCTTCTTCCAGCAACTTGAGTCCGTGCTTGATGCGCTCGGCCAAACCCTCCGGACTCATGTGCGTACTTAAATGACATGCCCGGAAAAACAACCTGGGCAGTGTGGCCTCCGCTAGCCAGTGGGCACTCGGGAAAAAGGCCACGGCCACCAGAATGACCAGCATCACCAGCAAGGCGCCCTGCAAAAAGCCGAAGGCAGCGCCCGCCAACCGGTCCAGGCAGCCCAGCCCGATCCCATGGACGGTCTTGAAGAGAATCTTGCCGGCCATCGCGGCCAGCCCCATTACAAGAAGCGCGATCAGGAGGAATCCAATGGCATTCGCCAGCGCCTCAATGCCCAGAATCGGCGCAAGCAGCGCCGCGGCCAATTGATAATTCCAGGCCGCCACGGCCACGCCAAGCACCAGGCCCGCAAGCGAGCAGAAGGAGCGGAAGAAGCCCTGGGAGATCCCTCCCAGCACGGCCAGCGCCACCACAAACACGATTGCCATGTCTACCCAAATCATGCCGCGCTCCGTCTGCGCTCTGCCAACTGCGCCCGCGCTCTATAAACTCGGTTCCCGCCCGGTCAAGCGCCGAAAGGCTTCAAGATACTTGGCCTGCGTGCGCTCCACCACATCGTCCGGCAGCCCCGGCGCGGGCGCCTGCTTGTTCCAGTGGATTGATTCAAGATAATCCCGCACGAACTGTTTGTCGAATGAGGGCTGCGCGCCGCCCGGCTTCCACGCGGCGGCCTCCCAGAAACGCGAGGAGTCCGGCGTCAAAACCTCATCGGCAAGAACAATCCCTTCCGCCGTTCTGCCAAACTCGAATTTTGTGTCGGCCAGGATCAGGCCGCAAGACTCGGCATGTTTGGCGGCCCGGTTGTAAATGGCCAGCGTCAGCCGCTTCAACTCCGCCGCATCGGCCGCGCCCACCGCCGCTTCCGTCGCGGCATAGGAGATGTTCTCGTCGTGCGTTCCCGCTTCGCCCTTGGTCGAGGGCGTATACAACGCCTCCGGCAGCCGTGATCCGTCCTGCAAGCCGTCAGGCAGCGGAATCCCGCAGACGCTTCGGCTCGCCTGGTACTCCTTCCATCCCGAGCCGGCCAGGTAGCCGCGCGCCACGCACTCCACCGGCAGCATCGCCGCCCGCTTCACCAGCATCGAGCGGCCTTCCAGTTGATCCGCATAGGGTTGTAGCGAGGCAGGAAACTCAGCCGCCTCGGCCGTGATCAGATGGTTGGGAACAAGCTCCGTCAACAGATCGAACCAGAACAAGGAGATCTGCGTCAGGATCTTGCCCTTGCCTGGAATGCCCGTCGCCAGTACATGGTCGAAGGCGGAGATGCGGTCGGTGGCCACCAGAAGCAGCGCGTCGCCCACTGCATATAGATCGCGCACCTTGCCCCGGCCCAGCAGGGGCGTTGCGCCCAGATTCGTCTTCAGGAGAGCTGTCACGGGTAGGTCTTCCTCGGAGGGAACTGAATCTTTCGATTCTCTTTTCTCCGGCGCGCTTTGTCAATCTCCCTTTTGTCAGTCTCAAACAGGCGTTCTTATGCGCAATGAGGGCAATTTTCCCGTGAAAGTGTTCAAAATGGGGCAGCGAGCCTGGCTTGAAGCCTGTTCTGATCATTGAGGATATGCGTTCTTTGAAAGTGGGCACACACCCCTGTGATGGCCGTCACGGACCGCATCGCCCGCATGCGAGACACTCCAGTAGTCAACATGGTTCGGAGGGCAAGTAAAAAAGTCCTCCTTGAGCCGGGCGACACGGAGTAGCCGTGGAAAGGGGAAGCCGCAGCTCACTTCGTATGTGCAGGGATCACCAGTAGCCGCGTGCTACCGACCTCCAGCGCCGGCTACTGGTCCCCGTTCAGATTGAGCTAAGTAAGAGCCTCCGAAGAGACGTGATCCTTCGGAGGCATTTTTTGCCCTTCAGCGCACAAATCCGAAAGAGAAGCGGGTACCCCACCTTCAGCAGGCCCCCGCCTTCGCCGCGTTCTTTGCGGCTAAGGTGGGATGGCTATAACTACAGTTCGTTACGGTCTTCCATAGTTCTTGGGTTCTTTCCACCTCTTATAGTTTTCTCCCGCCCCGCGCCGTCGGCCGCCGCGCAATCGGATACACTGGGTTTCGTGTGACAGACCGCGAGGCTCCTTTGCGCAAGATTACCGTCCTGCTTCTCGCATCATTTCTTTCTTTCGCAGCCCCCTACGTTCTTGCCGATGTGGCCGCCATTCACTCGGATAAGCTTCCGCAGGAAACGGCAATCTTGGCCGCCCTCGACGACGTTAGGCAGCTTGAGCCGTTCTGTCTTTACTGGACTGCCCCGGCGTTGTGGCAATTCGATATTCCCCGGCAGCAGGTAGCAGACCGGCTGAGCAAGGATATCGGCTTTCTGGTGAGCGCGGCGAAGGTGCATCCGGACAACGCCGAACTGGCACTGCTCGCCGGACTTGTGGCGAACTACGCTCACAACCTGGAAGTGCAAAACGCATACGACACCGCGACAGGGATGCTGGAAACGGCCGCAAAGCTCGCGCCCGGCGATCTTCGCGCGGGGTGGCTTCAATCGACGCTCCACTGCCAATCCACCGAAATCGAAGAGGGCGCAAAGGGCTTTCTGGCGCTGGAAGCTGCCGGGGCGAGGGATCGGCTGCCTCCGGCCTTTTGGGACGATTACATGGAATGTGCTCTGCTGTCTGGAATGCCGGAACATGTATTGCGCGCCGCCAGTTACTTGGAGAAGGGGAATGTACGAAAATCAAATCGCGGCAAGACCTACATTGAGATTGCCCGCCAGCGAATTGAGCCATTCGACCCTAACAAGGATTACGACCCAAGTGCAGTCTGGCTCGGCCCAGAACCGGCAGGCAATCTCGAAGTGCTGACCGGCGAGAGCTTCGGGGCTCGGATAAAGGTGCACGCCGATTGGGAGAAGGAAGGCTTTCAATTAAAAGGAGACAAGGGCACGTCGCTCTTCTGCCCGGGGCCCTATGCCGCGACGAAGGGCACGCTGAGGCCATGTATTCTGCTGCTTGTCAAACAAGGAAAGCCGGGGCAGACACTCGAAGAATTCGCCGCGAGCTTTGGACGAGATGGAACCTTCGTACCCTACACGCCGGTACGCTGCCCAGCAGAGAAGTGCATCGCGGAAAAGGGCATTCAACCGGAGATGTACCACGAGAACGGCGACGGACACGGACGGATCATTTTCTTTGAACGGGAACAGCCCGAGTTTCCCGGCCTTATCTTTGAGTCTCCTTCCTCGCTTCCTCACCAGGAGGGAAAAACGGGGCCGGAGACATTCAGCTTCGCTCCGGCCCAGCAGCGAATGCCCGGCAAGCTTTTCTACCTTGTCCTGCTCGATACCGCAGCCTCGATTGAAGAGCCAGCCATGAAAGACTTTGACTTCTTTCTCGAGAACCTGACCGTAGAGTGAGCCTGATCGGCACGCAAAACTGTGCAGCTTCATGGCGGTTCCCCACTTCGCATCCCTGCAAAGACTCGTCCTTCCTCCGGCTCCCTCCGCGAATCGCCGGTTTTGGACCTTCTTTCGCCGGAATGGATACATTTCTCCTCGGTTATCCACAGGGCAGACGGTTTTCAGGAAAAAACGCACCAAATTAGGCACCGATTTCCACGTATTTATTTGTGACGCAGGTGATTCCCGTCTGCTTATCCACGGGTAATCTTGGCATAATCCAAGCAAGAGCGGTTCCTCGGGTACTGTTCCAAGAGCAGGTTCCGGGAGAGCGGGGTCGAAAACGCAAGTTCAGAGTTTCAGACCCCCGAAGCCCTGCCGGACCACCCACGGGGGCACGGAAGAGTGACCAGCTATACCCGCCAGGACGTGTTGCGCATCCTGCAAATCAGCGCCCGCCAGTTGCAAGGCTGGGAGCGGGCAGGAATCATTCCCAAAAAACAGAGCTACATCTTCCAGGATCTTGGCCAGTTGAGGACCGTGCGCCTGCTGCGCGAGGAGCGCGTACCGGCAGCCTCGATCCGCCACTCCATTGTGGCCATGAAGGCGGTGGCGGGCATGGCTAATCCCCTGCTGGAGGCCAGCTTGGTCAGGACCGGGACCCGCCTCGCCTTCCGCCATTGCGGGGCGATGGTGGACCCGATCCGCCGCCAGTTGCTCTTCGACTTCGAGCGCCTGGAACGATCTGCCCAGGCGGGCCGTCCCTCGGCCAGCTCCGATCCCTATCCTCTGCGCCGTCCGGGCGCGGCCGCTCCGCCGGGCGTGCAGGAACTCTTTCTGGCGGCAGTGCAGGCCGAGGAGGCGGGCGAGAAGCAGCGCGCCCTCGGCCTTTACGAGCAGATGATGAAGCACGATCCCGCCTTTGCCCCGGCCTGCATCAACCTCGGAACGATTCACTTCCACCTGCGCCAGTTTGATCGTGCCGAGACGCTCTACCGCCGGGCCACCCAGATCGATCCAACCTACGTGCTGGCCTTCTTCGATCTGGGCAACGTGCTGGACGAACTGCTGCGGCCCGATGAGTCCATCGCCGCGTACCGGCGGGCGGTAGCTCTCGCGCCCCGCTACGCCGACGCCCACTATAACCTGGCGCTGGCCCATGAGCGCAAGGGCCAGGAGCGCGCCGCGCTGCGCCACTGGCAGGCCTACGCGCGCCTCGACAAAGCCGGTCCCTGGGCCGACCACGCTCGCGCCCAGATTCGCAAGCTCCTCGACCGCGAAAAGCTAGGGATCGCCTGGCGCGCCGACCGCTTCATCCCCCCCCACAAGGGAACCGCCGCGCTGGAGTTGGTCGGCGGAGAATGATCGGCAAGCGATTGGGGTTGATGGTTTCCCTTGTCCGAAAATCCTGGAGTGGGGCACCGGCAGCTAACGAGCCGTCTGCCTTGCAACTAGTCTGCCTTGCAACTAGTCTGCCTTGCTACTATTAGTGAAGAAGCATCCGCCTGCAGGAAGGTTGAAGAAATGTGTCTGGTAGATTTTTATGCCGTGACCGTCGACCCTATTCCCGAGAGGCTTCGGGGGGCGCACTCCAAGTGTGCGATTAGGCCCCTATCCGCCCGAGAGAGAATCGAAATTGAAGACCAATTCTTCAGAAAGGGTGATAAAGTCGCGGTTCCTTCGAATGCAACAGCAGTAGTAGCACTGCAAACATTCAGTGCAGACGACGATCCCGAGGAGTGTGCAACGCTCATCGAGTTTGCCTTATCGATACTGACAGTCTCTGGGTTCCACCCCGTGAACGTCTTGGCTACCTTCACAAGCGGCGGTTGCTCGGCTGCGGAACTTCGGTATTCAAATGCTCGCGCGCAGCCCGCGGCAACATTCGGCAAGTTGATCGGGGGCGCCGCAGCTACGAAATGGCTTGCGAGGTTTCTCATCGCTCGCGGGAAGACACCCGACAGGATGCACATCACAGCCGACCGATTCGTGCGCTACTCGCGGGGATACAATCTAGCAGACACACTCCTGGATTTGTGCATCTGCCTTGAATCGCTTCTCGATAGTCAATCAGAGGTCTCATTTCGCTTCGGGACTTGTCTGACCAAGATCGTTGGAGCGAAGGGCAAAGAGGCGGAAGAAACTGCCAAATTGTTATCCCACCTGTACGAATTACGATCAAAGCTAGCCCATGGAGACCCAGCCGCTTCTAAGATGCTGGAGAAGATTAAGCCCTCTCTCGCTGAGTTGCGAAAGATCGCGCGAACAATCCTAGCAAATTACGTGCTGTTCATTAGCGACCACTCGCGTTCCGAGTGGAAGGAGCATCTTCATACTTTGCTCTTTGCATAGGGAGAAACGTGAAACCAAAATCGACTCACGCGTCATTGCCACAGTTCCCGGTCATTGTAGGTACCTGCTTGGGGCATAAGGCATATCGGGGCTTCGCACCGCTGAGCGACCTCGCGGACATCTCGAAAGCCGACATATTCGACCAAGACAATAACCCGACAGGGACCCAGCGTAACCTCAGCGTTCAACACGCTCGAAAAGCGTACCAGTACGAAACCGAGAGCAAATGCGCATTTTACCCCGAAATGATTCTCAATATTCGAGATAAGTCCTATATTCGCTTTCGGGAATTGCAAGACCACAACGCAACGAAATTCGGGGTACTCGAGTTTGTTAAGGATCCGCGCACAGCTAGCAAGATCGTGGTTTCCAGGCTGGACGGGAACCACCGTCTATGGTTTGCAAATGGCGGCGAAAAGGGAATGGACCCCGTAAGTCGTTCAGCGTCTTTTTGTGTCGTCGTGCTTGAGAGTTCTGACGCCGAGCTTGAGTTGTTCCGAGACATAAACGACAATCAGATGGGCATGAATACCAGCCACTTGCAAAACATCACAGTTAGACTTTTGGGAGAAAAGGCGCTTAAGTTTAAGAACCCCTCTCTGTACATCGTGCATCGACTTCAGAAAGACAAAAAAAGTCCCCTTGCCGGGATGATCCACGAAGGCGGCAAAGTTAGGAAAGGCGCGACCCTCGCGGGCCTGACAACCGCGAATCTAGCGAACGCGATTCGAGATATGCTATCGCGCTCGGCAAAGATCGCGCAGTTCCCGGAGGCCGATGCGCAATACGAGGTTATAAAGAATTTCTGGCTAGCCGTAAAGAAATGGCTGCCTGAAGCGTGGAAGCGCCCGCGAGATTTTGTCATTTTCAAGGGAGTCGGTCTATATGCAATTTCCTACATCGGAATCGAAGTGATCGACCGCTCGCTGACAAGGGCAAAGTTTGCCAGCGATGATATGCTGGCGTATTTGAAACAGATCCCCACGGAACGCCTCGCAGTTAAAGAAACCCTCGCCTATGCTGGTAGAGGAGGCGGTCGCAAGCTGGCTAATGACCTTATAGCGAATATCGAGGAAGAGGGAGAGATAAGCTTGGCGAAACTCCAAAAGCTAATTCTGAGTGAGGAATAGGCGGGCGGGCGGCCCAGGTCTCGCCCTTGAGACCTGGGAACGCGGTCATTCTCTACGCCACGAAAACCCGAGTGCGCTCGCGACTGCGCGGACTGACTTGCACGGTGATCTTGATGTCCTGGCCAAGCCGCAACAGGAAGCGCATCAGCCGTTCCAGCGAGAAGCCGGTAAGATGCCCGCGAAGCAGCGCGGAGACCTTGAGCTGGTCCACGCCCAGAACTTTGGCGGCCTGAACCTGGGTAAGTCCTTTTTCGCGGATCAGCACGATGATCTTCTGGGCAAGCTCGGCTTTGGCAAGCGCCTCCTCCGGGTTCGGCAGACCGAGATCGGCAAAGACATTTCCACTGCTGACGATGTAATCAAGCTCGCTCTTTGGCATCATGCATCTCCAATTCCCGGTCGATTTCAAGCTCTTCGTTCCAACCCCTTTCCGGCGGAGGGAGCAGGGGCCTTCAGGCTCCTGGATAGAGCGAATCAATGCAGTGCCCTTCAGGCACGGGCCTTCTCCCCGCAACCTGCGCAAAAAGCCCGTGGCTAAAGCCATTCCAATTGCACGCCTGCATTCATGGGACCCACGCCCCATGCTCCCTCCAAAAGCAGAATGTCGGGCCAGGCCATCGTTCGTGGTAGGTTGGATATGGGCCATCCGCCAAACAACAAACCCCAAAGCGAGGACAGAAAAATATGGAGATCAAGAGAGCAGGCACGCAGGCATCCGTCAAGGGGCCGGCCGAGTGGTTCACGGGCACGGTACGCATCGATCCGCTCTTTCAAGCGCCTGATCCGGCGCTGGTTCAAGGCGCCAGCGTCACCTTCGAACCGGGCGCGCGGACCGCATGGCATACGCATCCGCTCGGTCAGACGCTCATCGTAACGGCCGGCTTTGGATGGGTCCAGCGCTGGGGCGGACCGGTCGAAGAGATCCGGCCGGGGGATGTGGTCTGCTTTTCCCCCGGCGAGAAGCACTGGCATGGAGCCACGCCCAACACCGCAATGATGCACATCGCCATTCAGGAAAAGCTCGACGGAAAGGTTGTCGATTGGATGGAGCAGGTCACCGACGAGCAATACCGCAAAGGATGACGCCGGCCAGCGGCGCGTACCCCGGATCTGACCACAAAGACCGGGGGCGAACTGACCACTGACAACTGATCACTGTCGGGAGACCCCGAACCTCCAACCGTCAGCGCCTGCCCAAAATCCTCATCCAACTTGCACATAGTTTCCCTCCCAGCGCGAAGAGTGGAACCAGTAGCAAATTCCAGGTCCAAATGACCGCCGTCCAATCCCCAACGCGCGCAGTCCTATTCCCTGCTCACTGTTTTGTCGTCCCTTTTCTCCGTTTCTTCTCCCTAAAATCCGCGTGAACCACCCTGCCTGTTTGCGCCAATTCTCAATTCATTTATCTCTCGTAACCAGCACGGTATAAACAACTTATGTTTTTACCATGTTGATAATCAGTAACTGCACCCCCGATTTTCTCTCTCTTCAACCGCAAAGAGCCCGCTTTTCGCTGGATTCAGCTTGGATCGAATCATCGAAGCTCCTCGTGAACTACAAGGACCGATGTTTGAGAGTCCATCCGCATTCGCCCCCGGCCAAAGAATGAAGTTGCTCACCAGTTTCAGAGGAGAAATGCCGCAGACTGCTGATCCCGTTGCGGGTCGGCGAAGCTGGCGAACGACTGATGCAATGCCGGCTGAATCAGTGCTTTCCTAAAGAGAATTTGCTTTACCAACCCCGGCAATCGGCCTTGAAAATAGGAAGCCACTCCTTGGGCTTTATAAGACGGTGCATGGTGGAAGGATTGTCCTTCCGTCCAGCAACTGCTCCAGGAAAGATCGGATTTTTTTGTCAAATCGAAACCGCGAATGTGCTATATTCGTTGAACCCGGCAGCCGCCCGTAGAGCGGCGCCGGGGCAAGCCGATCGATTCTGTTCCTGCTGCTTCCGCGGCGTCTTTCCCCAACTGCCAGCCATGAAGAGGAGGTCCTGAATCATGCCAATCAATCTGAATGAAGTGGGCGCCTTCAGCTCTGTCGATGCGAATGGAATTTTGTCGATTCGTTTCGGCCTGTATCTTCCGGGCGTCAGGAGCGCGAGCGGGTTTGAGGTAATCGTCCGGATCATTCACCAGCAAGACAGGTTCACGCCCGGAATCGTTCCGGTGGATGTGAGTCTCGATTGGCAGCAGGGAAGCCCGCTGGATCTTTGGAGCGCAACGGCGGAGCTTCAACCCGCCCCCAACAGCCATTACGGCCAGGACGGCATTTACCTTTATCGCTTCCAGTTGTGGTGGACTCCCGCGGGCGGGCAGAGGACGCTGATCTCACGCTGGTTCACCGACCCGTTTGCCGTGCAAACCGATGTCGGAATGCTCGCGGCCGTACCTTGCGCTCACGCTCCCGCCGCGCCGTTCGCATGGGCGGATGCGGCCTGGGAGACTCCGCAGCTCGATGACCTGGTGGTCTACGAGCTTCACGTGGATCAGTTCAACAATACCTTCCAGGGCATTGCCGACCGGCTGCCGTATCTGAAAGGCCTGGGTGTAAATTGCCTTGAACTGATGCCGGTGACCAGCACAAAGCTCGACTTCGACTGGGGCTATGGCCCCATCCAATACTTTGCCCCCAATGCCGATTACGGAGGGCCGCTGGGCTTGAAGCAGTTAGTCGATGCCTGCCATGCGGCCGGCTTGGCCGTGATTCTGGATCTGGTTTATCAACACGTAGATCCGTCGTTTCCTTATAACCAGGTCTACCGGGATATTGCCGATGCGGCGATTCCCGGAATCGCCAGCCCAATGATCGGCGCCAACGGACCCTTCGGTCCGGTGGTGGATTTTTCGCAGGTCTTTGCGCAGCAGTTCCTTCAGGTTGCCAATCAGCGCTGGCTCGACGAGTATCACGTAGACGGTTTCCGCTACGACGAAGTTACCGACCTCTATCAATCGCCAACCGATACCGGCTACGCCTTGCTGGCCTATGAGACATATAACTACTCACGCGCGATCTCGCGCTTCGGCTGCGCGCCGGGGACTTATAGCCGGATCATCCAGTGCGCCGAGGCGCTCTCGATCGCACCCACGGTGCTGCGCTCGACTTACACCACCGCGGCCTGGCAGGACGCCTTGCTGAACAGCGCCGAATCCGCGATGGGCGGCGCTCTGGACGCCGGCACACTAACCGGGCTTGCGCACAACCTCGACCCCTACTTCGGCAGCCTCTATCCGGCGACCAAGACGGTGATGGATTCGGCGGGGAATCCCGTCGAAATGCCCGTTGCGCCGTTTCAATATCTCAATTCCCACGATCACAGCCATCTGATTTGCTTCTCCGGCCTGACTGGGGACGGCCCCTTGCCCTGGGGCAACCGCAATAACTATTACAAGCTCCAGCCCTTCGCCATCGCGCTCTACACCGCTCAAGGCGTGCCGATGCTTTGGGAGGGAGAGGAATTTGGAGATAACTACGAGCTGCCGCAGAGCGGCGCGGCCCGCATCAACCTGCGCCGCGACGTGAACTGGGAGTATTTCTACGACGATGCGGGAGTACCGCTGATCCGGCTCTACCGCATTTTGGGGCAACTGCGCGCCGCGAGCCCCGCTCTGCGCAGCCGCGAGTCTTATTTCTTTTATCAGCAGTCGCTCCAGGGCAACAGCATCGTCGCCTATCAACGTCATGCCGCCGCGACCGCAACTGCGGCGGAGCAATACGCGATCGTGCTGCTCAACTTCAGCGGAAACGCCGGCACGATCACTCTTCCATTTCCTAAAGCTGGCATTTGGACGGAGCAGATCAACGCGGATGTAAGTCCGATGACGCTCAATGTGGCGGTGGACGGCGACTCGCTCACCATTAGCGTGCCCTCGTGGTACGGGTATGTGTTTGTGCTTTAAGATAGAGTCCAATGCGAATCAAACGTGAGACTGATGCGTCCGGAAGGAGCGAAGCAGAGATCGATGCTCTTTTTGCCCGCACCTTAGCGGACGCCCCCGAAGATGATGACCGCTGGGAAGCCATCAACGCGTTGCGTGCGGCTGGCGGGCGGCTGATCTTTGATCGGGCGATGACTTGGTGCAAATCCGGCGATGCGCGAAAACAATTGAGCGGGGTTAATATTCTGGCCCAAATTGGCAGGACCGTCGAACATCACGTGACGGATTACGCCGATGAATCTTATGTCGTCATCGAAGCTTTGCTGCTGAAGAGTCCTTCGACCGAAATGAAAAGCTCGGCCATTGCCGCGCTGTATTTCTTTGAGAATCCCGCCGCGATCCCCCTGATCTGTTCCTTTCGGAACGATGCGGATGCGGAGATACGGTTTTCGGTAGCACACGCTCTTGGTTATCCGTTCTCTAATGACCATCGGGCAGTCGAAGCGCTTCTGGAACTGATGCGCGATGAGGATGAAGATGTCAGGGATTGGGCTACTTTTAGCCTGGGCGCGCAAGGAGATGCGGATTCCCCGGCGATTCGTGACGCTCTCGTGGAACGCCTTGGCGACTCTTTTCCCAATGCACGCGAAGAGGCTGTGGAAGCGCTGGCTAAGCGCAAGGATTTGCGCGTCCTACCCGCTCTGATTGAGTTACTCCAAGCCGAAACAATGTGCGGCTGCGCGGAAGAGGCAGCATCTTACTTGCTTGATCTGGAATGGGGCGACCATCATAGGACCGCGAGTGAGCTTCTCGGCGAGATTCTGGCGCGATATGGGGCGTGAGGGGCTGTCCGGATTCTCACAGCAACCGCAGTTCCGGGAAATCTTGCCGGTAGACCTTCGGGTCCAGCGTCAGCAGACGTTCGGCCTGGACCAGGGCGTGCGCGCCGATGAGAAAATCCGCAAGCAAGCGCCGAGGGCCTTCGCCGATGGCTTTTCTGCGTCGAGCCGCATAACGGGCGAAACGCTGACCTGCCTCGGACCAGACCTGCTCTTGCATCTTGTAATCAATAACAACGCCGGTTGCTTCCAAAAAGGTGTGGACGAAGCCTGGCTTCGCATTTGGGTGCGCATGCAACTCCGCAAATGCGAATGGAGAAATCAGCAGTGCGCCCTCTTGTTGAGCCATTCCCAACCGCTCGGCGACCTCGCCAGCAGCCGGTTCCTTCGACCAGATTGACGAAAAGATATTGGCATCGATTGCCGTTCTCACTGTTGACTCTCTTCCGGGTTCTTTATCTCCCATGCATCGTCATCGCGAAGATCGCGATAAAATGCATTGATCTCTTCACGAGACGAGAATGCCGGCAGCGCCCCGATATACGCGGTGAACGGGTTAGTGGCTGGAGGCGCGGGCTTGAGAACCGTCCGATCATCCTCGAAATGAAACTCGACGCGGTCGCCGGCTTTGAGGCCCAGCCGGTGACGAACCTCAATGGGAACAGTGACCTGCCCCTTGCTGCTGATAGTGCTGGACGGCGGCATCTTTACCTCAACTCTTGAAAGTAAAGATAACAGTCTTTACTTTTTTTGTCAAGGAGTCTTAACCTGAGCCGCCTTTCCCCACGGGCTATCATCAAGAGTGAGATGATCGTTCAGAAACCACACGTCCGTTTCCCCCCTGCCGGCGCGCCCATCGGCCGCGAGTTCGATAAACTGATGCTGTCGATCGTAGTGGGAACGGAACCGGTCAGCAGCCGGAGCCTCGGCGCACACGTCGTTCGTGAGCGCATCAAGCGCTTGCCGGGAGTCTGGGCGGCATGAGAGAGATGTTCTGGAACTGCATCTTCTGGGTCCACGGCCAACCGCCTCCGGGGCTGGCTGTCGTGCTCTGTCCGCGGGGCGGGTGGGGGCTTCGCGACGCGCTGCGCAACTTCAAGTACAGCGGCATCGACACCCTGGTTTCGCTCCTCCAGGAGAAGGAGGCGGACCGGCTCGGCCTCTCCGGCGAGGGCCGCATTGCCAAGAAGGTTGGATTGCAGTTCCTCTCCCACCCCATCCCCGACCATCACCTGCCACTCGACGAGCAAGCCTTCCGGCAATTTGCCGCCGAGCTGGCCCATCGCCTGCGCGCCAGGGAGCGGATTGGCGTCCACTGCCTGGGAAGCATCGGCCGGGCCACCATGGTAGCCGCCTGCACCTTGATCGAGCTGGGCTGGGAGCCGGAGGCCGCTTTGGCCGCCATCGAGGCCGCCCGCTGCTGTCCGGTTCCCGACACCGAGGAGCAGCAGGAATGGATTCTCGGCTACCTGGAGCGGGCGCGGACCTGACCCTCCCGCAAGCAGCCTCAGGAGACCTCTTCCTGCGCGTTCTCTTCGGCTTCCTGCCCGCCGGCTTCCGCCGCGCCTCCCGCTGTCTCCTCGTTGAACATCTGCGTATCGGCGAAGCGGTATCCTACATAGACATCGGTGAGCAGGTAGACCGGGTTGGAGGGGTCGTCCTCGATTTTCTTGCGCAACTGACGGACGAAGGTGCGCAGGTACTCGACCTCCTCGCGGCAATCGGCGCCCCAGACGGCGGTAAGCAGCCGGGCGTAGGTGATGACGCGGCCGGCGCGGCTCATCAGGCAGTGGAGAATGTCGAACTCCTTGCGAGTGAGATGCACCGGCTCGCCGCGCTTGGTGACCTTGCGCTTGACCGGATCGAGGCGCAGTTCGCCGATCTCGATGGGCGCATCCTCGGCGCGGGCCGGCGCCTGGACGCGGCGCACCGCCGTGCGGATGCGGGCGATCAGCTCCCGTGTGCTGAAGGGCTTGGTGACGTAATCGTCGGCGCCCTGCTCCAGCGCCTCCACCTTATCCTCCTCCGCATCGCGCACGGTGAGCATGAGGATGGGCAGCCTCGGCGCCAGCGCCCTCATGCGGCGCAGCGTCTCGATGCCGCCGATGCCCGGCATATTCACATCGAGCAGGACAATGTCGAAGCCGCCCGCGCGCAGCATCTGCAGAGCCTCTTCGCCGCGCGAGGCTTCGACCACCTGGAAGCCGAGTTCGATCAGCGGAGGCCGGAGCGCCCTGCGGATGGCCGATTCATCGTCGACAAGGAGAATGCGAATCGCGTTCTGTTTCATCAGGAAACCCTCTTCTGCGCGGCTGCGGGAATCGCCGCGAAAAATGTTGTGCCTTCCGTCTCATCGCTGGTGACCCAGACAGAGCCGCCATGGACGAGAGCGACGCGCTTGGCCACCGAAAGGCCGATTCCGGTGCCCGCGGCGCGGTTGGAGCGGGCGCCCGCATGAGTCCCGGCATGAGTCGTTGACCGATAATAGCGCTCGAAGATGCGCTCCCGGTCGGCCATGGGAATCACCGGGCCATAGCTGTGCACTGAAAAGATGATCTCTCCCCCGGCCCGCGCCGCGCGAATCGTGATCGTCGTGCCGTAGATCGAGTACTTGCAGGCGTTGTCGATATACTGCGTCAGCAGCATCACCATCAACTGCCGGTCGCAGGGCACAACCAGGCGCTCGTTGGGCAGCTCGATGGCCACCTTCATGCTGGCCAGCCGGTCGCTGAGGCTGGCCACCACCTCCTCGATCAGCGCCGCCACGCCTACCTGGGTGGCATGAACCTTGACCTCGCCGGCATCCAGGCGCGCCGTGGTCAACAGGCGCGTGGTCAGCCTGCCCAGTTGGTTGGCCTGCTCGTCGATCAGCGCCACCAGCTCGGCCTGCGCCGCCGAGAGGTGGCCCATCTCGCTCAGCCCCGTCGAGGCCGCGCGGATGGCCGTCAGCGGTGTCTTATAGGCATGGGCGAGCGAGTCGAGAACGGTCGAGCGCAGTTGCTCTGTGCGGCGCTCGGTTTCGATGCGGCTCTCGTTGGCGAAGGCCCGGTAGCGGTCGAAGGTGATGGCGATCAGAGAGGCAATGGCGTTGTTGGTGAGCGGGCTGGTGTCGCCGCGCACCAGCAGGCTTCCGACGGGCGTGGCGCCCAGGCGGACGACGCGGCGTCCGAGGCCGGATTCAGGATCGTCGTCCGAGGTCCCGAAGTAGTAGACGTTCTGCGCCATCTCCCGCGGGTCAATCTTCCAATACCCGGCTTGATAAACCTGGTGCAGGTCCGCATCGAAGACCGCGACGGCCTCCAGCGCGAAGATTTCATGCACCAGTTCGGCCAACTGCGGTCCCGGCTCGAGGTGGAGATTCAGCTCCAGCGTGCGCCGGGTGAACTCGTAGAGGTCATGCATCTGTCCGCCCCAGGACTCAGCCTCCTGGGCGTGATCGTTGACGCGCGCCGAGAGCCGACTGACCACCAGCGCCACCAGTACGAAGGCCAGCAGCGTGACCGAGTTGGCCGGATCGGCCGCCAGGTTTGCCTGCGGCTGCCGCGTCGGGAAGTAGCCATGCATGAAGACCGCCGAGAGTGACACCACGACCGCCTGCCAGAACCCGCAGAGCAAGGCGGTGGGCACCACAATCAGCAGGTAGAGCAGCAAGGCCACGGGCAGCAGCCACCCCGCCCAATGAGCCAGAGCCGAGACGAAAACAACTCCCACCACCCCCAGCGCGGACTCCAGGATGAACAGCAGCACCCGCAATCCGCGGCCGCGCGAGCGCCGGGCGCCGAAGATGGAACCAACAGGGATGGATCTCGATGCCAAGCGAACTCCAAAAAGCAGTGGTCAGTTGTCAGTGGTCTGTGGACAGATGCCAGCTAGCAGCCGCAGACGGGAGTTTCTTCGGCTCGGCAGCCCTGGATGCGGCAAGAAACTTGAGTGGATTTTAACAGGTTCCTCATCGCCCCTTGCCGTCCGGCGCGGCCTGACGCCACTCTTTGCCGGTTGCCTGGGAAATCTTCATGGCTCTCTTATGCCGACTCCCGAATAATTGAAAGGAACGGACTTTCCTCTCTTCCCCAACCCCAAAAAGGAGACTCATGACAAAGTACAAACTCGAATACATCTGGCTCGACGGCAAGAAGCCCGTGCCCGAACTGCGCGGCAAAACCCAAATTAAGTCCTTTGAGCAGCCCCCTGCCCTGGCCGATATACCGGTTTGGGGCTTCGACGGCAGCTCCACCATGCAGGCAGAGGGCAGTAAGTCCGATTGCGTGCTGAAACCCGCGGCTCTCTATCCCGATGCCAGCCGCAAAGACGGGTATATCGTCCTCTGCGAGGTGATGCACCCCGACGGCACCCCGCACTCGACCAACATGAGAGCCACCATCGAGAACGACCCCGACCTCTGGGTTGGCTTGGAGCAGGAGTACTTCCTCTACAAAGACGGCCACCCGCTCGGCTTCCCCAAAGACGGCCACCCGACCACTCCCCAAGGCCCGTATTACTGTGGCGTTGGCTACAAATACATGGGCAACATCGCCCGCCAGATCGTCGAAGAGCACCTGGATCTCTGTCTGGCCGCCGGCATCAACCATGAAGGCATCAACGCCGAGGTCGCCAAGGGACAGTGGGAGTTCCAGATCTTCGCCAAAGGCTCAGCCAAGGCCGCCGACGACACCTGGACCGCCCGCTATCTGCTGATGCGCCTCTGCGAGAAATACGAAGTGGATGTCGTCCTGTACTGCAAACCCATCAAGGGCGACTGGAATGGCTCCGGCATGCATTGCAACTTCTCCACCAAGTACCTCCGCGAGGTCGGCGGCAAGGAATATCTTGAAGCCCTGATGAAGGCATTCGAGGAGAACATCCGGGCGCACATCGACGTGTACGGCCCGGATAATCACCTGCGCCTGACCGGCCTGCACGAGACGCAAGCCATCGACAAGTTCAGCTATGGCCTCTCCGATCGCGGCGCTTCCGTCCGGCTGCCGGTCAACTTCATCAAGAACGGTTACCGGGGCTACCTGGAAGATCGCCGCCCGAACTCGGAGGCCGATCCCTACCAGATCGTCTCGCGCATTCTCAAGACGATCAATACGGTCCCCAAGCCTGAGCCAGCTTTCGCGTAATCCCGCAGGGCGGCCATAGAAACCCTGGGCCGATG
This sequence comes from Occallatibacter sp., assembly GCA_049522975.1. Lineage (GTDB taxonomy): Bacteria > Acidobacteriota > Terriglobia > Terriglobales > Acidobacteriaceae > Telmatobacter. The sequence goes on along the minus strand of JBEKNI010000004.1, from coordinate 37,858 downwards.
GATACCATCGGCCCAGGCGCTCAACAAGAAGGTGGACTCAGACTCTCGGATGCCCGCCTCTCACAGGTCAAAGTACAGGAAGAACTCGTAGGGCACGGGCCGCAGATTGACCGGCGCAAGCTCGCGTTCGCGCTTGTACGAGATCCAGGTTTCGATCAGGTCCTTGGTGAAGACGCCGCCTTCCAGCAGGAAGTCGTGATCGGCCTCGAGTGCATCCAGAACCTCGCCCAGCGATCCCGGCGTGCTCTTGATCTTGGCCGCTTCCTCCGGCTCGAGCTCGTAGAGATCCTTTTCCAGCGGCTCGCCCGGATCGATCTTGTTCTTTACTCCATCCAGACCGGCCATCAGCAGGGCGGAGAAGCAGAGGTAGGGATTCGCCGAAGGATCGGGGCAGCGGAACTCGAGGCGCTTCGACTTGGGGCTCTTCGAGTAGACCGGAATGCGGACCGCGGCCGAGCGGTTGCGCTGCGAGAAGGCCAGGTTCACCGGCGCTTCGTAGCCCGGAACCAGCCGGCGATAGGAGTTGGTCGTCGGAGCGCACAAGGCCAGCAGCGCCGGGGCGTGCTTGAGCAGGCCGCCGATGTAATTGAGGGCCAGCGGGCTTAGCAGGCTGTAGCCGTTGGCATCGTAGAAGAGGTTGGTGTTGCCCTTCCACAGGCTCTGGTGCACGTGCATGCCAGAGCCATTGTCGCCAAAGAGCGGCTTGGGCATGAAGGTGGCCACCTTGCCGTGCTTGCGGACCGTGTTGCGCAAAATGTACTTGTAGTACATCACGTTATCGGCCATCTTCTTGAGGGGCGAGAAACGCATGTCGATCTCTCCCTGGCCGGCGGTTCCTACCTCGTGATGATGCACCTCGATGGGGATGCCCACCTTCATCATGTTCATGATGATCTCCGAGCGCAGATCCTGCTGCTGATCGGAGGGCGGCACCGGGAAGTAGCCTTCCTTGTGGCGGAGCTTGTAGCCGAGGTTGGGCTTTTCATCGCGGCCGGTGTTCCAGACGCCTTCGTCGGAGTCGATGCGATAGTAGCCGGTAAAGGCGTTCTGGTCATACTGAACGTTGTCGAAGATATAGAACTCCAGCTCCGGGCCCCAGTAGCTGGTGTCCGCGATGCCGGTGCTCTTCAGGTAGGCCTCCGCCTTGGCCACGATGTAGCGGGGGTCGCGGCTATACGGGTTCCCGCTGACCGGATCCTTCACGTCGCAGATGAGGCTCAGGGTGGGAATCTCCAGGCACGGATCCAGGTAGGCTGTCTCCGGATCGGGGAAGAGCAGCATGTCGCTTTCGTTGATCTGCTGGAAGCCGCGTATGCTGGAGCCGTCGAATCCGATCCCTTCGTCGAAGAGATCCTCGCTCAACTCTTCGACCGGGATCGAGAAATGCTGCCACATGCCTGGCAGGTCGATAAACCTCAGGTCCACAATCTTGGCGCCAGTCTCTTTGGCCAGCTTCAATACGTCACTTGCACTCTTGGGCATTGTCCAATCTCCTTGTGAATTGCCTCCCGGTTGGCTGCCTCGGGTATTAAGGTGTGATCCGCGAACAACACGCTATGAACGAGAGGATGGACCGATTATAGTACCCCAAGGTTCGCCGCCCAAATAAGGAACCCATAAAGATTCGCTACATCAGGTGGAAAATTTTCCGCTAGCGAAAGGCGGAACGGTTCCGAGTGGCCAAGCCTTCCATCGATATGAATTGCCCTTCGCCTCTAGCGGTCCGCCCCGCAACCCATGTATCCTCACCCCATGGACGACGACGTCTTCCCCACGCCCGCCGATTCCGCCTCCGCTCCCGCCAACCTGCTCGAAGGAGCGGCCAGTTCCTACCTGCGCTCGGCGCGCCATCAGCCTGTTCAGTGGCATCCCTGGGGCGAGGCCGCCTTCGCTCGCGCACAGGCCGAGGACAAGCCCATCCTGCTGGACATTGGCGCCGTCTGGTGCCACTGGTGCCACGTGATGGACCGCGAGTCCTACGAGGACCCGGAGATCGCCGCGATCATCAACGAGCTTTATGTCGCCATCAAGGTGGACCGCGACGAGCGGCCCGACGTGGACGCGCGATACCAGGCCGCCGTCTCGGCGATCAGCGGGCAGGGTGGCTGGCCGCTGACCGCCTTTCTCACCCCCGACGGACGGCCCTACTTTGGCGGCACGTACATTCCCCGCGAAGACCGCTATGGCCGCCCCGGCATCGCCCGCGTTCTCACCGCACTGGCCCAAGTCTGGCGCGAGCGCCGCGATGAAGCTCTGGAAACCGCTTCCAGCGCGATGGCCGCCATTGAGCACAATGAGTCCTTCTCCGGCCGCGGTCCCGCGCAGGCTCTGACGCTGGACCTGGTGGACAAGATCGCCGCGTCGATCCTGGCGCGCTTCGACCCGCGCAACGGCGGCTTCGGTTCGCAGCCCAAGTTTGCTCACCCCGCCGCGCTGGACCTGCTGCTGGAATTGGCCATGAATCGCGGCAACCGCCCGGCCGCACATGTCTTCCGCACGACGCTGGAGAAGATGGCGCGGGGCGGAGTCTACGACCAACTGGCAGGCGGCTTTCACCGCTATAGCGTGGACGAGAGCTGGCGCGTTCCCCACTTCGAGAAGATGCTCTACGACAACACCGAGCTGCTGCGCAATTACCTGCATGGCTTTCAAAGCTTCCACAGCGAGGATTTTCTCCACATCGCCAAGGAGATCGTGGGCTGGCTTGACAGCACCATGAGCGACCGCCAGCGGGGAGGCTTCTATGCCTCGCAGGACGCCGACATCAACCTGGACGACGACGGCGACTACTTCACCTGGACGCTGGCCGAGGCGCGCGCGGCGCTCGATGAGGCCGGCTTCGCTCCCGCCAAGCGCGACCTGGCTCTGCGCTACTGGAATATCAGGGAGCTGGGCGACATGCACCACAACCCGGCAAAAAACGTTCTCCATCTGGAGCAGACTGTGGAGAAACTGGCGGCAGAATCCGGCTACGATCTGGCCGAACTCAGCTCGATCCTGGCTTCTGCCCGACGCGCACTGCTGGCGGCCCGCGCCCAGCGCCCCACGCCGTTTATCGACCGCACACTCTACACCGGCTGGAACGCGATGGCGGTAACGGCCTACCTGGAGACGGCGCGCGCGCTGCGCATGGATTCAGCCCGCGACTTTGCCCTACTCACGCTGGACCGGCTGCTCCACGAGACCTGGGACGGAGGTCCGTCGCTGGGCCACGTCATCGCCTATGGCGACGGGAACGCCGGAGGGCCGGACAAAATACCGGGCACGCTCGACGACTATGCTTTTACCGTCCACGCCTGCATCGACGCCTGGTTTGCGACCGGCAAGATGAACTACTACCGGATCGCCGTCCGGCTGGCCGACGCCATGATCGCCCGCTTCTACGACCGGAGCGCGTGCGCCTTCGATGATACCGCCGCGATTGCCGGCGGCGCGGCCTCCCTGGGTGCTTTGGGCGCCAAGCGCAAGCCGCTGCAAGACTCGCCCACCCCGGCCGGCAACCCTACCGCCGCATCGGCTCTGCTGCGCCTTGAGCCCCTCAGCGGACGCCAGGAGTTTCGCGAGATCGCCGAGTCCGTGCTGGAATCCTTTGCCGGCGTCGTGGAGCACTTCGGCCTCTACGCCGGCTCCTACGCGCTGGCCCTGGAGCGGCTGCTGCTCGATCCGGTCGAAGTCGTGGTCGTTGGTTCCGGCGCCGAAGCCGAACGCTTCGAGGCGCTGGCCCTGGCCCGCTTCGCCGTCAACAAAACTGTGATCCGCTTCGCGCCCAGCCAGTTGGTCGAGGGCGGTCTTCCCGAAGCGCTGGCCGCGACTCTGCTCCAGGCTCCCGCGCCCGCCGGAGCCGAGGCCTGGGCGCTGGTCTGCCGCAGCCGCGCCTGCCTCCCGCCGATTACCTCTCCCGAGGCGCTCGCGGAAGCCCTGGAAAACCCGCTCTGACGTATGGAATTCAGCCCGATTTCACCTGGATAGGCCTTCCGTAACCTGGATAATCCAAAGCCAATCTCTCGCATTCCATCTAGTTTTTGACTCGGAAAGCCGATATAGCCTATATCGCGCGATGACAGTCGAAGTCTGTCTAGTCAAAGGAAGGCATGGGGAGGTTCGGTTCAATCCGGGTCTTGGCATGTTGCCTGGCGTTTTCAGCCGCCCTGCACGCGCAGCAATATACCTTTCGCGCCTTCCGTCAGGCCGAAGGGCTCAAGAATTTATCCATCGACGCCTTGGTGACGGACCGTCTCGGCTTTCTGTGGATGGCCACGGAGAACGGCGTTTTCCGGTTCATAGGCTCCGGCTTTGAACATTACGGCTTGGAGCAGGGCTTTGGCGAAACCTATGTGCTGGACATGGTCTCCGATCCGGATGGCGCCATCTGGGTGGCTACCGAGGCAAATCTCTACCGCTGGGACGGTCAGCGCTTTCTTCCCGCGGGGTCGGAGCCGATCCGCGTCCAGGGCCAGTGGCATCTCGCCGTCGAAGACGCCCATCACTTGCTGGTTATCGAAAATGGGCGTCTCTACCGGTTAGAGCATGATGCCGACGGCCGGATGCTCTCCTTCCTGCCCGCGTTTTCCGGCAGTATGCTGACCGCTATGCCGGACCTGGCCAATATGGTCAGCCTGAGCGTCGTCCACGATCCGCACGGAGGCCTGCGCGTCTGGGCTGGCTGCGGCCACGGCCTATGTTCCTGGATGGCCGGCGCGGCCGGTAAGTCGATCCAGCCAGGCGAGTCCGGGATAACCGAATGGGGCAAGGAGCAGGGTCTTGTCGCGGATCGCTGGAGCGGTGTCCATTTGGATCGTGCCGGTACGCTTTGGGCCGGGGGCTTTGCTCACGTGGCCGTTCTGCCGCCCGGAGCCGCGCGCTTTGCCGATCGCTCCATCCCTGGACCTGGATTGTCGGGCGTGTACAGTCACGCCCCTCTGGTCGAGGACACAGAGGGCAGAATTTTAGTGCCTGTGGAAGAGGGCATCGCACGCTGGGACGGAGCAGGTTGGCGGATCATCGGCCGGGCCAACGGGTTGGATCGAGCCAATCACATTGTCGGCATGGCCTTCGATGCTGCCGGCGACCTGTGGTTCGCCAGCCGGGGAGACGGACTCTACGAGTGGACCGGCTATGCCAATTGGGACAGTTGGGGTGATCGCCAAGGCTTGCCATCCGCATCCATTTGGTCTCTGGCACTGTCCCAAACCGATCGTGTCTTCTTCGGGACGGAACGCGGGCCTGCCTGGATCGATCCCCGCAGCGGTTCGGCCCACCCGCTCTCGGAGATGCGGCCCTGGAGCTTCAATCAGGTGCAAGGATTGGTCGACGAGCGCGATGGCTCTCTTCTTGGCATGACGCTATCGGGGATCGTCTTTCGGCTCGATACGAGAACCGGACGGACGAAAGAACTGACCAAGATACCGGCGAGTATCGTCTACACCTTGAAAGATTCTTCCGGGAATCTGTTTTTTCAGACATCGCAAGGGCTCTACCTAAGCCGGCTCTCGACCCACGCCTATGGCTCCGCATTGCCAAAGCGGGGAGACGATGCGCTCTTCCCGGCAGCGCATCGCATCCCGGCTGCGGATGCTTTAGCAGGAGCATCCATGTATTCCGCAACGGCCTGCGAATCGCCCGGCGGCCCGGATTGGTTCGGTGTTGGAGACCATCTACTGCGTCTGAAAGGCAGCCAGTGGAGCGCGCCGCCCATCGACGGAATGCCCAAAAAGAACGGAGATATCTATGCCATCTCCTGTGCGCGGGACGGTTCGCTATGGATGGTCACCGCGCCGGGAATTACATGGCGGCTGATCTCGAACGGCGACCGTCTGCAAGCCTCGCAAATTACTCCACCCCTCGAGTTGAGCACTCTCGTTCCCGTGGCCATCTTGATCGACCGCCGAGGATGGCTCTGGCTGGGAACCGATCAGGGTTTGGTGGTGTGGAACGGACAGAGCTGGCGCCACCTCACCCAAGAGAGCGGGCTGATTTGGAACGATGTCGATGAAAATGTGATGACCGAGGCTGCGGACGGCTCACTTTGGATTGGCACCAGCGGCGGCGTCTCTCGCATGCGCCATCCCGAGCGGGTCTTCGATCCGATTCAGCTTTCCGTGGCCATTACCAAGATTCGGCGAGGTGAAACGAACTATCTTGGAGCGAAGCAGATCACCCTTCCCTGGGGCGGTTCACCGCTACGATTCCAAATCTCTTCGCCCAACATGCGCAACCGCAGCGAGCTGGCTTTGAAGATTCGCATGGTGGGCTATCAGTCCGAGTGGATGGATACCCATGACGGCGATGTCACCTTCGCCCGGCTTCCTCCCGGCAAGTTTACGCTTATGGTCATGGCCTGCAACTCCGGCCTCAATGCCTGTTCCGAACCGGTGCGGGTGGACATCCGAATTCTGCCGCCCTGGTGGAGAAGCATCTGGTTTTACGCGTTATGCGGCTTGAAATTTATCGGTATTCTGGTTGGCGGTGTTCATCTTTACGCCCGGCGATTGCGCTCCAGGAGCCGGGAATTGGAACGGCTGGTCTCGGAGCGCACACGCGAACTGGAAATCAGCCGGGAGCAGTTGCGCGTCCAGGCCACCCACGACGGACTCACCGGATTGCTCAACCGCGCCGCCATCCTGCGAATCCTGGTCGAGGAGATGGAACGCGCCCGGCGCGAGAGCCAGACCGTCGTCGTGGCATTGATCGATCTGGATCACTTCAAGCGCATCAACGACAGCCACGGCCACCTGGTCGGCGATGAAGCGCTGCGCTGGTTCACCTCCGCCGTCGGAAGCGCGATTCGCGCGTACGACCACGCCGGCCGCTACGGAGGCGAGGAATTCCTGCTCGTGCTGACGCAAATTCCCCGCGAGGCCGTCGAGCAGAGGCTGGCCGTCCTGCATGGAGCTATCACCAACCTTCAGGTCTCCACGCCCGGAGCGGAGTTCCAACTCAACTGCAGCGTGGGCGCAACCGTCTTCGATCCGTCGCGGGGGCTTGCCAGCGTCGAATCCCTGCTCGCCGCCGCCGACCAGAACCTGTACGCCGCCAAAGCTGCGGGCCGCAATCGCGTCGTCTTCCGCCCGGTCTTCCGCTCCGGCTCCCAGACTGGTTCGCACGAGGTCCTCTCCACCCTCCGCTGAATAAGCAAGCCACGACGAGACGCGGCCAGGACCGCGCGTCAAAATCAGTCCTCGATTCCCTGTCCGCTATCCCTGGGCGAACGGATTCCCCTCCGCCGGTTTCAGCGTCGTCGGATCAGCGCCCGGCTCGGCCTCCACGCCTGGCTGCTCGTGCCCGCTTGTTGCCTTGTCCATGAATGTGTTGAAGACCCGGTTGGGGTCGCCGGGCAGCAGATGGTTCTCTTCCAGCGCCAGCCGCACCCGCCGCCGGAACTCCCGCAGCGGTGCGAACTGCTTTGTCGCCAGCGTCTTGAAGACGACCGGGAAGATCAGCTCCGAGCCTTTGATCGCATCCACGCCCAGAATCTGCGGATCGGCCACGAAGACCTCCCGGAACTCCTCGCTCGAGCGAATCTCCATGGCGATGCCCTCCAGCAACTCCAGCACTCGGTCGGGGTTGGCGGAGAAGTCCACGCTCACGTTGACGGTGGCCACCGAGTAGCCCCGGCTCAGGTTGGCCACGGTGGTGATCTGCGAGTTGGGAATGACGTACAGTGTGCCGTCCGCGTCGCGCACCGTGGTCTTGCGCAGAGTCATCGCCTCCACCGTCCCGGCCAGGCCGGCGACGCGCACCGTGTCCCCAATGTTGAACTGGTCCTCGATGAGGATCAACATGCCGTTGAGCATGTCGCGCACGATATTCTGCGCCGCCAGGCCGAGGGCGATTCCAGCCACCCCGGCCGAGGCCAGCAGCGGGGCAAGATTGATCCCCACCGCATCCAGCATCTGCATCCCGACAATGGCTCCGATAATCGCCAGGCCTGTAGTGCGAATCACGCCGGCCAGCGTCTTCACCTGGGCGATGTGGCCTGCCTCAGGTGCGTGCTGCTCGGCGACATGAATCATCCTGGAAGTCACCAGCCGCAGCAGGCGGCTGAGAACGAAGCCGATAATCGCAACCACCAGCAGATGCGGCAGCCGGATGTGGAGAAACTCCTCGGCATCGGCAGCCCACTCGTCCAGCACCCGGCCCAGCAACCGCCCTTCCGCAAACCAGCCGGCTCTTGCCGCAAACAAAAAGACAAAAGGACACATTCCAAAATCCCCTCTTTGTAGATTAGACTGTGGGCAAGAGCGTGCGGCAAACCTTCTCAGATTCACCGCCGCCCGAACCGGCATTCCCGGCACATCTCAGGCACAACCCAGGAGGAGGTCATCCATGAGGGTTCAGCCAACGCCCCTAAGCGGGAACCCAATCTCGTCGCGCGCCAGGACGCTTTGGGCATGCGCTATTGCCGCCCTGGCCGCCACTGCGCTTGCGCCAGTCGCAGGCCAGCAGCCGCTCTCCAGCCCACAATCGCCTTCTCCGGCTTCCGCTACAACCGCCCCTGCGCCCGCCGCCGGCGTCCAGAGTGAACCCAAGGATTCGCAAAGCGGCAAACAGAGCTCGAACGCCGTCAACGCCGAAGCGAAGAAACCAGCCGTCCAGGAGAGCGAGGAGTTGCTCAAGCTAGCGACCAGCCTCAAGGCCGAGGTCGACAAGTCCACTCAGGACACCCTCTCTCTGACCGTGGTTCGCAAGGCCGCCGAGATTGAACGCTTGGCGCACTTCGTGCGGGAAGAGGCGAAGCTCGAGGCAGCGGCAAACCGGGGAGGTGGATCATGATCCAGGCGCAAAGTCGAATTCATGAGCTCTTCGTTCCTTCTCAGGTGCGATATCCGGGTTTGAACAGGCCGCAGGGCCGTCTGTCGAGCCGCGGTGCACTCCAGGCACTGGGTTTGGCGCTGCTGCTAGTTGTACCCCTCAGCGCTCAGAGTCGCCCCACTCCGCCCAGCCTGCCTACATTACCCAGCGGAGCGCCGGTGGGCGCGCTGGAGGATCGTGACATTCCGAGCCTCGATCCCGTCGAGAGGGCGAGGCAGTTGCGCGCCTTTAATGCCGAGCGGCAAAAGTCTATGGTCTCCGACACCAACAAGCTGCTCAAGCTGGCCCGAGAGTTGGACGAGGAGGTCAACAGCACGAAACCCGATTCGCTCACTGCGGCCCAGTTGCGCAAAGTCGCCGAAATCGAAAAGCTGGCCCGCAGCGTCAAGGAGAAGATGAGCGCCTCCGCACGAGGAGTTCCAACGTTTCCTGGGTCTCTTTCTCCCCAGTTCCGATAGCTCCGGATGCGCCACATCTTTGATGGAATTCGCTTCGCAAATTCGTCGTTCCGGCCCCGCGCGCGGATTGCTACAATGGGCTTGGAACGTCGACATCCCCGCATAAGAGAAGATCAGGCTTTTTTGAGGAGTGGAGAGAATGGAACTGGCAGTTTCCAGCGCTCGAGAGACCCTGTCCGCAGGCTCCGGCCGCCTGAGCCCTCGGCAGTTGGTCGAGATCTACCAGCTGATGGTCCTTTCCCGCCGCGTGGACGACCGCGAAATCCTGCTCAAGCGCCAGCAGAAGATCTTCTTCCAGGTCTCCGGCGCGGGCCACGAGGCGCTGCTCGTCGGCGCGGCGCTGGCCATGCGTCCCGGCTACGATTGGTTCTTCCCCTACTATCGCGATCGCACCCTCTGCCTGGCGCTCGGCGTTACGCCCCATGAGATGTTTCTGCAAGCCGTGGGCGCGGCTACCGATCCGGCCAGCGGAGGCCGCCAGATGCCCACTCACTGGTCCAGCAGCGCCCTCAACATCGTCAGCCTCTCCTCGGCCACCGCTACCCAGCTCCTCCATGCCGTCGGCTGCGCCGAGGCCGGCCGCTACTTCAGCCTCCATCCCGAGGCGGCGGCCCGCGCGGAGGGAGACTACCGTGCCTTCCGCGAGGTCGAATTCCACGGCGACGAGGTGGTCTACGCCTCCATGGGCGAGGGTTCCACCTCCCAGGGCGAATTCTGGGAGGCAATGAATACTGCCTCGAACCAGAAATTGCCGGTGGTCTTCTGCGTGGAAGATAACGGCTACGCCATCAGCACTCCGGTCGAAGTGAGCACTCCCGGAGGCAACATCTCCCGTCTGGTGGCCAACTTCCCCAACTTCCACTTCGCTGAGGTGGACGGCACCGACGCGGAGGCTAGTCTGTTGGCCTTTCAAGCCGCCGTGGCCCACTGCCGCGCCGGCCTCGGTCCGGCCTTTGTTCACGGCCACTGTGTGCGGCCTTACTCCCATTCACTCTCCGACGATGAAAGGTCATACCGCACCCAGGCCGAGCGCGAGGCCGACGCCCGGCGCGATCCGCTCCTGCGAATGAGAACGCGGCTGCTCGACGAAGGGATCCTCGCCGAAGACGAACTCGACGCCTTGGAGCGCAAGCTCGATCTGGAAGTCGCCCAGGCCGCCGAGCGCGCCCTGGAAGCACCGCTGCCCAGAGTCGAAGACATCACGCTGCACGTTTACTCCGAAGATCTCGACCCGACCAGCTCAGCCTTTGCTGCCGAAGAGGCTGCCGCGCCGGGCGTCAATCCGGGAAAATCAGTCAGCGCCAAGGGCAGCGCCCCGCACACCATGGCCGACCTCATCAACGCCTGCCTGCATGACGAGATGCGCCGCGACCCGCGCATCGTCGTCTTCGGCGAAGACGTGGCTGACGCCAGCCGCGAAGAGGCTCTGGCCGAGGTCAAAGGCAAGGGCGGCGTCTTCAAGCTCACCGCCGGACTGCAAACCGAATTCGGCTCCGAGCGCGTCTTCAACTCCCCGCTCGCCGAGGCCAACATCGTAGGCCGCGCCCTCGGCTACGCCCTGCGCGGCATGAAGCCCGTCGTCGAAATCCAGTTCTTCGATTACATCTGGCCGGCTATGCACCAGATTCACAACGAGCTCTCCGTCATGCGCTGGCGCTCCAACGGCGTCTGGGCCTGCCCCATCGTGATTCGCGCGCCCATCGGCGGCTACCTAACCGGCGGCTCCATTTATCATTCGCAATGCGGCGAGAGCATCTTCACCCACATTCCCGGCCTGCGCGTCGTCTTCCCATCGAACGCCCTCGACGCCAACGGCCTGCTCCGCACCGCCATCCGCTGCGACGACCCGGTCCTCTTTCTCGAACACAAGCGCCTCTACCGCGAAACCCACGACCGCGCGCCCTATCCCGGCCCGGAGTTCGCCATTCCCTTCGGCAAGGCCCGCATCGTCCGCCCCGGCGCGGACCTCACCATCGTCACTTATGGCGCATTGGTCCCCCGCAGCTTGCAAGCCGCCGAGCGCGCCCGCCGCGAGCATAACATCGACGTAGAAATCCTCGACCTGCGCACGCTGAATCCCTATGACTGGGAATCCATCGCTAACTCGGTCCGCAAGACCAGCCGCGTAATCATGGCTCACGAAGACATGCTAAGTTGGGGTTACGGCGCGGAGATCGCCGCCCGCATCGCCGACGAATTATTCGACTCGCTAGACGCCCCGGTTCGCCGCATCGGCGCCATGGACACCTTCGTCGCCTACCAACCCATCCTGGAAGACGCCATCCTCCCCCAGCCCGATACGATCTTCAAAGCCATTGTGGAATTGAAGGCGTATTAGTGCAAGATTTGCGGTGTGTTTATTGCCTTCACTTCGTATCGAAAACGATACCTGGCCCGCCCGCCGTAAACCGGAACTCTATCCGCCAATTTCCGTGACATTGGCCGGACCACCGTACTTGCTGACCGTCTCTTCCACCGTCTTGCGTTTCTCCGATGCGCGTTGGAGGCAGTCTGTAGCGAATGCGACCCAGTGTAGATTGCTGGCATCGCCTTTCAGTTCTCGCAGGGCGGATTTCGCATCGTCCAAAAAGTGCCGAGCCAGTCGCAATTGCCATTTCATGTAGGGTGTGCGCCCACTATCCAATTTCGAATCCAGCGCCACGATCTGCTTTCTTTCTTCTTCGATTAGTTTTTCCAAGGTGTTTTGCATGAAGCCCATTATAGTCCGGCGGCGGGTGCAACAGGTGGGTATCTTGCTATATTGCTAAAACCCGATAAACTCAGGTCAGGAGGGGTGCTATGGATGGCGATGTGCTGGGACGAGAGCAGATACAAGAGCGGCAATCGAGGCTCGCAGGACCGAACCTCAGATTGAAACAGGCCAGACCAGCAGTGCTCGTAATCGCCGCCTCATTTTTGCTAATGGGGCAGACATCCCGAACGAACACTGCGGAGGCGCAGTACGTCACATTCAACGAGAAGGTGCCGCAAACGAGCGGCTGTTACAAACCGGAACTATACGACCACGGCGTGAACATGGCCATCAAGGTGTGGTCGAACTCACTCACCGCTGAGGACCTCCGCCCATTAGGGATTTCGCCATCGAAGGGCCCAGAATCCATATTCGAAGGTATACCCGAAGTGCAGTTACCTAAATTGGTAGCGAAAGATCTGTCCCGCCTGAAGGATACTGGCATTGTCGTCGACAATGCTCTGCCGAGGGACGCAAGTGGCAAGATTCCTATTCATTTTCAAGTGCAGATCAATCTCGATTCGGAGAAGCTCATCTCCGGGGAAGTGACAGGATATGTCGCGTCAGTGCACATTGCGGAGATATGTTCTGCATGGGGAGAGGGGAAAGACCTTGGAATGAGCATTCGAGAGGTCGACGTTCCAGGTATTCTGAGACTCTCAACCATAAACGAGATGGTGCGTAACCTAGACGATTGGGTTTACGACGCTGTGATGGATGTTGTGAAGGCCCGTCGGCAATCCACCGGGGCTGCCAATTCGAAGAACAAGCAGGCTGTTCCGGAGAAAAAGCCCTAATCGGGCGAGTGGCCCCGGTCCCAGTGACGGTTTCCTATCTCGCTGAGGGTGCCACCGGTCCCTCGCCTTTGGGGACCGGTGATGGTGGCCGCCGGCCGACCCCATATCCGCCATGCCCTCTGGGGCAGATGTGGGAGACCACGAACCCCAACCACCCGTCTTCCCTTTCCCAGCCGGCCAAGAGTTCCGCGATAGAACCTCACGCCATCGGCAGTTCGTCCCCCGGCATCGGGGGATTGTCCGGGATGAGGTCGAGGTAGGAACTCAGCCCCTGGCCCGCGCCTGCCGCCCTGCGCCGGAAGAACGCCGCCGCGGTCTCCACCGCGCCGATCTTCTGCGCCAGCGCGGAGGTCACCCAGATATCCAGGGAGACGCCATCTTCCCGCGCCAGCTCTTCGGCCGTTTCACGAGCGAATCCGGTAAATCGAGTATGCGCGTCATGGTTCCATCCCTTTCCGCTCGATCTGCCCAAGCAATTCCGCCGGCGACAATATCTCAATCCCAAAGCGCTCGGCTGCACGCTCGAAGTCTCTTCTATTGAGCGTCACAATGGCCTCAGCCTGCCCGTTAAGCTCTTGTCCAACGCAAGATGAGTCGTTCATGACCGTGCGGGTCACAAGGGGGGATGAAAATGGAGCCACCCCGGAGTAGGGTAAATTGGGACTGTATCTGGCCCGAAGGCCGTTTCAGGCAGTGGCGCCGATAAGCCCGCAATCGTAAGTGAACCTCAAGGTCAGGCCGTTGGGAGTTGCAACCGTGGCCACGTTGCTGGTCGCATCGTAGGTGTAGGAGGCGGTTGACCCGAGCCGGTTGTCCACCACCGTGCTGAGACGGTTCAGGTCGTCGCAGGTGTAGGAAACCGATACGCCATTCGAGTTCGACGACGCTATGTAGGTCACCCGGCCCGTAGCGTCGTAGGTGTAATTCAGTGTGCCTTCGGGTGTGGCCTTCGACATCAGCCTTCCCATGGCGCCTTCGATGTACGTCGTAGTGCCGTCGTCGGCCGGCGAACTGGCATGGTGTCTGAATTCCCAAGCATACGGGGATGCATCTCGCGAGGCTTTTCAGCGGAATCAGGCTAACCGGACAAGATATGGAAAGTCTGGGTGCGCTGGATGCTGCCATCAAAACGATGAAACGCTCTGCTGCCTCACTTTAATGAGGATAAACTCCCTTCCAGCGTGAGATCGATATCAACCACCTTGGCAACCTTAAGAATAAAGATGCTCGGATCCTTCAGTCCCCACTGGACGTAGGGAACAGCGAAGTGCGTCTTGGCCATAAGAGTTGTCCCATCGATGTGAATCTGCATGGGCACGGTCAGGTCATGCGGAGTGCCATGGAGGGTGAATACGCCTGTGACCTGAATCGTGGAATCGCCAGATGCCGCCACAGTTCCTTGATAGCTTTTGGGCGCGAATGAGATTACGGCAAAGTGCGCCACGTCGAGAACGTCGGAGTTCATCTTCTTATCTCGGCTTGGTTCTCCGCTGTCGCCGCTGCCAGCCGCGACTACTACCAATCCTGAGATGGTCTGCGCGCCACGGTCAAAATCGACCGAGCCACTCTGCACATGGAATGTACCATCCACATGGTGCGCATTTCCACCCAGAGAGAAGGCGACTTTGCTGGCATCAGGATTCACGGTGAAACTCTGATGCTGGGCTATTGCAATTGGGGCGAGAATGAACGGGAGCGCGAGGAAGAGTGATTTGGCGATGTTTTTCATGGTTTGTCTCCTGAGTAACTGCCGGTTATTGGATTTGACTCGGTTGTTTGATCTGCTGCGACAACCAAAGAGAGATGGAGGCGACTTCGCTGTCGGAGAGATACTCATGTCCGGGCATATCGCTTCCGTGGATTCCGAATTTGACGATTCTCGCCAGGCGGTTGCGTTGCTCGGCAAGGCCGTCTGAGAACGATAGATGCAGGTATGGTCCAACCGTAAGATCGGGAGGACGCCTCCTGAAGCCGTCCGCCCAGCGCGTACGCCCGCCGGCGTCGTGACAGGTGGAGCAGTAGCGATGAAAGAGCCGCTGGCCATCACTGGCGTTGGCCGTCGTCATCGCGGCTGAGGATGGAAGCCAGTTGTCCTCTTCGATGCGATGCTGTGGCAGCGCGCCTCCTTGCAGGCTTACAAGGTAACTCACAAGATCATCTCCGCGCCTGTCGCGGAAGAGAAAGGCATAGGAAGGCATGATGGAGGCGCCGCTGACCTCGGGCGGATTGAAGAAGTGCAGCTTGAGCCACAGCGGCGAACGGCGTCCGCCGACTTGAGAAAGATCGGGCCCTTGACGGCGGTTCCCAATCAGCGGCGGGTGCTCAAGGCGGATTTCCTGGAGAGGCGCAGACGGACCCCACATCAGTTCATCCGGAGAATTCGGACGAACATACTGCGAGTGGCAGTTGATGCAACCTTCGGAGATGTAGACCTGCCTGCCTCTCTCGAGCTGCGAAGGCGCGTCATTGGCGCTCATCATTCGATTCAGCACAAACGCCGCCGAGAGCATGGTTAGGCTCAGAGCCAATTCGCGCTCGCGCTGCCGAATAAAGCTGAGCGGCCAGGCCAGTAAGACGACCGCTCCCGCCGCGAGCACAAAGAGCGGAGGAATATGGCCGAGGTTCTGGCCCATGCCGATGCCCATGGCTGAGCCGGACCAGCCGGCGATGGAGTAGAGCCATCCAGCCTGTCTTCCGCGTTCTGCTGTAGAAGCGGCCGGGCTGAGCAGCGCGGGATAAGCCACCAGCGCGACTGAGTAGAGCGAGACTCCGATGGGATAGAAGATTGAAGCAAGAGCGACTCGATGCGGATCAAGCAGCAGCAGGCAGGCGATGGCCAGCGCGAGGAATGAACCAGAGAGAACAATCAAGAGCCCTCGGCGGCGAAGAAGCCACACACTTACCAGCGCGGCCATAAAATGAAGTGTTCCGTTAGCCCAGAGATGAGTCGATCCTTCCCATGCGCCTTCTTTCAGAGAGGAGTTGTTTTGGATAATGAAGAAAGCGGCGGAGTCGAGCCATACGAGAGCTGTGAAGCAAGCTAGTATGCGGAAGAACGGAATCGTCGATAGGGACGGAATTATCGCCTCTTCCGTTGTCGCCGGCACGGGAAACAAAGTGATACCGATTCCGGAAAAGCACAGCACACCCGCTGTTGCGGACTGCACTTCAGCCGAGGCCGTAAAAAAGTAAGGGAGGTTGCAGATGAAATAGCCAGCGCCAGTGCCCAGGCCAACAAGCAGAAGCGGATTGTGGTTGCCCGTCCATTGGCGAAGATGCGTGACGAGTGTGACGGTGAGCAGGCCCAGAGCCGCGCCAATCAAGAACGAGAGAGCAATGCTGGACGCGAGCGTGAGTGGAAGAAGCGCGAGAAAGGCCGCTGCGCCGGAGGCGATGAGTCCCGTGCGAAGCCGCAAATTGGGCGAAGGCCAGAGGCTCAGCCGTGGCGCAAGCAGGCTGATAAGAATTCCGCCTATCGCCATCGAAGCCATCACGGCAGTCAAGTGCGATTCCGCCACGCCTAGAGTTGCCAGCCGCTTGAGGAAGGCAAACTGCGCGAAGATCAGAAAGTAAACATAAGCGATCGCGACAAGGCTCGCGCCTTGCCATCCGGCAATGCTTCTCTCACCACGCGACATAAGAAAGCCAGCCTTTGCGAAGACCGATCGCTTGAAAGAGAACGCAGACTCCGTCGGTGACGGCGACTGTAAACCAGCCCGCATCTAGCGTGTGCGTCAGAATCTGCGTAACGACGAAGATGGCCACGCTGGCGCGGGTGATGGCCGTGAGCAACCATACAATCTCCAGTTTGCATGGGCTTCGCCTGCACATCATCACATAGGCTCCATAGAAACACGACAAGCCAACTGAGAGCACGAATGAGCCGATGAAGGAGAGATACACTAACGCATCGGCGGGCGCGCGCAGGCGCATGAGCGCGAGCGTGAACGCCGGCGCGATCATCAGCAGCGCGCCGGTCATGGTGTCGGAGAGGCCGGTCGCCAGTTGATAGCCGATAAGGATGCGACGGTTCATGCTGTCACCCTCAGTGTCGCGGGAATTCGAGCGGGTGTGCGAAGCAGGGTTGTCGCGTCGGTGAGCCAGTCAAGAGACGAAGCAAGCATTGCGACTCCAACGATCAAACGAAGAATATAGACCGCGTTGCGCACTGCTCCGGGGATGATTGTGAAGGCGGGATCGAAGCCCTCGCGCCAACCTGCCGCCATCATCAGCGAGACGTACACAACGACGGCAAGATTCCATCCATAAAACGAGCGCGTGCGATTGAATATCCAGCCATCCTCGCCAAGCAGTTGAACCAGAACGAAGATCAGCAGGCTCGACGTAAAGCCGGCCATGGCCAGCAGCGAGTGACCGACAAGACCATCGGTGAATTTGAAACTGTCGAGAATGCCGGGAAGAAAGAAGATCCAACCGGTGAGAACAAGGGCCGACCACCACCACAAGAAAGCGATGCGCCAACGGCGGGTATTGTCGTTCCAAGCAAAGGCCGTATAGTAGGCGGGCGTGAGCGGGATCCAAACGAGAAGGCTGCCCAGCGAGAGGAATTGCGTGGGGCGATGATGGCTGATGTCACCGCCGCCGAGTACAAGACAGAGAACCAACTCAACTGCCATGATTATCCAGGCGGTTGCAATGATCCGCGCACGGCCCGCTTTGCGCTGTGTGAGTCCAAAGGGAAGCATGAGCAGTATGGCGACAATCATCAGCGACGACTCAAGCTGGCTGGCCCCAGTGGGGCCGCCGGTATCGGGATTGATGGCGGGATAATAATTTGGGTTGGATGCAATGAACATGAGAAAGGGAACAATCAACAACAGCATCAGCCCTGCGATTTTTGCGCAACGCGCAGAGAGAGTTGCCGCCTTCCATTCGCGGACAAACGCGATAGCGAGCAGCAGCCAGAGGGCAAACATCGCCAACGGAAAAAGAACGCGTGCGTAACCGGACCAATCGAGGAAGAGCTTGCCGCTGGAATGGCCGGAGAGCCATGAATATGCGCCCACACTGAGCGCCGCGGACCACGCCCAGAGCACCGGTCTGCACCATTTCGCCAAGGTTCCTCTCTCGGAGCCGTAGACTTTGAAGAGAAAACCGACGAGCGGAAGGCTAGTCCAGCCGTAGAGTTCCAGATTCATGTGCACCATAATCCATCGCCCATAAGTCCATTCGCCCAGAATCGGATTGATAGCGGGAAAGAGCAGCAGAATCGAGAGCAGAACTCCGACGCAGTTGGCAAATACCAGCCAGAAGAGGCTATGCCATGCAGCGCAGGCAACGGGCTGCGGAGCGCTGCCGGAGGAGATGGAAGCATCAGGCGGATACTGGCTCATGAATCCTCCCGTCGCGCATCTCCAGCAGGCGGTCGCAGCGTTTAGCCAGACCGCGATTATGCGTGGCCATCACCAGCGTTACGCCCTCGGTTGCAACAACCTCCAGCAGCAGATTGAAGACCGTGCCGCTCGATTGTTCATCGAGTGAGCCAGTCGGCTCGTCGGCCAGCAAAATCTTTGGCCGGTTCATCAGCGAGCGGCAGAGCGCGGTGCGCTGGCGTTCGCCTCCGGAGAGCTTCTGAATGCGATGACCGAGGCGATGCGTTAGGCCGGTGCGCTCGGCAAGCTGATGAATTCGTGTTTGCGCAGTGTGGCGATCGATACCCGCCGCCACTGTGGGGATAAGACAGTTTTCCTCCAGCGTTAGATCGGGGATGAGATTGTGAAGCTGAAAGACGAAGCCCACCTCATGGCGCAGAAGGCGCAACAGATTGCGGTAGCGATTGACCTCCACGCCGTTTACCGAAACCAGTCCGCGCTCGGGGAAATCCAAGCCGCCAAACAAGTGCAGCAGCGTGCTTTTACCGCAGCCCGATGGTCCGCACAGCGCTAGTGTCTGGCCTTCGATGACCTCAAATGCCACTCCCTTCAGAACAGAAATCGCTCCATCGTCATAGCTCTTCCATACATCTTCAGCGCGAAGAACGATGCGAAGCTCGGTATTCGTTTGAGCCGTCGATGAGTTCATTCGAAGCGCAGCGCCTCCACCGCCCGGATGCGCATGGCATAGGCTGCCGGATAGATTGCGCCTGCAATTCCGGTGATCAATGCCAGCAGAATTACGATGAGCATTACGACAGGTTGCAGCGTTGCGTCCACATAGCCGTGCAGCGCGGGAACCAGCTTGAGCGCATAGAGCAGGCCGCTTCCGGTCACGAGGCCCAGTAACGCGCCAACGAGCGTGACAACCGCGGACTCGCCGAAGACAATGACTGCAATCTGCATACCAGAGAAGCCATTGACGCGCAGAATGGCGATCTCCCGAATGCGCGTAAAGACCGACATGACCATGGTGTTCGCGACGCCAAATCCACCCAGCAGAAGACCGCATCCGCCCACCGCCCAGGCCGTGGCTTTGAGAATCTTGAACTGCGAATAGGAGCGCGTGAACTCCGCGTCTTCCAAACCGAGAAGATCGGTGAATTTTTCCCCGACCATCTTTTCGAACGATGCCGCGTCGTCCTTGTTGCGCAGCTTGATGGTAATCACCGAAGAAGTTCCCTCCTTGTGAAAAAAGCTTTGCGCGGCGCCGAGCGGCATAAAGACACCGCCGTCTTCAAAGCCGTTGGCGGTCTTCAGAATTCCTATAACGTGGAAGACTCCGTGCCCGATGGGAAGATGGTCATCGAGCTTTGCGCCGAGAAACTCCGCGGCTCGTTCTCCGAGAACCACATCGTCGGAGTGCTGAGCGAAGGCGAGGCGATCGCCGGCAATCCAGTTGGCTTTACGGATGCGTGCGTCGGTGGCAGTTACACCGAAGCAGGTGATGATGGGATGATCAGTGCTGGAGACGATGCCGAAGAGCACGGGATCGGCATGAGCCACCCTCGGCCACCGCGAAATCTCTTCCCACGCCTCTGCTGGAACACTGCTGAAGAAAAGATCAGAGACGTTGCGCTCGAAGACGATGATTTCGCTATCGCTCGAAAGGATGCCGGAGAACATTCCGATGGCGCCTTGCAGAATGGTGACCACGGTGAGCATGGCCGCGACGCTGAAGGAAACCCCCGCAACGCTGATGAGCGAGCGGATGCGATGCCGGAACAGATTGGTCACGATCAGCTTGAGGAAGATCACGGGCGGACTCCCGCTTGCACTTCGCAGAGATTGTTTGTCACCCGAGCCAGCTCCTCTTCCAGGCTGCTGCGAAGTTTTCCCAGAAAGGAAAACCCAATCCTTAATTGCAAGAGATGTGCAAGCGATCTATCTCCCAGTTCAATGAAGCGGGTGAGACGCTGGACAGCGGAGGGAATGCCCAGCGCGGAGGCGGAGTTGGGCCGGTCGAGAAGCAGGTCGCGAGCCACGGTCTTTCCAGATTTGGCTTGACTGTCCAGCAAATCCTTCAGGTCGTCAACCATCTGATATGCGAGGCCCCAGTAAAGAGCAATGCGCTCCAATAGTTGAAGCTCCCGTTCGGAAGCACCACCCAGCATCGCCGGCAGAACCAGCGTGAGCCGGATCAATGATACCGTCTTTCCGCGCGCAATGGTTTCCGTCGTCTCGCGAGTGTGGGGCAGGGTTGCGTAATGCAGGTCAAGGCTCTGACCGTTGAGCAGCCCATGGACGCCGAGAAGCAGCTCAATGTAATCCATCGCGCGCAACTGAGATTCGCGCGGCGCGACAGCAACTGCTCTCCAGCTCAACGCGTAAGCACGATTGATGAGCGCCAGAGCGGTAAGAATGGCCGATGATTCGCCAAATTCGAAATGAACACAGGGAACTCCGCGCCGTTCGATTGCATTGTCCATGCAGGGAAGGTCGTCGAAGATAAGCGAGGCGGTGTGAAAGTATTCGAGCGCAACGGCCAGATTGCGCGCCGCCTCCGGCTCCAGCCCGTAGGCCGAGGCTACCAGTTGGACCATACGCGGGCGAATGAGGCTTCCGGGATGGTCGAGCACATGGCGCAGAGCTTCTTCAAAAAGCGGATCTAGCGTGGACGGCAGCGGAAGGCCCGCGCTGAAGGCATCGGCAATGGGCGTATTGCTCAAGTTGTTCGTCCAGGCGTTTTGCGCGTCCATCTGCTGGTTCTCTTCGTTTCCTTTTGGCGGCCTTCTTGAAACGCGGGAGAATCAATAGGTTGATGCTCCCGCGCGGCTGACTCAATTGCAATTCATGATTGAGACGGATTCCCTTCCTGATTGGAGAGCAAAGAATGTCGCCGGGCTTCATGAAGATTTGTTCATCGTGGGGAATTGAATTGTCGTCTCTAGATACGACAATTAGGTGTGCATAACAGTGAGCCGACGCTATCATGACAATCCGTTCATCCGCGCATTACTTGAGTCCCCCACTGTTTTGATCTCATTCTTTGGACGATTCAATGAAAAGCCTTGCGAAATGCTCTAATATCTCCTCATGCGGCTTTTGCTCGTTGAAGACGAAATCGACATACAAGGCGTCCTGCGCACTTCGCTGGAAGAAGCGGGTTATGTGGTGGAAGCGGCAGCGGACGGCAAGACGGCCGAGAAGCTGGCGATGGATAGTCCCTTCGACATTCTCATTGTCGATCTTGGGCTGCCCGACCAGGATGGCATCAGCCTGATCCTCAAGCTGCGGCAGTTGGGAGTCCGCGCGCCGGTGCTGATTCTCTCGGCGCGGCGCAGCGTCGATGACCGGGTTCGCGGGCTGGAGCAGGGCGGCGACGATTACCTGACCAAGCCCTTTGCGCTGGCGGAGCTGCTGGCCCGGCTTCGCAATCTGCTCAAGCGCAACAGCCCGCCGGCGAGCGAGGCGACCCGGCTCCGCGTTCTCGATCTTGAGTTGGATCTGCTGCGCCGCGAAGCAACCCGATCCGGGCAGATATTGCAGCTTACGCAGCAGGAGTTTGTGTTGCTCGAATACCTCTGCCGCAACGCCGGCCGCGTTGTGACTCGCTCGATGATTCTCGACAAGGTCTGGGGCATGCGGATTCAGCCGGATACGAATGTCGTAGATGTTCACATTTACCGGCTCCGCGGCAAGGTCGATGGCCCCGGGCAGAAGCCGCTGATCCGCACACTGCGAGGAGTGGGGTATGTTCTCAAAGACCGGTAAACCTGTCCTGCATAGCGCGGCCTGGCGCATCTCGCTGTGGGCCACCCTGGCGTTTGCCTGCGGCACGCTGCTGGTCTTTGTCTTTCTGCACCAATTTGTAGCCAACGACATTCAGCGGCGCAGCGACGCATGGCTCTCGGGCGAGGTCGCAGTGCTGGGCGATGTGGCCGAGCAGACGCCCAAGAACGCTCTCTATGACCGAGTAGTTGGAGAGGTAGCCGAGTTGGCGGGCAAAGAAGTGCCCAACAGAGATCTTTCCGCAGGCACATCAAACGACTCCGTCTTTTTCCTGCAAACCAGCGCAGGCGGCGCAGCCATGCTGTGGGTTGGCGCGGGCAGCGGCGAAGAAAACCTGAAGGCCATTCGTGCCGCAAGGATCGCACCCAACCGCCCGACAGACTTGCGGGTGCGTGGCTTCGGCGTTCCCTTCCGCGTCGCTGCAACGCGCATCGATGATGGAAGCTACATCTATCTCGGACTCTCGGAGCGGGATGAGCTGCGCGTGCTTCGCATGATGCGGCTGCGCTTCCTCCTGTTGTGGCTGCTACTTGTTCTTCTCGGCTTCGGCATTGTCTTCTACACCGCACACCGGATGCTGAGTCTTGTCCGGCGGATTACCGAAGCGGCTTCCAGAATCGGACATTCCGATTTAAGCGCTCGGGTGCCAACCAGCGCGCGCCAGGACGAGGTTGGCAGCCTGGCTCTGACTTTAAACCATATGCTCGACCGCATCGAG
The DNA here is from genome assembly GCA_049522975.1 of Occallatibacter sp. Taxonomy (GTDB): domain Bacteria; phylum Acidobacteriota; class Terriglobia; order Terriglobales; family Acidobacteriaceae; genus Telmatobacter. The sequence continues at coordinate 15,197 of JBEKNI010000004.1, read as the reverse complement.
AATTCCATGCACCAGCTGCATACCATTACCGATTCGCTGGCGCACGATCTGCGCAGTCCGCTGACGGCAATCCGCGGAAAGCTCGAAGTATCCTTGTCTGCCGGCTCCTCCGCCGATCAGACCGAACCGATCGTCGCGGCGATCGAAGAGCTGGACCGGCTGACGGAATTTTTGAATAAGTCGCTGGACGTTGCCGAGGCCAAAGCCGATGCGTTGCGCCTCACGCGCTGTGAGGTTGACCTCGATGAGTTGCTCAGAATCATGGTCGATCTTTATGAGCCATCGATGTCGGAAAAGGGTTTGCAGATCAGGCTGCAAAGCGGTGGGCCGCTCAAGATAGAAGCCGACGAGGCGCTGATCCATCGCATGATCGCCAATCTCTTTGACAATGAACTGAAGCACCTGCCTGCGGCCAGCACAGTCAATCTGCTGCTCAAGACCGATGGCAGCGGCGCTTCTTTGATCCTGGAAGATGACGGGGGGGGATTCGATCTGGAGGTTCTGCCTCATCTCTTCGAGCGCAGAGTGAAGGGAAGAGAGTCGAATGGCCACGGGCTGGGCCTCGCCTTCATCGATGCGGTGGCGCGGGCTCACGGCGGAGCCGTTTCAGCAGGCAATCGCGAGCAGGGCGGAGCGCGATTGACTGTGACTCTGCCGTGCATTTCCAGGTAGACCTGATGCGTAAACTCTCCTGCGGATAGATGACGTAAACTTCATCTCTGAAACGCTGAACAGTTTGACTGAGGGGCCGATAGCGAATGTAGAGGTGATCCATGAGCTTGTCCATCATCGGTCCAACATCCCCCGAAGCGAGCGCGCCCCAGAGCCGGACCGCGCCCTCCACGCCAGCCCCTGCACAGACCTCCCCAGCCACCCTGCAACCGGACACCGTGACGATCAGCCCGCAAGCGCAGAAGGCTGCCAGCAGCGACGCCAATCACGACGGAGACTTGCACTAAGGAAACTCCGATCAAGTCACTCGGCGCCTCTGACCGGAATGGCCGCTTGAGTTAACATGCACAATCATGACAATGACCCTGGCAGGCGCCCCACCCGAGTATTTCCGGGTGGGGCATCTGCCTTGTCAACGATCGTGTTTCCCCTGTGTGGAGTTCAGAAACACCTCACTCACATTGGAGCCGTGAATGCCGGAGTGACAGCTCGTGCACAATTGGCCTGGCGCCGAGTGGCCATGCGAGGACGCGGCAGGCTGTCCTGTCGCCGAGTTCAGCGACGGCGCGTGACATTGCAGGCAGATCGTGTTCACGTTGGCTTGAGTCAGTAGTTTCGGATTCGCTCCTCCGTGCGGAAAGTGACAGGCCGTGCAGCCTTCGGCCTTGACTGCGGCGTGTTGATAAACGAAAGGTCCGGCCGTCGCGGCGTGGCATTTTGTGCATACATCGAACTGCCATGAAGAAGCGCGGCGTTCATTCTCACTTTCGACGCCATGTGCATCGTGGCAGTCCGTGCACTGGATCAGCCCTTCATCAACTTTGTGGCGAAAGGGCATGGAGAATTGCGGCTTGATCTCCTTGTGGCATTGGTAGCAGAGTTCAGGCTGCGACCGCTTAAACAGATGTTTCGGCGCAGCGACGGTATGAATGCTATGACAGCCGGTGCAACTGACATTACCCTTGCCGTGGGATGAGCGCTCAAAGTTTACGTGCTTGCCGTCATGGCAGGCCTGACATTTTTCATCCACAACTTTGGCCGTGGCTGTTGCAGGATTGAATATCGATGCAACGTCGCCGCCATCTTCGTGCGCCTTGCCGGGGCCGTGACAGCTCTCGCAGGTCACGCCTTTGCCGCCGGACATTCGCGCCGCCCCGCTATGCGGACCGTTGACAAAGTCCTTCACTACCTCTTTGTGACAGGGGGCGCAGGCGGTTGCGTCTGCAGAGGCGATCGAGGCCGGTTGCATGGCCTGGCCGCCGCCGGAATTGGCTCCGCCCGGCTGAGCCGTCATTGATGCGGAGCAAAGCATCGCCACACCGAACAACAACCTGAATCGGGCTCGCAAAACGAGCCTTTTGCCCCCCGCCGCAGCTTCGAGCTTAGGCAATACCGGCTCGCCGTTTTCAATCAATTACCGCCTCCAAAGCTTCATAATTGCTCGACCGTGAAGGGTAACTCGGTTCGTTCAATGGCTGTTGAATAGATACTCCGATTGCAGCAAGGGTCTTCCGGCACACATTCATTGCGCTAGTGGCCTCTCTTCCCCACGCGGCGGGAACTGTGCGCTTGGCGGGCCGTCAGATGGCTGAATCTTGAACGGCTCGGGCGTTATCTGGCCGCGATGACAGGTTCCGCAGGTGACTGGAATACCCGACCCGTCAATCTTCGCCACATACTCCGTGTTGATCTTCTCGGTCATCGCAACCATCGTACGCGCCGCCAGCTTCATTCCCTTGGAATCGTCGGCGAAATCAAGCCGCGGGCGGCCGGTGGGACCAATGTTGAAGCTGTCTTCGACGTGGCAGGCATTGCAATGCACGCCCAGCGTCGCGGACCATTGCTCCATAATTTCGTGAACCTGCTGCCCGGTCAGATCTTTGGGCAGCACCTTGAGGTTGGTGGGCGCGGGATAGATGCGAGGTTCTGTCGCCTGCGAAGCTGTTGCGCCCGGCGCTTCAGTGGGAGATTGAGCAGCCGTGGCGGCCGCAAGGACAACCGCCGCTAGCAGAATTGCCGTTGAAGGCAGAAAGAGAACCGATGGCCTCACTGAAACCTCGTCGCCGGATAGCTCGATCTTCTCCGCTTCACTACCAGGCGTCCTTTGCCTTCTGCTGTTTCGACCAGAGATAGTCGGCAATCCGGTTGATGTCTTCGTCGCTCAGCACATGCCTCCACGCGGGCATATAGAGCGGCGGAGTGGGTCCGGCGGTATTGTCCAACGGAGGCACACGGCCATTGCGAATGATGGCGATGACTTCGTCCTTTGTGTAATCGTCGGAGACGTGCAGCAAAGAAGGCACCTCGCCGCCCTGGGCATTGGGGTTGGCCACGCCGCCTTGCAGCTCCGTCCCATGACAGCCGACGCATCCGAATCGAGAGAAGTTCTGCTTGCCCGCCTCGATTGCAATATCCTCTGGGGTCATGGCGTGCGCCTTCTTCGAGAGGATTGCCTGCGCATCCTCTGCAGTGGCTGAGGCCATGAATGCCACCAGCGCCTTGCGTGCGTTGGTCTCAAGATCGTATTCCGGCATGGCGCTGCCCGGATAAACCAGTTCGGGATTCACCAACTGCTCATCAAGCCATTCGATCGAGTGACGCTTGGTCACACCGAGCAGGTCAGGAGCGGTCTTTGCTCCTGTTCCGCCCACCGCGTGACAGCCCAAGCAGTTCTTCTCGACAAACAATTGCCGTCCATACTCCGGACTGGGAATCAGGCGAAGGCTGGAAAAGTAGCTTCCCATCTCTTCGTTGGTGAGCGAGAGCATGTAATAGGTGAGGTCGCGCGCCTGCTCTTTGGTGAAGTGGAAGTTGGGCATCGCCGAGCCGGCGGAGACCGCGTTGGGAGTGAGGAAGTGGCGCTCCAGCCAGTCAGGAGATCGGCGGTTGGCGCCTTCGCTTGTCAAGTCGGGGCCGATGCTTCCGCCCACGCCGCTCAGCTTGTGGCAGCCGCGGCAGCCCTGAGTCTCAAAGAGATGGCGGCCCTCGGTCAACTCCGGCACGCCGGGCACTTCGCCTTCCTTGTGGCATCGGCCGCAGGAGGCGCGAATGTATTCCTTGGAGAGCAGCGGATTGGGCCAGAAGTCGACTTTGCCGTGCGCGCTCTCCTTATCGGTGGCCAGACCCTGACCGCCGTGGCAGATGGTGCATCCGAATTTCGCGGGAACGTGCGGCCCCAGGTTGGCATGATAGCGGAAGGGCTCAGGCGCGTCCTTCATGGTGGGATCTTCGACGCCCAGGTGGCAGGTGGTGCAGCGGTCCACGCGTTGCAATCCCGGCAGCAGCACCTGGTGAATTTCCGGTGGCGTGGCGAGAACCGCGCTCTTGGTGATCGCGTTCGGCTCCTCCTGCGCCTCCAGTTGCAGGAAGTTATGTTGATATATCTTCCACGAGGGCGTGTTGGCCTGCCACGCGGCGGCAAGAATCAGAGCCAGCGCGAGAAGACTGAGCGCAAAGAATGTGATTTGCAGTCTGCGTTCCATTATTCAGCCCCCGCGACAACGTGTACCCATGGTGGAACAAGCGCCCAGCCCGGTCCACGGAAGAAGGTTCCCACCACGATCAGGACCAGGTTTGCGACGACGAAGATCGTGAAGAGCCAGAGGATCAACTTACGGTCGCCTGTGCGGCGGCTGGGATTGCGATCAAGATAAGGGATGGCGAGCAGCATAAGCACCATCAGCGCCGGCGCCACCACGCCGCCAAGAAAAGCGGAGTGGCTGACCAGTTCCTGCAAGCCTAGAAAATACCACGGCGCTTTGGCCGGATTGGGCGTCTTGGCCGGGTTGGCTAGCTCCTCCAGCGGCGCATTCAAAAACAGCGACATCGTCATGATGGTCGTAACCGTCGCCATCAGCACGACTGCCTCGCGCACAAAGGCATAAGGATAGGAGAAGACTGTATCCTCTTCCTCGTCCGGAGTCACTGTCTCGAAGATGGGCTTGCCGCTGACCACTTCCATCAGGCCGTAGGTCTTGTCTTTGGAGGCGGCAGCAGCTTGCAGAGCGGCTATCTGCGCCGGCGCTCCGATGGTAACCAGCGTCTCAGTCTTCTTTGGCTCCAGCTTCCAGACCGGACGCGAGAGGCCTCCGTCCTTTCGCACTCTCCAGAAGTGAACGATGGTGAGCAGTATCATCACGGCGGGCAGCACAGCGACGTGCAGGACATAAAAACGAATCAGTGCGCCCTCGCCGACGCTATGGCCGCCCAACAGCAATTCGCGCAGTTGTCCGCCAATCAGCGGAGCATAACTGCCGATGTTGGTGCCGACGGTGATCGCCCAATAGGCCAACTGATCCCACGGCAGCAAATAACCGGTGAAAGAAAGACTGAGAGTTACAAGCAGCAGCAGCACGCCGATTACCCAGTTGAACTGGCGCGGCCTCTTGTACGAGCCGGTATAAAAGACCCGGCACATATGAAGGAAGACACAGATCACCATCCCGTGCGCCGCCCAGCGATGCATGTTCCTGAGAAACGGACCCATGAAAACGACAAACTGCAGGTCCTTCATATCCTGATAGGCCTGCGGCGGATAGGGGCGGTAGTAAACCATCAGCGCGATTCCCGTGGTGAGCAGGATGAGAAAGAGAAAAAAGGTGATAAAGCCCAGGTAAAAGGTGTGCCTGAACTTCATGTTCTCTTTCTTCACCTTGGCAGGATGGATGTGCAGCCACACGTTGAGAAAGACCAGCTCGGACTTTCCTTTGTCGGTGGAGAGCGGGTCACGCCGCACAATCGATTGCCAGATTTCGCGGATCAGATTCATCATTACACCATCAGCCGGTAGTTGGGCGGTACGACCTTGTCTTTGTTGACGAGCAGCCTGCCATCGCGCGCCATTGTCACTTCAAACCAATCCAGGGCGCGGGGCGCTGGCCCGTGCTGCACCGAGCCGTCGGCGGCAAAGACACTGCCGTGGCAGGGGCAATGGAAGCGCTGGTCGCTGGAGAAGTGCGCCACCGTGCAGCCCAGATGCGTGCAGACCGCGCTGGCCACAGCAAATCCCTTTTCGCGGTCGCGGAAGACGAATATCTTCTCGGCGACGAGGAAGGTGGGCGGGCCGAAGGGAAAGTCGCCCGGTTCGCCGATCTTGAAGCTCTGGGGCGGCTCGTAAAAGACGCTCGGCGTCAGGAAGCGGAGCACGGCGGCCAGACTCACGCCCACACCAGAGATGAGAGCGCCTATGCCGACGGCTCCCCAACTGATCTTGAAAAACTCGCGTCGATTCATACCCTTCGCACCCTCACTCAAAGACTTCGCGTTCCTGCTGCTCCAAGGCTTCCATGGTGATGGCCCCGGTCGGGCACCGCTGAGCGCAGAGGCCGCAGCGAATGCACTTTTCCTCGTTCTTGATGATCGCTCCCGCCTGGCCGGCTTGCAGCTCGGCGGCAGGCACTCCGTAGCGATTCTGAATCAGCGCGTCGTAGCGCGCATCTCCGCTCACCTGCACCAGGTCCACCAGCCGCAAGCAGCTCTCCGGGCAGACATCGACGCAGCCGGCGCAGAGAATGCACTTCGAGCCGTCGAAGATGGTATTCACCTGGCAGTTGAGGCAGCGCAACCCCTCGGCGCGCCCCTGCTCCTCGTCAAAGCCCAGCTCCACTTCGGCGATTCCGATGCGACGGTTGGCGGCCAGTACCGGCATCTTCTGCCGCGGAGTCGAAAGAAATCCGCGCGGCATCTCCCAGTTGGGCAGGATCCGGAAGCGGCTCAGCATCGTCTTCTTCGTCTTGCCGCTGAGGAAGACGTGAATCGAACGCGCCGCCTTGTGGCCATTGGCGACGGCCTCCACCAGAATGCGCGGGCCGAAGGCCACATCGCCCCCGGCAAAGACTCCTGGAGCCGTAGTCATCAAATTCTCGTCGATCTTGAGAATCCCGCGCGGTGTCACCTGCACGCCCTCTTCGCCACTGAGGAATGAGAGATCCGCCTGCTGGCCGATGGCTAGGATCACGCTATCGCAGGGAATGATCTTTTCCTCGTCGCTGAAGGCGGGATTGAAGCGGCCGTTCTCGTCAAAGACCGTCAGGCAGCGGCGCACTTTCAGTCCCGCGACCTTGCCGTTTTCGCCGACAATCTCCTTGGGCCCCCAGCCGTTTTCAACGGCGATGCCTTCGTGCTCGGCTTCATCCACTTCGCCCTTCCAGGCTGGCATCTGCGCCCGCGATTCCAGGCTGACCAACTCAACCTCTTCCGCGCCCGAGCGCAAGGCCATGCGGGCGGCATCGAAGGCCGGTTGAAGGCCCTTGGCGTCCTCATCCTGCTCCGCTTCAGGAAAGATCGCCGACTCCTGCACCAGACGGACTGCGGCGCGCGCCACGTCAATGGCCACATTGCCGCCGCCGACCACCACCACGCGCTTGCCCAGCTCGATCTCGAAGCCGAGGTTGACGTTGATCAGAAAATCGATGCCGTTATAGACGCCGGCCAGATGCGCGCCTGGAATATTCAGTTCGCGGCCCTTGTTCAGCCCCGTCGCCAGCAGCACGGAATCGAACTTCGCGCGCAGATCGGCGAAGGAGATGTCGCGGCCCAGCGTGACGCGGGTATGCAGCGTGACGCCAAGGGCCAGAATGTTATCGACTTCCATCTTGATAATCTCGCGCGGCAGGCGGAACTGCGGGATTCCCAGGTACAACATTCCGCCGGGAACCGGAGCGGATTCAAAGACCTCGACCGAGTAGCCCAGTAGCGCCAGATCGTGCGCGCAGGTGAGGCCGCAGACACCTGCGCCGATAATGGCGATGCTCTTGCCGCGTTTGGCGGGGGCGGGTAGCTTCTTGCGTGCCGGATCGTGGCCCGTGCCAAGGTTGTGGCGATCGGTGGCGTAACGCTTTAAGGCGCAGATGGCGATCGGTTCGTCGATCTTGCCGCGCCGGCAGTTGTCCTCGCAGGGATGCGCGCAGATGCGGCCAAGCACATAGGCAAAGGGGTTAGGCACGCGAGCCAGAAGATAGGCTTCCTCGTCCTGGGAGATTCCAATCGCCTGAACGTAGCGCCCGCACTCCGTATGTATCGGACACGCGTAGCGGCAGGGAATATTCCTGTCGAAATACTCCTGGTCCGGGACGGTGACGGAATAGCTCATGGATTCCCCGCAATGGCGATTCCCTAAACAACTCGACTTCGATGTCGATGGGTGCTCCGGTCCCGCATTCGGAACCTAGGCACCATAAACTCCGATCAAAACGCAATTCGTGAGGCACAACATTCTAGTGCTGCTGCGCCTTGAGAGCTTCAATCTCTTCGTCGCTTAGAGCCTTGGTGAAGGCCGAAGGATTCTTGTCCTTGCGATTCTCCTGGTCATAGGCGAGAAACTCGTAGATCGTCTTGCCCTGCGTGTCGCTGATGCCGGAGTTCGGCTTGTGCATCATGCGCTTTACATAGCGGCTCCACTCCGGCGTAGTCATCATGGTGTTGATCGGCCGGGCGATGGTGTGGCACTTGGAGCACTTGTCCACAAAGACCTTGTACCCCTTCTGCTGCTCCGCCGGATAGCTGGAGACGTTGATCTTGTCCGGCCCCTTGTCCTGCGGGAGTGTTACGTTACTGCTCTGCGCCCATAGAAACAAAGGCGCTGCAATGCAAACTGCGGTCATGGTGCGAATTGCCTTGGTCATCTCTCTCCTTACCACATGTACCGGATGTCCAGCTTGAAAAGTTTGTCGGTGGTCCCCGTCAGCGCCACCGGATCGCCGTCGTGTTCTTGGGTATAGGCGGCGCGCAGCACGACGTTGCCCAACGAAGTGAGCGCGTGTTCACCGCCGATGCCCCAGGCCTGCGTCGTCATTGTCGGATTGGGTGCGATGGTCTCAAGCGCGTGATCGTAGCGCGCCATCACGACCGTCCCCGTCTTGAAGTAGTAGTCTGCCTCTCCGCGGACAGAGTTGGAGATATAGTGCGAGTTCGGTCCGCCATTCGGAGGCTCCCAGTCATCCTCGCTGCGAATATAGCCGCCGAGAATGTCCAGCTTGTCGAAGAAAAGGTAGTTGGCGAATGCGCCCACGCGATTGATGTTGGCCCGATAAGTAAACGGATTATTCCCGTTGGTCGGAGTCTGAATCTGGTCCTTCGAGCCGCGGTAGAACATTACCGTAGCGCCGCCGTCGGGTCCGAACCAGTAATCGGCGTCGGCCCAAACATCCTTGGAATTCTTGGTCGAAGAATCGAGTATCTCGCTGCCGTCCGCGTTCAGCCCATTTGTGACTTTGGCCGAGACGGCAAAGACCCGCTTAAAATACGGCGAAGCCCACGTGTAGCCCGCATCGATGCCCACTGGATGCTGATCGAGCGCGAAGCTGAGCGGATCGACGTTGATGAGCGTGTAGGCGGGGTCGGAGAAGAGGTTGTAGAACATCGCCGCGCGCGTTCCTTCGCCTTCCTGCATATGCATCTCGCCGGCCTTGAGGAAGTAGCTGCTGTTAGCCCTGCCGGCGGTGTAGACGCCGAAGCCCTGCTCCAGATCGTTCGTGCCTCCCTGGTAGAGCTCGTAGTGTCCAAAGTAAGAGAACCCTGTCTCCGGCACGGACCCCGCCACAAACAGTGCAGCTTCATCCAGGTTGAAGCTGGAACAGGAGGAACTCTGCTGATTGGCGACGCTTCCCGTGTTGCAAGACGAAACGGGAGATGCGGAGACTGTGTTGCCCTTGTCCGCTACGGTCTTGTCGTCGGTGACGCTGGCCTGCAAGATCAGCGCCAGAGAGTTCGTGATACTGAACTTGATGTCCTTGTCCAATGCGGTGATCTTGGGCGCCGGCTTGGTTCCGTCCATCTCATCCGGCGGCATCCGGTAGCCGAGGCGCTTGAACATATAACCGTTCTTGTTCAGCGCCGGCGGAACGGTGTGGCAGGTGTAACACTTGACGCCGTATTTGCGGGCAAACGCCGGAATGGCGTTCCCTGGCTGGGGCATCAGCAGAATCAGGCCGAAGACCAGCAGAATCGTTTTTACGCCCAGGGTCCAAAGTTTCATGTGCGGAGCTCCTGGCGGATTCTTAAGCACGATAGGAGCCAAAGGTTCTGAACCTTGCAATCAACAACATGACGCAGACAACTCTGAGTTCTGGGGATATTATTCCCCGCTTTCCTTATCGATCTGTGGAATGGATTCCCCGCTCTGTTGTTCTTTCTCCCGCCGCAGAAGCGCGTAAAACGTCTTCCGGTCTACCCCAGCCTCGCGCGCCGCGGCGCTCACATTTCCTCCGCACCGCGCCAGCACTGCTTGCGCGTAGGAAACTTCGAAGCCAGCCAGGTACTGCTCCCGCGCATCCTTCCAGGGAAGCGCGGAAAGACCGGAGACCGCGGCCTGCGCGGGCGGTAAATCCTCGGCCAGATCCTCCGCTCCCAGCACTCCGCCGGGATGCAGTGCAGTTAGCCTCTCAATCACATTCTTCAACTGCCGGATGTTGCCTGGCCAACGCTCCCGCATGAGCGCATCGTAGAACTCCGGCGATCCCAACAAACTCTTCCCGTAACGCCGCGAGAATCGCTCCAGAAAGAAGCGCGCCAGATGCGGAATATCCTCAGGCCGGTCGCGCAGAGCCGGCAGCTTGACCGTGACCACGCTCAACCGGTAGAAGAGCTCCTCGCGAAAGCTGCCGGCCTTGATCTTGGCTACCAAGTCCTGATTGGTCGCGCAGAGGATGCGGCAATCCACCTTCACCGTCGCCAGACCGCCCAGCCGACGCAACGCCCGCTCCTCGACAAAGCGAAAGAGCCGGGTTTGCAGCTCAACGCCCAGGTCGCCGATCTCGTCGAGAAACAGAGTTCCGCCGTCGGCCGATTCGATCAGCCCCTTCTTGGTCCGCTCCGCCCCGGTAAATGCCCCGCGTTCATAGCCGAACAACTCGCTCTCAATCAGCGACCCTGGCATGGCGCTGCACTCGACCGGCACAAACGGCCCATCCTTGCGCCGGCTCTGCTCGTGCAGAAAGCGGGCGGCCACCTCCTTGCCGGCGCCGCTCTCGCCCAGGATCATCACCGTGGCGTCGGTCGCAGCAGCGCGCCGGCACTTTTCCATCATCTCCAGCATCAATGGGCTGCGCGACTGAGCCGCATCCGCCTCGCCCAGAGCCTCCAGCCGCCCCTTCAGCGTCTCCACCTCGCGCTCCAATTTCGAATGGGAGAGCGCCCGCTTGGTCACCAGCAGCAGATCCTCGCGCTTGAAGGGTTTTTGCAGATAATCGAAGGCACCGTTGCGCATCGCCGCAACCGCACCCTCCACCGAGCCAAAGGCGGTCAGAAAGACGATGGGAAGCCCCGGATGAGCCTCATGCAGCCGCGCAAAGACCTCTTCGCCATTGATTCCCGGCATCCGAATATCGAGCAGCACCAGGTCGGGTGGGTTGGCCAGACACTCGGCCAGCCCTTTCGCAGGATCTGTGAAGACCGCCACCGTCGTTCCGGGCAAGCGCAGCATCCGCTGGATGTTTTCGCCCAGTGCGGCTTCGTCATCGATCACCAGAACGCGGCTCACTCGGTCGTCCCTCCCGTAAACCAGTGGTAAGGCTGCCCGCGCGTGAATCGTGCTGGCGGCAACTCGATCACAAAGCTCGCTCCGCCGCCCTCCCTGGCTTCATAGCGGATGCGCCCATCATACATATCCAGCAGGCTGGCCGCCAGAAAGAGCCCCAATCCCAGCCGCTCCCGTCCGCTGCTCTGTGAGACAAACGGCTCGAAGAGATGTTCGCGGATGCTCTCCGGCACACCCGGCCCGTTGTCCTCGATCCGCGCCACCACCTTGGCGCCCGCCATGCGATAAGGCTCAAGCCGCACCCAGATTATGCCCGCCTCGCGTCCCTGCAGTGCCAGCAGCGCGTTGCTCAGCAGGCCGCGCGCCACTTCTCCAATCACGTGCTCGGGTACATCCACACGCGGCGCTTCTCCAAGCTCTTCCACTAGTTCCACTCCCTGGCTCAGGGCCGAAGGCCGCAATGCTCCCAGAGCCTCTTCCAGCGCCTTCTGCGGAATCGAAGCCTCGAAGATCTCGCTGCCGCGCTCCCGCCGCAGCGCCTGCAAGAGCGTGGTGGCGATCTGCGCCATATAGCGCGTCTCTTTGAGCATCTGTTCCAGATCGGCGCACAGAGCCGCATCTTCCTTGCGCTCCTCCAGTAGCACTTCGATCCGCCCCGCCACAATCGCCAGCGGATTGTTGAACTCGTGCATGAATCCGGCGGTGAACTGGCCCAGCAGCGTCAGTTGGTGGCTGAGCCGCGCCTGCCGGTTGGCGGCCTGCAACTCTTCGCGCAGGCGGGCCGTACGGAAGCGGACGGTCTCCAATTGCAATTTCAGTTGCGCTGCCGTTTCTTCGGCATTCGCCGCACGTGCGAGTGATCGGTCATTCCGACTATGCATATACAGAAGCGCGGGAAGAGGCGCTACGATGCAAGCAGCAATCAAAGCGAAAGCCTCGGCAAATACGGAGCCGGTGAAAAGCCAAAGACAGAGTCCCAGAAGCGGCAAGACCCAAGCCCCGCTCAACCAGAGAAGAGACCGGCCCCGCTCCTTCGGGCGCCCGAGATCGCGGTCTTCCTTTGGCTTCGTGGACATATCATTCAAGCTTATTGCATCAAGATAGTTGTATCGCAATCGGCGGTGTCTATTGTCGGTTCTCTCGAACAAGCTTCCTGAGACTCCTTCACCCCTGCGTTCGAAGATAGAGTGCGAAATCAAAAATGGATGAAGTGCCGGGTATGCTGACTGCTTTGATTCTTTGGCGTCGCATAACGAATAGACCCAAGCAATTCATCCACCGGAAGAGCCAATACGGCACGGACCATTCGTCATCCTTCAACTCAAATTGAACGGCGGACTAGTAAATTTTCAACCCCCATTGACCCCGCAATTGAGTCGGCATACTCCTCGATCTGTAGGCTCCAGACAATCTGGGCGGGAACGACGACAGGAGGGATCACGGGATCCATGGGGTTATCGCCTCCACGAAGCGTCAAGATGATCTCAATCAGGCGCCGGATCTGGCGGACGAGGGACAACTACCGAGTCGAGACTCGGTAAGTCTGCCGCACCTGGTCGAGCGGCGTGAAGGGATGGGAGGCGTGCAAGCGGGGCAGCATCTCCTGCGTCCTTGCGCGACGCCGCGTCCCCAGTGGTCAAAGTCAGCTTCAGGGTCAGGAAGTCCATCTTGCGCGTCCGCCAACCACTCGATTATGCCACGCGCGGCCTTTCAACGACGGGCTCCTGGGAACGCCCTATAGATGTGCGTACCGCAGCAAGAATCCGGCCAGCGCCCCGCCCACGAGCGGTCCGAGGACGGGAATCCAAGCATAACCCCAGTTCGAGCCGCCTTTGCCGGGAATGGGCAAGAGCGCGTGGACAATGCGCGGACCCAGATCGCGCGCCGGATTGATCGCGTATCCCGTAGTCCCGCCCAGCGAGAGGCCGATGCCCCAGACGAGAGAGCCCACCAGCCATGGCCCCACTCCCGCCGCCGGCCCCGCCATCGAAACTCCATGCGAGAAGATGGAGCCGGCCACCACCACCAGCACCGCCGTCCCCAGTGCCTCGCTCAGGAGATTGAGCAGCGGGTTGCGTACCGCCGCATTGGTCGAGAAGACGCCCAGCTTGGCCTCAGGTTCGGGCGTCAGCCTCCAGTGCGGCGCGTAGTGCAGGGCCATCAGCGCCGCGCCGGCCATGGCGCCCAGCAACTGCGCCGACCACAGGCTGAGAACCTGCGAGTAGTCGCCGCCGAGGACCGCCGCCGCCAGCGTAATGGCCGGATTGATGTGGCTTCCGAGGCTGCCGAAGGCCTGCGCCACAAGCACCCCGCACAGCACCGCCAGCCCCCACCCGGTGGTGATCGCCATCCAGCCCGTGCCCGCCGCATAGGACTTGCGCAGGGTCACGCCGGCATTCACGCCCGTGCCCAGAAGGATCAGCACCAGTGTGCCCATAAACTCGCCAAACCACACAGAATGCATAGGGTCTCCGCTAAAGAACCAGATGGGCGCATGGCAGGAAAGCCTGCTCCATCCCTTGAATTCACAACACGATCAAAACCACGTCTGCCGCTTGTAATCTAGATATTGCACGCCGAACTTCTCCGCCAGCACCCGCTCCTCTTTCCGGCTGCGAACGACCTGCATGGGAATCAGAACGGCGAGGCAGAGCAGCAGCCAAGGCTGATTTGCCCAGAGAATGAATCCGGCTAGCGTCAGCGCGCCAAAGATGTAGATCGGATTGCGAATGCGGGAATAAAGGCCGGCGGTCACCAGTGTGGTTGCCTTGGCTTCAACGCTGAATGCCCTTCCCAGTTGAATGCGGGCCAGGACGAGCAGCAGGAGAGAAGGAATAGCAATGGCCAGTCCGGCGATTCGCAAAGCCGTCCAGGGCAAGTTCCAGAAGCCTATCACCAAGACCAGCGCGGCTAGAATGCCCAACGCCAGCGTTGCCAGATTCAGTTTCAAGCAAGGGCCTCCATCGAACGGGAGTTCTTCACCATCCTACCGCGCCGGGGCCGCTCGCGGGGCGCTTCTTAATCCACCGCCAGGCTCTGTGGCGCCCGGCCCTCTAAGCACTGCCGTCCGACCGTAGGATTGGCGGCCAGTAACTTGGCACAGCGCGCGAGGCGACCAAGGCAACGCTCGGCCTGAGCCGCCCCCAGGTCTGGTACGTGTGTGGACCGATGCCCAGCAAGTCAGGGGTTTAAACCCCGTTTCCGGCGGGCTGCGGTTTGCCGCAGATAAACACGGGCCTACCGCTCCCGGCTTGTTGCGGTGGGGCCAGCTGCCCTCGGTGTGGAAAGCGAAGGGTTTCGGGTAGGATTCCCAGGTCAGGGAGGGGCTGTCCATTGGGGTTCAAAGTCGAAAGCCGGCGGGTTGAGGTATCTCGCTTTTGAGACCTGGGAGACGATGAAGCTCAACCAGCCGGCTTTCGTTCTTGGGAACTCTGAGTTATACGATCAACACCGTTCCGGCGGGCGGCTACGCGCCCAACGGCAACCTGCTGGCGCACTCCGACTCGGTGATGGGCGACTGGGGCTACCAGTACGACACGCTCAACCGGCTGACGTCGGCGGCGGCGGGCGCGGCGATGCTTCCCGGCGGCGCTTCGCAGCCCTACGCCAACCTGATCGGCTGCTGGAGCTACGACGCCTTCGGCAACCGGACAGCGGAGAGCTGGCAGGCGACGACGGCCTGCCCATCGTCGCCGTCGAGCCTGGCACCCACGGCGAAGTATAATACGAGCAACCAGGTGACCTGGACGAGCGTGAACACGGCGGGCGGCAATTTCACTTACGACGCGGCGGGCAACGTGACCAACGACGGCGCGAACAAATATCTCTACGACGCCGACGGCGCCCGTGTCGCCAAGGGCAGCATCGCCGCCATGAGCTGCAACCCCGCCCAAAACGGCTTCTCCACCACCAACGACTACATCCTCGGTCTGGGCGGCGAGCAGGTCACCGAGATGGGCATCGACGCCAATCCCACCCCCAACCCCGGCCTCTCCACCGGCTCCTTCACCATCTCCGGATCGCTGATCCCGGGAATGAGCGGCGAATTCCT